>CAZFVR010000005.1:48408-86205 GCA_964522215.1 uncultured Ruminococcus sp. | reverse complement strand
GTCACCGAGCCTGTCACCGAGCCTGTTATCGAACCGGAGCCCGAGCCGGGACCGGTAGTCGATCCCGATGGCGAGGTCAGTGAGTAATGCACACCTGTGCAACCGATATATCCTATATATTAATATAGGAAAACAACAAAAGCTCCGCGAGAGCGGAAAATTAAAGGAAAGGCGACCCTTTTGGGTCAAGACCGATCGATCTATGAATCTCTTTAAAATGGCGGCGGTATTTGTGCATCGAATATCCATTGCCCTAATATCGGCCGTCAACAAAATGCTTCAAGCCCGTGCGGCGGGCGGTGTCTTCCGCGCGGCGGGGGCTGTGATCTTTACCGCCATGGCAATAGGACTTTTCCCTGCCGCGGGCGAGATGATGGTAATGAACGCCGATAATGACCAAGCTGCCGGCGCGGCAGATGCGCATGAGAGCGTGAGCCTTGATATCATCTATCGCGATAATCCGGGCAGCGAGTGGTCGCTTGATGCGGCACGCGAGCTGGCGGGTGAGCTGTATGACAGATACGGCTACGCCGCAAGGCTCATTCCCGCAGCCGATGCCATGGCCGTGATATCCGCCGATGCGGGCACCGACCGCGAGCGGGAGGGCGGCGCGATAGTTATCGGGCATACCGAGCTATCCGAGACAGACTATACCAATGCCTATTATTCGGTGGGGGCTGACGGCTTTCGTACATATTTCAACAGCCGCGGCGACCTGATAATCGAGGCCTTCGGCAGTGAGGGCGCGGCGGCGGGTATCGACCGCTTCCTCAGCAATTACAACGGAGATTCCGCCTCCGCAATTGCCGTAAACAATGGCGGTGTCAACTCACCGGATCTTAACGCGGCACTCTCAGGGTATTCAAACTTCCGTATTGACCGCACCGAGGAGACGGACGAGGGTATATTGATATCCAAAAATCAGCTTGGCGACAAGCGCGAGGTGCGCGTTCTGGTGCTTGCCGCACCGGATGCCGATGAGCATTCGATCACCGCCATCGAGGCACTCCTTGATGATGCCGAGCCGGATCTTGTCATCTTTACAGGCAAGCTTTCGGCCGGGGCCGGTGACCGTGCCGAGCTGCGTGCGGCGTGGGCGGCTATTGCCGCGCCGCTGAATGCGCGCGGCATCAGCTGGAGCTTTATCGGAGCCGCCGAGGATGCGGCGGATGGTGGTGATCTTCCCGCCGTGATGCAAAATGAGGTAGTGGCGGCAACCGAGGGCTGTATAGGCCCGGGGGACGGCTCGCTCATCGAGATCAGCATGGGAGAGACGGCAGGCGGCATTTGGCTTGTCGGCGGCAGTGATATGAACGGCAACAGCGCGAGGACCTCCGCGGTATGTGCCGAGCTTATCGAGGCCGCGGGGAACGCCCCGATGCCCCTGTGCGTTGTCACCTGCGGTGATTTTGGAGAGTTGGAGAATGCCGAGGAGGATGACGGCGAGTCATCGGATATCGATGAGGCCGAGCTTCACGACGGTATGAGCGGCATCGAGCGGATGCTTGTGTCCGGCGTGAGCCTTGTGGTGGATTGTGACGGCACCGGGAAGACGGATATCTCCCGCGGCGATATAACTGTAGCCTCCGCAGGGTCGATCGGCTATCTGTCACCCGGACTTGGCGGGCGCTTTGCCTACCATAACAGCCTGCGCGGCGGCGTGCTTGTGACCTTTTCGCATGATGCGGCGGAGATATCCATCACCGCCGAATATCTTAAGGCCGCCGAGATCTTGGGCGAGTGATGATATACAGCGCATCGCTTGGGTGATATTCCGCGCGAGGCTCGGAGTGATATTTTGCGGCTTTCGCCGCAAAGTGATATATTCCGATCCGCGGAACGTGAAATGCACGCGCAGCGTGCGTTGAGTAAGAGATCCGCAGAGCGGATTTCAAATTGAATGTATTTTTCTGTATTCTTCGCTCGTGACGTTGGATATCGCACCGGCTTACGGCTATGTACTGCATCCGTTGGCGGGGGACGGCTTACGATGTGCTGTGCGAACACACATAAAAGCCATATGGATAAAGTGTGACAACAAAAAACAGATCTTGCTTTCCATCCGTTTGCGGGAGACATTTTATCATCTTGCCGTAGGATGGGGGGCGGGAGGAGAAAGGCGGCGGCGATGTCCGCCGAGGTGTAAAATGATAACAGAAAAAAGCGAGGAGGGACGCCTCGGCCGCGTGCTGCGCGGCGTTGGCGGCATCTACACCGTGTTCCTTGAGGGCGGCGGCTGTATCAGCTGTCGCGTTCGCGGCTCGGTGCGAGCTCCCGGCGTGGGTGAAACGAGGACTGCCGGCGCATATAACACAGAGGCGCGGCTTGACCGCGTTCTTTGCGGCGATATGGTCAGGGTCACGGCGGAGGATGCCGCGCGTGCCGATGCCGCAGATGGCTCGGGCGGGGTGATATCCGAAATATTGCCGCGCCGCAATGCGCTCATTCGCCCGCCGCTTGCAAATATCGATCATATCTTTGCTGCGGTTGCGGCGGCGCGCCCGGCTCCTATACTGCCGACACTGGATAAGCTGATATCCATTGCCGAGTATAATTCCATCGAGCCGGTGATCATCATCGGCAAGTGCGAGCTTGACCGCGAGCGCACCGCAGAGCTTGCCGATATCTACCGCAGTGCGGGCTTTAGGGTCTTTCCGCTCTCCTGCGCCACAGGCGAGGGAGTGGGGGATGTCTCGGCGTTTATCGATAGCCTGCCGCGCGGCAGTGTTTCTGCCTTTGCGGGCGCATCGGGGGTCGGCAAATCCACACTCATGAATGCCCTCTTTCCGGAGCTTTCCCTGCGCACCGCAGGCGTCAGCGAAAAGATAGGCCGTGGCAGGCACACCACCCGCGCCGCAGTGCTCTATCCGCTGTCAGGCGGCGGCTATCTGGCGGATACCCCCGGCTTTTCACTGCTGGATTTTGAAAGCTTTGACTTTTTCGGTCTCGATGACCTGCCCGGCACGATGCGGGAATTTAAAAAATATCTTGGCGGCTGTCGGTATTCCGATTGCACGCACACAAAAGAGGAGGACTGCGCCATAGTGCGCGCGGTAAAAAACGGCGAGATATCGGCGGCGCGGCATGCAAGCTATCTTGAGATGTACTCGGCGCTGCGATCCAAGCCGTTTTGGGGAAAGGGAAAATGAGAGCATTTATCTACACCGGCGGCAGGGTCGAGGTCGGGCGCGTGACCGAGCATCCAAAGGCGGATGATATACGCATCGCCGCCGATTCGGGCTATCTTACCGCCCGCGCACTCGGCGACAGGGTGGATCTTTTGGTGGGGGATCTTGATTCTCTCCCCGCCGCCGATATACCCGAGGGCGTTGAACTTATCCGCGTCCCTGCGGAAAAGGATGATACCGATACGCAGCTTGCGGTCGAGCTTGCCATTGAGCGGGGAGCCGAGGAGCTGGTCATCATCGGCGGGCTTGGCGGCAGGCTTGACCATACGCTGTCAAATATAGCCATCCTTGAGGATCTTTCGGCGCGCGGCGTGTACGCTGTTATGACAGACGGGCGCGACCGCATAAGGTTTTTGCGCTCAAGCTCAGCGCTTATCGGCAGGAGCGAGCATAAATATCTTTCGCTTGTTGCGGCCGACGAGCGTGTGCGCGGCGTCAGCATTGAGGGCGTGCGCTATCCGCTGAAGAACGCCACCCTTACCCGCCGCCGCCAATACGCCGTCAGCAATGAGATAGTCGGCAATTGCGCCCTCATATCCGTCCGCCGCGGCGGGATCTTTATAATCGAAAGCTCGGATCCGGCTTGATGCGGGAGCAAAAATATATCGATCCAACTCGTCACATATATGTGAGGAGGCAAAAATGTCCGATCACAAGGAAAAAAACAAAAATAAAGAACCAAAAAAGCCCGCGCAGCCTGCGGGCGAGCGGCATATTCACCGTGAGGCGCGGCGGCTGGCCGCAGGCGGCGTTATGGCCGCGCTCATCTTTTGCGCTACATATTTTATAAAGCTGCCAATACCCGGTGCGCAGGGGTATGTGCATATCGGGGATGGCTTTGTCTTTTTAGCCGCAGTGCTCCTGCCCGCACCCTATGCCGTTGGCGCGGCGGCGATAGGCGCGGGGCTTGCCGATCTCATCGGCGGCTATCCGCTTTGGTTGCCCGCAACGATAGGTGTGCGCGCTGTAGCCGTCCTGCTGTTTGATGGGCACTCGCGCGACCCGCTCTGCCCGCGCAATCTTGCGGCTTTGGCGGGCGCGGCGGCAGTGAACGTTTTGGGCTACTGGGCCTACGAGAGTGCCGTGGTGTACGGCAATGCGGTCTCGGCCGTGGCCTCCATGCCGCCGGATCTTGCGCAATCGGCGGTGGGAGCCGTCATCTTTATCATGGCGGCGCGTCCGCTGGCCAGGGTGTTGCGCCGTGATATCTATATACGACGGAAATGAGCCGATCGTAAAACTATGCTTTACGATCGACTTTATATGACAGAAATAAGGAGATAGGTATAAATGAAGCTTCGTGTGCTTGCCATAGGCGATGTATCCGGCACGGCCGGGGTAGAATATTTAAGAAAAAATCTGCGCCGCCGCATCGGCGAGTGGGATGTGGATCTCACCATCGTCAACGGCGAGAACGCGGCGGATATCCACGGCATTTCCGAGCGAGATGTGCGGGATATCTTTGATGCGGGCGCGGATGTAATAACCACCGGCAACCACGCATTCGGACGGAGGGATTCCTATCATCTATACGAGGATATGCCCACCCTTTTGCGGCCGGATAACTTTCCTCCCGCTGCACCGGGCAGCGGCTCGGTGGTGGTAAGTGCTGCGGGCGTGCGCGTGCTGTGCATGAATCTTCAGGGCAATGTCTCAATGGGTGAGTCACTGGCCTGCCCCTTTGCCGCGGCCGATGCAATACTTTCGCGCGAGGCGGGCAGGTATGATGTCGCGGTTTTGGATCTCCATGCGGAGGCGACCTCCGAGAAGATCGCGCTCGGCATATATCTTGACGGTCGCGTTTCGGCGGTGTGGGGAACGCACACGCACGTGCCGACGGCGGACGAGCATATCCTGCCGGGCGGTACGGCCTATATAACCGATATCGGCATGACAGGCCCGGCGGACGGTGTCCTCGGCGTGGATGCGGATGTGATAATTCGCCGCTTTACCAGCTGTATGCCGCAAAAATTTCGCATGGCGGAGGGGCGCGTGACCTCCACGGGCGTGCTTTTGGAGATCGATACCGATACAAAACGCGCCGTATCTATCAAAAGATGCACCCTGTGACGGGTGGTAATAAAATACCGACAGCCGAGCTTTCGCTCGGCTGTCGGTATTTTTGTGGTGATCTGCGCAGTGATATTTTGCACTGTGTGCGCAACATCACTCTGTGCATTCCGGCAGTCCCGCAAGGCTGGTCAGGAGAGAGAGTATTCCTGCCAGCGCGGCGGCGGAGGCTACGGCGAGCCAGTGTACCTCTCCCATCACAGCGGCAGTTCCTATCGTAGCCGCCGCAGTCTGCGCTACCGTTTTCAGCGCGCGCACGCCCGCCGCACGCAACCAGCGCAATATTTTATCTTTGTTTTTTAATATCATGTTATATTTCTCCTTTCCGCTTTGATCCATCAAAGCCCAAGCCGCGCCAAAATATACGCTGCAATGCCTGCCGCGGCGGCAAGGATAAGCTTTTCTATCACCATCTCCCATCGCCGCGCAGGCTTGGCTGTAAGCAGCTTTACATCCCCCTTTATCTCCTTGATGTCGCTGTCCATCGTGTCCTGCCGCTGTGCTATCAGCGCGATGGTGTTAAGCATCTTGTCGTTTTCGGCAAGATGACGCTCTATCTCCTCTATTCGTTTTGCATTGGCGCGGGCACGCCCATCCACGCCCTCAAGCTTTACCGCAAGCTCCTCTGTGGTCATCCGATCACCCCCGCGGGATCCAAAGTCGCTCGCCCGGGGCTATCACTGTCCCCGCTCGGCCGTTTGCCGCGGCTATCTCGCGGTAACGCTCACCGCTGCCAAGGAGGCGGCGTGCAATGCCCCAAAGCGTGTCGCCGTTGCGGACGGTATAAAACTCGCCGCGTGCGCCGTAAAGCCGTATTTCTTGACCAACATAAATAAGCTCCGGGTCGACAATACCGTTTGCCTCTGCCAACGTGTGCCGGTCCACACCAAAGCGTGCGCAGATGGCAGAGAGGGTGTCCCCCGCCCGCACCTCATATATCGGCGCATCATCGGGGCTTTGGGGGGACTCCTCCTCTGCCGTCGCATCGCTCATCGCCGCCGCCACATCATGGCGAAAGCTCTCCATCGTGTAGCGCATCCCCAGCTGCCGCCAAAGATGCTCCGGGTCGCCGTGATTTGATGCCACCCCGCGCGCGTGACCCTCGGCATGACCTATCACCACACCGTCAGCCATGGGATCAAGCCCAAAGCGGCGGCAAAGGTAGGCAAACAGCCGCACAGCGGAGCGATATGTGCGCTCGGCACACTCCATCGCCTCGGGTATATCCTCGGCATCAATGTCAAATACCGCGCTGGAGGGGCGGTAACGCACTCCCCGAGGCTCGCCCGTCTCAACGCCGATGTGGGTAAGATTCGCCGTGCCTCCCGCGTGCCAGCCGCAAATGTTCCAGGGCAGGAACTGCCACACCTCGCCGCTGTCGCCGTCAATAAAGCCGTGTACCGCCACCTCCTTTTCGGGGTCGTTCCAACGCGCGGCGAAGACCTCCGCACGCGGTTGCGGACAGCCTATCGAGTGCAGCATCAGCCCCTGAACCTGCATAGGCCTTGCCAAACGATAGCAGCTGTTTTTTGTAAGATACGCCTCGCGTATCGCAATATCGCACTTGTTTTCCTTTTTGTTTTTCATTATATTCCGGCCATCCTTTGCTTGATACTTTTGTCCTTTTGCTATCATTATATGCCGCCCGCCGCTTATGAGCGAATTCCCAAAAGGCGGATCTTTGTGCCGGCGGGAATACTGCTCGGGCCGTATTCATCGAGGCGATAGCCGCCGGTCTGCCCTATCTCCACCTTTGTAAGCGGGGTGGTGGTAGCGGCGGGGTGGGTGGTGAGGATCAGCTCGGTATCGATATCCGGCTCGTCGGGGTTTAACTCCCGTCTTATGTAGTCGATGCGGCCAAAGGCCATATCCGAGTCCCCCTCAAAGCGTATCGCGGCCGCGCCGCTGCCGGGGTGGTCAATAAAAAACTCGTTCTCCATGTCCTGCTCAAAGGCGCCGTCGTAGCCGGAGGACCCGGGCGCGTAGAGGGAGAGCGAATCCCATGTGCCCGTACCGCTTGAGCTGTAGGGCAAAAGCAGCTCAAGTATCCAGTGCCGCAGTGAGAACGCCGCGCCGTTATTCCCGAGAGTGGCGGAGAAGGAGGTCGCGGCGGCCGTGGTGGTGTGGGTAAGGATCGTCTCAAGCCCCGCCGATGCTGTGGGGGCGGCAGACGAACCACCCGCGATGGTTACCGTTTTTGCCGCAGAGCCGTCATAGCTTACAGTGTCCTGCCCTACGGTGATGGTCAGTGCAGCGGGGGAGGGGAGAGCGGTGGGCTGTGCGGGAATGCTTACGCTTACCGCCGCCGTGCCGTCATACTCGGCACTCACCGCACCGCTGAAGGTCAGCTTTTGCCGTGCGGCTGCCGCCTCGGCTGCATCTGCGGCGTCGTTTGCCGCTTCGGCCGCATCGGTGGCCGCCGCGGCAGCGGAATTTGCGGCAGTGGCCGCAGTGTTTGCCGCACTCGCCGCGCTCGTTGCCTGCGTGGCGGCGTAGGTGGCACTCTGGCGGGCGGATGCCGCAGCATCTGCGGCATCACCTGCCAAAGCGGCGGCGGAATTCGCGGCGGCTGTTGCGGTCTCCATCCCCTCAAGCTGTTCTGCGGCGGAGGAGAGTGCGCCCTCAAGCTTGGTTATCATGTCCTGCGCGCCGGCCTCCGCCGCTGTGCCGCTGGCGTGTGAGCTTATCGAGGGCATTACCAGTATCGGCAGACCCACGGTGGCAAGTGCGGGACCCGTCCCCGCTATCACGCCAAGCTCATACATGTGCGGCTCCCTCACACGCGGCAGGTCGCATTCCGTTGCGCCGCCCGTGAGCTTTACCGAGTAAAGCTTACGGCCGTCCGAGAGCAGTACCGTTTTTTCGGTGTAGTCCGACCATTCGGAGGAAAAGCTAAAGCGCAGGTGGTAGTCCTCATTGCAGGATACCACAACGCGTCGGCACGCAGGCAGCTTTATATACTTGCCCGCTACCTCAAGATCAATGTTGTATGCCATTTTATATTCAAACCTTTCTTTTTGCCAAATTTCATTTTCGGCTCCCATGGTCGATTATAGCCCGCGCACAGACCTTTTTGAGTCTCACCGAGTATCAGCGGGTATCAAAGGCAACATGGAGAATAAAAAAAGCCGAGCGGTAGTCGCTCGGCAAGGCTTATTCCGTTCTGTCGGGTCTCTTTCGCGGCATCAGGGCAATGATCACAAGGATCACGGCGGCGGCAACGATGGTTGCCACCACCGCACTGACGATCGAGCCGTCGTTTCCCGCCGCAGCTTCGGCGACCGCAACAGCCTCGGTGCCGCTCACCCCCGCGGCGGAGCAGAGGTTGACGGCCCCCGGTATCAGCACCGGCACCAGTGCTGCCGCGACCGCCGCCTGTATCAGTATCCGCCCGGCTTGTTTGTTTGTCATGAAAATACCACCTCTTTTGCAATGATCGATATTATTCTGCCCCGAAAAAGAGAAAGTGATTCGCCGCGCGAAGATCTATGATCTTTCGCGACCGCACGCTCGGCGTTCTCGCGTGCCTGTCACGTTACGCGGAGCGGAACATATCACTCTGCTGCAACGGCCGCGGAATATGACCGCTGCAAAGCGCCGATATAGCTCGCAAAGCGCCCCCTCTCGCCCCGCGCAACACATTTCCCCGTCATATCTCATCTCGCTATTGACTTTTTGTTATTTTGCGGATATAATTATATTGAAAAGGTATAGCCGCGCGGGTGCGGCAGATCTTAGAGGAAAAAAGACATGAAATTTTTTATTGGAAAGAGCAACAAAAAAGCGGTGTCGGCAAAGGCCGCGGCACGCGACCCCGAGCGTCTTTTGCTGATAATTAATCCGGTATCCGGGCGTTTGCGCGCGCGTGCCTCCATGTTTGACATCTTAGAGGGTATCTGCGCCGAGGGCTATCATCCCACCGTGGTGCTTACCGAATATCGCGGCCACGCAAGGCGACTTGCCGCATCGGCCGCCGCCGAGGGATATTCCCGCATTATTTGCTGTGGCGGGGACGGCACTCTCAACGAGGTGATATCCGGCCTTATCGAGTCGGGTGCGGGGGATGATATCTCCATCGGCTATATTCCTGCGGGCAGTACAAATGATTTTGCCGCAAGCCTTGGCATTCCCACAGCCGACCTTGCCGCCGCGGCCAAAACAGCGGCGAGCGGCGAGGATCTTACCCTTGATATCGGCCGCTTTGGCGAGGATAGATATTTTACCTATATCGCATCCTTTGGTGCTTTTACGGCGGCATCCTACGCCACGCCGCAAAACGTTAAAAACAATGTGGGGCATGCCGCGTATGTGATAGAGGGAATAAAAGAATTCTTTCGCATAAAGCCGATAAAGGTCATCTGCGATGACGGCGAGCGCACCCTGCGCGGGGATTACGTGTTTGGCGGGGTCGCAAACTCGCGCTCGGTGGGCGGACTTGTAAAGCTGCGCTCCGAGCTTGTGGGGCTGAACGACGGCGTTTTTGAGGTAATACTCATCAAGCGCCCCAAAAATGTGGACGAGCTGAATCAGATAGTACAGGCACTGCTCACATCAAACCTCAACTGCAAAATGATCGACTTTTTCCGCGCCTCCAGAGTCCGCTTTAAGCTGCCCGGGGATACCGTTTGGACGCTTGACGGCGAGCGCGCCGAGTGCGGCGGCAGGGTTGAGATATCGGTCATCGGCAACGCGATCAAAATAAAAAAATAAAGGAGATCTATCAAATTGAAGGACGAGAACAAGGCGGCGGGCATTCCCGCCGAGGTAGATAAAAACATGGTCTCGGGAGCACCCGATTCCGAGGGTCTTGTATGGCATAACATAAAGTGCGAGCCGTTTGAGATCTACGGTCTTTACGATCCCCGCAGTGAGGGCGATTTTTGCCGCATGCCCGAGGAGGTCGCCGCAAGAGTAAATGCGGGCGTTCACCGCAATGCACGTCACACAGCCGGCGGGCGTGTGCGCTTTTGCACCGATTCCGGGCGGCTGGCACTGCGCGTGCGTATGCCCTATGTAACAAAATATGCACACATGGCGCTGACAGGCTCATCCTCCTTTGATGTGTATGAGGATACCGATCTCGGGTCGGAGTTCGTGGGCGTGTTCAAGCCCTCGTCCGCCATTACCGACGGCTTTGAGCTGACAATGACCCTCCCCTCCCGCCGCCGTCGTGCGCTGACCCTAAACTTCCCGCTCTACTCCCCGGTCTCCGAGGTCATGGTGGGACTGGATGCCGATGCCGTGCTTGAGGGCGGACGCAAATACTGCGGCACACGCCTGCCGGTGGTCTTTTACGGCTCGTCCATCACGCAGGGCGCATGTGCCTCTCGCCCGGGGCTTGCCTATCAGGCGCTGATAAGCCGCCGCCTTGATATCGACTTTATAAATCTCGGCTTTTCCGGCAATGCCCGTGCCGAGGATACGATGGTCGATTACATGGCCTCTCTTGAGATGAGCGCGTTCGTCAGCGATTACGATCATAATGCGCCAACGGTGGAGCATCTTCGCACCACCCACTATCGCATGTATCAAAAAATACGTGCCGCGCACCCGAACATTCCCTACATAATGCTCTCGCGCCCGGATTTTGCCACGCACGCCGAGGCGGATTCCGAACAGCGCCGCCGCGTGGTGGAGGATAGCTTCCGCGCCGCACGCGAGGCGGGGGACCGGCTGGTTTGGTATATCGACGGCGAGGGCATATATCGCGGTGCGGAGCTTGATGCCTGCACGGTGGATGCCGCGCATCCTACCGATCTCGGTTTTATGAAGATGGCGGATGCCATCGGCCGCATACTGCGCCGCGCAATAAGGCGTGATATATAAGGAGGAACAGCTCATGTCGGAAGAGATAAAAAAAGAAAAATATGTTGAGGTAGATAAAAACCTTGCAATTGAGACCTCCTTTCCGGAGACCGATGTTTGCTTTCACAGTGTAAGGGAGGATCCCTTTGAGCTGTATAACTTTTACGATCCGCGCGGCGAGGCGATCTTTCGCCGTTTGCCGGAGGATGTAGCACGCGCGACCTCGGAGGGCGTTTTTAAGCTCTCACGCGAGAGCGCGGGCGGGCGGGTGCGCTTTTCCACCGATTCGCCCTATATACTCATCAAGGCCGTGATGCCGGTGGTAGGGCGCAATTCGCACATGACGCTTGCCATGAGCGCGGGCTTTGATCTTTACGAGGATTACAAAAGCGGCGAATCGCGCTATCACCGCGTTTTTATGCCGCCCTATGATATGGACGGCGGGTATGAGCAGATAATCCGCTTCGGCAGTCGCAAAATGCGGCATTTCACCATCAATTTCCCTATCCACTCGGTGGTATCCGAGCTGTATGTGGGGCTTGCCGAGGGCTCCGCTCTCGGCGCGGGTCTGCCCTATCGTTCAAAAAAGCCGATAATCATCTACGGCTCGTCGATAGTCCACGGCACGGCGGCCACAAGACCCGGGTTGGTATATACCAACATTCTCTCAAGATATCTCAATATGAACGTCATAAACCTCGGCTTTTCCGGCAAGGCACTGGCAGAGGATGCCATCATCGACTATATATCAAAGCAGGAGATGCTGCTTTTCGTCCTTGATTACGATCACAACGCGCCCACCCCGGAATATCTGCGCGATACCCACCTGCCTACCTACAAAAAGATACGCGCATCACAGCCGGATCTGCCCATCATCATGGTGACCCGCCCCAACGTTGCCACAAACGGCGCGGGGGCTATGGCGCGCAAGGATGTTGTTATCGACACCTATCGCGCGGCGCGAGATGCTGGGGACGAGCGCGTCTACTACGTGGACGGCGAGAGCTTTTTCCTTGGCAAATTTGAGAATGAATGCACCATGGACGGCGTGCATCCCAACGACCTCGGCTTTACACTGATGGCAGATGGGATAGGATCCGAGATCCGTCGCGCCATGAGTCAGTGCGGGGTGCAAATTGATTGACCCGCGTGACGAGCTGACGGCGGCGGCACTGGCGTATCTCGGCGACAGTGTGATAGAGATACTCGCGCGTGAGCGGTTGGTGAGAGAGGGACTCTCAAGCTCCGCCTCCCTCAACGCGGCGGCGGCAAGATATGTGCGCGCCACGTCGCAATCGGCGGCAGCGGAGCGGGTATTGCCAAAGCTTACCGAGCGTGAGGCAGCCGCCTACAGGCGGGGGCGTAATATCGGTCACACAAATACTCCGCGCTCGGCAACACCGGCGGAGTACAGGCGGGCCACGGGGCTTGAGGCACTGTTTGGCTGGCTGTGGCTTGGCGGCGAGGAGGGAGCCTCCCGCGCCCGCGAGCTGTTTTGCGCGGCGTATGATGACTCGCCGAAAGCCGAAACACAGGAGACGAGCGAAGAATAAAAGCTCAACAGTAAATAAATACAGAAATAAAAAAACAGATAAATAAAGAAAGGACTGCCGCGGCGGGTTCGCGGCAAAGGACAAGACAAAAATGAAGGACCCCATCATTGAGATCCGCGTGCGTGACTTTGGAGTCATCCGCGCCGAGCTTTACCCCAAAAACGCACCCAAAACGGTTGCAAATTTTCTCTCACTCATCGATAAGAACTTTTTTGACGGACTTATCTTCCACCGCATCATAAAGGGCTTTATGCTTCAGGGCGGCGGCTATGACGAGGAGTTTGAGCCGCGCGAGACCTCCCCCATCAAGGGCGAATTTGCCGCCAACGGTTGGATGTACAATACGCAAAAGCACACCCGCGGCACGCTTTCAATGGCTCGCACATCGGATCCTGATTCCGCATCCTCGCAGTTTTTCATCATGCATCGTGATGCACCGCACCTTGATGCGCAGTATGCCGCCTTTGGCATGGTCACCGAGGGACTTGACGTTGTGGATAAGATCGCCGATGTAAAAACAGGGCGGCTTGGATATTTCTCCGATGTCCCGCGCGAGCCGGTGGTCATCGAGACCATCCGCAGAGTAGATGAGGAGAAAGATCAGGATAATCCTCAGCTCACCCCTGAGGCAGAACTGACACCTTCCGAGGGCGCACCGACGGATGCCGCCGAGATGGCCAAAAAGGCAGAGCGGATCGAGCTTCAGGCTAAGCTTGCCCGCCGCGCCACCTCCGCGCGCATGGATGTGATACTCATCGTTGCGCTGACGGTGCTCAACATCGTAATGATCTTTGCGGGGATAGACAGATATTTTCTTTTCTCCGCATCGCTCCCCTATTATCTCACCTTTTTTGCGATGCTCTACACAGGTAACCTCTCCGAGGGGATGATCGATTATGCCGCAAACGGCTGGACAGAGGAAAATTTCCTGCCCGGCGGCTTTTTGTGGGCGGCCATCATCTTCTCTCTGATCGTTGTGGGACTCTACACCGTCTGCTTTTTTGCCTCCAAAAGCAAAAAACAGCTGCCTGACGGCACGGCGGAGGAGCATTTTTTCGGCGGCTGGATAATTACCGCCACCGTACTGTTTGCAATAGATACCCTGGTGTATATTGCCGCCATGGTACTGCTTTTCGGGTTTGATGCATCTATGCTTTGGGACCTTGCAATACATATCTACGTCCTTGTTACCCTCATCATGGGCGCTGTCGCCGCCGTAAAGCTTGAAAAGCTGAAAAGGGAATGAGGTGCGGAGCACTGCACGCGCCTGCGGCGATGATCGCGGAGGAGATCCGCGGGGCAGATCTCAAATCAAGCCTAAACTCTGCCCGGCACAACACATGTGATGCATGCCATGCAAAACAAATTTAATTAAATTCCGCACACAAAATTCTTTCAAAAAAGCCGATGTACATCGTGGCAGATATGGAGTACAACAGAATGGAAATAACGGCATCAATGATAAATCTGATAATTTTGCTGATAGTAGCGGTATTTGCGGGGGTGGCCGCGCTTTTTGCCGCGCTTGGCGGTATTCGGCGCTCGGCAGTGAACCTCCTTTGCATGGTGGTGGCGCTGGTACTCGCTTTGGTCCTTGCCGCCCCGCTGGCTGAGGTGATAGCGGGCAAGCTTGAGTCGCAACTCGGCTCATCAAGTGCAGAGCTGGCAGAGGCTATGCCCACCCTTGCAGCGCTTATCGACAGCACACCCCGCGCACTGCTTGCACCCTTGATATTCGGTGCGCTCTTTGCCGTGCTTGCAATAATATTTGCAATTGTCGGAGCGGTGGTATCCCGCTTGGTCTTTCGGCGCAACGAATGGGATCGCGGTGCGGTATCCCGCCTTAGCGGCACCTGCGTTGGACTTATCAGCGGCTTTTTGGTGATATCGGTACTGCTCATGCCCATTGCGGGATACGCGTCAATGGCGGTCGATACCGTACGCGTGCTCGGAGAGGCGGAAGCTGCCCCTGCCGCGACCGGTAGCGAGCCGGACTCGGCCTTTACCTCTCTTGGCGCCATGCGTGAAATGCTTGGTGCGCTTGACAAGGTCACACCGGTCCTCTCGCCGCTCTGTGAGGGCGGGTATATGCGCATACTTAACGCGGCCGGCGGCAATGCGGTATTTGATAGGCTTTGCTGCGTGGAGCGGGACGGTGTGCGCACGCCGCTGTCGGATATCCTGCCGCGCACGGCGGCTCTGGTGGTGGATGCTCTGCCGCTGACCGATGCCGCCCCCGCCGATTACGGTGCAGAGCAGTGCGCGGCTATCGATGCGCTTGCTGCCGATGTGGAGGGGGACGAGCTGGTCGCCGCTGTGATAGCGGAGGCACTTGCGGGCGTATCATCCTCATGGCTTGAGGGGCGCGACTTTTTGGGGCTTCAATGCCCCGCGATGGATGACCGCATCCGCCCTGTCGCCGCGGCTCTTATGCGCTCACTGCGCGAGTGCGACTCAAAGCTCTTGCGCGAAAATATACTCTCGCTTGCCAAGGTCGCGCGGCTTTTGATAGAGAATAAGGCGATCTTTTCGGACGGTGCGAATATAATGGACTCGATAATAGCCGGCAGGTTTGCCCTTGAGCTTTTGGAGGCCGCGGAGGGGTGCGAGCTTTTGCGCTCGGCGGCGGAGGCGGCAAGGACGGCAGGCGTTGGCTATGTTGGCGACAGCTTGGGTCTTACCGCAGATGAGAGCGCCGCCGCCGCAGAGCTGGCGGGGAAGATAGCGGAGAGCGTTGACCGCGCCATATCGGGCGGTGATGCAACGGCCGCCGCCGAGCAGCTGGGCGAGGAGATAAAAAGGACCGCCGCCGACTACGGCATTGAGATATCCGACGAGCTTTTGCCGTTGGCGGGCGAGTATATACTTGATGCGTTTGAGAACGCGTCGCAGGTCACCGCCGAGGATATCTTATCAATGTTTGCCTCAGCCGCGGCAAATGCCGAAAATTGACTCCACCTATTGACAAGCATAATTTTTTGTGATATAATCATATCTGTAGAAGACGATGGCGTTCCGCTTGGCGCGTCAGGAAAGGAATATAACAAAATGAAGCATATCATCACCATAAAGACCCGCAATCTTTGCGAAAGCGCAAAGCGCGGCGGTTGCGGCGAGTGCCAGACCTCTTGTCAGTCTGCTTGCAAGACCAGCTGCGGTATTGCCAACCAGAAGTGCGAAAAGGGCACAAAGGTAAGCAAATGATCTTTCGATCGGGGCTTGTGCGCGTAAGCGACACGGCCCCGATGTTTTTTTGTCTTATTGTTCTTGTTTTTTATTTTTGAAAGGGATCTTAAATGATACATCAGTATAAGCTTTTTGGATATAACATAATTCTTGACGTTTGCTCGGGGGCTGTGCATGTTGTGGACGATGTGACCTACGATGTGATCGCGCTTTATGGATCGCACACGCGGGAGGAGATACTCTCCGCGATCGGCGAAAAGTACGCGGGTCAGCTTGAAGCGGGCGAGGCCGAGGAGTGCCTGGAGCAGATAGAGGAGCTGCACCGCCGCGGCGAGCTGTTTACCGAGGATAACTTTGAGCCTATGGCGGGCGAGCTTAAGGCACGCACGGCGGGAGTTGTCAAGGCGCTGTGCCTGCATGTGGCGCACACCTGTAACCTCAATTGCTCATATTGCTTTGCAAGCCAGGGCAAGTACCATGGTGACCGCGCGGTAATGAGCTACGAGGTCGGCCGCCGAGCCTTGGATTATCTTATCGAAAATTCGGGCACGCGCCGCAATCTTGAGGTAGACTTTTTCGGCGGCGAGCCGCTGATGGTTTTTGACGTTGTAAAACAGCTCGTGGCCTACGCACGATCGATAGAAAAGGCGGCGGGCAAGAACTTTCGTTTTACCCTTACCACCAACGGTATGCTGATAGACGATGACGTTATAGACTTTGCCAACCGTGAGATGAGCAATGTGGTGTTGAGTCTTGACGGCAGGCGCGAGGTGCATGACCGCTTCCGCGTTGACTATGCAGGCCGCGGCAGCTGGGATAGGATAGTGCCGAAATTCCAAAAGCTTGTTGAGGCTCGCGGCGGCAAGGATTATTACATGCGCGGCACATTTACCCACGCAAATCCCGACTTTTTGCGGGATATCGAGACTATGCTCGATCTCGGCTTTACCGAGCTTTCAATGGAGCCTGTTGTGTGCGCCGAGGGCGATCCCTCCGCGCTGACACAGGAGGATCTGCCCATACTGCTTGACCAGTATGAAAAGCTTGGTGAGCTTATGCTCCGCCGTGACCGCGAGGGGCGGCCGTTTACGTTCTATCATTATATGATCGACCTTGAGGGCGGCCCTTGCATATACAAAAGGATATCCGGGTGCGGCTCGGGAACCGAATATATGGCCGTTACCCCTTGGGGCGACCTCTACCCCTGCCACCAGTTTGTGGGTGAGGAGCGCTTCCGCCTTGGCGATATATGGGCGGGTGTGACAAATCACGAGGTGCAGGCTGAGTTTGCCGCCTGTAACGTTTATGCGCATCCCGAATGCCGCAGCTGCTGGGCGCGGCTCTACTGCTCCGGCGGCTGCGCCGCAAACGCGTATCATTCCACAGGCAAGGTCACGGGCGTTTATAAATACGGCTGTGAGCTTTTCCGCAAGCGTATGGAATGCGCCATTGCCGTGGCGGTGGATCGCACCTTCCGCGAAAGCGGCGGCGATGACGGCGATAATGATAACGATAACGATAACGATAAAGAATAATAACAGTAAATAATAATGAAGATCGGAACACCGATAGCTGATTTTGTGCGCGAATATGCGGCGGGCGAGCCGCTTCGCCTGCATGTGCCGGGGCACAAGGGCGCGGGCGAGCTTGAGCGGCTGGATATTACCGAGATAGAGGGGGCCGACAGCCTCTATGAGGCTCACGGTATCATCAGCGAGAGTGAGGCGGCTGCCTCCGCCCTTTATTCCTGCCCTACCTTTTATTCCGCCGAGGGCTCATCCCTCTGCATCCGTGCCATGCTTTACCTGGCAACAGTTGCGACGGGCGTGGAGCGCCCCACCGTGCTGGCCGCAAGAAATGTACACCGCAGCTTTGTCTACGCCGCCGCGCTGCTGGATATCGATGTGCGCTGGCTCATGGGGGCGGGTGGCTCCTATCTTTCCTGCCGCCCAACGCCTGCGGAGCTTGAATGCGAGCTTGCCGCCATGGAGCGTGCGGCTTGCCTTCCTGCGGCGGTGTATATCACATCTCCGGATTATCTTGGGCATGTGGCGGATATCGGCGGGCTTGCCGCTGTTTGCCGCACGCGGGGAGTGCCGCTTATCGTGGATAACGCGCACGGCGCGTATTTCGGCTTTTGCCGTGGCACGGCGCACCCGATAGCACTTGGCGCAACAATGGCGTGCGATTCGGCGCACAAAACACTGCCGGTCCTTACCGGAGGCGCGTATCTGCATATATCGCCCGATGCGCCGCGTGAGCTTTGCGAGGGCGCACACCGCGCCATGGCGCTGTTTGGCTCAACGAGCCCCTCCTACCTCATCCTGCGCTCGCTGGATCTGGCAAATGCACGCTTGGCGGCGGAGCTGCCGCGCGAGCTTTCGGCAATTGCCGATTCCGTTGCCGCATGCCGTGCGCGACTTGAAGCACTCGGCATGACGGCGGTCGGGGACGAGCCTCTCAAACTCACCCTGCTTACAAAAAAGTGGGGGTATACCGGCGGCGAGGCGGCAAGGTATCTTGAAGCACTCGGCATCGTGCCGGAATTTTGTGATGACGACCATTTGGTAATGATGTTCTCCCCCGGCAACGGGGAGGGCGCGGCGGAGAGAGTCTGCAATGCCCTCGCATCCCTCCCGCAGCGGGAGGAGATCACCGCCGCCCCGCCCGCTGTTGCGGCGGGGGAGGCGGTCATGTCCCTGCGCCGAGCCATCTTCTCTCCCGCCGAGCGGGTGGGGGTGGATGCGGCTCTCGGACGCGTGCAGGCCGACCCCGGGGCAGCCTGCCCGCCCGCCGTGCCGATAGTCCTGCCCGGCGAGCGCATCACCCCTGCCGCCATTGAGGCGTTTAAATATTATAGATATACCGATTGCCTTGTGGTGAAATAGTAGGGCACGTACCACACGTGCCGCGCCGCCGATGGATCTTTGCTATCTGTCCGTCTGTATGTGAGACCGTACCCTTTTGCCGTGGGGTTACCGATGGTCGTCTGCGGGAAATGAGGGGGAGGATCATCATATTTGCCATCAAAAAACTTTATAAAGGAGTGAATACTTATGATCAAGCTTGGAATGTACCTTTTGCGCGACCCTGCGCACAGTGATGAGGAGCGTTTGCGCATGATGCGCGCAGCGGGCTTTGACTTCGTTTGCATCGGCATGAAGCCATACGCCGACGGCGACACGCGCGAGACGGTCGCCCTCTGCGAGCGGCTGGGGATACCGGTGGAGAACATCCACCTGACCGGTACCAAGACCACCTGTATCTGGGACGATACCGAGGAGGGAGAGGTGATCGCCGACCGCTACTGCCGCGAGATCGAGTATTGCTCCGCGCTTGGCGTTAAGACCGGCATTGCGCACGTCACCTGGGGGCACCGTGCCGTGCCGCCGATAAACGAGACTGCCCTCCACCGCTACGAGCGGATAGCAGACACCGCCGCCCGCTGCGGCTTTGTCCTTTCACTGGAAAATTCGGTATACCCGGAGTATCTTTATGCCGTAATGGAACGCCTGTGGGGCCACCCCGGCATAGGCTTTTGCTTTGACAGCGGTCACCGCAACGCGTTTGCGCCAAAGGAAGACTTTCTTGGTCGCTTTGGCCATATCCTCACTGCCACACATCTTCAGGATAACAACGGCGCGGACGATCTGCATGTAATGCCGATGGACGGCTGTGCACCTTGGGAGGAGATAGCCCGTTCGCTGGCGCGGACCACCTTTGCGCGTGAGAAGATATGCGCCGAGATAAGCTCGGATACCTTTAAGACCATGAAGGGACTCACCGCCGATGAGGTGGCACGCTCTGTCGCCCCCATGGCGATATCGGGCGACCCTGCGCTTTTGCGAGTGACGGACGGCGGTTTTTATGTTTACGAAACGCTGGGGTATGAGCAGCGGCTGTATCGTTTGGCCGCCGCCATGCAAAGGATAGCCGAAATGATAGAAAAATATGCGGCGGAGGATATGTAAGTCATGAACGAGATAAAGATAACCAAAAACGTGCCGATAGTCGGCGAATATGATGTTTGCGTGTGCGGCGGAGGGCCTGCAGGTTGGGTCGCGGCGGTCGCCGCGGCGCGGGACGGCGCACATGTGGCGCTCATCGAGCGTATGGGCTTCCTCGGCGGCGCTTGCACCGCGGGGTATGTCATCCCCATCAGCGGATTTTTTAAGGGTGGCAAGCGCCGTATCGGCGGCATAGCTTGGGAGTATATCGAGCGTCTTGAGGCCGTTGGCGGTGCGCAGGTGGAATATCCGCGCGGGCATGTATCTGTTGATATCGAGTATTGCAAGCGTGAGATCGATCGCATGGTCGAGGAGGCGGGAGTGGAGCTTTACACCAACTCCTATCTTTCCGGAGCGTTGACGGACGGCGGGCGGATAACACACGTCACCATCGAGAACAAAAACGGGACCGAGGCCATAGCCGCGCGGTGCTTTATCGATGCCACCGGGGACGGTGATCTTATGGCCGCCGCAGGCGTGCCGTATGTCGTCAGCGACCATCCGCAGCCGCTCTCCTATTGCTTTGAGCTGGTGGGCGTGGATGTTACCACCCCGCTGCTGCGGGACCATATACACCATAACGGCCTGATCCCTGCCTCGCAAAATGATACATTGCACGAGTTTTTGGTGCAAAAGCACAAGGAGGGCAAGGCGCCGCTCTTTGGCGGACCTTGGTTCAATACCGAGCTTAACGGCGGGCGGCTGATAGTTAACGTCACCCGCGACCCCGCAAGCGTGCTGGATAATCGCGCCTACGGCGCAGCGGAGCGGCGTATGCGGCGGGATATCTTTACAATAGTTGAGCTGTGGCGGGAGAGCTTTCCCGAATTTAAAAACGCCGTTATCTCCTCCACCGCCGCAAACGCGGGCGTGCGCGAGGGACGTCACCTGTGCGGGCGGTATACGCTGACGGGTGATGATATCCTCAGCGGTGTCAAGTTTGAGGATTCGGTCGCGGCGGTCACGCATGTGGTGGATATCCACCGCACCGACGGAGGCGAGCAGAGGCTTATTCAGTTCAAGGAGCCGGGATATGTCCCCTACCGCTCCATGGTGACGGATGCGTGCGAAAATCTTATCGCCGCGGGCAGAAGTATCTCGGCGGACGAGATAGCCCACGCCACCCTGCGCGTGCAGGCCACGGCCATGGCGATAGGCGAGGCCGCAGGCCACGCCGCGGCGAAGATGTGCAAATAAAAATATCGGGAGATGCGTGGCATCTCCCGATATTTTTATTTTTTGTCTTAGATCTCGTCCTCAAACTTCACGATGCTGCCGAGGCGGTCGGATTCAAATGCGGCCTCGATGATCTTAAGATCGCGGCGCATTTGGGCGTGGGTAACGAGCTGTTTCTCCTCGCCTTTGATGGCGCGTGTAAAGTTGCGATAAAAATCATGCACATCTGACTCGGGGCGCTCAAGCCAGCTCTCGTCCACCGTCTTCTCATCGCGCGGAGCCATGGTCTTGGTAAGTCCCGCCGAGGTCACAACAGGCTTTACATCAGCCTCCGCCCACTCGCGGCAGGTAACGATCTTGGTGCGGTCGCGCCAATCGTTGACCTCCGCACTGCCGCGGCGGCCGGTCATGTAAAAGCGCGGCAGGCTGATAAAGTGAGATGTACCCACCTCAATGCGTGCATCAAGTCCGCCCTCAAAGTAAAGGTCAAGCTTAAAGCCGTCATCTACCTCGTCGTTGGTTATATGCTCAAGGCGGCAAAAGATGCTCTCTATCTTTCTGTCATAAACGATGCCAAGCATCTGGTCGATAAGGTGGATGCCCCAGTCATAGAGCATTCCGCCGCCGTGCTCCTTTTTGCCTCTCCAGTCGCCGGGGATGCCGCGCGAGCCCTGATAGCGGGACTCCACCCCAAACACCTCGCCAAGCACGCCGGAGGCGTATACCTGACGCATCATCAGATAATCTATATCCCAGCGGCGGTTTTGGTGAACGGTAAAGAGGCGGCCTGTCTCACGCGCTACCTCAAGCACAGAGTCAAGCTCCGAGAGGGTTATGGTCACCGGCTTTTCGCTGATAACGTGCTTACCGGCGCGCATTGCGCGAATGGCCAGCGGTGCGTGCAGCTCGTTGGGCACGGCAATGGTGATAAATGCTACCTGCGGGTCGTCAAGTACCGCCTCAAATGAGGGGTAGGCGTGAATGCCGCGCTCCTCTGCCAGTGCCGCGCGGGCGGGATCTATATCATAAATACCGGTCAGATAGGCCACATCGCTCTCCAGCAGATGGCGTGTGTGCCAGCCGCCCATTCCGCCGTAGCCGATAACGGCACAGCCAAGCTTTGTTTGAATATTGTTCTCGCTCATTATATCAGTTCCTTTCGATCGGGAGCGCTCCCGGTGTTTCTTTTTTACTAAGTACATTATAAGACAATTTATGCTGAATTTCAAGACAAAATTGGTCTTTTTGGGGACAAAAATTGCTGTGAGGTGAATAAGGCGGCGTCAGGGCAAAAAAACCTCCAACGGAGACTGTGGCGCCGTTGGAGGTTGGGTATTACTTTTTCTCGTTTTCGGCTTCCGCACGGCGATCGAGCGCACGGTTGCGGAAGTAGATGGCGATACCGGCCGAGACCATGATGATGTTAAGGAAGTAGAAGAACAAAACATACCACTTAACAGTCACGTACCAGGGATCGGGCCGGAGCGAGATAAGCACGAATTTACCTATCAGGGCAAATATGTAGCCGATCCAAATGAGTGAGTAAAAGGGCAGGCTGATGCCGCGGGCTGTGCGAGCCTTCCAGGCCTTTGTGATGTTGATAGGCCAGGATATGCCAAAGCATACTACCATCAGCGCTTCCATAATGCTGGGAATCTGTTCCATAATATTGTCTCCAATCTTTGTATTATGCAGATATTATACCACCTAAACGGCAAAAAGTCAATCCATTTGCCGATAGTTGTCGTAAAAAGAGAGCAGCAGATACCGCACCGCGATATCATCCATCAAAACTTTTGCTGACGGCACCAGATCTTCATTACGAGCTTGTGCGGCAAAAGCTTTGTCAGCAGTACCTGTCCGCGTATTACCGCGCCGCAGATAGATACATCCCGTCCCTTTTTCATATCCCGCAGGGCGCGTGCCACGACCTGCTCGGCGGTGTAAAAGCGGTTGTAATAGGTGATGGTATCGTCATGCACCGCCGTGTTAAAAAACTCGGTGCGCACCCAGCCGGGGCAGACCGCCATGGCGCGAATGCCGCGTCCCCGGGTCTTCAGCTCCACGTTCAGGGCACGGGTAAAGCTTAAAACAAAGGCCTTGGAGGCTCCGTAGACCCCAATATAAGGCACGGGCTGAAACGCCGAGAGCGAGCCCAGCTCATATATCTCGCCGCCCGCCTGCATGTAGGGCAGGGTGTGGTAGGTCATGGCCGCAAGTGAGCGCGAGTTTAGATCTATCATGCCCAGCTGCTCCTCAAGCCCCATCTCCTCAAACGCGCCAAACTTGCCGTATCCCGCCGCATTTACTATCACGCGCACGTCTGCCTCGGCGGCGGCAAGCTCGTCGGCATAGGCACGTGTGCCGCTGTCGGAGGCAAGATCCAGTGCCAGTATCCTTGCGGGGACGGGCAGCTCTGCCGCAAGCTCCTCAAGCCTTTCGCGGCGGCGGGCTATCAGCCAGATCTCATCAAGCTCGCCGCGCTTTTGCTCGGCTATCCTTTTTGCAAATTCGCGCCCCATACCGGAGGATGCACCGGTGATCACCGCGATATTTTTCTTTTTATTTGCCATTTTTATGACCTCTTTTGCTTTTCGTCAAGTTTTAAATTAAGGTACCACCGCACAATTCTTTTCGTTCAACCTCGCCGTCAGATAATTCGTCAGATAAAACAATTTTTCGCGCACGTAGCTTATCCTACGCGAAGGAAGCGTGTGAAACATAACAGATCTATGCAAGCAAGCGGACGAAAAAGACGCCGGCCGTGAATTGCGCGGTACTGCCTTAAAGAATTATCTGATCAGGTATGCCGCGGGTGTAGTGCGGGTAGGCCTCGCCTGCTATCAGGGGCAGCAGATATTCACAGCAGCTGTCGCTCACATCGTCGCCTGCCTCGTTTATAAATTCGTCGGGAACGCTCTTTATCTTGTTGGCGATCTCGGCAACATCCGAGTGAGAGATCCTAAAGCCATAGCCCTCGGCATTTTCCTCCCGCAGTATGGTCATCATCTCACAGCTCACGCCGTCGCGAGCGGCACGCACCGCCTCGCGCCCCACGCAAACAGACTCGCAAAGATCCTGCGCCGAGGCAATGTGCGCGGCGCAGCGCTGGGGGAGGTTAAGCTCTATCGAGCGCACCTTGCAGCCAAGCTCGGCACGCACGGCAAGCTCAAGCGCCTTGCCTGTGCCGGAGAGCTGTTTGTGACCAAAAACGTCTGTTGTGCCAACATCTACGCCCTCGCAAACATATCTGCCGTCGGCAAAGCGAATGCCCTCGGATACGGCAACTACCACGGCGGGGTGGAGGGCAAGTCTCTCACGCAGGCGAGCATAGAAGGCCTCAAGATCGAATGAGCGCTCCGGCAGATAGATAAGGTCCGGGGCCGAGCCGCCCGCGGCGCGGCCGATGCCTGCTGCGGCAGTCAGCCAGCCGGCATCACGTCCCATTATCTCAACGATGGTAACGGCGGGAACGGTGTATACCGAGCAGTCGCGAATTATCTCCTGCAGGGTGACGGCAATGTACTTTGCCGCCGAGCCAAAGCCGGGGGTGTGATCGGTGCCCACCAGGTCGTTATCTATCGTTTTCGGTACGCCGATCACGCGCATCTCGTAGTCGTGCGAGCGCGTGTAGGCAGAAAGCTTTGCGGCGGTGTCCATCGAGTCGTTGCCGCCGATATAGAAAAAGTAGCGAATATCGTATTTTTTGAATATTCCAAGCAGTTTTTCGTAAAGCGCGGGATCATCCTCATACCGCGGCAGCTTTTTGCGGCAGGAGCCGAGCGCGGCGGCGGGAGTGTGCTCAAGCAGCTCAAGCTGACCCTCATCCGCAAAGCGCTCGCCAAGGTCTATCAGCTGTTCGGAGAGCAGACCCTCAATGCCGTGGCGCATGCCGTATATCTTTTTTGCAGTGCCGGCGGCAATGGCCTCAAGCCCGCCGCGTATCACGCCGGAGAGCGTTGCGTTTATTGCGGCAGTCGGTCCGCCGGATTGACCCACTACTATGTTTCCGTGAAGTTCCATTATTAAGATACCAAAAACCTTTCAAATTAAATATGTAAATATAAGCGGAATGAAATATTCGATCAAATATTTTCCGCGATCAGGCTGTTTATGCGTTCGCGTATGGCAAGCATCGTCTCGGTATCGCACACACAGCGGGAGAATACCACCTCGCCGGCCAGCTCCTCGATGGCGGCAAGCACGCGCTCGCGCCCTATAAGCCTCTCGGCAAGTCTTGCGGCACGCAGATCGTCTATTGCCTCGCGGAACTCAACTATCCGCATCGATTCAAGCGCTGTGCCGTCCCGTGCGGGATAGACAGAATATGCATCCCCCGACGGCACAAAATAGTTACCGGTGGAGTCAAGGTAGGGATCGATCGGGTCATACGAGCCTTGGTTGTTGTAAAAATTGTAGCCCCACTGCAAAAAGCCGAATATGTCATACTTGTAGAACTGCATGCCGATAAAACGCGTGCGCGCGCCCGGCATCGCCAAAAAGCGATTGCTTACTCCCGTGCACTGGCCACAGCAATAGTATGTCCAAAGCGGGCGTACTTCGCCCTCGATAAACGGCTCGATCTTGTTTGAGCAGGGGATGGGCGTGGTCACCGCGCCGGTCTTGTAAAATTCGTAATCGGATAGGGCATCCATCAGGGGGTAGTCGCCAAGCAGGTCGGAGATCGTCTCCTTGGCGCTCAGATACTGCGCAAGACTCTCAGCGTGCGGCTCATCCGAGATATGGAAGTAACAGCGCGTGTCATCCCCGCGCCGCTTCATGTGGTCGATAAAGGCCGCAAGGAACGCGCGAATAAACGCCGTGTACTCGGCGGAGGTGGCATCCGTCTCCCAACCAAACAGGCGGAACGTCCGTCCGTCCTCCCCCTCTGCCATGATCTTGGGCGCGTGGAGCGCGCCCCACTGGGTAAACAGGTGGGATACCTCAAAATATTCAACGCCGCAGCGGTCGCACATGTCTATCCAACGGTCAAGGCGGGAAAAACCAAACTCATAGCCGCCGCCCGGCAGGCATTTTACGTCTGTCAGCTGCACGGTGGGGCGTTCGCCGCCCACGTGTGTATCAAGCGGGGGAGTGAATACCGGGGTCAGCAGCATGTTGATGCCGTTTTTGACCGCCGTGCGAACAAAATTCTCAATTATCTCCCAATGCCGCTCGGAAAATATCGGGACGTGATAATAGTCGGCCAGGCAATCGCAGTGGAACCACTGGGTAAAGCGCAGCTCATTTTTGGGCAGATCGGCGCCGATGATCCTTACCGAAAGATTTGCGCGCTCTGTGTGCGCGCCGTCGCAAAGGCGCAGTGTCAGGGTGTAGTTGCCGCCCGGCAGCTCACCGCGCGGATCTATATCCACCCATACCGAGTGCAACTGCCCGGGTACGCAGGGAGCGCTCCCGCCCATCTGCATCGGCGCCAAAAGATCCGGGTAAAGGCCCGGGGTCGTGCGCAGGTAGCCCTCGTCGCTGCGCCCGGGGTAGGCGGGCATCGCCGAGGGGACAGACTCAAGCATCCGCAGGGTCACAAAGGGGGCAAGCACGCCCTCGGGCTTTATGCCCACAAAGCGGCGGTGTGGCGCAGCGGGGGAGTCGTCGGTTATGATCAGCTGGAGGGAGAGGCGCTCGTTTTGCAGCATAGAGAGCGCGGAGAGGGTGGGGTGGTCGCTCGGTGATTGATCCAAAAAAGGCTTGTCGAGCGAGGATGTAAATTTGTATCTCAGCATGGTGTACCTCCTTGGTGCACTTTGTGCGCGGGATTATATACAAGCGCCCGTGGCGCGTGAACACATACAGCATCGCTCACGCAAAGCGTGACGGCCCTGTCTCATTCAAATATCTCAAGCAGCTCGGCGGGGTGGGTGGCAAAGATATATCCGCCGGCGGCGGCTATCTGCTCGCGTGTGCGGAAGCCCCATGTGACGCTTACGGGTGTCAGCCCGCCGCGCAGTGCCAGCTCCGCATCCGTCTCTCCGTCGCCGACCATTACGGCATCGGCGGGGGAGACTCCCAGTCGGCGGCAGATATCCAGTGCCGTGTAGGGATCCGGCTTTATCGGCCTCCCCTCCAGCTGTCCCTCGGCGGCGGAAAAATACCCCTCGGGCAACAGGAGGCGGCAAAGCTCCTTTACATATTCGTCCTGCTTGTTTGAAAAAACCGCCATAAGATAGCCGCGGCGGTGCAGCTCCTCTATCGTCTCTGTCATCTCGGGGTAAAGCTCGCGCACATGGGTGTAGGTGCGGCTGTAGTGACGCTCGTAGGCATCAAGCATGCGCCGGACAGTATCATCGTCGCGCGAGTCCTCCGGCAGTATGCGCAGTGCAAGCTTTAGTGCGCCGTTGCCGACAGAGCGGCGGATGTGTGCCTCGTCGCGTGCGGGAAAGCCAAGCTCGGCAAGTGCGAGTGCGGCGGCCTCCTTTATCGAATCGGCCGTGTCGGCCAGTGTGCCGTCAAGGTCAAAGATGATCAGTTTGGGGTGAAGCTTATCCATTTTTATTTTAGTCTCCTGTTTGTGGTCTTGCTTGGGGTTTTGCGTGTCTGCGAGCCGCGCGGCATTATTGCCCGAGCAGAGAGATGCGAAGCTCGTCTAAAAAGTCGCGTACCTTTTTGCGGTTAAGCTCATAGTACACGCGGTTGGATTCCCGCCTGATCGTTACAAAGCCCGCCTCAAGCAAAAGCGACATGTGGTGCGAGACGGTGGCGGTGCTCAGCTCCAGCAGGGAGGCAAGCTCCATGCCGTACCTCGGCCCCTCGCAGAGCAGCTTCATTATTTCAAATTTGCGGTCGTCCCCCATCGTGCGCAGGGCGCGGCAAATGCGGTCGTCCACTGTCGAAACATCCGTTATCTCGCGCAATGGCTCAAACAGCACGCCAACATAAAGGCAGTCGGTAACTCGCTCGGAGGTAAAGCTCATCAGATAGCGCGTGCCGCTGCACATGGCAATAGAGGGGCGCAGGTATATCTCGTCCGCGGAGGCGGATATCTTGATGCCGTAATTTTTTTCAATGTATGCGGCACCCTGCTGCGAGAGCGGCTCTGCCACCGCGGCGGAGAACCAACCGATGTAATGCTTTACAAGATCGTAGCGCTGCATATAGAGCTTGGCGGCAGATTCAATTATACCGCAAAGCAGCTCGCGGTATTCTTCAAAATTATTATAAAGGCGGCAAAGCTCAAATTTTTCGTCGGCAGGGAGGGGGAGGGATTCAATAAACGCAAACAGCTCTGAGTAGTTCGTTATCACCCCATTGTAATCCTCGGGTGCGAATTCCGCTACCAAAAGAGAGGAGAGGTTTACAAAAAACAAAGCCTTTGATTGCTCACGCAGTGCCGAAAGCCCGCGCGAGAGGTCAGCATCCGGGTCGCGGCACACATCATGTATCAAATAAAAGGCAAAACAGCCCCGCATTGATGAATGACGACCAAAAAGAAAGTCCAAAAGCTCCTCGTCGGCTCGTACGTTGTTGCAAACGTACTCTGACATCTCAATTATGGCATCAAAGCAGCTGTCAAGCACATTTCGGTCAATTGCAAACTTTTTTTGTATCGTTTCCTTAAGTTCACGGGCGGATGCGCCTGTTCTGCTGTTAAAAAGCAGCAATGTTACCTCAAATATCAAATTTGGCTCGCGTAAGAGCTCGGTTCGCATGGTGTCGCTCCTTTCGGTGTGAGTTTTTAAATTCGTGTAACTTCATATATTAGAACTATATCACATAAACCGATATTTGTCAAGTATTTTTTTGATTTTTTAATCTAACGTAAGATGGATGTATTTTAATAATTATATACATTCATCTAACTTTGATGAAAGTGAAGCGTTTTAATTTCAGGTATAACTCGAAAGTTGTGCGAGTGAATCATCGAGCGGGATCTAAAATACATGGCGAGTTTTGCAGACTTTTGTCTTATCTTGCGGATATCAAAAGCACGCCGTCAAATTCAAGCTGAAAATAAAATTTGAGAAATATCTAAAATCAAATTAGAGGTATATCAAACAAATTTATGATCTCAAAGCGCGGCAAAAAGCCCGGGATCTCTGAGGGGATCTCCCATTGCATCGTTTTTTGGGCAGGATGCTGTATCTCCTGTGCTCAAAATTGTGCTTGTTGCTAAAAGAATGGGCAAAAAATACAAAAAAACCGCTCTATATCGGCAAAATATTATTCAATCATCCACTTTAATTTAATAAAAAAGAGTGATATAATAATAAAGTATGTTTTTTGGCACTCGGCGAGTGCCTGTTATTTTTGAGTCGTTTCCGCCGCGTGCGGAGCTTTAACGACCGTCAAGGGAGCTGTTCGCATGAACATGAAAAGAGAAGATCTAAGAAACATTGCCATCATCGCACACGTTGACCACGGCAAAACAACGCTTGTTGACCAAATGCTGAAGCAGGGCGGCGTTTTTCGTGAAAATCAGGATATGGCTACCCGCGTTATGGACTCCGGTGATATCGAGCGCGAGCGCGGTATAACGATACTGTCCAAAAACACGGCCGTTCATTACAAGGATGTTAAGATAAACATCGTAGATACCCCCGGCCACGCCGATTTCGGCGGTGAGGTGGAGCGTGTACTTAAGATGGTCAACGGCGTGCTTTTGCTGGTCGATGCCGCCGAGGGACCCATGCCCCAGACCCGCTTTGTGCTTCAGCGCGCACTTGAGCTGAACCATCGCGTTATCGTTGTTATAAACAAGATAGACAAGCCGGATGCCCGCCTTGACGAGGTAGAGGAGGAGGTGCTTGAGCTGTTGATGGACCTCAACGCCACCGATGAACAGCTTGACAGCCCCATGATCTTCTGTTCGGGACGTGACGGCACGGCATCGCTCTCCCCCTTTGAAAAGGGCAGCGACCTCACCCCGCTGTTTGATACCATCCTTGATTATATCCCCGCGCCGGAGGGCGACCCGGATGATGATCTTCAGCTGCTCGTTTCCACCATCGACTACAACGAGTATGTCGGCCGCATCGGCATAGGCCGCATCGAGCGCGGAACGATAAAGCAGAACCAGGATGCATATGTTTGCAACTACCATTCAGGCAGCGCACCCAAGCGCGTGCGTATCGTTTCCATCTATCAGATAGACGGTCTCCAGCGCGTGCCGGTCGCCGAGGCCAAGATGGGCGATATAATTGCATTTTCGGGAGCCGCCGATATCACCATCGGTGATACCATCACCTCCCTTGCACGCCCCGAGCCGTTGCACTTCGTTAAGATCAGCGAGCCCACCATCGAGATGACCATCTCTGTCAACGACAGCCCGTTTGCGGGGCGCGAGGGCAAGTTCGTCACCTCAAGGCAGATCCGCGATCGCCTTTACCGCGAGCTGCTCAAGGATGTTTCCCTGCGTGTCAGCGATGGCGATACCACCGATAACTTCTGTGTTGCCGGCCGCGGCGAGATGCATCTTTCCATCCTCATCGAGACGATGCGTCGTGAGGGCTACGAGCTTTGCTGCTCCAACCCGCGCGTGCTCTACCGCGAGATCGACGGTGTTAAGTGCGAGCCTATGGAGCGCGTAACGCTTGACGTGCCTGAGGAATATGTGGGCTCGGTCATTGAAAAGCTGGGTCAGCGCAAGGGCGACCTTATCGAGATGAACCTTGTCGGCTCGCGCATGCGTATCGAATATCTTATTCCGTCCCGCTGCTTGTTTGGCTATCGCTCCGAGTTTATGACAGCCACGCACGGCGAGGGCATCATCAATACCATCTTTGATGGCTATGCGCCCTACCGCGGCGATGTCATCATGCGCTTTACCGGTTCGCTGGTCGCCAGCGAGGCGGGCGAGACGACCTCCTACGGCATCTACAACTCGCAGGATCGCGGCCGTATGTTCGTATCCCCCGGCATGCCGGTCTACGAGGGCGAGGTCGTTGGCGAATGCCCCAAGATGGAGGATATCACCCTCAACCCCTGTAAAAAGAAACAGCTCACCGCCATTCGTTCGGCAGGCGCGGATGAAAAGCTCATCCTCACCCCGCCCGTGATCTTTAGCCTTGAGGAGGCTATCGAGTTTATCGGCGATGACGAGCTGATCGAGGTCACGCCCAAGTCAATAAGAATACGCAAGCGCATCCTCAATACCGAGCAGCGCCTTAAAGCACAGGCTAAGCTCCGCAAGGGCTGATGACCGAATAGAATATCAATATAAAAGAACAGTAGGACGATGGTCTTGCTGTTCTTTTTGCTTGAAAGGAAGATCTCCGCGCGGCGGAAAGCTATGTTTTCTCCTCCTCATCCGTCATAGATCACCGTAAAACCCGCAAAAACGATATTTTTGCTTGCAAAACGGCGAATTTCATTCGCCGAGTCGCTTCTCACGCATGAGAGGGCTTGGCGAGAGTCGCGTCTTTTACCTGCGGCGGTAAACAACTGCGATATCCATCGCCTCGGCACGGCACCGCGGTGCGCCCATGCAAAAATAACATTTTTTGCTCATAAAGATAAAAAAGGTATTGCAATTTGTGCATAAGCATGGTATACTAAATATACAATAAACTAATATTTAGTCATAATACACCGATGGGATCGGTCGGCAGCAGCGCGGGGCGACATTCAAGCTAATTGACGCCGAACCGCGCATTTGTAAGTTCAAAATAGCACCCGACCCATTTTTTTCGGAGAGCGGCTATATCCATGTCGCGCGGCGGCGGAGAGGAGATCGTAATGAAAAAGAGATGTTTTTTGCTTGTGGCAGCAGTGTTTGTGTTGTTTTTTGCCTTGCAGGTGGTAACGGAATCATCATCAAAGATAGATTTTTACGGTCAAACTCTTGATATAAACTCCCGCGGTGCGGCCGTGCTGGGGGATGAGGTGGGCAGTACCGCCGAGCTTGTGGAGGCACTGCGGCGCTTTCCGCGGCTTAAATTTGCCGATCTCGGCACATACCGCGTAGATGTTACCGAGGCAGATGCCCTGCGTGCTGCGCTCCCCGGTGTCGAGCTGCGCTTTGATACATACGTGATGCTCTACGGCCGCAAAGTGGCGAGCGAAGCCACAGAGGTCGAGCTTGTCGGTCTTGATATTGACGACACGCGCGAGCTGCGCGAGGCACTGGCCTACCTGCCGCAGTGCCGCCGGGTCGAGCTTGACCCCGCATATCCGTTGCCGCATGAGGAGCGCGATGCGCTCTCAATGCTGTTCCCGAATATAGAATTTGATATGGCGGTCACTCGGTGCGTGTGCGGCATCCGCTTTCGCGAGGACAGCGAGGAGCTTGACCTCACAACGGCCGCTCCGGTAAATATGATAGAGCTTGCCGCCAACCTTGCGTATTTTCCAAGGCTGCGGCGGATAGTACTATCGGAGAGTGACCCCATCAGCGCGGAGGCGCGGCGCACATTGCATCACAGCTTCCCCGGGGTGGAGATCAAGGCCGTAACGACCCACGAGCTGTTCGGCATGACCCTGCGCGAGGACGTGGAGCGGATAGAAATCCCCGACACGGCCGTGCTGACCGATGAACTGCCGGAGCTTTTGCGACCCTTTGCCGCGCTCCGCACCGTCACCCTTGAGGGGGATCGCACACTGCCCATCGAGATAAAGCGCGAGCTTGAGCGGCTATACCCGCAGGTAAGCTTTCAGGTGGTCGGCACGGTGGAGATATCCGGGGTTCCGGTGCGTGACGATGCCGAGGAGCTGGACCTCAGCGGCCGTGCGCTCCCCGCCGATCTTTCGGAGCGGCTCTCTCTCCTGCCCACCCTGCGGACGGTGGATCTGCGCGGAAGCAAGACCGAGCCGCGCAAGCTTATCGATCTTTTTGGGGCGCATCCCACCATTGTGTTTGAATATGATATAACCGTTGGCGGCGTAAGCTTTGCCCGCGATGCCGCCGAGGTCTCGCTTGAGGGGGCAGGCGAGTTCTCCACCGATGACGTGCGTATGGCGATATCCCTCATGAGTGCGCCAAAGCTCTTTGATCTGGGCGATTGCGGGCTGGATAACGATGCCCTTGCCGCCCTGCGCTCCGAGTATACCGATACCGAGATAGTGTGGCTCATCCACCTCGGCAAGTGGTCGCTTAAAACCAACGCGGTGGCGTTTTCCGTTCTGATTTACGATTATACGCATGTGCGGCTGACGAGCGAGGATATCGAAGTGCTTAAATACTGCACAAAGCTCCGTGCGCTGGATCTCGGTCATCAGGCAATAACAGATCTTACCCCCATAGGTGAATATCTGCCCGAGCTGCGCGTGCTGATACTGGCAGATAACCGCATACGCGACCTCACGCCGCTCGCACAGCTAAAGCACCTGCACTATCTTGAGCTTTTTGTAAATAAAATATCCGATCTGTCTCCGCTTGCCGAGTGCCGCGAGCTGGTGGATCTTAATATCTCCTACAATTATGATATCTTTGATATCGAGCCGCTGACCGACTTGCCGTTGCTTGAGCGGCTGTGGATAGAGGCTTGCAGCATATCGGATGCCAAGGTGGATCGCCTGCGCGAGATATACCCCAACTCAAAGATCGTAAAATACGGTCAAGGCTCGGTAGATCAGGGCTGGCGCACACACGCGCGTTACTACGATATGATAGATATGTTCCATAAAAAGAACTATATAAGCTACCGCTTTACAAGGTACGATAATAAGACCGAATCACTGCTTACCGAACCGTTGCTGTGAATTTTGGCTGTAAGAGCAAAAACGCCCGCGCCGCGGCAGACGGACGGCGAGAGCAAAAAATAAAAAATAAAGGAGAAGATACCATGAAAGACAACGAAACACGACCACCCGGAAAACACCCGCAAACACGCAAGCTCAAGTGGCTTTCAATGCTTTCGGCACTTGCATTGATGCTAAACGCGGCGGCGCTTTGCCTGCCCGCAGCAGCATCGGATATTGCCGATTTGGGTGTTTCTTCCCAAGACTTGACGGTATCGGATGAGATACCGTTCACACTGCCGCAGCTCCCCGGGGATATTGCACCCGAGGATATGGCGGATGCCGTACTTGACATGTCCACCGTTCCCTCGGTGATAACAGCCGAGGATATCGAACGCGAGGGGCATGTAAAACGCCTGTACGAGCAAGAGGGCGATGTCTACACCGTTGTATTTCAAAACCGAGACCTCAGCAAGACCACCTATATCTTTCCGTTCCCCGTAACGGACGGTCTGTCGGGTGAGATTACGGTAGCGGCGGCGGGGACAACGACACTCGCAACAACAAGCGACAACACACTTGTGCTCAACAATGCCGCGCTTGCGCAAAAGCTTGGCAACCCCGATATTGCGGGCGGCATTATGTCATATATGGAAACTTTGGCACCGAGGATAATGTTTGGTGATAGTGGACTTAGAGGTTGGATAGTCGATGTGCTTAATAGTGAAGAAAAAGACACATACAAAGATAGCAAAAGACCCACCTCGTATGCCATTAACAGCATAGTTGCCGGATATCCCTGCGTTGCACATGTCAATACATATACATTTCCGAGGTACGTTTCAATAGGCGGTAATTATGTCGGTGGTCACTATATCACCGTTCTGGGATATGATTCGGTTTCCGGTATGCTTTTGTTTGCCGACTGTTCCTATCTCAATAATCGCTATGGAATCTATCTTGTTAAATGCAGTGATTTGGATTCATCCGATTCGATTAAAGCTTATGTCGGAGTCTACTAAAGGAGGATAAAGCATGAAAAAAATCATTATAGTCATTAGTATATTAGCATATTTGCTGCTTTCAATTATTTCGATATCCGCAGCGTCAAGCGTTTCGAAACTTGAAGCGGACACAATTGTAGAGTTATGGTATGATTTTTTAAACTGTAGTATTTTTTACGATGTCAACCAGCATCAGTACGTATATCCGCAAGTATCGTTTGCATCCGATTCTAAAGGTCAACTGTATGCAGGCGGTAAGCAATACACATATATGATATTGGGTGATAAGGATCTCGGTGATATATATGACAAAACACTTGATGCCTACAAAAAAGTAATGACCGCTGATCTTGCTGATCGCATGGCGGAAGACTTTCATGTTTCCGGTGGTCCCGATGTTGAGATCGTAAGACAAGGAGCAGACGGTACGTGGTACAAACTGGCATTAATTCTTCCTTCTCTACTCAACAAAGATAGTATAAAAAGTATATCTGTTACTCAAAATCAAGCAAAAGTACAGATAGCGCAAAGATCAATGTTTATATTTGAAAGTGGCTACGAACCTCAAGAATACAATGATTATCAAATTTATACGATAGAATTGGAATGCATTGATGGCGAATGGAAATTCTCCGGCGGCAGTGTGTTCGATTATCTTCGCAATTATGCGGAAACATCGCCTTACACCGGTGACGAGAGCGACACTGCGGTGATAACGCTTGCTATGGGGGCGGTCGTCTCGGCTTTGATTCCGATGACTGTATTCATTCGCCGCCGCAAACTCCGTTTCGAGGTGTAACAATGATTACAACCGACTGTTCCTATCTCAATAACCGCTATGGAATCTATCTTGTTAAATGCAGTGATTTGAATTCTGCCGGATCAATTAAAGCATATGTTTGTGTTTCTTAAAGGAGGGCAAAATGAAAAAAAATATAACATTTATATTTGTTGTGTTATCCTTGTTGCTTTTGTTTGTTGTTCAAACATCTGCGGCTACGAACGCCCGGAGCTTGACAGTAAAGAATTTGAGACATTATGGCGCGGAGTGCATGGATATTACAATACCATGTATGATACTGCTTCATTGCAACTAAGCCCGCAGGTAACGGTTTTTTTAACCGATTCCAATGGTGTTCCTTATATCGATGGTAAAGCATATGTATACGGTATATTTGAAAAACAATATACTGCAAGCGAGATAATGGAGCAGACAAAGCTCAGATTCTCCAAAGTTATGACAGATGATCTTGTCAACAGTATTGTGGAGGATTTCCATGTTACCGGAGGTCCGGATATAGAGCAAGTGCGTGTGGATGCGGATGGAAATTTGTATAAATTATATTTGATTACGTTCGGGTCTTTGAAAACAATAAAAAACATTACAGTTAACGGCAACAAGGCACATGTCACCTGTGATATAAACCTGTTGTACACTTTTGCAGAACGCAGCAAATGGGCGTGTGAGGCTGATAAGGTTTTGGAAAACACACGTATCGATTTGGTATATACAGATGACGGTTGGCGCATATCCGGCGGAGAGGTGTTTGATTACGTGCGCAATTTTGCAAATATCTACCCCGGTGCCGAATACGAAACCGCTCCGAGCACCGGTGACGAGAGCGACACTGCGGTGATAACGCTTGCTATGGGGGCGGTCGTCTCGGCTTTGATTCCGATGACTGTATTCATTCGCCGCCGCAAAAGAAAACTTGAGGTATAAGTCGATATAACAATATTACTTCGCCGAGCCGTGGCACTGCCGCGGCTCGGCTTTTAATGTTAAGTCAACATTAGCGAATCGATCCGACATGAAAAAAGACAGCGGTTTCAGATCCGCTGTCTTTAGGTTAATTATAATGTTGTCAGCCCGCAACTTGGTTTTTCCATGCGTTGATGGTATAGGTCATGTTAGAGCCGCGAATGGCTATATCGTTATCCTCGTAGGTATAATAGCCGTCAAGCGGGATGCGGAAGGTCTCAACACTGTATTTTGCGTAGGATGCCGCCGCGGAGGCGTAGCTGAGGCAATCGCCCATGCTGAGGTCGGTCTCTATTATCGGCAAAAGGGTAGTCAAAAGCTCGTCTATCTCGCCGATGCTGAATGTTTTGGCTTTATTGAACGCCGCTATCAGCACATTGCGGTGGCGTTTTGTTCTGCCAAAGTCACTGCCGCTGAGGTGGCGCATGCGCACGTAGGAGAGCACCTGCTCGGCATCCAAATGCACGGGCTTGCCTGCGCTGTCCTCCGGTATCCTTCGCCCGCTGCACTCAAAGTTAAAGGCCTCTACCTCCTCGGCATCCATTACTATGTCAAGTCCGCCAATGGCATCAAATACCTTTAAAAATTCCTCGTAATGTACCTCGGCGTAGTTGGATATCTTAATGCCAAAGTTCATCTCTATCGCCGCTATCAGCAGCTGCGGGCCGCCATATGCGTGCGCGTTGCTTATCTTATCCCGCCATATCTCGGTCTCACCGTTGCGCACCACCGGGAAGTATGCCGCAGTGTCGCGCAGGATGGATGTGAGCGTTATGCGGCGATCGACATTGTTTATCGAGACCACTATCATCGCATCCGAATTGCCGTAGCGCGTTTCATAGTCCGCGCCGATCAGCAGAATGTTTATTATCCCCTTTTCGGCAACTATGTCGGCGGCAGGGGTGAGGGAGGGCTGTGTTGAGGGCGTGGCGGGTGTGGTCGCCGCAGGGGTGCTCGCAGCGGGTGACTGCGGCTCGGTGGTGTCCGGCGCTTTGGTGCTGTCCGCAGGAGTCTCGGGCGGCAGTGTTACGGCCGGGCCGGTGTAGAGCGGGCTGTTGGGATTTTCCGGGTTATAGGGGTTATCCGGGTCATCCGCCGCCGCGGTGGGCGGGGTGGAATCAAGCCCCAGCAGGGCCGAGTCGTCATATTGTATCGATGAATCGGCGGGGTCTGTCTTGGTGTTGAGCATTCCGTAATAACGGAAGAACATAACTCCCGCGGCAAGCAGCACCAACAGCAGCAGTGCCAGTAGCACTATTCCCGCTATCAGCAGAGCGCGGCGCGCGCCGCCGCTCCTGCCCGCCTTGCGGCGAGAGCCTTTGCTTTCTTTGGTTTCTTTTTTACTATCGGACATGTGATATTTCTTTCTTTTGATCGAGTGATCGAGCTTTTTTGATCACGGGGGCTTAGCCGCGG
>CAZFVR010000005.1:21462-48308 GCA_964522215.1 uncultured Ruminococcus sp. | reverse complement strand
GGCTTAGCCGCGGTTGTGCTTAAAGGTGGGAACGAGCAGGCAAAGCTTTTCCTCAAGCATTTTTGCTATCACCTCGGGGGAGGTCTTGTTATCATGCGCTATCTCTTCAAGCTCACGCAGTGTCGGCTCTATCGCCGCCAGTGCCACCTTTGCGGGGCGACCTATGTGTATCTTGCCGTTCTCTGTGTCGGCCAGACCGTCCTCCTGCATCAGCAGCTCCTCGTAAAGCTTTTCGCCGGGGCGCAGACCGGTTATCTCTATCTTGATATCCCGCCCCACCTCAAAGCCGGATAGGCTTATCATCTTTTTGGCAAGGTCAAGGATCCTTACCGGCTCGCCCATGTCAAGCACAAAGATCTCGCCGCCGTGCGCCATCGATGCCGCGGCAAGCACCAGCTCCACCGCCTCCGGGATGGTCATAAAATAGCGGATTATATCCTCATGGGTCACGGTAACAGGGCCGCCCTCCTCTATCTGCCTCTTAAACAGCGGAATGACCGAGCCGTTGGAGCCCAAAACATTGCCAAAGCGAACGGCGGAGAACAGCGTGCCGCGGCCGTTCATTGCCTCGATCATCAGCTCGCACACACGCTTGGTCGCGCCCATGAAATTTGTGGGATTTACTGCTTTGTCGGTGGATATCATAACAAAGCGTTCTACCTTTGCGGCTATTGCGGCGCGGGCGGTGTTGTATGTACCGAAGATATTGTTTTTTACCGCCTCGGCGGGGGAGGTCTCCATCAGCGGCACATGCTTGTGCGCCGCCGCGTGAACAACAAGATAGGGGCGGGTGCGCTGCATCAGCGCCAGCATGCGGTCATAGTCACGTACCGAGGCTATGTACACCTCAAGCGGGAGGGTGTCGCCATAGCGGCGGCAAAGCTCCTGCTGTATATCGTAGGCGTTGTTCTCGTAAATGTCAACTATCACCAAGCGGCTCGGCGCATAGGAGGCTATCTGACGGCAAAGCTCCGAGCCTATCGAGCCGCCGCCACCGGTCACCATAACGCAACGCCCCTTTATAAAGGCAGAAAGGCGGCAGTTGTCTATCATTACCGGGTCGCGCCCCAAAAGCTCCTCCGGTGTGATGTCGCGCAGCTTTTGGATACAGGTGGTGCTGTCACTGTTAAAATCGGTCAGGCGCGGGAGCATCTTTACCACGCATCCGGTAGAGGCACAGCGGTCAAGCAGATGAGCGCGCTGGCTGTTGTCGGCAGAGGGTATGGCTATGATGATAAGATCGATGCGGTGCTTTTTGCAAAGCGGCTCTATATCGGCATCGGTGCCCTCAATGTTTATGCCGCCTATCGACTTGCCTACCTTTGCCGGGTCGTTATCCACGGCGCATACGGGAGTCATACCGCACTCGGGGTGGCTGGCAAATTCGCTCAGCAGCAGGCGGCAGGCATCGCCGCAGCCTACTACCAAAACGCGCTTTGCGTTTTGTGTGTGACGGCTGTGTGCTATCCTGTAGTCACGCCAGATGCGATACAGCAGCCGCTCGGTCACGAGCGCTATGGCGATGGTGCACATCGTTAAAAGATAAAAGTACCCCGGCATCACATAAAGCTGCAGTGTGAGCCTTGTTATCAAAAAGTAAATGCAACCCGCAAGCATTGATGCCACCGTGCAGATAAAATACTCGCGTGACTGAGCATAGCTCCAAAGACTGCGGTAAACACCCAGTGCAAACAGCGTCAGGAGGTATATCGGCAGTATTATTGCAAGGTAGAGCATATATGCACGCAGGGGGGAATCAAATTTGTTGAATGAATATGCGCGGCTGATGTAAAAGCAAAAGGTGTATAGTGCGGTGACCGTGAGCGCATCGATAAGCATAAGCAAAAACTCACGCAGGTGCGCTTGCAAAAATTTTGGAGTCCTTGGAGTCTTGGTGGTCTGCATTTTGACTTCCGTTCCTTTGTCTTTTATCGTACCGCTCGGATCATACCCGATGCAGGGCGTATTTTGTATGGCAGCGCGGTGTGGTTTTTGCGTTATCTGTGTTGCTTGCGTCGTTGTCCTGTTCCGCAGCGGAGGAGGCAAGAGTTACCGTGCCCTCACCGCCAAAGCGGGGGAAGGCTACCGGCATGCCGCCGCGGGAGATCGAAAGCTCGGAGAGGGGCGTGACGGCCATCATCACCGCCGCATCGTAGATATCGATCGGCATCGGCTCGCCCTCATGCAGGGAGGTCATAAAGGCATCTATCACCAAAAAGTCCATGCCGCCGTGGCCGCGCTTTATGCCGGCTTCGGTGTACTCGCGCCAAAGCTCGGGCTGATATCTCTCCTGCCAGCTGTCGAAGTTGCCCCAAAACCGGCGCCACCTAAAATGGTCGGCCTCGGTGTTCTCGCTGTCGCTGTAGACAGAGAGGGTGTCCTCCGAAAAATATCCGCGTGTGCCGTGCACTGTAAGACCGCGGCTGTAGGGGCGGGCCAGTGTGGTGTCAAGGGTAAGCTTTACCGTTTGGCCGCGCGCGGTGGTCAAGATAGTTGTCACAACATCACCCTGCGCAAAGTGCGCTTCACGCAGCTCTGCGGGCACGCCGGGCGTGCGTGCGGCGTAGTCGTTGATGCCGCGTGAGGCAGAGGCGAAGGATGAGAGAGATACAAAGCTGTTGCCCTCGTTTATCTCAAGCAAACGGCAGATGGGCCCCAGCTCGTGGGTGGGGTAGTTCTCGCAGTTGCGGGCAAGATAATTGCGCAGGCGGTAGTGCCTGTTGCGCTCGCCAAAGGATATCTCTGAGCGCAGGTCGTGCATATATCCGCCGTCCACATGCATGATCTCGCCAAACACGCCGTCGCGAGCCATCTCCGTCACCGTCATCTCGCGTATGCCGTACATGCAGTTTTCCAGCATCATCACGGGGGTGCGGGTGCGCTCGTAGGTCTCAACAAGGCGGCGGCAGTCATCGATCGTGTACGCGCCGCCAACCTCAAAGGCAACCGGCTTACCGGCTTCCATTGCCGCCACGGCGATGTCCACATGCGCCTCCCACGCCGCAAATACAAATATCACCTCGGTGTCGGGCGAGTCTATCACGCGGTGGTAGTCGGTGTATCCCACGGGGCGGGGGAGTCCCTGCGCCGCCAGCCGCTCCTGCATCATCGATACACGGTCGTCATACACGTCGCACACCGCGGTGATGCAAACGTCGTCGCGCTCGGCAACAAGCCCGGTCATCGATTCGCCGCGACAGCCAAGGCCTATAATGCCCACCTTAAAGATGCGCTCCGTGGTGTTGTTTGTTGCTTGTGTGTTTGTTTGGTTTATTTGATTTGTGTTGTCCATTTGTTAAACTGCCTCCGTGCGGGGTGTATCAAAGCCGAAATAAAGTAGAATTAGTGCTATGGTGTTGGCAATGCCGTCAAAGTGAGTGCGCTCCATGCCGTGTGAGGCATGCACGCCCGGGCCTATCAGCGCACCGGGGATATCTGCCCCTCCGCGCCACATGGCCCCGATATCCGAGCCGTAAAAGGGGTAGATGTCGGCGGCATAGGAAAGCTCCGCTCCCTTTGCCAGCGAGATCAGGCGAGAGGTGAGGTCATAGTCGTAAGGACCGCCCGAATCCTTAACGCAGATGGAAACATCATGCTCGGTGCAGGCAAGATCCAGCCCCACACAGCCCATGTCAACGCCCAGCATCTCGCTGACCGCAGGCATGCACGCGCCGCCGTGACCTATCTCCTCGTACATGGTGAATACTATTTTTATATCATGCTCCGGAACGAACCCCGCCTCATGCATCACATGCGCGGCGGTAAGCAGGCAGGCAACGCTTGCCTTGTCGTCAATAAAGCGGGATTTCAAAAAGCCGGAGGGTGTCACTGTGGTCTTGGGGTCAAAGCAGATGTAGTCGCCGGTGTCAATGCCGAGTGCGCGAACGTCCGCGGCGGAGGATACCACCTCGTCAAGCCGCACATACATGTTGTCGGGGTCGCGCTTACGGGCGGCGGCATCCGGGTAGACATGCACTGCAGGGCTGCGGGAGAGTATCGTGCCGCTGTATTTTTTGCCCTCGCGTGTGATCACGGTGCAGTACTCGCCGTCAAGGGTGGCCCATATCGGACCGCCGATCGAGGAGAGGGCCAGCCCGCCGTCCGCATCTATCGAGCGCACCATGGCGCCAAGTGTATCGCAGTGAGCGCATGCGCCTATTGGAGAGTCGGAGGTGCGCCCGGGGTAGGTCAGCAAAAAGCCGCCCTTTGCGGTGCGCTCAAAGCGACAGCCCACCTCGCCCGCCAAGCGTTCGATCAGCGGTGCTACCTCGCGGTGGTATCCGGAGGGACTCGGACGGGACATAAGCTCGCATACCGTGCTGAAATAATATTCCCTGAAATTATCGGGAATTATCTTTTGTGTCTTCATTTTTCACTCTTTCTTTGGGATATATATGTTGTCCTTGGTGGATCTTGGCTCTGATCAACGTGGAGGTGTTGGGTGCTTTGCGTGCAGTTGCGGAAGAGATCCGCAAGCGAATATCAGTCCGCTGCGCGGAGCGCGCTTACTCTCCTATCTCAAATCCCATTATATGCTTTATCGCAAAGGGAATTATCCGGCCGCCGTACTTACCAGCGCCGGATTCAAAGGCCACCAGCACGCGCCCGTCATGGTAATCCAGATCCTCGCTCATGCGGGGCAGGGTCAGGGTGTCCTTCACGGTGGTGGAATCAAGATAATAAAGCGGTATCTCCCGCCCGCCGTAGGTCACATGATCGGTGGGGACCACTTGGCGGCAATCGTATATGTAAAGGTGGGAATTATCCATTCCGGCGGAGGTAGAGAGCAGATATCTGCCGTCCTCCGTCACGCAAAAGCCCTGCACGATATCGCGCACCGAAAGGGCAATGGCGGGTCTTTCGGGATCTACACCGTATACCGTGGTGTCGTCCCGCTTGTAGCCGTATATCATCGCGCCGTGCTCCGAGCCGTCGGGCGTGCGGCGGTGATTTTCATCCCGCGTTTTGTATTTGTCGCCAAGATGGTACTCGCCTATCCAAAAATATTCCTCATCGGCAAAGGTAAAGGAGGCGTTAACATTTACGCCAAAATAGCCGTCAAAGGCTACATACGAGCCGTCTGCCGCCTCCGCCACCGCATCTACGGTCAGGTGAAAGGCCTTTTTTTGATTGCTTATCCATATATGCTCGCCGGAGGAGGATACCCCGCCCGCGTGGCCTATATAATCCTCGCCGTTTTCGCGGCGTAAAAGCAGTCCGCGCACCTCGCCGCCGTCCGCGGGGATCACGTAAAGGCGGGATGGTGCATCGTCAAGATATCCGCAGCAAAGATAGGCATCAAGCGCTTCGCAGTAGCAGATGCCCTGCGGTATAAAACCGTCAGAAAGTCCGGGTATGCGGGCTATCTTTTGGGAGGCCGACATAAATCTTTTGTAAAAGATCCCGGTGGATGAGCATATAAGCAGGTATATCAAAAGGGCGACCAGGATGATCGTGGCCGCACGGAGCACGCCTGCCACGGCTCCGGATATCTCATGTTGCGACATGTAGTGTCTCCGATCATATGTTTTTATTTGCGGTTGCAGACCGATCTTTACATAGCTATACATTATAATTATAGCACACAATGCGCCGCTTGTCAAATACTGCGCATATAATTATTGGCGTTTCACTGTGAAAATGCGCCGCGGGGGTTGATTTTTGTGCAAAAATGCGGTACAATATAGTAAAATATGCGCGCACCGATACTGTTTTTAACATCGGCGCGTTCTGTCTGAAAGGATATATTATTTGCCATGAAGAAGACAAAAATGCTCTCCGTGCTTTTGGCACTGTTTGCCACAGCATCGCTTACCGTCTCCTGCAAGCCTGCCGCGGGCGGAGAGGAGACCACCGTCGCACCGAACGCCGAGACCACTGCCGCCGAGGATGTAAACGGTGACCACCGTGTGGTATCGGGCGGCGCCTCCGATTATGTTATAGTTCGCCCGGACGTGGCGGGCAGCTACGAAAAGACTGCGGCAAGCGACCTGCGCGAGCTTATTGCCGACCGCACCGGGTGCAGGCTGGATATGACCATCGACTGGTATATAAAGGCAGACGGCGCGGCCGAGCATGAGATACTGGTGGGTCACACCGAGCGCGAGGAATCTGCGGCGGTAAGCGCAGAGATAGATGCCGAGGGCGGGTATTTTTACATTATCCGCGAGGTCGGCGGAAAGTTAGTGATCAATGCCACCACCGAGCGCAAGCTTTTGGAGGCGTTTGACTATATCGCCCAAAACTTTATAACAGAGGCCGGCGACCTTGTTATCCCGCGCGGCGTGGATATAAAAAGCGAAAATATTGAGCCTACCATCAGCCAATATTTTGCCAAGGATAAGACCACAACGCTCTCCGGTGAGCTGGTGGGTACCATCCAGCCCGTGGGCGGCTGTAAGATCATACAGGGCGGCACAAGTGACGGACGGTATCTTTACGTCATCCTCAACGACGGCGGCAAGACCAATGAGTCAAAAAGCGCAATGGTAAAGATAGATATCTCCACCATGCGTGTGGTGCAGACTGCAAAGGATCTTTTGGTCTGCCACGGCAACGATATCTCATATGTCAAGAGCACCAATGAGCTTATAGTCGTGCATAACGCACCCGACCGCAACATGCTCTCTGTCTTTGATGCCGAAACGCTTGAGTTTAAGGAAAAGGTCAAGATACCGCTGAATATCTATTGCCTCAGCTATGACGAGTCGCTTGACTGCTATTGGGTCGGCGTCAGCGGCGGCGATAACTTTGCAAAGCTTACAAAAGAGTTTAAGCTCTCCCGCGCCTACACCTCAAAGGGACATCCCTACGTTACGCAGGGCATGGACTGTGACAGCGAGTATCTGTATTTTGTAAGATACCAGACCAACTGTGTTATCGCCTATGATAAGAGCGGCGATTTTGTGGGCGAGTATCCGATAACCTTCTCCGGCGAGCCGGAAAACATAGTCCGCGTTGGTGACGTGTTTTATATCATCGGCAATAATAAGAGCTGGAACGGCGGAAATATATACAGATTTACACCTACGATGGAATAAGGGCGGCTCGTATACACGCTGCGCGTCCGTCCCACTTGACAACCCCGCCGCCGTGATGTATAATATATACGTCATCCGCGGCGGGAATTTTTCATGTCATCAACACCCGCCTGTCACAAAAGGGCTGTACAATACGATCAAGATGAAAGCTGAAAGGAGGCTGCCAAATGATATCTGTTGCGAGATCAATGTCATCATCACGCACGCGCCGTATACTTGCGGTCATATTTGCCGTGGCGGTCCTGCTTTCCTTGTTTGCGGCATCCGTGGAGGTCTCCGCCCTTGCCGATCACGATTGCGTGTGTGATTGTACCGCAATAGGGGGTCCGTGCACCTGCGGTGGTTGCCGTATTTGTCTGCTGATCTCTGTTGCCTCCTACATAATGCGCTCGGCGGCCTTTGCGGCGGTATGCCTTTATACCCTGTTGCAGGTCTGCCGCATATCGGCGCACGCCGCCGAGATCGTCGCCTGCCTGCCCGCACGCTCGCCCATAACCTTAAAGGTCAAACTGTTAAACTGAAAAAATAATACAGCTCCGTTTTGCGGGGTAGCTTTGTCGTGCTGTTTTTTGCGTCCAAGGTGTACCCAAACGGAGCTTTTTACATTCAATATCGCGGAATTATTTATACTATCTTGTTTATTTTGGAAAGGTATTTGCTATGATAGAGATCAAAGGAGTAACCAAAAAATTCAAAAACGAGACTGCCATCGACTATCATGATATGGTTTTTGAGGATGGCGCCTCATATATGCTGCTTGGCGCATCCGGCTGCGGCAAGTCCACACTGCTGAATATGATAGCGGGAATACTCAGCCCCGAGGCCGGGGAGATGATCATTGACGGCCGCGAGATGAGCCGACTGCCGCAAAGCGAGCGTGATCGTTTTCGCATTGAGCACATCGGCTACATCTTTCAGGATTTTAAGCTCATCCCCGATATGACTGTGCTGGATAACATCAACATCCTCCGCCTTGAGGGGGTGGATACCTCCCGCGCCGGCGAGCTTATGCAACGCCTGGGCATTTACGAACAGCGGCAAAAAAAGGTGCGCCAGCTTTCAGGCGGACAAAAACAGCGCGTGGCCATCGTTCGCGCACTGGTAAAGACGCCGGATATCATTTTGGCGGACGAGCCGACCGGCAATTTGAATTTTGCCATAGGCGAGGCTGTAATGCGCGAGCTGTGCGAGATCTCGCGCGGCAAAACGCTTATTGCCGTTACGCATGACGAGCGACTTGCGGGATATTTTGATCATGTTATCGATATGAACGAAATGACAGGCAATGTGCGTGATGTTTGATGGGAGGCGAGTGTAATGTTTAAATTTGCAATTAAAAATATGATGATAAAAAAGGTGCAGGTGATGCTTGTGCTTTTATCCATAGTCATCTCGGCGGGTGTCGGCGTGCTGGCCTTTAACACTGCCGAGCAGGTGAGCGACGGTATCACCGGTACTGCGGGCTATTATTCCGCCATTATCGGTCCGTCCGGCAGTAAGACCCAGCTTGCCATGAACACCATGTATTTTACCGATTCACCGCTCGGCACCATTCCCTATACCGTGGTGGAGGAGCTTCAGCGTGACAGCCGCGTAAATTCGGTGATCCCCTTTGCAATGGCGGATAGCTATAACGGCCACTCGGTGGTGGGCACATCGGCGGCGTTCCTTGACAGCCGCGAGGTGGCCCGGGGGCGCATGTTTGATGACTCCGCAACGCTTGAGGTGGTGCTGGGTTCATCTGTTGCAAAGCTCCAGGGTGTTGAGGTGGGAGACGAGATCCACACCAGCCACTCGGTGGGGGACGAGCATCACCAAGCGCTCACTGTCGTAGGTATTCTTGAGGAGAGCCACACCGTTTACGATAACGTAGTATTTACCCAGCTGCGCACGATCTGGGCCGTCCACGATCACGAGGCCGAGGGTGAGGATGAGGGCGAAGAGGAGCACGACCATGCTGAGGCGGGGACTGTTTGCGCGATACTTGTAAAGACCAAAAACCCCGGCTATGCCATGCAGCTTGTAAACGAATATGACGGCCGGGTCACCACTGACCGCGAGGGTACATATACGCTGACAGCCATCGAGCCTATGGCAACGGTGCGCGGAGTGCTGGACGAGACCAACAACACAAAATATATAGTTTTTGTGCTTTGCGGTATAATCCTTGTTATGAATATAATGGTCATATCGATCATCACCCTGCTTAATATGTACAACTCCGCCAAGGAGATAGCCCTTATGCGGCTGATAGGCATCGGCATGAAAAAGATAAATCTGCTGTATGTTATTCAAAACAGCCTTATCGGCGGTGTATCTGTCCTGCTGGCGTTTGCCATCTCCCGCCTTTGCATGGTGTTTATGAAGGATTATGTTGCCACAATGGGCGTCGTGCTGAACGCGGCCCGCGTGTACCCGCTTGAGATAGTTATCCTGGTCGCAGTATTTTTGATCAGCGTTCTGCCCACCGTTGTGTGTACCATGGTAATGTCCCGCCGCGACGGCGTGGGCGATTGATGCCGCGCGGTTATCTTCCTATTTAAATATATAATATATACACAATAAAAAAAGGTCTTAGCTTGAAAGAGGTCGATCTCCATGAAAAACAAAAAAACAGTTGCTATGATCCGCCGTGCGCTCTGCTTTGCGGTGTCAGCTCTCCTGCTCCTGCCCCTGCTTGCAGCCTGTGATAGTGATGCCGCCCCCACAAAGCTCAGCTTTAGATCGGCGCTTGAATATTCCTATCTTAAAGAGCTTGACGGTAAGACCGTCACCATCAACGGTTACCTGGCCACCAGCTCACCCGCCGACGGCTCGTTTATATTCCTGATGAATATGCCCTACCAGTCCTGCCCGTTTTGTAAGCCCAACACGAGCGAGCTTTCAAACACCATGGAGGTCTACCCCAAAAAGGGGCAAAAATTTGACTATGTTGAGCAGGCGGTGGCGGTAGTCGGCACCCTTGAGGTGGCTGACGATCCGGAGAAGCCGTTTACCGATCTTTACGGCTATGAGTTCAACTTTAAGATAGTCGATGCCGAGTATCACGTGCTGCGCGATGACGAGATCTCCGCCGAGCTGGCACTTTGGCAAAAGCTTAGCTCTACCGATGTTATATCGCAGATCTACGCCATGTATGACTATGTAAACTTCCTGTGTGCATGGCCGACTTATTATGTCAGCAGCTGGACAGATCAGGATGGCAACGAGCACCCCGGGTACTTTTTGTATGCCGATGATGCCAAAAACAGCATTACCGTGGACGGCTCTCAGTTCAATTACGGCTATGCCGACGGATATTTTGACAGCATCATCAGCGATATAAGACGGGTCGATGCCGAGGCATTTGAGGAGCTTTGCGCCAATGTTGAAAAAGCACGGGTGCTGGCCGAGCGTGCGCTTGCGGCTCTTCAAAACGGCGAGTATACCGCCGAATATAAGCACGTAGATCAGTTTGATACCGATGACTTTGTCTACACGCTCAACGAGGGTGAGGCGTTTGTCGCCGCCATGGACGAGCTGTATCTTGAATTCAGCAACTGGCTTGCGGGCTGGGAGCTTTGAGCATCCAAAATAAATACACGCCCCTGTCGATCGCAAGCTCGGCAGGGGCGCGGTCTATATTATTACTGCTCGGCTTTGGCATCGCAGCTCACCCGGGTGACAGTGTCGCGCTATGGGAAGAAGATCCGCAGGGGGAAGAGAGAAAAGTGAAAAACAAAAAAAGAAAAGCCGCTTACGCGACTTTTCTTTTTGGTGCGAGAAACGGGACTTGAACCCGTATGGAGTTTACCACACGCCCCTCAAACGTGCGCGTCTACCAATTCCGCCACTCTCGCATGCCGCCCGTATTCGGGCAACACAGATATTATACTACAGATATCACCTTTTGTCAACCCCTATTTTAAAACTTTTTTATCTTTTTTGATTTTTTTATTCTATCCACCCTCAGATCCGCGCCGCAGCGTCACAAAAACGCAGATGCGGAGGCCTCCCGCAGGCGGGGCAGGGGAGGGAGAGCGGCTGCTTTTCGGCGGTATTTCAGCCACTTGCGGGTCCCGAAAGCGCACAAAACCGCTATAAAACAGATTTTACATAAAATGATAGCGCAAGGCGACAGATACCAAAAAAGCGTTGAGCAAGGGAGGCGTTTTTTGGCAAAAGATCAGGCTGTCGAAAAATTTGTGCAAATTGCACATCGGGATCTTTTTTTACGGTCAGATGTGGCAGTTTCAGGCTGTTGGGGCGATAATAGTTTTGTTGCGTATGCAATTATTTTCGCCGATATGGGTAATTTAAAATTACTCTTTGCGCAAAAAACACATAAAAAACACCTTTCGCTACGCAAAAACGCCGATATATGCGATTTTTCGCCCCGCAAAGCACCGCTAAAAGTAATTTTAAATTACTGCTGTGTAATATTCTCGGTTTAGGTGTAGAAAATGTGACGAGTTTTGTGAATTGCGGTCATTTGACCGCGAGAGGCGGACTTGCAAACAAAAATGCTGTTTTTTCCGTGAGTCCTTTTAAATTTAAATTTAATGCATTGACAGTTTGCCTCGGTTATGGTATCATAACTCTGTAAATTTGGGCAACATGTGCATCATGTGACTCGAAAGCACTCGGCGGGGGCAGCCCCGTCGGCTTTCACCGTCCCTTGTGCACCCACACGGTATCAGCTTGGCGCCCCGACGGCCGCACGGTCGACGGTGGCGGCGGCATACCTGCGCTATCCTGTACACGGCGGGAGGGCGCGGAGGTGCCTTGTGTTGTCCCGGATATATATGCCGGTATCGCCGGCGGGCAATTTTGATCAAAAAAATCGCCAAATGACCGAGTTTGCGCAAAACCATGATGCGATCTCGGCGTTTGGGACGGTCGATGATCCAAAAAGTCTGCGGCGGACACGGTCATGCCTCAACGCGCTTCCGCGAGGGCTGAGGCATGCCACGGCCGGGGTGCGGATGCCATGCAGCCGTGCCGACTCCGAGATCAGACAGTTCTGCCCCACCATTTGTTTTGGTGGCGCGGCTGACATGAATTTTTGGAATGCGGCGCGAGCCTTGGCTACCACTGCCTGCGGTTTGAGACTTTTGCGGTCGCTGCGGTCGGCGGCCGAGCGGATCTATGCTCATTTTGCTTTTGCGCTTGCTCTTTTTCGGCAAAAGCATAAGGGCGCCGCTTGCGCTGCACGCCGAGCTCCGTTTAAGTTTAAATCTGAAGATGACGCACCAAAGACGCAAGCCATGCGGCTGTCGGACTACGGGGAGAACCGCTGTCCGCTGCCGCCGCAAAGGTCCCAATCCGTCGTCGGCATTACGGCTGATGGCAAACATCGCGGAAAAATCCACCCGTGTTCGGTTCCCCCGGCGCGGGAAATACCAATCAGGAGGGAAAACATTGAAGATGAACAAAAGAACGAAATTCACAAAGCTGACCGCAATGCTGCTGTCTATCATCTTCGTTCTTGGCAGCTTCGTCACCGCCGTATCGGCGAGCGACGTGCAATCGTCCGTCACAGACAAAACGCTTGACGACGTTAAGCGGCTGCTGAACGCATCAACCTACGATGAGTACAGTCAAAAGTACTCTGACGAGGGTAAGTATCCGCGTGGCGAGCGCGAAATAGTCATCTCTGGACTTGACTATGACAAGACTGCCACCGATGCCGCGGTAAAGAGCGAGACCTATGACGGCATCACGGCACTTTACACGCCGGATAAGGGATCGGTCACGTTTACCGTTAACGTTCCCAAAACGGCAAAATACGGCATATCCATCGACTACTATCCCGTCGAGGGTAAGTCCACCTCTATCCAGCGTACCTTCCTTATTAACGGAAAGGTACCCTTCGCCGAGGCCTACTACATAACCTTTACAAAGGTATGGAGCACGGTCTACCAGGAGGCGATAGTGGGCGGTGCAACATTCGATCAGCTCTCACGCGGCGAGATCCGTCCCTTTAAGCAGGACGTTGACGGAAATGAGCTGCGCAACGAGGTCACCCAGACTCCCGAGTGGCGCACCTACTCCCTGCGTGACGTTGACGGCTTTTACACCGAGCCGTTTGAGTTCCTCTTTAACGAGGGCGAGAACACCATCACGCTTGAGGCCGTAAACGAGCCCATGGCCATAAAGAGCATCACTCTTTACCCGGTAGAGGAGCTGCCGAGCTACGCCGAATACTTGAAGCAGTATGAGGGCGAGCACCGCGGCACCGACACGATAAAGCTTGAGGCTGAGGTCCCCTATCAGACCTCCACGGCCACCATCTACCCCATCGAGGATCGTGCCTCGGCTGTTACCAGCCCTGCCGATACCTCCCGCACACTTCTCAACACCATAGGCGGCGATAAGTGGCAGACCTCCGGTCAGTGGGTGAGATACAAATTTACCGTAAATGATTCGGGTATGTATTCCATCATCACCCGCTTCATGCAGAACATCAACGACGGTATGTATTCCTCCCGTATACTTTCGGTATACAGCGGTGAGGGCGTTGCCGAGGGCGAAAAGGGCTACTACAACGGCGTGCCCTTCCGTGAGGCCAACGAGCTGAGATTTAACTACAGCACCGATTGGCAGACCGAGGCTCTTCGCTTTGGTACCTACGGTACAGATTCCAAGGGCAACCAGGTGATGCAGTACACCGATGTTGAGCTTTACTTCAAGTCCGGTGTTGAGTATGTCATCGAGCTTGAGGCATCCCTTGGCACGATGGGCGATATCGTCCGCCGTGTTAACGAGTCGCTTGACGTTATCAACGAGGCATATCTTTCTATAATGAAGCTTACCGGTGCGACGCCCGACGCCGACCGTGACTACAACTTCCTTGAGATCATGCCCGAGACGGTCGCTCACATCATCCTTGAATCCCGCAGTCTTTACGCGGTGGCCGAGGAGCTGACGAGCCTTGCAGGCATCAAGAGCTCAAACGTTGCAACGCTTGAGCGTACCGCATGGCTGCTTGAACGTATGGGCTCCGACCCCGAGGACGAGATAGCAAGAAACCTCTCCGAGCTTAAGAGCCGTATCGGTTCGCTCGGTACATGGCTCAACGATGCAAAAACTCAGCCGCTGAAGCTTGATGTTGTATGTATCCAAAGCACCGAGGCCGCAAGACCCAAGGCCAAGGCAAACTTCTTCCAGTCCTTTGCACACGAGTTTTCAAGCTTTATCCAGAGCTTCTTGCGTAACTACAACCGCATGGGCGCCGACACCATCGAGACCGATGATGCCGTTGAGGTATGGCTTGCAAAGGGACGTGACCAGTCACAGGTCATCCGTAACCTTATAAACAACGACTTCACCCCCCGGACCGGCATTCAGGTAAACCTTAAGCTGGTTGCGGGCGGAACCCTCCTCCCCTCCATCCTTGCGGGCATGGGACCGAACGTTTATATCGGTCTTGGCGACGACAGCGTTATCAACTACGCTATCCGCGGCGCGCTTGAGGATGTAAGCATGATGGAAGGCTTTGATGAGGTCACCAACACCACTCCCGGCGATCCCAACCAGCAGTTCACCGAGGCGGCAATGTTCGTTTTGGAGCTTGCCGATGCCGATGGCGTAACTCACTGCTACGGTCTGCCCGAGGAGCAGAACTTCCCCATGATGTTCCTGCGTACAGACATCCTGGCAGAGCTCAACATCGAGATCCCCAAGACCTGGGAGGATGTGCTTGCCGCCGTTATCAAGCTGCAGCAGAACAACATGACCATTGCTATGAGCAATGACTACAAGATCTTCCTTTATCAGATGGGCGGTACGCTCTTTGCTGATGAGGGTATGAGAATAAATCTTGACTCCAACCTGGCACTTGACTCCTTTGAGCAGATGTGCAACCTCTTTAAAATGTACTCGTTCCCCTACAAGTACGATTTTGCAAACCGTTTCCGTACCGGCGAGATGCCTATAGGCATTGCCTCCTACAACTCCACCTACAACCAGCTGGTGGTATTTGCTACCGAGCTGCGCGGTAAGTGGCAGTTCCTGCCGCTGCCCGGCTTTGAGCAGGATGACGGCACCATCAACAATGTATCCGTTTCCTCCGTCAACGCGATCGTAATGATCACCGGCGCTGATGAGCAGACCAAAAAGGATGCATGGGAATTTATGAAGTGGCATACCGGCGCACAGTGCCAGATCGACTACTCCAACGAGATGGTCGCTATCATGGGTGACTCTGCAAAGTACGCTACCGCAAACGTACAGGCACTTGACTCCCTGCCCTGGACACGTGAGGAATACGAGAACCTGAACGCACAGTTCACCAACCTCGCATCCATCCCCAACTATCCCGGCGCATACATCATAGGTCGTTACACCAAGTTTGCATTCCTCTCTGTTTACAACGATAACGCAGATGCCGTTACCGAGATGCTCAGATACATCACAACGATAAACAAAGAGATCACACGTAAGAGAGCGGAGTTCGGTCTGCCCACACTTGAGATCGGCCAGACGCTGGCAAGCCTGCGTCACGATCAGATAGTTGAGGCACTGGATGAGCTTGAGGATGCAGGCTCGGCCGCAGCGTACTCCGCACAGATCTCCGCACTGCGCAAAGCAATGGAGGACGTACCCACCTACAGCACCTACTGCGAGGATGAGTACATCGATGCACTCCGTGCGGCGGGCGCAGCACTTGGTGATGCAAATGCCGAGCTGTTTGGCAGCATCGCAAAGATGACAGAGGAATGTGCTAAGGCGCTTAAGTCCTACCAGTCATCCTACCCCGCAACCACCGGAACCTCGATCTATTAAGGGATCGTATCCGAAAACGACAAAATTCCCATAGCCGATCACGGGGCTGCCCTGCCGCGGGTCACGCCGAGTGTTACCTGTGTGCTTTGATGCACAGCGAGCGCGGAGCGCGTGAGTGCCCGGCGGGCAGATCCGATGATCGGTCAAGAAAAATCTTGATAAGGAGAAAAAGCACATGTCTCAGCAAACAGCGCAGACTGCAAAAGAAGCACCGAAAAAGGCTGTTGCCAAAAATGATATCAGCCGTGCAGCATGGACATGGAAGGAAATGAAGCGCAACTGGGCGGCGTATGTAATGATCGCTCCCTTTATGATCGTCTTCGTTCTCTTCACCGTTGTGCCGGTCCTGCTATCGGTAGTAGTCAGCTTTACTGACTTTAACATCCTGCAGATGCCCAACTTCGTATTTCTGGATAACTACATCAGGCTTTTCCTCGATGATGATATCTTCCTTACTGCATGTAAGAATACCTTCATCTTCGCGGTAATAGTCGGTCCGGCATCCTATCTTATGTCGCTGCTCGTTGCATGGTTCATCAACGAGCTGTCCCCCAAGATCCGTGCTGTCGTTACCCTTATATTCTACGCACCCTCTATCTCCGGTCAGGTCTATCTTATTTGGGGTACCCTTTTCTCGGGCGACTCCTATGGTTGGGCCAACGCGGTACTGCTTGAGCTCGGTATCACGACGGAGGCGATACAGTTCTTCGAAGACAAAAAGTACATCATGCCGCTTTGTATAGTGGTTGCACTTTGGACATCCCTTGGTACATCCTTCCTGTCCTTTATAGCAGGTCTTCAGGGTGTTGACCACTCGCTCTACGAGGCAGCGGCGGTGGATGGCATCCGCAACCGTTGGCAGGAGCTTTGGTATGTTACCCTCCCGTCCATGAAGCCGCAGCTGATGTTTGGTGCTATCATGGCTATCACCAACTCCTTTGGTTTTGGTGGCGTTGTTGATGCACTTTGCGGTAACCCCTCAACAGACTATTGCGCGTGGACGATAGTTCACCATCTAAACGACTACGGCGGCTCGCGTTTTGAGACCGGATATTCGTCGGCGATAGCCGTTATCCTGTTTATTATTATGATAGGATCCAACGCACTGGTCAAAAAAATGATCTCAAAGGTAGGACAGTAATATGGCAAGACTTAGAACAAGAAAACATAAAGTTGTCCTCAACCGCTCGGTGGGCGGCGACTTTGGAATCACTTTGATGCTTACGATCCTCGGCATATTCATGTTCCTGCCTATGTACTACGTGATCATCCAGTCCTTCAAGCCTCTTGACGAGCTTTGGATGTTCCCGCCCAAGTTCATAGTTATAAAGCCGACGGTCTCTAACTACAAGGATCTGTTCACACTTATGAACGACTCTTGGGTACCCTTCTCCCGTTACATATTCAACACCGTGTTCACCTCGGTGGTCGGAACGCTCGGTAACCTCTTCTTTGCATCTCTTGCCGCATACGCAATGGCAAAGATAAAGTTCCCCGGCGGCAAGTTCATGTTTAAGTCGGTAAGAACCTCTCTGATGTTCCACAAGACAGTAACGGCAGTTACAAACTTCCTTACGATGAGTATCCTCGGTATGATCGATACCTACTGGGCAAAGATAATCCCCGCATGGGGCTCCACCCTGGGTCTCTACCTCATGAAGCAGTTCATGGATACCCACGTAAACAACTCGGTGCTTGAGTCTGCAAGACTTGATGGCGCGGGCGAGTTCCGTTCCTTCTGGTTGATAGCTATGCCGATGGTAAAGCCCGCGTGGCTGACGCTTATCGTTTACTGCTTCCAGGATCTGTGGAACGCAGGCTCCTCCATCTACATCCACTCCGAGCAGCTCAAATCCTTCAACTACGCCATAGGTCAGATCACCGCGGGCGGTATCAAGCGTGCCGGTGCCAGCGCCGCCGCTACCGTTGTTATGATGATAGTACCTATCTTGGTATTCGTTATCACGCAGTCGAACATCATTGAAACGATGGGTTCGAGCGGTATGAAAGACTAAAGGGAGGCCGAACAATGAAAAGATCAAGAATAATATCGGTCGCGGCTCTCCTTTGCGCGTTGCTGACACTGCTTGCAGTGCCGGCCGGAGCGGTAAAGTCCTACCAGACCTACACCTACTCCGCCTCGGGCTTCCCGCTCTATTCGCCGGATGCCTACACCCCCGTTATGACAGTTGACTCCGCATATATCGGACTCGACGCCAAAAAGGGCCTTGACGACCCCCGCGACCTGTTTGTGGACGATCAGGATAACATCTATATCGCCGATGCCGCAAACAACCGCATAGTAGTACTTGACAGATACTACAAGCTGAACTTCATCATTGAAAAGTTCACCAACGAGCAGGGCGTGCCGGACGTTTTCACCAACCCCTCCGGCGTGTTCGTGACCAAGGATAGGATCTTTGTTTGCGATACCGACGCTAACCGTATAGTCACCTTTGACCGTCAGGGCAACTTCCTCGCCATCATCCCCGAGCCTGAGGATGAGATACTCGAGGATGACTCGGTATATAAGCCCGTTGCCGTTGCCGTTGACGATTACAACCGCCTTTATGTCGTATCCTCCACCACCTATCAGGGCATTATCGTTATGTCGGATACCGGTGAGTTCATATGCATCATAGGCGCGCAAAAGGTAGCTATCTCCGCATGGGATAAGGTGTGGAGAAAGATCATGTCCGATGCCGCACGTGCACAGACCGAGCAGTATATTCCTACCGAATATAATAATATCGCCATCCGCGATAAGCTCATCTATGTTACCACCTCCTCGCTTGACTCCAAAAAGCAGCAGAACGCCATCAAGTCAAAGTCCAAAAGCGGCGACTACGCGCCTGTAAAGCTGCTCAATAACTCGGGTGACGAGGTCATGAAGCGTAACGGCTTCTACCCGCCGTCCGGTGAAGTTGATGTTGGTACCTCCAACACCGACGGATCAAAGACCGGTCCCTCCAAGGTCACCGACGTTGCCGTCGGACCCGAAAAGACATGGTCGATCATCGACGAGAAGAGAAGTAAGGTGTTTACCTATGACTTTAACGGTAACCTGCTCTTTGCATTCGGCGATGAGGGCACACAGCTTGGTAACATGTCAAAGCTGGCAGCTGTCGTTTACAAGAGCGACGGAACCATGCTGCTGCTTGATAAAACTCAAAAATCCTTTACCGTCTTCCAGCGTACCGAGTACGGCGACATACTCATCAACGCGCTGAAGAACCAAAACGAGCGTCAGTTCGACCGCGCCATCGACGACTGGACCGAGATCCTTAAGCGCAACTCAAACTTTGATACCGCTTACATCGGCATTGGCCAGGCGTATTCGAGAAACGGTAACTATGACGAGGCGCTTAAGTACTTCGAGGCTGCATACGATACCGAAAACTGGTCGGATGCTTACAAGGAGATACGTAAAGAGTGGATCTCAAAGTATGTTCTGCTCATTCCGCTCATTGCCGGCATCATCATAGCCGCAGTGGTCATCTTCTTTAGGTACGCGGGCAAGGTCAACAAGCGTGCGGCTACCGCAGGCGGTAAGCGCACCTTTGGTGAGGAGCTGCTCTACGGCTTCCACCTGATCTTCCATCCGTTTGACGGATTCTGGGATCTTAAGCATGAAAAACGCGGTTCGCTCCGCGCAGCGCTGGTCTATCTGGCGGTAACGATAGTTGCATTCTTCTATCAGGCTATCGGCTCCGGATATCTTGTAAACCCGCGCGGCAACTACACCACCATCGTATCACAAGCTATCAGCGTTGTAGTACCCCTTATGCTGTGGGTCGTTGCAAACTGGTGTCTTACCACACTGTTTGACGGCGAGGGCAGCTTTAAGGATATCTTCGTCGCATGCTGCTATTCGCTGCTGCCGCTGATACTTATGATCATCCCGGCAACCATCTACTCCAACTTTGCAACCGCCGCCGAGCTTGACCTTGTTTCCTTTGTGGAGACAGTGGCATTCCTCTGGTGCGGACTGCTCATCTTCTGCGGAATGATGGTAACACACGATTACGCACTCGGAAAGAACTTCATTATCTCGATAAGCACGATAGTTGGTATGGCGGTCATCATGTTTATTGGTATCCTCTTTACCACACTGCTCGGAAAGATAGTAACCTTCATTTCAAATATCATCACCGAGATCAACTACCGTATGTAACAGGGAAGGGGGCAGACACGTGCTGTGTTTAGTATTCGCTACAGCGCTTGACCCGGACGACAACATAGGTCAAGCAACGAACAAAACAAAAAAACAAGGCTGCGGTCGGCTCCCGGCACAAATAGCCAAGAAAGGCATGGTAAATAAAATATGAAAAGATTTATAGCGGCACTCTTGACTGTTCTGATGCTGCTCGGTACGATGACGATAGGTATATCCGCAAAAAAGATTACCCCCGTTTATGAGATCGATGAACAGACCAAGAAGGAAACCGAAGAGATAGATTACGAGGCTACCCTCGCAAAATATCTCACAACTGAGTTTAACAATCCCGAGGAAAAGCTCGCGGAGATGGAGCTCATGTATGAAAAGGACGGTTATCAGCTCTGGGTGGATAAATTCACCGGAGAGGTCGCGACCAAGAATATTGCAAGCGGCCAGATACTCTTTTCCAACCCCTACGATGTTTACAGCTCCGGCTCGGAATCGATAAAGAAGCAGCTGCTCTCCCAGGTCGTTATCAAGTACACCGATAACGATACCGAGAAGTATATGTACAGCTTTACCGAGGCAGCCCAGCGCGGACAGATCAAATTTAAAAACATCAAAAACGGTATACGTGTTGAGTACACGATAGGTCGTGAAGAAAACCGTATGCTGGTGCCGAAGCAGATACTCCTTGAGAGACTTGAAAATAACATTTTCGATGTCTTTGCAGAGGAGATCAATGCCGAAACACGCACGCTCGTTGAAAAGGCAAAGCAGAATATTGCCGATGGCGATACCACCTCTACCGTTGGTATCAACACCAACCTCTGCATGGCTCGCGATGGTGAATGGTACGCCAAGGATACCGGTGAAAAGCTGGATGGTCCTATCTTCCTCAGCGAGGCCAACTGGCGTGACTACTACAACGAGGCTCTTTGGACAAAGCTCGTTACCGATACCGGTAACCAGACATGGTTCCTCTTTAACAAGCTTCGTTCCAACTACAACCGCAAGAACCTGAGTGAGGCTCCTACCGAGACCCTCAAGCAGGAGATGATGCTGCTCTATCCTATCACCAAGGAGCACGCCATCTACATCTTCTCGCCTGATGCCACTCTTACCGAGACCATGTATGTTGAGTCCATCATCAAGACCTATGTGCCTCAGTACACATTTGAAAACCTTGACCAGGACCACGCAGATGCCGGTTATGAGAACCAGAGCGAAAAATCCCCCGCACTCTTCAAGCTGGCGCTTGAGTACACTCTCGATCAGTGGGGTGTCACAGTAAGAGTTCCCGTAAACGGTCTCCGCTTTACCGAGTCTCTTTACCAGCTCACCTACATCAGCGTTCTGCCCTACATGGGTGCCGGTGCTAACTACTATCTTAAGGATAAGACCGATACATTTACCGGTTACAACTTCTTCCCGGATGGCGCAGGCTCACTCTTCCGTCATGAAGAGCTTAGCGATAAGGGCGCAACCATCATCAACGGTAAGGTCTATGGTCAGGACTATGCCTACCATACCGTATCCGGCGGCCACCAGGAGGTCATCAGATACCCCGTCTTCGGTATCGTCTCCAACACTCACGAAAAGCGCACCGATACAGTGCTCGTTTCAGAGGCGGAGCTTGATGCGGACGGAAAGGAACTCACCCCCGCCGTATACGAGGACATTACAACTACCTATAACGAGGACCGCGGCTTCCTTGCCATAATCGAGGAGGGCGACTCGCTGGCCACCATCGTTACAAACCACTCCAGCAACACCCACAAGTATAACTCGGTGGAGATGCAGTTCTATCCGCGTCCCCGCGACACCATGAACCTGGCAAACATCATCTCGGTCGGCTCTAACGCCAACTGGACGGTCGTTTCCTCCCGTAAGTTCGTGGGTAACTACAAGATCCGTTACATAATGCTGACGGACGAGGCGATCGCCAAGGAAAAGGGCATTGATGATTACTATGCCGCCACATGGATGGGCATGGCAGACGCATATCGCGATTATCTTGTAGCCAAGGGCGACCTCACCCAGCTCACAAAGGATGATATCTCCGACGATATCCCGCTCTACCTGCAAACATTCGGCGCACTTGAGACGGTTGAGAAGATACTCTCCATCCCGGTCAACGTAATGACTCCTCTGACCACCTTTGATAACATCAAGACGATCTATGATGAGCTCTCGGAGAACGGCGTTGGAAACATCAAGTTCAGGCTGACCGGCTACGCCAACGGCGGTATGTACAGCAGCATGCCGTACAAACTGGATTGGGAAAAAGCGGTCGGCGGTAAGGACGGCTACGAGGATCTTTTGGCGTATGCAAACGAAAAGAATTTCGGCATCTTCCCGGACTTTGATTTCGTTTACGCTCGCGCCAGCATGGATTCTTTGTTTGACGGACTTTCCCTTAAAAAGCACGCCGCAAGGACCATCAACGACCAGTACACCTCAAAGAGATACTACAGCGCAACACAGCAGACCTACATAGGCCGCTTTGAGCTGGCTATCTCCCCCGCATACTTCAACCACTTCTACTCCAAGCTCTCCGAAAATCTGCTCAAGTACTATCCCGAGGGATACAAGAGCGGTATCTCGGTGGCAACGCTCGGTACCGATCTTAACTCTGACTTTGACGAGGATGAGCCTTATAACCGCGATGACTCGCAGGGCTTCACCACCGATATCTTCAAGAGTCTGGATTCCGACTTCAGCGAGGTCATGACCGACGGCTCCAACGCCTTTACATGGAAGTATGTTGATTACATTCTTAATGTACCGCTGGATTCCAGCCGCTACAACCGCTCCAGCAATGCGGTACCCTTCATCGGAGTCGTGCTTCACAGCTACGTTCAGATGGCCGGCTCGCCTATCAACATGGAGGGTAACATAGGCTACAGCTTCCTTAAGGCTATCGAAAACGGCGCATCCCTCAGCTTTACCATCTGCTATCAGAACTACGAAAAGCTTAAGGATGACCGTCAGCTCAGCCAGTACTACTCGGTGCGTTATGACATCCTTAAGGATGACATCATCAAGTACTACACCAAGCTCAATGAGCTTACCCGCGACCTGCAGCTGCTCAAGATAGTGGACCATGAGTTCCTTATCGGCGAGCGTGTACCCGATGCCGACGAGATCGAGGCAGACCTTAAGGCTCTTGAGGATGCCGCAAAGGCAGAGGCAGAGGCCGCAGCAAAGAAGCTTGAAGAGGAGCTTCGTCAAAAGGCCCTTAACGGTCGTATCTACGCAGTTGAGACCACAAAGAACGCACTTGACTCTATCAGGAAGAGCTACGAGGGCACAGGCAACGTTATCGATGTTGCAACAGGACGCGTAGACCGCGGTCTGTATGATCAGCTTGATTATGTAAAGCAGTATGTAAGCGATTACAAGCAGGCAACTGCCGATATCGATACCTACTCCGCACTTGTGGACAGCACCACCGAGGCCGCTAAGGCAACAGCGCTGGTACTTTCCGAAAAGCTTGCAGTTCGCACCGCAGCTGATACACAGCTCAAAAAGCATGCGGATCACATCAAGCTCATCACCGCTCTTGAGAATGCCCAGAAGAACTACGATTCCGATAAGGCAAAGCTTGATACCTACACAGCAAACTATGATGCAGCTATTGCGGTTACAACAGATAACGGCAAAAAGCTTGCTGCTGATTACATCAAAGCATATGTTGATAACAACGATGCCGCGGCAGCAACGGCCGTGCTTACCGCTCTCAAGGCAGAGGATTCCAAGCTCTACACCGCAGTTTACAACTACGGCTCACAGATCGTAAAGGTAAATTCGAGACTTGAGGCTGTAGCTAAGGCTCAGGCTGATATCGACAACAGCCCCGATAAGGCCGCATACGATGCCGATAAGGTGATCTTTGATGCGGCAGATGCCGAGTACCTGACCGCTAAGGAGGCAGATGACGCCGCCAAGGCCGCCAAGAACCAGGCATCCACCAACTACAGGAACGCCACTACCGCGCAGAGCACAGCCCTGCGTAAGACCTCCGGTCAGGTCAACACCATCAACAGCATCATCAAGAAGATAGCCAACCAGAGACAGTCCGCAAAGAACGCAGCAGATAACGCAGCATACGCGGCTGAGGTGTTCATGAACGATCCTCAGTACTCCGACGACTTCAAGGCAGACGTTAAGAACTCCAATGAGGAGTCTGCAAAGTATGCCGCAGAGGTCGAGGCACTCTTCCTTGGCTCACTTGATATTGTAGCTCAGTGCTACGCCGTGGCATCCGAGATAGTGGAAAAGATCCCCGAGCTTCCCTCCGTTGACGGCAGCACATCGAGCAGCACCACTGTTACAACACAACCCAAGGAAGACGAGGGTTACACCTACACCAAGTATACCGAGGACGGCGGCAACATCGTCAAAGTGGTATACGAGGACGGCACATTCTTTATCCTTAACTACAACTACTTTGACGTCAATGTAACGCTTGACGGTACCACCTACAGGCTTGCCGCAAACGGCGGTGTAAAGGTTGGGTCCGGCAATACAGTTTACTTTGATGTAAACGATTGAAAGAGAGGTGCTTCAAGTGACTAACGATATTCAACTTAAAAACACCATAAGCACCAAGGGCGGCAAAGCGAAGCCGAAAAAGCGTCGCGCCGCATCACTGGACCGCCGCAAGGCCCGTTCGGGCTGGCTGTTCGTCCTCCCGTTTGTGATCGGATTCATCCTGATCTACCTGCCGGTCATATTTGACTCGGTAAAGTACAGCTTTGAGCGCATAAGCGTTCAGGCGGGCGGCGGACTGGTATCCGAGTTTGTCGGATGGCAGAACTACCGTGAGGCTCTCATCGATGATCCGGATTTTGCACAAACACTGGTGCTGGGTATCCAAGAGCTTCTCTTTGATATCCCCGCCATCATAATCTTCTCGCTCTTTATGGCTGTACTGCTCAACCAAAAAATGGCGGGACGTGCGATCTTCCGTGCGATCTTCTTTATCCCCGTTATACTTTCCACAGGTCTTATGGAATCGATAAATGCGCAAAACATTATCGCGGAAATGGGCGAAGAGATGGAAAGTATGGACGCGTCGGGCGAAAGTACGACGGAGGATCTGGTATCGGCTATCGATATTGAATATTTGTTCGCAAATATGAAGGTCGGTACCGAGATAGTGGATTACGTTGTATCAGCTATCAACAACATCTACGATATAGTCAACCGTTCCGGCGTTCAGATGCTGGTGTTCCTTGCGGGACTTCAGTCCATCTCCCCCGCGATCTACGAGTCCTGCCAGATAGACGGTGCATCAAGCTGGGAGACCTTCTGGAAGATCACCTTCCCGATGATCAGCCCGATGATCCTGGTCAACGGCATTTATACGATAATCGACTCGTTCACGACCGATTCCAACTCGGTTATGACCTTTATCGCAAAAAAATACACACAGACCAACGGTAACGTTATCAGCTCGGCGATGTCATGGGTATACTTCCTCATCGTTATGCTGATAGTCGGACTCGTCGCCGGAATCTTCTCCAGCGTGGTCTTCTATCAAAAGAAAGATTGAGAGGAGGTAGGATAATGAATAATGTGCAGGAATCTCCGCGTATAAAAAAGGAGTCCAAAAACAAGATCAGAGTTGAGTTTGAAAGAACCCCTCTTAAAGAAAGACTTAAGGCCAAGTTTATAAACGCGGCATTTATCGGAAATGTAATTTGGTACATCTTCCGTCTGGTCCTTCTTATCGGTATATCCTACATCATCCTCTACCCGTTCTTCTCAATGATAGCGGGCTCGCTCATGACACCTGAGGATTTTGTTGACGTAACGGTAAGACTTATCCCCAAGCATTTTACGCTTGATATCTACCGTGCAATACTCAACAACGGTTATTGGGAGGCGTTTGGCAACACACTGCTGCTTTCGGCTTCCACCGCCCTGATACAGACATTTATCTGTACCCTTATCGGCTACGGCTTTGCAAAGTTCAAATTCAGAGGCTCAAAGTACGTCTTCCTTTGCGTTATGCTGACCATGATCGTCCCTCACCAGACGCTCCAGCTCTCGCTGTTTATGAAGTTCCGCTTCTTTGATATCCTTGGTATCACCAAGCTTCTGTCCGGACATGCGACCGTTGGCAACGTCGAGTGGATCAACAACATCCTTTCGATGATCAACATCTTCCCCGAGACCTCAAAGAATGCATTTGTTAAGTCCATCATCGACAGTGGCGCGATGAACCTTAACAACACCTTCTGGCCGCTTATAATCATGTCCGTATGCGGACTTGGCTTTAAGAACGGACTTTACATCTTCATGATGCGTCAGTTCTTCCGCGGCGTTCCCGACGAGCTTGAGGAGTCCGCCTATATCGACGGCTCGGGTGTTTTCCGCACCTTTATACAGATCATCCTGCCGCTTTCCGTGCCTATGATGATCACCGTCTTCCTGTTTGCCTTCTCCTGGCAGTGGACAGACGACTTCTACACCACTCTGTTCATCACGAACTCCAAGAGCGTCAGACTTATGCCTGACATGGTTGAGATACCCAAGGTGCTTGAAACGAACTACGCCGGGCAAAACATGTATTACGCGGCAATACGTAATACATGCGGTCTTGTGATAATCGCCCCGCTCGTATTGATCTACATGTTCTGCCAGAGATATCTGGTACAGGGCATCGAGCGTTCGGGTCTTACCGCAGACTAATACCCGGGCAGTACCGTGCATGCACGGAAGACCCAAAAACTACGCCTGCCGCGCATCCGCGCGGCAGGCTTTTTTATAATCTCGGGTGAGCGACAGCGGATCCGAGATCAAAACCCCGATGGTGGAGAATATCAAATTCATATCTTTCTATGCCAATACAGTTGTGCGCAGAACATTTA
>CAZFVR010000005.1:0-21362 GCA_964522215.1 uncultured Ruminococcus sp. | reverse complement strand
AGTTTTTTAGACCTCGGGTGAGCGACAGCGGATCCGAGATCAAAACCCCGATGGTGGAGAATATCAAATTCATATCTTTCTATGCCAATACAGTTGTGCGCAGAACATTTAGTTTTTTAGACCTCGGGTGAGCGACAGCGGATCCGAGATCAAAACCCCGATGGTAGAGAATATCAAATTCATATCTTTCTACGGTTGTGTTAAGTAATACAAAATTCGCATTAATAACTCCGTTTCGGCTCATAATTCGATCATTTTATCTGTAATTATTATCGGGTGAGAGAATATGCCCGAATATTCGTCTAATAAGTGACGGCAAAGGGTAAGATCGGCGGTATGCGGGCAATAGCCGAGCCTGCTTCGCGATCTTACCGCATCATCCAAGGTAAGTAAATAATACATGAAAGGGAAGCTTTCGCAGAGTAGAAGGCGATGTTTACAATGGAAGACGGCTCTCACAACTATCATCGCTTTTTGCACGGCGACAACGATGGCATGGTTGAGCTTATCCGGGGTTACCGAGATGGGCTTATCCTCTACATTAACGGAATAGTGCGCAATATTTCGGTAGCGGAGGAGCTTGCCGAGGATGTATTTGTAAAGCTTGTGGTGGATCGCCCGCGATTTAACGGCAAAAGCAGTTTTAAAACATGGCTTTACGCAATGGGGCACAACATAGCATGCGATCACTTGCGGCGCCGAAAGCGCGCGCGCGAGGATCTGTTTGCGGATGTGGCGCTGACGGCAGACGAAGAGGATCTGTGGCGTGCCTATTGCAAAAAAGAAGAAAAGCTTGCGGTGCATCACGCGCTTTCAAAGATCAATACCGACTACGCGCAGGTGCTCTATCTGGTTTATTTTGAGGAGCTTGGCAATCGCGAGGCGGCATCGGTCATGCACAAAACTACCCGTCAAATAGAAAATCTACTTTACAGAGCAAAGATAGCTTTGCGCACAGAGCTTGAAAAGGAGGGCTTTGTTTATGAAAAAATATGATGAGACAGCAAATGCGGTATTTGACAAGAGCCGCAAAATAAAGTATCGTCGCAAAAAGGCGGCGGGAGCGACTGCAATATCCGCCGTAACTATGTGCTTGGCGCTCACCCTGTGCGTTGGTGCGGGTTACACGATTACAAACCGCGCGGATGCACCCACCACACCCGCTGCGGTTGATACCACAGCCGCAGTTCCCGTTGTATCCGCACCTCCGATTACTGTAACCACCGAGACGGCGGAAACCGATTTAGAGCATGCTGCGATATCTGATTATGTCTATGCGCCGGATCCTGATAACCCTGCGTTGATTCGGCGCTGCGGTCCCGAGATCGATATTTCCAAAGTGCTGTGGTCGGGTTCGGAAAATGTCGCTGATGTGATGGAGTTATATTACTTTAATTGGAATGGTAAAACAGTATACGAGCCGCTGTATGAATTACTTGAAAAAGGATACACCCAAAAGGGCAGCTGGACAGAAATGCCAACACCCACAGATGGAGAAGAAATGGTGTATGCAATTCGCGGAATGATAAACGAATTCGAATTTAACTCTCTGGGCGGTATGAATTGCCGTTATATGTATAATGGCAAGTCTTTTGAAGATTACTATGCCGAATATCATGAAGCGTATGAACTTATGATCAATCCCTTGACGCGTGATGAGAATATAGAACGTTATAAAGCAGCGGAAGCAGAATATAATCAAGCATCAGAGTATTGCGTAAAGAAAAGTTTGGAGTTTCAGCTTAATACTTTACTGAGTGTTCAAGAATTTCTGGCGCAAAATGGCATATCAAGTGAAATAATAAAATGTACGGATGAAGGTAGAATGAAAAACGTTATCACCGCAAGCGGATACTATATTATCATTTATGCTACACGTGAACAGTTTGCCAAGCTTGATCTTGCATCTATAGGCATGGGCAGTGAATGGCACATGGTATTCCATTGGGCAACAGAATTGAGTAGAAAGGGCTCTCTTTTCGAATGTATCGATGCATGATTCTAATCGAAAAATTGAGTAATTGTATTATTTGGTTTTAAAGGAAAGGACAAAAAATCATGAGTAAAATGAAAAGGTTAGTATCTTTGTTGGTTGTCATAGTGATAGTATTTGCCGCAAGTCCTGTGAATGCGATCGCATCCGAGATCAAAAAAATTGATATGCAAGAGGTGGTGAAATATTCTACTATATCCCACTTGCTCAATGATCTCAATGATGATGAATAGATAACGGTAGGTATATGGTTAAATGATATTAATTATGATACCATAAAAAATGATGTGGTTGATCTTATAGGCTACGGTAAAGAATATCTTGCGCAGAGATCCGAAAAAATCATCTCAGATTATATAAGACAAAAGAGCCGTAGCTCAATAACAAACATTTTTGGTTTTGATTTTACAAGTGTCGGAGAGCTTAGTGAATATTTAAGTCAAACGCAAAGTTTGCGGCAAGAATTGATTCAGCAAACGGATTCTTATATTATGGCTATGCGCGAACATGCTGCTGAAGCATATGAAACATACTTGACGGAATTTGTAAACGGTTGTTTGACGGAGTCAAGCGTTATTTATAAAAGTAAATATGCTCCGTTGATCATATGCCGTCTCAACAGAGCGGCAATTGAAGCAATCAGCCGTTACAGTCAAGTGGTATCAATAGAATTATGCAATGATACAGAATGTGAAGATGCGGGTGATACTAATATAAGTTTACCTACAATTTCTGCAAATACAGTGAGAGACCAGGGCTTTGACGGCACCGGATTGAAAATTGGACAAATTGAAACAGGGGTGCCGGATACAGAGCGACAGGGGTTGTACAATGCTGCGGTTGTACCTCGGAGCGAAAATATTTCGTTAACCGATCATGCATCGATCGTTGCCAACATAATGGTTGGCGAGGATGGAATTGTTCCGTACGCAACATTGTACAGTACTTCCGCAAAATATAATGTTTCTACCGGAAGCGTTGGAGTTTATACCAACGATGTAGAAATGGAGAATATTGAATGGTTGATATCACAAGGCGTTACTTTGATTAATAGAAGTTTTGGAGGGGCTTCTGCTAATGGAGAATATGATATGTTCAGCAAGTGGATTGACCACGTGGTCAATCAGCACAATATAACGTTTGTTCAAGCTGCCGGTAATAATGGTGAGGGCTCCTATAAACACCTTTATGCTAAAAATGCCATATTGGTTGGCGGTATGAATGACAACGGTACGATTGATGCATCTGATGATACATATTATTATGCTACCAGTCACAGAGATAAAGATATAAGAAAGGTGGACGTTGTAGCACCGGCTGTCGGATTTTCTATAGATGGATACAGCAACGCAAGCGGTACAAGCTTTGCCGCTCCGCATGTTGCCGGTGTGGTGGCACAAATGATGTGTGCGGTTCCGGGCATGAAGTTAAAACCGGAGGCGATAAAAGCCGCCGTTATGGCTTCATGTACTCGAAAAACGATATCGACAGACCCGCAAAATGTTCTTTCGGACAAAGAGGGGGCGGGAGTTATAAATGCTCTTAACGCGGTAAACTCACTGTCAAGAATATCGCTTCAAAGTACATGCTATTCTAATTCCGGAAGTGCCATAAGCTTTACTTTTTATCCTTTGACAACAGGCACCAAAACCATATCGGTAGTGTGGCTTTCCGGTGTTATTGCAACCGGTACAGATCACACTTCTTTGGAAATACCAACGCTGTCATCATATAAGCTTGAGGTGAGAGATCCATACGGCAGTTTGGTGACTGACGGCACTCTAACATCCGAAACCGGAGAGTCGGTTATTTATTTGAAATTTGAAGCAACATCAACAGCGGCATATACTGTTACGGTTACTCGAACATCATCAAATACCGATGCCGTGGACAGAATAGCTATAGCAAATCACAGATAATACCCCGATAACGAATATACCCCGAGGGATGTATAACATCCCTCGGGGTATTGTTATGGTTTGTATTTTTATTTAGTCGCCGAAGCAAGAGCCTCATCGGCTTTTGCAAGATCGGGTGCGCCCGCCATTGCGGAATCGGGACGTCCGCCTCCCTTACCGCCGGCAACAGCCGCCACGGCAGATACTATCTTGCCCGCGTGAGCGCCGCCCTTTACGGCATCGGTGCCCGCCGCGCAAACAAAGTTGAGTTTACCGTCGCAAATAACAGCCAAAAGCACTACGGTATCGGGGTGAGCCGCCTTTATTTCGTCCGCAAGCGTTCTTGCCGCCGCCATGCTCATGCCCTCAAGTTTACCGCGCACAAGCTTGTAGCCGCCGCAGTCGCAGGATGTGCTCATAATGCCGTCAAGCTTGGAAGCGGCAAGCTTGGAGTTGAGCGATTCTATCTCGCGCTTCAGCTCCTTGACCTCGCCCATTACAGCCGCGCCGCGCTTGGGCAGGTCGGCAATGTTTGCCGCCTTTATCTCGCGCGCCGTGTCGGAAAGCAAACGGTCATGTGCTTCCATCAGCCGCAAAACGCCCATGCCGGTCACGGCCTCTATCCTGCGCACGCCCGCCGCTACAGATGTCTCGGCGGTGATCTTAAACAGACCTATCTGACCGGTGGTGGTGCAGTGAGTGCCGCCGCAAAGCTCGGTCGAAAAATCGCCCATCTTTACCATACGCACTACCTTGCCGTACTTTTCACCAAACAGAGCCATAGCGCCCTCGCGCTTTGCGCTCTCAATATCCGTCTCGGTGGTCACTATCTTGTTATCCGCAAGGATAAAGGAGTTTACTATATTCTCCACCATGGCGATATCCTTGTCGGTCAGTGCCTGGAAGTGGGTAAAGTCAAAACGGCAGACCTCATCGGATACATATGAGCCCGCCTGCTCAACATGGTCGCCCAGCAAACGGCGCAGTGCAGCCTGCAGCAGGTGCGCTGCCGAGTGGTTGCGCATAATGGCCTGACGGCGAAGATCGGCAATATTCGCGGTAACGGTATCGCCAACGCTCAACACGCCCTCGGCAACGGTGCAAAGGTGCAGGTAAACGCCGTCCTTTTTCTTGGTATCATAAACGTTCAGCAGTACGCCGTTGCGGTAGATAGTGCCGTTGTCGCCAACCTGTCCGCCGCCCTCGCCGTAAAAGGGAGTGCGGTCAAGCACTACGGTGCAGTTACCCTCGGAGACGGTGTCGGTAAGTCCCTCATCGGCAATAATGGCAAGCACGCGCGCACCCTCGGTGCGGTAGTTGCCGTAGCCGGTAAATTCGGTCTTGGGCAGATCGGATATCAGCGAGCCCTGCTGCTCCGACCAGCCGGAAATATTGGCTCTTGCCTCGCGCGCGCGGGTCTTTTGAGCCTTCATCAGGCGCTCAAAGGTCGCCTCGTCAACATGCAGGTGAGATTCCTCGGCTATCTCCCGCGTCAGGTCAATGGGGAAGCCAAAGGTATCGTAAAGCTTAAATACCTCCTCGCCGGAGATGGTGTCGGCATTGTGGTCAAGCGCACCGTGTATGAGGTCGGAGAGGATGGAAAGCCCCGCATCGATCGTGGCATCAAAGCGTTCTTCTTCGATGGAGAGAACTTTTTTGATGTAGTCGCGCTTGGCGGAAAGCTCGGGATATGCGCCGCAGCTCTCGCCGATGGCGACCTCGACGACATCGGTAAGGAAGGGGCGGTCTATCCCAAGCAGCTTGCCGTGACGGCAGGCGCGGCGGATAATGCGGCGCAAAACATAGCCGCGACCCTCGTTGGAGGGAATAACGCCGTCCGCTATCATAAACATGGCGGAGCGGGTGTGGTCGGTAATAACACGGATGGATATATCGTGATCCTTGTCGTCGCCATAGTGAACGCCGGCTATCTCGCCAACGGTATCAATAACGCGGCGGATGGTATCCACTTCAAACATGTTGTCCACGCCCTGCATAACGCAGGCAAGGCGTTCAAGCCCCATGCCGGTATCAATATTTTTCTGCTTCAGCTCGGAATAATTGCCGTGGCCGTCGTTATCAAACTGCGAGAAAACGTTGTTCCATATCTCCATGTAACGGTCGCAGTCACAGCCGGGACGGCAATCAGGCTTGCCGCAGCCGTACTTTTCGCCGCGGTCAAAATAGATCTCGGAGCAGGGGCCGCAGGGGCCGGAGCCGTGCTCCCAAAAGTTATCTTCCTTGCCAAGGCGCACTATATGCTCGGCGGGGACGCCGATCTTGTCATGCCAAATGGCATAGGCCTCGTCATCGTTCTCGTAAATGGAGGGCCAAAGCAGGTCGGCGGGGATCTCCATCACCTCGGTCAAAAATTCCCATGCCCAGCTGATGGCTTGCTCCTTAAAGTAATCGCCAAAGGAGAAGTTGCCAAGCATCTCAAAAAATGTGCCATGGCGGGCGGTGTGACCAACGCGCTCAAGGTCGGGCGTGCGAATGCACTTTTGGCAGGTCGTAACTCTGCGGCGGGGAGGCTCTTCCTCACCGGTAAAATACTTTTTCATCGGGGCCATGCCGGAGTTTATAAGCAGCAGGCTCTTGTCGTTGTGCGGTATAAGCGGGAATGACGGCAAACGCAGGTGTCCCTTTGATTCAAAAAATGAAAGGTATTTCTCGCGTATGACGTTAAGTGATGTCCATTCCATTGTTATCTGCCCTTTCGGATCGTGAATTGCGATATTTCGCCTTATAATTAATTAATTATATCACTTTTAAATATAAAAGTCAATACATTTGACCCTAAATGTCGGCATACTCGTGATCAAAGCTTAATATAATGTAGCAGTAAGGCGCATGGTGTGCTTGGAGGTGCAACTGTTGGAATACACATGGCTTCGCGCGCCCGGTGAGCGCGGTCTGCCTACCGATATTTTAGAGCTTTTGCCGCCCCGTGTGCGCGGGGATATCCGCCGCACGGCGGCAGAGCTTTGCGGAATCGAGGAGCTGCGCCTGCACAGCGGCAGGCGGGCAACGCTTACCGTACCGCAGCGTGATGGGCGGCGGTACAATGCGCCCACGCCATCGGTGCTGACGCAAAATGAGATGGAGGGTGTGCTTCTTTCACTCTCCGGCGGGTCGCTTTACGCCTGCCGCGAAAGCCTGCAAGCGGGGTACGTGAGCTATCGCGGCTATCGCGTGGGCGTGTGCGGCAGGGCGGCGGTGGACGGCGGCGGGATAGTCGGTATCAGCGAGCCGACAACGCTTGTTGTGCGCATTCCGCATGCCTCCCCTCCGCTTGAGCGGGAGACGGGCAAGCTTGCGGCGATCCTGGATTCAATGCTGAACACGCGCGGCATTCTTATATACTCGCCGCCGGGAGTGGGCAAGACCACACTCATCCGCGCCATGGCACGGCGGCTCGCGCGTGGGAGGGACGGTCGCCGCGTAGCGGTAATAGATGAGCGCGGGGAGCTGGCGGCGGGGCTTGAGGGAGCGGAGCTGTGCATGGATATCCTCCTTGGCTACCCAAAGGCGGTGGGCATAGAGATAGCGGTACGCACCCTCGGCGCGGAGGTGATAATATGCGATGAGATCGGCTCGCACGGTGAGGCGGAGGCGGTGGCCACGGCGCAGGGCTGCGGCGTGCCGATAATTGCCACAGCGCACGCCGCAAGCCCCCGTGAGCTTCTCTCCCGCCCCGGCATTGCCGAGCTTTGCCGTGGCGGCGCGTTTGGCGCGTATGTGCTGATATCCCGCACCGCCTCCTCGGATGCGGGGACGGCCTGTGGCGGGGGCGGCTTTGGCTTTGATCTGCAGGTGGACTATCCCACAGATGCGGCTGCGTGTGAACCACAGCGGGCGGCTGCGGCATGTATTTAAAGCTTGCGGGCGGCGCGTGCCTGCTCCTCTCCTGCCTTGGAGGGTGCGCCGAGCTTTGGCGGCGGGATAGGCTACAGCTTTGCCGTATCGATGGCTACCTGCACCTTTTGGCGTTCATTCGCGGCGAGGTGGAGGGATATCTTACGCCGCAGGCGCGTATATTTGAAAAATGCCCGCCGCAAATACTCATCGATTGCGGTCACCGTGCCGCCACCCCGCCGCGGGAGCTGGGGGAACTTATCGGAGAGGGGGCGGCGCACGGCGAGCTTGATGGCGAATGCCTGCGTGCATTGCGTGAGCTGGCGGCAAGCTTTGGGCGGTCTTGGCGCGGGGAGGAGCTGCGCCTGTGCGACCGCGCCGCTCTCGCACTTACCGCGCGCCGCACTGCGCTCGCCTCCGAGCTGCCCGCAAGGCGGCGGGCATCGATATCGGCAGTGCTTTGCGCCGCGGCCGCCATTATCGTTTTTATCTGAAAAGCTGAAAAATGATCTTAACTTAAAATGAAATGGATATAACCTTAATACTTAAAATTGCGGGGGTCGGGTTGCTCGTTGCGGCGGCATCGCAGATACTTTCCGGAACCGGGCGAGATGAGCAGGCCACACTGGTCAGCGTGGCGGGGGTGGTCGTGGTGCTCATGCTCCTCGTCGGGGAGATAGGCACGCTGTTTGGCTCGGTGCGCGGAATATTCGGATTTTAAGGCAACACCGCGCAATTCACGGCCGGTGCCTTTTTCGCCCACTTGCTTGCATAAGATCCGTCATATTTCACAGTCTTCCTTCGCGTAGAATAAGCTGCGCGAAAATTTGTTTCATCTGACGAATATTCTGACGGCGCAATTGAACGAAAAGATTTGTGCGGTGGGGCATTAAATTTACGATACTGCAACAGACATTATATCAGATACAGCATTATATCGGACAAAGTAAATGGATACCTTAAGGCTTTGCGGCGGCGCGATAGCGGCGGCCTTTGCGGCCATGCTCCTGCGCGAGCTGGGCGGCAGGGGCGGGGAGAGTGGCGTGCGTCTTGCGGCAACGGTGGGTCTTTTTTGCACCGCCGTAGCTATGCTCTCCCCGATAATTGAATTTATAAGGTCGGGCGGCCGTGCGTTTGGTGAGAGCGGTGAGGTCATACTGCACGCCCTCGGTGTTGCGTTGTTGGTTAGGCTGGCGGCGGATATCTGCCGTGAATGCGGCGCGCCGGGCGTGGCATCTGCGCTTGAGCTTGTGGGCAGGGTGGAGCTTTTGCTGCTCTCACTGCCGCTCCTGTCCGAGGTTTTGGGGGCTGTCGCCGCCATGGCGGGAGGCCTTTGATGCAGCTTGCACGTTTGTTTTGCCGCATCCTTTTGACAGTGGCACTTTTTTTATCCCTCACCGTCGGACTTGCCCATGCCATGCTTTTGCCCGCGTCGGCGGAGGACGTGTACGATATCGGCGACGAGCTTCGGGATCTGCGTGATGCATTGCCGGAGGATATTGAAAAATACCTGCCGGAGGGGTTCTTCTCGGAGGATATATCCGAGCAGGCGGCCGCTGTGCGGTCGGCGGCGGGCGGGGCGGGAATGCTCCGCGCGGCACTGCGCTCGCTTGAGGGAGGTATATTTGATGCCGTGCGGCTTTTTGGCCTGCTTTTGTCTGTCACCATGGCGGCGGCACTGCTTGGGGCGATAGCGGAGGGCGCAGGCGGGCGCGGGATGCTCCCGACTGTGCGGTTTGTGATCAATATTTGCGCCACACTGGCAACCACGGCGGCACAATATACGCAATTTGAGGTAGTGGCGGATTATTTTGAACGTCAGCGGCTGATAATGGCCGCGCTTTTACCGCTAATGGGCGTGCTGTGGGGCATGGGCGGCAACAGCGGCGGCGCGGTGGTGGGGAACTCTGTCCTGCTTTTGTGGCTTGAGGTGATCGAGCTGCTTACTACCTCCTGCCTGCTCCCCGCCGCGGCGGTAATGACAGCCATTGCCGTGGCGGGTGCGGTGTTGCCGAATATCCGTACCTCCGGTCTTTCGGCGGCTATCGGGCGCGCGGTGGCGGGAGTGCTGGGGCTGGCGGCGTTTTTGCTTGGCGCGGCACTCGGTGCGCAGACGGTCATCTCCTCAGCGGCGGATAGATTCAGCTTTCGCACCGCAAAATTTTTTGCGGGCAGTCTTATCCCCGTGGTGGGTTCAACGGTTGGGGATTCACTGCGCACACTCGCCGCAAGCGTGGGGCTTTTGCGCTCCACCGTCGGCACGGCGGGGATAGTTTTGCTGATACTTTTGTTGCTTCCCACCATAGTGTCGCTTGCACTATCCCGCTTTGCGTTTTCCTTGGCCTCCGGCGTGGCGGAGACGATGGCGCAGGATAGCCTTGCGCGATTTTTTAAGGATGCCGCCGCAGTTTTCGGGCTGTTGCTTGCCGCGGCGGTGATATCCGCCCTGGTGTTCGTTTTTGCCATGACGGTCTTTGCCCTGACCTCCGCCGCAGTGGCGTAGGCGCGGGCAAGCGGAGGACCTTTAGATCGGTATCGGGGAGGTGATGTGTTTGGCGGCTTACATTTGCGGTGTCGTTGGTGCGGCCGCGGTGGGCGCGGTGGTGCTTTTGATCCTGCCGCAGGAGGATCGGCGCGAGGTGGGGCTTATCTGCCGCTTGGGGCTTTTGCTGGTGCTTGCCGCGCCGCTGGCAAAGCTGCCGTCGTTGATCGATGATATCGGCAAGCTCTATTCTGTCCTGACCGAGGCGGAGGGGACGGGGGCTATCGGCGGTATGCCCGATGATGTGCTCCGCGCACTTGAGGGGCAGAGCCGCGCCGAGATAGCCGAGGCGATGGGCGAGGATATCTGCCGCCGCTTTGAACTGGCGCGGGAGGATGTTTTGGTGCGCCCGCAGCTTGAGATCTCGGAGAGCGGCGAGGTGCGCCTCCTTGCAGTGCGGCTGATATTTACAGGTCGCGCCATGTGGCAGGACCCGCACCGGGTGATAGAATACATAGCGCGCGAGTATGGCGTGACTTGCGAGATAGCGGAGGGATGATCGATGACGGATAAACAAAGCACCGGCGGCGGTGTTAATAGCCCGCGCAAAAGGATAATACCGCTTGCGGCGGGGGCATTGTTGGGCATTCTGCTCATCGCCATTGGGTCGCTTGGCGGTTCGGTGGGCGGCTCGGCACGGTCGGGCAGTGTCGGGGACGGCGGAATAGAGGACGAGGCGCGCCGAATGCGCGAGTATCGTGAGGAGATCGAGGCAAGTGTTTGCGCTCTTTGCGAGGCCGCAGAGGGCGTTGGCGGGGGCAGTGTGACGGTCAGCGTTACACTTGGCGGCGGATATGAAAATGTTTACGCCACATCCGGCGAGCGGCGGCAGTCGTCCGGCGGGGACAGCACAAAGACCGAATATCTGACCGTTGGCAGTGGCTCGTCAGAGGCGGCGATAAGGCTCAGCGTCCGCCCACCAGCCATCGCGGGGATAGGTGTTGTCTGTCGCGGCGGCGGTGACCCAAAGGTGCGCGCCGAGCTGACCGCCCTCCTTTGCGCCGCATTCGGCATCGGCGCCAGCCGCGTCTATATCTGTGAGTCGGGGAGGTAGCATCCTCACCTCATTTTGGAGGTTCTTAAGATCCTCGGCAGATAAAAGATCGTGCGGCGGAATAATCCACCGTGTCCGCAAATATAAATATACCAAGTAAGACTTATGGGAGGTCATAAAATGAAATTTGAAAAGCAATTTAATGCCGTAAAGGATTTTTTTGCAAAGCTTGGGCGGCGCAATCTGATAATAGCGGGCGCGGTCCTGCTGGTCGGCGTGGCGGTGGCGCTCAACTGGGCGTTTTTTGGTCACGGTAAGGGAACGACCGACAGTGGTGATGGCTCCGGCAGTGGCGGTACAGGGGATGCGATGGGCGATCAGGCATCGGTCGGCGGAAGCGGAAGCGAGAGCTACTTTGCCGCCTCGCAGGTCAGCCGTCAGAGGGCGCGTGACGAGGCGCGTGAGGTGCTTCAATCGGTGATCGATGATGCAGCCTCCGCCGAGGCCGCAAAAACCGAGGCGCTGGCGGGGATCACGCAGATGGCCAAGGATATGGAGGCAGAGGCGAATATCGAGACCCTTGTGGTCTCAAAGGGCTTTCGTAAATGCGTGGCGGTCATCAGCAACGGCGCGGCCAATATAGTGGTGCAAAGCAGTGGGCTTACCGCCGCCGATGTGGCGCAGATCAACACCATCGTATACGAGCAGACCGGCATCTCGCCCGACAAGATCGTTATAACCGAAAAGGCATAAGCGCGGCGGGTCAAATGAGGTCAGAGAGAGGGGAAGTGCGCGGGGACGGCAGGACCGCGGATGTAACATACCGATATATCTATCCCGAATGCTCGCACGCGGCGGACGGCGAGACAGGTGATAACATATTGGATATCGGTGGCGGATATTTTGCCGCCGCAAACTCGCACCGCGGTTTTTTAAGCTATTTTGATGAGCTGATCACCCGCCGCTCTGACCGCCACCTGATACTAAAGGGCGGTCCGGGAACAGGCAAATCCTATTTTATCCGCCGCGCGGCAAAGCGAGCCGCGGAACTTGGCGGGGTGGTGGAGTGCTACTATTGCTCCTCCGACCCCGAGTCGCTTGACGGCATGCTGGCCTTTATGCCGTCCGGCGAGGTGCTGGGTATCAGAGACGGTACGGCTCCGCACGCTGCAGAGGCGACCCTGCCCGGGGTGCGGGATGAGATATTCGATCTTGGCGCGTTTTGGAATGACGCCGCACTGCGGGGCGAGGCGCAGAGGATAGAAAAGCTCGGCGCGGCAAAGTCACGCGCGTGGGAGGGGGCATTTAATTGTCTTGCCGCTGCGGGCAGGATATCCGTGACGCTTCGAGGACGGCTTGGCACGGCGTTGGACGGCGAAAAGCTTGAACGCGCTGCCGCGCGTGCGGCCGGAGATGCCGAGCGGCGCGCGCTTGAGCGGGATGGCGGCAGTTCTTGGCTCGGGCGTGCGCCCGGGCGCACGCCCGAGCATGCGCCCGGCAGTTTGCCAAGCGAACTCGTCGGCACGGCGTGCGGCTCGCCACGGGTGTTGCATTCCCCGCATTGCAGCTGCGGCATGCGCGGCTGTGCGGCACTGGCGGGAATATATGACGGCGCGCGGGAGGTCTTTTTGACCTCTGATGAGCCACTGCCCGGTATGGGCGAGCTTTTTATCACCGCAATGGCGGGGAGGCTTGAGCATTCTGCGCGTGCGGGGCGGGAGATAGAATGCCGCATCTCGCCCGACCCCATCCGCCCGGAGCTTGCGGTAGCGGTGCGTTGCGGCCGCAGTGTTTACACCTGTGAGCGCACCCTGCCGTCCACCCTCCCCGCAGATGTGGCACGGCACAGGATAGGTCTGCGCCGTTTTTTGCGGCAGAGCACGGGGGGCGATGCTTTTTCCTCCGCCGCCGACAGGCACGAGCTTTGCCGTCTGGAGGAGCTTTATCGCCGCGCGGTGATGGCGGCGGTGCGTGAGGCGGGTGCGGCGGCCGACTGCCACTTTGCTCTTGAGGCTATCTATTCCGCGGCGATGGATATTCCGTCTCTGAATGTCGCGGAGGAAAAAAGGATAGAAGAGTTTTTCGGCAAACTCTTGTAAATTTTGCGGATATGTGATAAAATAAGACCGATGCATAGTGCATCGGTCTTATTTTTGAATAAAAAGCTTTTTGTGGCTTTGCTTGTTATTTTTTGAGGCCGTTTACGATATTCTCGGTATCGCGGGCGATAACAAGCTCCTCGTTGGTGGGGATGACGTATACCGGCACGCGAGAATCCTCGGCGGAGATCTTAACTATGTTGGGCTGGCGCAGTGTGCGGTCGTTGACCTCGTCACACAGCTTGATGCCGAAAAAGTCCATATCCTCGCAAACTATCTTGCGCAGGCGGGGGTTGTTCTCGCCAAGACCTGCGGTGAATACCAGCGCATCCAGTCCGTTCATCAGTGCGGTGTATGCGCCTATGTACTCCTTAAGCTCGTGCTTGAGCATATCCACAGCAAGCTTTGACTGCTCGTAGTGCGGGTCGGAGGGGCCGTTTGCAATGGCGGATTCAAGATCGCGGGAATCGGAGGAATATCCCTCGGTAAGACCGATATATCCGCACTTTTTGTTCATAAAGGTGGATACCTCGGCGGGGGTCATATTCTCCTTTTCCATGATATAGGGCACGATGGCGGGGTCAATGTTACCGCAGCGAGTGCCCATAAGCACGCCGGCAAGCGGGGTAAAGCCCATGGAGGTGTCGATAACGCGGCCGTCCTTAACGGCAGAGATGGATGAACCGTTGCCGATGTGGCAGGTGATTATCTTTGTGCCCTCTGCCTTGCCGCCAAGCAGCTTTATCATCTCGCCGGCAACAAAGCGGTGAGAGGTTCCGTGCGCACCGTAGCGGCGGATGTGATATTTTTCGTACATGCTGTAGGGCAGGGCATACATATATGCCTCCGGCTCCATCGTCTGATGGAATGCGGTGTCAAATACCAGCACCTGCGGTACGCCGGGCATTACCGAAAGACATCCGCGAATGCCCTGCAGGTGAGCGCCTGTGTGGAGAGGTGCAAAATCATGGCAAAGCTCAAGCTTGGAGAGCACGTCATCATCAAGCAGCATCGACTGCGAGAAGTAAAAACCGCCGTGAACTATGCGGTGTCCCACTGCCTCGATCTCTGACATGTCAGAGATAACGCCGAGCTCGGGGTCGGTCAGTGCATCGATAACGATGCGCACGGCATCTGTGTGTGTGGCTATCTTCATAGCCTTTTCGGTGCGAGTACCGCGAATCAGATTTTTGTGATCCAGCACACCGGCCTCATCGCCTATACGCTCGCAAATGCCCTTGGCCTTTACGGTGTAGTCGGCGGTGTCAAAAAGCTGATACTTAAGTGAGCTTGAACCGGCGTTAACAACTAAAACTTTCATTCTTTAATTTATCCTTTCCGGGGGATAGATTTTGTTTATTCCAATTATATTAATTATACAACTTTATCAGCCGGAATGCAAGAGCAAACAGTAAAAAAACCGATATATGCGGGAGTTTTTTGAGGCGGGGCAGGCTCTGCGCGCACTTTGCGCGGAGAGCTGCACTATGTACCGCACAGCGTGCGGAGCGATATTGCGCTATGTGCGCAGTGCTGTTTTGCGGCTCGTGCCGCAGGGTGATATGCACGCTCCGCGTGCGTTTGGGAAGAGAACTGCCTTGCAAACTTCAATTATTACCGTCCTTTCGCGAAAATCTGCGGTACTCCCGAAAATACAACCAAAACAGATCCAAAACGAGGTGACAACGATATGACACAGGGTGTTATATGCGAATACAATCCCATTCACCGTGGGCATGAATACATGATAGGCGAGCTTCGCCGCGGCGGAGCGGATACCGTTGTGTGCGTGATGAGCGGCAACTTTGTCCAGCGCGGGGATGTGGCTATACTTGAAAAATATTCTCGCGCCGAGGCGGCTGTGCGCTCAGGGGCGGATCTGGTATTTGAATTGCCGTTCCCATGGTCATCGGCAAGTGCGGGGTATTTTGCCCGCGCCGGTGTAAGCATATTGCACGCGCTGGGAGTCAGGAGCATCGCCTTTGGATCCGAAACGGCATCCCTGCCGCTTTTGCGCCGCGCCGCCGAGGCGGCCATGAATGCCGAGGCCGAGGCCGCAGGGGGTGCGCCGCGGTCATCCGCATCCGCACCTGCGACCGCATCCGTATCCGCCGAAGCGCCGCGGGCGCATACCGAGATCACCGAATCCGATTGCGTCGTTGCGGCCTACGAGGTTGCAAACTACAAAGCGCCCGCCCGCGGTCTGCGCTACAGCGATGACGATCTCTCCCGCGGCTACGCCGCCGAGTATTACGCAAAGATAGCAAAACAGCTCGGTGCGGAAGTCCCGCGCCTCTCCCCCAACGATATTCTCGGCATCGAGTATATCCGCGCCGCCGCCGAGCTGGGGCTTGACGGCGAGATGGATCTTTGTGCCGTCCGCCGAGAGGGAGCAGGGTTTTATGATGACGATCCCACCGCAAAAATGCCATCGGCCACCGCAATGCGCGCGGCGATCTTTCGCGGTGAGTATCCTGCGGGACTTACCGATCCCTCGGTGCATGTTTGCAAACGCGCCGCCGAGGCGGGGATAGCGCCCGCATCACTTGATAATATCTCCACGGCCGTCCTCTATCGCTTTCGCCGCGGCGGCAAGGAGCTTGGCAAGTGGGCGGAATGCGGCGGCGGAGTATCCGGCAGGCTTATGCACGCTGCAATGTCGGCGGGCAGCATACCGGAGATGCTGAGCCTTGCCGCCACAAAAAAATATACCACCTCCCGCCTGCGCCGCGCAATAATTTTTGCCATGTGCGGCGTGCTGCGCGAGGATCTTAACATGCTGCCCGCGTATACCACCCTTTTGGCATCAAGCGAGCGCGGCCGTGCCTATCTTAGCGAAACGCGTAAAACAAGAACCATCCCCGTTCTGGTCCGGCCCGCCGATGCCATGGCACTTGAGGGCGCGGGCGAGATCCGCCAGCTTGAGCTGTCCCGCGCTGCTGAGGCGCTTTATTCCCTCACCCTGCCGCGCCCCCGCGCAGCCGAGGATTTTATGCGGCATTCGCCTTTTTGCATGTGACGGCGGCAGTGCGGCAGGTGTATCACACAAAAAGCCGATAAAAAGCGGCTAAAATTGCCCGTGTGCCGTCATGTTTACAAAATAGTGATTGACTTATGCTTTTTTATATGGTACAATATACTGATTAGAAATATATAAACGATCAAATAAAGGAGGTCGCAAAATGGCCGATATCAACGAGACACGCGCAGAGGTCAGCGGAAAGTATATAAGATACATGAACGCTCCACTGGTGCGCGAGGGAAACACTATATGCTACGGCGATATGAACGAGAGATGCTTTTTGATACTTGAGATCATGTCCTACAAGACCGAAAACGGCAGGGAACTGCCGGATAAGATATTTATTCAGGTGGTCGAATCAAAGGATCCCTCAAAGATCGTAAAGCAGGGCGAAAAGTCAGGGCTTTCCGCCGCGCTCAATATGGGAATGATCTGGCTCTCCCGCGCCAATAAGCCTGCGTAAGGTGGGGGATCTCCCCGCCCGCGCTGAGTCAAATAAAAGATCAAGATCAAAAAAATGATTAAAAAAAGCTCAAAACAAACAAAAAGTAACGTCATCGCCGCCTGCCTTTTGCTTTTGTGCCTTGTGCTTACCGCGTGCTCGGTCTTGGGTAACGGCGAGGATAGCACCACAGCGGGCGAGACGACAGGCGTCTCCACATGGCCCTACGGTCCGCAGACCGGCGGCGATACCACCGCCGCGCCTACCGTGACCGATCCCGCGACGACCCCGGACGAGACTACAGCGCCGGATCCGGTAACAACGGCGGATGGGACGGATACCGAGGCGGAGACTACAGCTCCGGATCCTGTGCCGATGTATATCGACCCGCTGACGGGGCTTGCCACCGCAAAGGATCTCACCCATGTCCTGCCCATTGCCATCACGCTGGATAACCTCAGCGCGGCCGCACCGCAAAGCGGCATATCCCGCGCGGATATCCTCATGGAGGTGCTGGTGGAGGGCGGTATTACCCGACTTATCATGCTTACCAACGATTACGGCGGCAGTGAGGTCTACGGCCCTGTGCGGTCGGTCCGTCATTATACCGTAAGCCTTGGGCAGGCCTTTGGTTCGCTCACGGTGGGCGCGGGCGGCAGTCCGCTGGGGTACACAATGGTAAAATCGCTCGGCATACCCTTTTTTGACGGCGTAAACGATGCATATTCCGGCCTTGGCTTTTATCGCGATAAGGACAGAATGGCCGCGGCGGGCGCTGCGCACTCGCTTATGACCACGGGGGAGAGACTGCAAAAGCTTGCCTCCCGCCATTCATGGAGCATGAACTCGGAGGCGGCCGTGCGCCCGGTGTTCAACTTTGCCGATGATGAATTTGTGTTTACCGGCGAGGGCGATGCAATGCATGTTTGCATTCCGTATTCATCCTCCCAGTATGTGCAGCTCATATACAGCCGCACCACTAATACATATTATCGCTATCAGCTCGGCGACCGCGCGCATATCGATGCCTCAAACGGCGAACAGCTGAATTTTACCAATGTTTTCATCCTCTTTGCACAGACCGAGGCTATCCCCGGTGATACCGAGGGCAGACTTGATATCACGGTAACGGGAGAGGGCAGCGGCTACTATATCAGCGGCGGCAGATATCTGCCCATTAAGTGGTCGCGCATTGGCGACACATCGCCGTTTATCTTTACCGATGCAGTGGGAAATGTGATCCCGGTCGAGCGCGGTAAGACCTTTATCTCGGTGGCTCAAAAGGCTATCGAGGATCAGGTCGATCTTAATTATCACGCTTGGTGATCCACAGGCTGAAGATCGGGAATAAGATCGAACGCTCGGCGGGGCAGGGAAGACCCACCCGCCGAGCGGCAAATCAATAATAACGCAAAAAAAGCTTAAAAAAGTTGCAAATATCAAAAAAAATCGCCAAAAAGACTTGACTTTATGCTAAAAGCGTGATATAATACTTAGGCATTCGGAAATAGTGCTGTGGGACCCCGAAAACCGCCGCACGTCGAATGTAGTATCTGGGTGTGGCGCAGTTGGTAGCGCGCTACCTTGGGGTGGTAGAGGCCGCACGTTCAAGTCGTGTCACTCAGACCAGAAAAAGCAGGATAAGCCGCAGGCTTGTCCTGCTTTTTCTTATCTAATGCTATGTATTGAGCGTGTGTCCGAGACCACCCCTCTGCGCCTGCGGCGCAGAGGGGTGGTCGGGGTTCCCCGAAGCGAGCAGCGCGAGCTTTGGGGGTTCCCGGTAGTGCGCCGCACGTTCAAGTCGTGTCACTCAGACCAAATAAGCACGGTTATTTTGATAGAATAATCGTGCTTATTTTTTGTTTTTACGGGGGTTTAAGGTCTTTCAGTAGGCTTTTCCCGTACTTCACTCCCCCGGAACAATAAAAAATCGCCACTTCGGAGCTTTTTCCGCGGTGGCGATTTCCTTATATCGTTGGATTTATGGGTATTCGTTATCCTTATGGGGGTAATCGTTAGATTTGTGGGTATTCGTTGGATTTATGGGGGTAATCGTTGGACTACTGCATAATCATGTTTTAGCACTGCTCCTTGATGTATTTAGTCGTGATGTGCTTTTCATAATTATCCAAGTCGAACTTAAACTTGTCCGCGTTCTCCTTAAGATTGATTTTCTGCTCCGTCAGAGTGTCACCTTCAATACCCCTTTTCTCAATCTTTCTTACGGTTATAACAGGTACTCCTCGCTCTATCATATCGATGCCGATTTCCGTTTTTGCTCCAACTTCAAAATATCGAATAATCTTACTTAAATCAAGCGGTTTAACCAATGGGCAGCCTTCTAACTCATACGCTCGATTAATAAGCGTCTCAAACAAACTTAATATGCGAGGAAGCTGATATTCTATGGTATCCTTGACATTTCGGAATACTTCCTTATATGTATCATTTACATAATCAGCATCGGTTTGCCCCGCACTTTTATATTTTGCGTAATTGTCAAATTTGTACTTCAACACGCCGGCGTATCCATCTTGGGCATAACGCTGTGCAAAATATTTAATGGCCTTAATCTGGCTCTTTTTGATTTCGCCAACTGATGCCCAGACTTCCAATACAACTTCAAAATAATTTGATATAAAAAACGAAATTGATGCCTTTTCTATGCCGCGTAGTCTGCGGAAAATAGATTTTTCGCAGAGTTTTTCCAGCACTTTTTCTTGCTTTCGACGTTCAATAAGCCTATTCTGCACAAAGACTACATCCGGCAAAAGATCCTTGTTTAATTTTATTTGTGCTTTGCGAATTTGATTATCACGGCTCAAATCGTTATCAGCAACATTTTCCAGATCAAGAGCATCAAGGCTGACATCGTCACTATACAATTTAAAATCCAAAGAAATACTGTCGGCACTTTCAAGGTTCTTGCTTTTGATATCCAAGTAAACTATGTTGCCAATGAAATGTCGCATATAGCGGCCTGCACGACCGTTGATATTCAGTAACAGAAATTTCTTACCAGACTCATTTTCACCGGAAGGATTGTTGTATAGAATGACTGTTTTTGCATTCGTATTAACCCCTTCCACAATCGTCGATGTGCAAAACAACACCGGGAGTTGCTTCAAATTATAAAGATTCATAATCTCCCGCTGAAAATATTTCGGATACTTACCGTTGTGTATACCAATATTGTGCTCAAGAGCGAATAAGAAGCTCCACTCGCCCAGAGTATTGCTTTTGCCATTATTATATGAGAAGCCGTAGTTACCTTTCAGATGCTCAATAAATAAAAGCGTCTCCTTCTTCGAAATTGTGGGCTTCTGCAAGGTTGCACAATAATTTCTTGCATAGTTTTCGGTATATCCCGGATATAAGCAATATACGATTGCTTGATTTCGCTCACAAACGTCCAAATAGCTAATAATATAGTTCAATCTGTCCTCTTTGGAGTTTGCTTGCGTTACCATTTTTTTGCTTTCGAATGGCGATGTGATAGCTAATGTTTTTCCAGTGTAATAATACTTATTTTTCAAAGTGGGCTCAAAATGTATCTCCATCGGCGAGATATCGTGCTTTCGCAACATATTTACAAACCCTGATTTCAAGGTCTGTAGATTAATAAACGGACCGGCAATATAGCAATTCTCGGCTTTTTGTAGCAAATAATATAACGCAAGCCTAAATGCCACTGCACGATGACCATCAGATTTTTTACTGAAACTATTTGCTGAAGCACCGATACCTATAGCATCATTGACATCGTCATCTCCCGCGGTCGCCATATCCTCATCAATTTTATAGATTTCATCAAAAAAGAAGAACTGAATAGCTAAATTAGGATATAAAGCCAAAAGGCGAAGAACTCTTTCCGGAGTCAGAACGAATATGTTCTTACTGCCGATTTCCAAATCTCTATATACCGAATTAACAAAATTGTAGTTTAGATGATTTTTCTTGCAAAAGGATGACAAATCATCCGTCACTTCCATAAGAAGTGCAACGGTCGGCAAAACAATCACAACATTATCAAATGCATCGAAATGACGATAAATAATCTCCTGTAAAAGGAATGTTTTGCCAAACGAAGTGGGCGCACTTAAAAAGAGCCTTCCTTGATGTGATTCAAAAGAGTCCAGAACAGCTTTCTGTTGTTTATCTAAAATGTATCCGGTTTCGGTTTTATAGTAATCGGCAATACAGTCATCCTTAATTTGAGAAATCAGATCAGTATTTATTTTATCAGCAGAATAAGAGTTGAGCCGATTGTAACCAAAGGTTCGCATACGAATACTGGCGGAATACAGAACATATTCCAAACGATGGGATTCTTCTTCGGTTGCAGATGTTAGTCCCATCTTTGCTTCGGAAAGAAAGCAAATCAGATCTTTCATACGAGTTATTTGGTCGTCAGAAAGGTCAGAAGTATTCACTAAAGAAAGCAATTCTTTTACATACTTTTTATGCTTCGGTAGAGGATGCAATGCTCGGTGTGGAGTCAGCCCAAATCTCCTACA
>CAZFVR010000004.1:113914-120780 GCA_964522215.1 uncultured Ruminococcus sp. | reverse complement strand
TACCTCCGATACATTCACTCATAGCTGTGTGCGTGCGGGGAATGTGAAAAGCACCTGATCCCACACAAAAATCGTAACGACAGGTATTTTAAGGTTAAAAGTGGCGAAAAATGCGAAAAAACATGCGAAGAAGCCCTCTTTTTTTACAAATGTACACGAATCAGAGCTCAAGAACGCACTACCACTTGACCGATACGCCGCTTTATGCTATAATATAAAAAATCAGCCATATGATGGCGGTAAAGCGGAGTGTGAAATGGACCCGAGAGACATTTTTGAGTTTTCAAACGGACATGCGACTGTTCGGTCGAACTCGATCCAAGATTATTACAATATCACGCCGGATGAGGTCGCGCGGATGCTCTTTGATGATGCAATGGTGCTTTTCTCTACCGAAAGCGGACGTGTGATAGCCTCCCGCTCGCCTGCGGCTCTTTTTGTTCCCGGTGAGGAAATTGCCATCTGGGCCGATGTACCGGGTACGATAAACTGCACCGCTCCATGCGGTGAGATATTCGGCGCGCCGAGATATAAATGCGCCGATCTTCCTCGTGAGGCGCGTCGCCTCGGGCTTGAGGATACTTTTTATCTGCGTAAGTCCCCGGCTAATCCCGGGCTGGCGCTGGCATTCTTCGGTGTGCATCGGGCAGGATTTAGCAAGCTGCCAAAGGAGAGGCCGCCGTATCCGTCAACACTGCCGACATGGAGCGAAATCGCCTCCGATATCTCCGATGTTGGCTCGCCCTATAATTATGATCCCTTTTACACGCAGATAGCATCGATGACACGCCGCATTGCCAATGCGGTCGGGTGCGGTATTGCGTTCAACGACCGCTGCAACGATCTTGTTACCTTTGATAACTTTAATGTTTACGCATATTTTGCGGTGATATTGGCACTTGCGATGTTTTTTAGAAGGCACTCCATGCGTCGCGGCTTTAATATGACTATTTGCTCGCCCTCAAAGAAGCTCCGCATGCCGTATTTCGTTTTTAGTGCCGAGCTTTATGACAGTCAAGGGACGGGCGAGCCGCCGGAGCTTGCCGTCATATCCGATATTGCCACATCTCGCGGGCTGGATATCGAATACGGCGTTATATGCAAAAACAAAATGCGGCGGCTGCATATTTATTTTTCACCGTTTTTGCCCGAAAACACAACAGAGGATCTTAAAAGCCTTGGCCGTTGGGATAAAAAAGAGTGCGCGCCGTTTGATTGGTCGGATGTGGATGCATGCGAGGATCTGAGCGGTATATATTTGTACTAATGTATTAATAATGAAATAAGATAATAAAAAGCCCATCGGATGTAAGGCGACCGCCTGTATCCGATGGGCTTTGCTTTATTAGGTCGTCCGACGCCGTTTACGCGTCCCCCATGGTGTAGATCTTTGCAAGTCCGTCTGTGGAGGTCTCGCGGTATCCCATGTTCATATCCTTGCCGGTCCTGTACATGACCTCAACTATCTGGTCAAAGGACACCTTGTGCTTGCTCTCCAGCGAGCGCGCAAGCATTACCGCGTTAAAGGCTTTGATACTTGCCATTGCATTGCGCTCGATGCAGGGGATCTGCACCAGCCCCAATACCGGGTCGCAGGTGAGGCCGAGGTTGTGCTCAAGCGCGATCTCTGCCGAGCATTCAATGTCTGCTATTCCAAGTTCGTACACCTGCGCCAGTGCTGCGGCGGCCATGGAGCAGGCAACGCCAACTTCGGCTTGACAGCCGCACTCTGCACCGCTGATAGAGGCATTTTGCTTTACAACGTTCCCTATCACGCCCGCGACTGCCAGTGCGTCTATTATTTCGTCGTCGCTGACGCCGCAATCCTGTTGCATGTAGTACAGCACGGCGGGGACTATCCCGGATGCGCCGCAGGTGGGGGCGGTTACCACCGTTCCGTTGTCGGCGTTTTCCTCGGCCACCGCAAGTGCATATGCTGATACGCGGCGGTTTTCGTGAATGAGGGATAATTCAAATTTTGCGTTTTCGCTGTAAAGCGTGCGGGCCTTGCGCTCAAGGTGCAAGCCTCCGCCAAGTACACCGTCCTTGGAAAGACCGCGCCTGACTGAATCCTTCATCGTTTGCCAGACCAGCTCAAGGTGCGGGCGAATATCCGGCTCATAGTGCAAAACATACTCGGGCAGGGTCATGTCGTGCTCTTGGGCAAAGGTGCGTATTTCGGTAAAATTGCGTTCGGGATACACATCAAGTGATGCCTCGGGGTCTTCGCCGTCAATGCGCACACTGCCGCCGCCAATGCTTTCGGCATCAAATAAAAATAATGCCTCGCCATCGTTGTCGACCGAATATATGCGCATGTAGTTGGGGTGGGGAATATCACGCCGCTCTCTGTCAAAGATTATTTCGGTGTCATTGCCCAGCACCTCGCGCAGGACACGGTCGGTGCCGTGTCCCCGCCCGGTGAGCGCCAGTGAGCCGAAAAGCTCCACACGGTATCGGCGATCGCCAAAACGATCGAGCGCGTAGCGGGCGATCGTTTCGGGACCGATGGTATGCGAGCTGGACGGTCCGCGGCCTATTTTGTAAAGCTCCCTTAGAGTTTTCATTATATAATTTGCTTATAGATCCTTGCTGCTGTTTTTGCTTTTGTTTTTGCTTTTGTTTTGAATGTGGGGATACTGACGGAGTATGGCCGATCACTCGACCTCAACACTGCCGTCGGCACGGACGGTTACCTTCATTCCGTCACGCACATATGCCAAAAACTCCTCGCCCAGCGAATCGATAACAGGCATGGGGTTGCCATCGAGCCATACGTCAGAGAGGATCGCACCGGCAGCGGCAAGTGAGTCTATCGGCTCGGAAAAGAGCATGCACGCGGGTTGGCGACCCATCGAGCAAGCGCAATAGAGAACAAGTCCGCCGGTGGTGGAGCCTATGGTGCGCGGCAGGCAAAGTGCGCGTCCGTGCATTTGCTTGCCGTAAAGATCGGGATTGTTCTGGTCGCCGCAGGTGGCGTTTTTATCGCCGAACTGTAACGCTTTTTGGAAGGATGCGAGCGTGTTAAGACCGCCGTGAGATACAAGTGCCTCGGCACTGACCTCGCCCGCGGATACTATTCTGCCTTTAAAAGTTTTCATTTATCTAAACCATTTCCTTTCAGTCAGATCCGTTTGTCTGTTTGGATGTAGAGCATCCGTGTCATTTTTGACCGCCGGTGATCTCGCGCAGGATCTCATCGTCGGTGTAGTAGCGTGCGCTGGTGTAGGTGCGCAGCTTGTTGCTTGACGTAATAACAGGCATTTTTGTGCTCAGCGGGTTGTTCATATACATAAGCGGGCAGATGTAGCTGACTATAACGCCCGTCTTTTTAAGCCTTTCGGCATACTCTGTCTTCTCAAACGCTTCAAGCACACCGGGTGCGGCGGTGAACACGGTGGGGATCACCACTTTTTTCTTGCCCGATGCGGCAAGTCCCTCCTCAACGCGTCGCGTCCAGCTTGTGAGCTGCTCAAGGCTCATATGCGGACATCCCATAAAGCAGAGCTTGGGCTTGGCACTTGGGTCCTTCCAAACTACGGGGTAGCTCTCATATACGCGGCGCAGCTCGGCATCATCGATAACGTAGACCTTTGCGCCCTCTTTTATAAGCTCCTCGCCGTATTTTACCGCCTCGGGCGTGATACCCTCAACATGGTAAAGGCCCACAGCGCCGTTTGAGGCTGTTGCCGCGCCGAAATCCTTAAGATATGTGCGCGACTCATCGTTAAGTCCCTGACCGAGCCAGCGGTCAAGACCGCGAATGAAGGGGACATCCTCCATCACCTTCATGCCGATCGCAGAGCCTAAGAGCTGTGCCTCCGGCTTTTTTGTGGTCTTTATCTCAACTATCCAGTCGGCACGTCGACCCTCGTCGGTGAGCAGTCCAAAGGACGGCACAAAGCCAACGATAGAACCCATAAGGTCGATGATGCCGGAGTTGCGGTTGCAGCGTGCGCCAAGCACCGAGTTGGCGTAGACCACGGCAGAGGATTCCGACCATGAGAGCACATCGCCCATATTCGGTGTGTTACCCACCTCATCCATGTAGCAGGTGCAGGTGAAGGCTTTTTTGTCCATAAGACCGAGCTTTTGAAGCTGACCCTCGTAAAAATCCTGCTTTGTGTACATGAATTTCTTAAAAACGAGATCCTGAAGCAGGTTGGAGGGAACGCGCGGATCGAGCGGACGCGGGTCAGCGGAGAACTGCTGTGCGGATACCGCACCCGCATCTATCAGCTGATCCATCAGCGCGTAGACAGGCGTGAGAGCTTTAAGTCCAAAGGAGGTCACAAGGTGGTTGTATTTGCTTGTTACGGGTACCATTTTATCGGCACCAAACAGCTCGCCGTAGCGTACAAGGGTCTGCATGACCTTTGCCATAGTCTCGCCGCGACTGCCGTCAAGTATTGCTTTTTGCTCATCGGTGAGCATCATTTTATATTCCATGATCTGTCTTCCTTTCCGTACACGATCAATATGTCTTGTTTGTCTTGTTGCAGTTCGGGTAGTGTTGTTATATGCGCATGGCGGCTTCGTATGCACCCCATACGACAGAGCGCAGGTTGCCTACCGATGCACAGTCGCCGACCAGCTGAACGCGTGCGCTCTTTTGAGCAACGGGGGAGGGAACATATCCCGCACAGCTGATCACCGAGTCGCATGCAAGCTCAAGCTCGCTGCCGTCCTTTGCGGTGCAGATAACAGAGCCGTCGCGCACCTCCTTGAGTGCCGTCTCAAGATAGATCGGAACTTGGTTCAAATCAAACCACTCACGCAGGTAGGAGGAGTTTGCAAGACATACGCCCTTTTGTGCTACAAGGTCGTCCTTCATTTCAATTATCAACGGCTTTTTGCCGCCAAGAGCCAGCTCGTATGCTATCTCACATCCGGTAAGACCGCCGCCGACAACGGCAACCGTCTCGCCGACCTCGCGCTTGCCAAGCAAAAAGTCGCAGGCCTCTATCATGCGCTCGTGGCCTTTTACGCGGCCGAGCATGCGCGGCACAGCTCCGGTAGCAACTATAACATGGCTGTCGCCAAACACCGAGATGTCCTTTACCTCGTCGTCAAGGCGCACTTCTATGCCAAGCTCCTGCATCTGTCTGCGGTACCACTCAAGCAGGTCGCGCAGCTTGCCCTTGTAGGATTCGGCACTCGCGGCAATAAACGCACCGCCAAGCACTTGGTTCTTTTCGTGAATTATAGGCTCATGTCCGCGCAGCTTCAAAACTCGGGCAGCCTCCATGCCGCCAATGCCGCCGCCGATGATATGAACAGTCTTTTTGACCTTTGCGGGCTTTATGCTGTGCTTGTTCCATTGCATCATCTCGGCATTTACCGCACAGCGTGCAAGGTGCAAACTGTCGGAAAGCTCTTGGTCGTTCGGCACGCCCTTGTAGTGGCACATGTTAAAGCAGCCGTTGTGGCAGAGTATGCAGGGGCGAATGTCATCCGGACGATCCTCAATGAGCTTTGTTATCCATTCGGGATCCGCCAAGAACTGGCGTGCAAAGCCCGCGCCGTCAAGACGACCGGCTGCAACAGATCCCGCTGCAGTTTTTGGGTCGAGCCTGCCCGCGCAGATGACGGGAACGTCAACAAACTTTTTGATATGCTCAACGTCTGCAAGGTTGCAGTTTTCGGGCATGTAGATAGGCGGATGCGCCCAGTACCAAGCATCATATGTGCCGTTATCGCAGTTGAGGCAGTCATACCCCGCCTCGGTAAGATATTTTGCGGCACGCTCTGATTCTTCCATGTCGCGGCCGGCCTCGGTGAACTCCTCGCCCGGCAGTGCACCGCGGCGGAAGCCCTTGGTCATGGAGCGAACGCTGTAGCGCAGGGAAACGGGGAAGTCCTCGCCGCATGCCTCCTTGATGGCGCGTACCACCTCAACGGCAAAGCGATATCTGTTTTCAAAGGATCCGCCGTATTCGTCTGTGCGCCGGTTAACGTATTTAAGGGTAAACTGGTCAAGCAGATAGCCCTCGTGAACGGCGTGTACCTCAACGCCGTCAACGCCCGCATCCTTAAGCATCTTGGCCGACTTTGCAAAGGCATCGATAAACTCGCGTATCTCCGCCACGGTCATCTCGCGGGAGGGCACTTTGTCAGACCAGCGGTTGGGAGATGGGCTGGCGCTTGCGGTGATCTTGTCAAGATCCATCACAGGCTTTGAGACGGTGCGCAGGAATTTGTTTGTGTAGAGCATCTCCATCATCGAGCTGATGGTGAAGGAGCGTCCAAAGCCGGCGGTCAGCTGAACGAACAGCTTGGCTCCGGTCTTGTGGAACTCCGGCATCCATTCGGCAAGGTCGCGGTACATTTTTTTGTTTTTGTGCAGCCACTGGCCGAACATTGGGTTGTACACCGGCTGGCATCCGGGCAGGACAAGTCCCACATTGTTTTTTGCTACTTCCATTATAAAGCGCGCACCGTCACGGTCAAAATGGTTCTTCTCCATCCAACCAAAAAGGTCTGTGCCACCCATACTGGTAAGTACTATGCGGTTTTTGATCTCACAATTGCCGATCTTCCACGGCGTAAAGAGCGGGGCAAGGCTATGATCCATGATTTTATCCTCCGTTTGGATGATTTTATTGGTTGTTAATATTATAACATATAAGTCGGCATAAGACAATATAAAATTACCTGCAGTGAATAAAAAATATCGCTTTGTTCGTCTTTTTTCAGCTAAAGAAAAGATATCCGATGCGTTCTCTCGGCGATCGCATCGGATATGGATATATCTTACAATAATATTTGATTTGCAAGATCCTTGATGCTTGATGATATCAAATACCATCAAAAAGCATCAAAGCATCAAAGCATCAAAGCATCAAAGCACACGCGAAAGGAACTCG
>CAZFVR010000004.1:50513-113814 GCA_964522215.1 uncultured Ruminococcus sp. | reverse complement strand
AAAGCATCAAAGCATCAAAGCATCAAAGCATCAAAGCACACGCGAAAGGAACTCGCGTGTTCTTTCCATGCGCGGTGCGCCGAATATATCCTCTGGCGCGCCCTCCTCACATATCAGGCCGCCGTCCATGAATATAACACGGTTTGAGACCTCGCGTGCAAATGCCATTTCATGCGTTACGACTATCATCGTAAAGCCGGAGTCGGCAAGCGAGCGCATGACCTCAAGCACCTCGCCTACCATCTCGGGATCAAGAGCGGATGTGGGTTCGTCAAAGAGTATCACCTCGGGGGACATGGCGAGCGTGCGCGCGATAGCCACACGTTGCTTTTGCCCGCCGGAGAGCTGGCGGGGCTTGGCGTTTATATAGCGCTCCATACCAACGCAGGTGAGATATTCCATTGCCTGCTCCTGCGCCTCCGCGCGGCTGCGCCCCAGCACCTTCATCTGTCCTATCATGCAGTTATCAAGCGCTGTCATGTTGTTGAACAGATTAAACTGCTGAAATACCATGCCTACCTCGGCACGGTATCTTCTTATATCGGTCTTGGGGGAGAGGATGCTTGCCCCATTGTAAAGGATATCACCGGCGGTGGGTGTCTCAAGCAGATTGATGCAACGGAGCATAGTTGACTTGCCGGAGCCTGATGAGCCTATAACGCTCACCACCTCGCCCTTGGAGACGGAAAGACTGATATCGCTCAAAACGTTATGGCTGCCAAAGTCCTTTTTGAGGTGCGATATTTCTATGACGGGTGTTATTGTGTCAGTCACGCGGGATCGCCTCCTCTTTTTTGATGTGTATCTCGGCATCCGGGTCGCTCTGAGAGCCGAATATCGTGTAGTTTTCCTTGCCGTCCAGCCGCTTTTCGATAAATCTGAGCAGGCAGGTTATGCTGAATGTCAAAATAAAATAGATCACACAAACCACAAAGTAGGTCTGGAAGGTCTTAAAGTTTTGGCGTTTGATTATGCCCGCAAAGTAATAAAGCTCGGTTACGCCTATAACGTTAAGCACCGATGTATCCTTGATGTTGATAACGAACTCGTTGCTGACGGAGGGGAGGATATTTCTTATTACCTGCGGCAGGATAACGTGAACCATCGTTTGGCTGTGGCTCATGCCTATCGACTTTGCTCCCTCAAACTGGCCGCGGTCGATGGATATTATACCGCCGCGAACGATCTCTGCCATATATGCACCGGTGTTTATCGAAACAATAAGCATACCGGAGGGCAGCAGGGGGAGGGTGTTGCCGCCGCTGGCAAAGGCGTAGCCCCAAAATATCACCATTGCCTGCACCATCATCGGTGTGCCGCGAAAAACTTCAACATAAACGGTTATTATCACGTCAAGTATGCGGCGCAAAACGCGCAGCGGTGCGCTCTGGGGCATAGGGGAGGTGCGTATCATACCGGTAAGCAGACCGATAACAAAGCCCGCTACCGTTCCCACAAGGGATATCAGCATCGTAGTGCCGATACCCTGCAGGATAAAGCTGTGGTATTGAACTAAAATGTCAATAACGTCCTTAAAAAAACTCATTTTTCTTTATTCTTGATCCCCGTGATTGCGGTCATAAATGATCTTGATCACTTTTTGTAGATAACAACGAGGTTGGAGGTGTAGTACATATCGGTAAAGTCTATCTCTGCCTCGCGCTCGGGTGTGGGGCTCATGCCGGCGATGATGCCGTCAACGGCGCCCGACTGTACTGCGGGGATGAGAGAATCCCATTCGTAGGCGTATACCTCAAGCTTCATGCCGAGCTTGTTGGCAACGTAAAGTGCTATCTGTACGTCATATCCGTTGGCGTACTGACCCTCCTTTACCTTGCCGCCCTCGCCGTATACGGCAACAGCACCAAGGGTAGGCTCGCCAAGATCCGTCCAGTTGTAGGGCTCGTAGGCGCACTCCATGGCGATCTTTAAGGTTCCTGTGGGGCTTGCGGGTGTCTCGGAGGTGAGCGCCAAGGCATCAACGCTCTTGCCGGCACTGATGTCGGCCATCTGGAGCATGAGCTGATATCTTGTTTCCTCCGAGATGGTGGCAAGAACACTGTTGATCTGCTCGCGAAGAGCCGAGCCCTTGGCAAGACCTATGGCAACGCCTGTCTGCTTAGCGGTGGCGGTAAAGCCTGTCTCGTTGTTGACCAGGCGGAGGTAGTCAAGATCCTCGTTGGCAGGGCAGATGGCAAGTGCGGTAGGCTCCTCGGCAATGTAGCCGTCAATGGCGCCGCTCTTGAGCGCGGTAAGAAGATCGGCAAATTCAGGGTAGGTGTCGGCATTGTTGTCGGCTATCTGCTTCATTGCCTCGGCATGGAATGTGCCGCTCTGTGCGGCGATCTTGGCGCCCGCCAGATCGGCGATAGATTTCGCCCCGCTTATATCCTTCTTTTCGGAGGAGCAGGAGGGGAGGGTGGCGATGCAAAGTGCAAGCATCAACAGTGAGAGAGTGAGTGAGATGATCCTTTTTGTGGTGTTCATGGTGGTTTTCGTTCCTTTCAAATCGTTTAAACCAAAATACAGAAAGACCGGAACGAAAAGCTCCGGTCTTTCAATAAAAAGAACGTCAATGCAAGAGGTGCAGATAAAACGTTCGATATATCCGTACCGATAGCTCTCCGCTTACGCGACAGTCGTGAGGATGTTATCCGCACGCCCAGCCTCGATACACAGCGTACCAAGACTTCGGCAAAGCACCCTTTTGCGCTCCGTCATCGACCTGCTGTGGTCTTGGGAGCACTACTCTTGAGCTTTGCGCCTCTATCTTGCCTGTTATTATAGCAGAAAACGCTGTGGATTGCAATAGTTTTTTTTATTTTTTTTGAAAAATGTGAGATGGTACAAAAAAGTCCCCCGCAAAAAGTGCCAAAATGTCATATTTGCTGATGAGGACCTGCACGATGACAGAAAAAATGCGAAATCTCGCCGAAAAATTAAAAAAAGTATATACAAATTCGACTGTTTATGATATAATTAAATGTGTATAGCTGTTTCCGGGCAACAGTGGGGCGTCCGGCAGCATAAAACCTGCAACAGCCGGAGATATTGGACTGACACAAGGCTTGGAGTAAAATGGAACGTAATAACAACGGCAATAATAAATACAGCAACAACAATAATAAATATAATATGGAAAGAAAAAGCCAAGGCTCGGGTGACCGCGGCGCACGGCAGGGCGGCAGACGGCCGCTTCCCCCGCGTGTATCGGACGTCGAGTCTGTCCCCGGCATCGTATTCGGCAGAAACGAAGTGCGCGAGCTTTTGCGTTCCGGGCGTTCGGTGGATAAGCTTTTCATCCGCCGCGGCGAGCTTCAGGGCTCTGTCAACGTCATCGTTGGCGAGGCATCCGAGCGCGGCATTCCGATAGTTGAGGTCGAGCGCGAAAAGCTTGATTCTCTCTGCGGGGGCGGTGTGCATCAGGGTGTGGCCGCAATGGCGGCGGAAAAGGAATATTGCACGGTGGAGGATATACTGGCCATCGCAGCCGAGCGCGGTGAGCCGCCGTTTATCGCCATCTGCGATGGGATCGAGGATCCTTATAACCTCGGTGCGCTGATACGCTGTGCCGAGTGCGCGGGCGTTCACGGAGTGATAATCCCCAAAAGACGTTCTGCGGGGCTCACCCCGGTCGCGGCAAAGGCATCCGCAGGTGCACTTGAGCATATGGCGGTAGCAAAGGTAGCAAATATCGCCGCGGCAGTTGAGTCGCTCAAGGAGGCGGGGGTGTGGACCTACGCTGCCGAGGCGGGCGGTGAGGATCTCTATGAGGTCGATATCGATCGTCCTGCCGCTTTTGTGTTCGGCAGCGAGGGGGACGGCGTTTCCCGCATCGTCAAGGAAAAATGCGATTTTGTGGTATCTATACCAATGTACGGCAATGTTAATTCAATGAATGTATCAACCGCCGCGGCGGTCGTCCTTACAGAGGCGGCGCACCGCAGGCATATCGGTAAATGATAAGAAAGGTAGGTTGAGTCGGATGTCAAATGAAAAAAAGAACAAGGGCGAACGCGACTCATCGGGTCTGTTTGGAAGAATCTTTACAAAAAAGGCCGAGGATGCAGCTCCCGCAGGCGACGCGGATGAGACCCTTAACAAAATGATAGACGAGGAGAATCGCGCCGAGGCCGCGCCCGCCGAGGATTGGTCAGCTATCGGCGGCTCCGAAAACACGATATCGGATGCGGATTTTACGGATATACTTGAGGGGATACTGGCTGCCGACAGCGTGAGTGAGCCCACGGCGGCGAACGATCCTGCCGTTTCGGACGACAAAGCGGACGCCAAAGCCCCCGAGGACTCGGTAAATAACAAAAACGTTGAAAACGTTGAAAACACAGAAAACGTTGAAAACACAGAAAGTGCAGAGAGCACCGAAAGTGCTCAAAGCGTATCTCCCGCCGGCGGCGCGATGTCAAGCGGTGAGCTTCTGCAAAAGATCCGCTCCTTCCGCGCGGCAGGTGAGGAGGCCAAGCGTGCAAGAGAGCAGGCGGCGGCAGACGTCAAGACCGAGGCCGAGGAAGAACGGGCCGATGAAGCTAATGTTGCAGAGACGGCCGATGCTGCCGACGACAGCGAGGCGGAACTTTCTGATGTCGGCGCAAACACAGATGTGTTTGAAGATTATGTATATGTTTCAAATTCCGATGCCGAGCATCACGCGGAGGCTGCCGACGGTGAGTCCGCACCTGTTGATGATGCAGATGAAGAAGATGGAGCCGCAGAAGCCGCGCCCGAAGCATCTGCCGAGAATGATACGGCTGATGATGCGGAGGCCGATGAGGGCGAAGATGGCGAAAAGTCGGCAACGGAAGATGAAGCTACCGATGAGATATCCGACGAGGATGACGATCTTATGGTAGCGCTCGGATACGATAAGGGTCGCGGCGCGGCGGAGCGCGTTTCACGCCAAAACCGCCGTGAGCTTAACCGCCGCATGGGAGACTGGAGCACCGATCTTAGCGGAGCTTTTGGCTATCGCGGTGAAGAATATCGCTCGCGCGACCAGATAGACGAGATCAAAAAGGCATACCGCGGCGATACGCTGATGACGATACTGCGCGGCATGGGAACAGTCCTTTTGACCCTCGTTATAATGGTATATGAATTTTTCGGTAAGAGCTTTGGTGGCGCACTCAGCGCGGCCGACTACCCGACAGTTCACATTTTGGTCTCAATGCAGCTCTTGCTGTTAACTGCGGCACTCTCCTGGCGTCAGCTTTTTGGCGGGCTTATGGGAATATTCCGTTTTGATATCACACCGCATTCAGCGCCTGCGGCCGCAGTAGCGATAGTTTTGATATATGATGCCGCACTGGCCATCGCCGCACCGGATAGCTTTGTGCTGTATGATCTTCCCGCGGCTCTGTGCATCCTGCTGTCTGTCGCATATGATCTTTTAAATATCAGGCGGCAAACACGCGCCTTTGATGCTCTGTCATCCTGGGAGAGCTGTTGTACCCTTGAGCCTGCAGATCCTGTCATGCTTGCCACGGCACTCGGCGGCTCGTCATCCGCGGGCAGGGAGGATGCCAAAATATCCTCTGCCATGCGTTTGCGCCGCGGCAGCTTTGCCGATGGTTACTTTAAACGCACCAACCGCAAAGATCCCGCACTTCGCGTGCTGAATTATGTTATAGCTCCGGTAATTGCACTGGCACTTGTCGTATTTTTGATCTCGCTTGCGGCGGGGCGCGGCTTTGTCCCCTCTGCAAATACCTTTACCGTCATGGTGCTGATAGCAATGCCCGTCTTTACGGTGACGGCACTGATCTATCCTTTCTATGATACCACAAAAAACCTTTTGCGCCCCACCGAGGTGTTGCTTGGCGAATCGGATGCCGAGGCCTATGCCACGGCCGATGCCGTTATATTTGACGAATCGGATGTATTTGGCGCGCGTTCGCTCGTAATAAAGCGTATAGGTCTTTGCGGCGGGGCTGTGGCCGGTGATATATTTGGAATATTCGAGGGCACAGCGGCAGTGTTCGATCGTGTCGGCGGCGCACTGGCAGGTGCTTTCAGGCGTGCTGCTGACGGCAGTGCCGTAACAGGCGGCGACGGCGAGTCCGACGGCGAAGGCGCGCACGTAGAGATACTGCGTGTGGCGGAGAACGGTATTGCCGCAAAGGTCGGTGAGCACTCATATCTTATCGGTAGCGACAACTTTATGACGCTCGGCGGCGTGGTCGCCGCAGCGGATGCCGAGGACCGCAGCTTTGCCGAAAACGGCGGCTCGGCCGTGATGTTTATTGCCGTGGACGGCACACTGGCACTTAAAATGTACTTGAGCTATGTGGCAGACGATGATCTGCGCGAGCTTGTATCCACGCTTTCAGATCGCGGCATACGCCCGATAATGGTAAGCAATGACCCCAATATCGATGATGCGCTTATGGCACGCCTGCTCGGCAACGTAGCTTGCCCCGTTAGAGTGATCCGCGATGCTGCGGCCGTGGTTGCCGCATCTGCCGACGGAGAAGAGAACGGTGCGGCTGCCGATAAGACCCAGAGTGAGAGCGGCAGGATCGATGCGGGACTTATTGCCGACGGCGGCGATTGGACTGCACTGGTCGGCGCACTTCCGGCATGCGCAAAGCTTCGCCGCGCCTCGGCGCTCAACCTGCGCATAAGCCTTGGAGTGATCACGGCCAGCATCCTGCTTGCCACCTTTCTTGGCGCACTCGGTATATTTGCGGGAATGCACTCCGCATACATAGCGATCTACCAGGTGATATGCGTCCTCCCTGCCATCATAACCTCAAAGCTTATGCTAAACTAAATCATTCGGGGATGGAGCTTCCATCCCCGATACGATAATTGAGCCATAATAACGGCTGTCCACGGCCTTGCTGAATAGAATAACAAACTACTAATAAAAAGGATGAACAAATGATCCCCGAATCGATACTCAGATCCGTCCAAAAGCCGGGCAGATATACCGGCGGCGAGTACGGTCAAATAATAAAGGACAAAGAAAAGATCAAGGCGCGTTTTGCCTTTTGCTTCCCGGATTCATACGAGATAGGCATGTCAAACCTCGGCATACGCATTCTTTACGGAGCACTCAACCGCGAGGATGACATTTGGTGCGAGCGCGTTTATGCTCCGTGGATCGACATGGAGGAGCAGATGCGCCGCCATCATATCCCGCTTTGGGCGCATGAGAGCGGCGACCCTATAGCGCAGTTTGATTTTATCGGCTTTACTCTGCAATATGAGATGAGCTATACAAATATCCTCAACATGCTCGATCTCGCAGGCCTGCCGTTGCGCTCCGCCGACCGTAAGGATGATATGCCGCTCGTTATCGGCGGCGGTCCCTGCTCATATAATGCCGAGCCTGTGGCCGACTTTTTTGATCTTTTTAATATCGGCGAGGGTGAGGAGATGCTCCCCGAGATCGTTCGCCTGTATATTAAAATGAAAGAGGACGGCAGCTACACCCGCGCCGCGTTTTTGCATGAGGCGGCAAGGAGCATTGAGGGCGTGTATGTGCCGTCGCTTTACGATGTAACATATAACGAGGATGGTACCGTTGCGGCCTATACCCCTAAATATCCCGATGTGCCGCGCACCGTGCGCAAGCGCATAGTTAAGGATCTTGACAGCATGTTCTTCCCGGATAAGCTCGTAATGCCTTATCTTGAAACGGTTCAGGATAGGATAATGCTTGAGGTGTTCCGCGGTTGCATACGCGGCTGTCGCTTCTGCCAGGCGGGCATTATATATCGCCCGGTGCGTGAAAAATCGCCGGAGGTGCTTTGCAACCAAGCAAAATGCCTTTACGAGTATACGGGGTATGAGGAGATATCGCTCAGCTCGCTCTCCATATCCGACTACACCAAGCTCCGCGAGCTTACGGATGGGCTGATATCATGGACGGATGATAAAAAGGTGAGCCTTTCTTTGCCGTCACTGCGTATCGATAGCTTTACGCGCGAGCTGATGGATAAGGTAGCATCGGTGCGTGCATCATCCATTACCTTTGCACCGGAGGCGGGCACACAGCGCCTGCGCGATGTAATTAACAAAAACGTGACTGAGGAAAACCTTATGAACGCTGCGGGCATTGCCTTTGCGGCGGGCAAGGAGCAGGTAAAGCTGTATTTTATGGACGGTCTGCCCACCGAGACATATGAAGATCTTGAGGGTATTGCCAAGCTCGGCAAGGCGGTCATCGAAAAATACTACGCAACGCCGGAGCATAATAAGCGCCGTCAGCCGCAGGTGACCGTCAGCGTTTCCTGCTTTGTACCCAAGCCCTTTACTCCTTTCCAGTGGGAGCCGCAGGACAGCTGCGAGACTCTTGAAGAAAAGCGCATGTTTATAAGATCAAAGATCACCGACCGCAAGATAAAATTTTCCGCGCATGATTCAGGTACATCACGCATCGAGGCAGTGCTGGCACTCGGCGACCGCCGTGTTGGCGCGGCGCTTGAGCTTGCCTGCCGCGAGGGCTTCCATTTTGATGCATGGGATGAGTTCTTTGACTATGATAAATGGATAGATGTGTTTGAACGTTCGGGGATAGATCCGGCATTCTACGCCAACCGCAGGAGGGACACGAGCGAGGTGTTGCCGTGGGATGTTATAGACTGCGGAGTTACAAAGGAATTTCTTATTCGTGAGCATGACCGCGCACACGCGGGAGTTACCACGCCCAGCTGCCGCGAGCATTGCTCGGGGTGTGGCGCAAACAGACTTGGAGGGGAGAGGGCCGTTTGCCCGAGCCTGCAAAAATGAACACAGAAAAAGTAACCGAAAAAAAGGGGTTCACCCCGCCTACCGAGCCGCGTGTGGTAAGGCTTGGCTTTAAAAAGCACGGGGGGATAATATTCACCTCACATCTTGATCTTCAGCGTACCATGATGCGGATACTGGCGCGCGCTGACCTGCCGCTGTGGTTCACGCAGGGCTTTAACCCGCATGCAAAGCTCGTTTTTGGCCTGCCGTTGCCGCTTGGCTGCGCAAGCGAGTGCGAGCTTATGGATATACGTCTTGAAAATGACAGCGTCATGAGCTGCGCGGAAGTGCTTCGCCGCATGCAGGGCGCGACGGTGCCGGGACTTGAGTTTACCGCGTGCTATCCCGCCGCGGTCAAATTTGCCGATATCGCATCGGCGGATTATACCATAACGCTCCGTCTCCCAGGCGTTGGAGCCGTTACCGAGCGCGAGATCGCCGATATGCTTGCCGAGCCGTCGATAGTAACGCAAAAAAAGACCAAATCCGGCATAGTGGAGGCGGATATCGCACCGCTTATACGCGCTTGCAATGTCAGGCGCGACACGGGCGCTTTGCAGATAGATGTGCGCCTTGCCGCAGGTTCTGTCGATAACCTCAGCCCCGAGCTGCTTGTAAAGGTGATACTCGAACGCTTCGGCGTTCGCGCAAAAAGTTCATCTATGGGAGCCGATTATTCCATCGTCCGCCGTGCCGTGTACAACACGCGCGGAGAGCTTTTTAAATGACTTGAACGTGATCATAAAAATCATAAGAATCATAAGAATCATAAAAATAAAAGAAAAGAGCATCCCGAAGCCGCACGCTTTGGGATGCTCTTTTTGCTTTAGGGACATTCCCCTATTTTAATTATCAAAACACCGTCTCGCAGGAGCATTGCATCGCGCGCAGGCCAAACACCCATCGCGCGGATCTCGGGATCGCGTTCAAGTTCGGTGCATCCGTCTTCGGAGGTAAACGGAAATTCAACTCCGAGTACTTCGCTGAAGAAATAATATACCCTTTTTCATAGCATTTACCCATGTAAAAGTAGCTTATGTTTGCCAATAAACCGTTGTTTACAATGATAAGTGCAAGCAGCAGTGCAAAAATATTGCCAAACGTATTCGAAAGATATCTGTCAAATATTACGGCGGTAAAGATGGGAATGATGGCAAGGCAGGTAAGCATCATTGGGCGATATGACATATTCGGCGATGCAAAAAGCCAAATGCATGACATGGGGATCATGCATATCAGCGCGATCAAGGTCAAAACAAAAAGTGTTTTTCGTTGCCACAACTTCAATTTAAAAATTACCCTTACCGTGCCGATTGCAAAGGCTGCGGTAAATAAAATATTTAAAATCAAATATAACGTGGGTGCTTGCCCGTTACTTTGGTCAATAAGCGCGAAAAAAACATTTTTAAAGCAACCTAAAACGGCGTCAATGATCCTGCGCGGTGAAATAGCGGATATCCCTATTGCGGATATATCCAAATAATCGGTGGCACTCACCCCCTCCGCCGCAAGACATATCTTCCATATGACATAATAAAGCAAAAGCCCCATGGTGAATACAAGCGCGTGCTCTTGCACATACCGCCATGCCGGGCGCGCGGTAAGAGGACCGGTGAATACGCGGTAAACAAAAAGGAGCAGTGCGCAGGCTGCTGACAAAAACCAACGCCCCGATGCGACTATGTTTTGCGGATCGTAAAAGTTATAAAGCGCACTCCGTTGGGAAGAGTATTGGTGAATTTGTAAATATGTTCGGCAAGACCGCAGATAAGAGCGGAGAGAAAAGCGGTCTTGTCATATTTGTTGAAATGATGATTAAATTTAAATGATGTGATCATGATTTAATATGCATTTAAAGCTATTGTTTGAATCCATGTGTATATTATATCACCATAAGTGATTTTGGTGCCGTAAAATGTCCAATTGTTAGTTGAGTCAAATGTACAAAACTTACTTCTTGATGTGTATGTTGGATCCACAATTTCAATCGCGGTGACATCATCTGCAAATTCGTATCCAATCATTGCTGCGGCGTGATATGCAAAATAGAATTCACTTACCCGTCTGCTGGCGCATATGAATGCAGGATCATCGTTGTCGATCACTGTCTTTATTTCATCTGGAGTGAGGCAACGGCTAATAATGTAAGGGTAGTAATAAGGAGTCTTAAAATAGTATTTTATTGATTTTAAACAGAATGAAATATCTGCACTTGTGTAATCGTGATCATAATAGGTTTTAAAGATGTAGCATAATTGTGTATTATGAATTCTTGTATTGAATCGGGAATATCGTTTGAAATATATTCAATATTTGATGAGTTAATAGGTGTAATAAGAGTGAAAATAAATGATAGGGAGACAATGAGAGATGCGACTTTGCTGATTGTCATGATCTCGTTCCCATGTTTTTTTTATTTTTCATAAGCAAAAACGCCGATGCGGCGCCTATAAACGTTCCCGCAGTGTTAAGTATTATGTCATCGATCTCGCACACACCCACCGCAAAAGTGAATTGCGTAAGTTCAATGGCAAGGCTTGCGGTGGCGCCCGCAAGCGTTATGCCCAAAAGCTTCATATTCGTGCGCCACGCAAGGTAGGCGCCAAACGGCACAAAGACCGCGATGTTGCCAAGCAACAGCCTGTAAAAATAATATGCTCCGCCGCGACGTATCAGGGAGATAAGCTCGGTGAACAAAGAGAGGTTCAGATCCCCGCGAAACAGAGCGCCGCTGCCAAAGTCGGGGCGAAATACCGTCAGACGCAGCAACACGGCAAGGTATATTCCAAAAAGGATATCCGCCAATGCCGAAAGGACTGTAGGGCGGCGCGAGCTTTGGGCACTCACGGTGCTTCGGTATCGCTCTCGGCGGACGCGGCCTCACCGCTCGTCAGCCGTTCGATGAGAGAGATGGCGGCGGGGTCGCGCAACGGCCTTGCGGTATAGGTGTGGTATACCTCATCGGGATCTGCCTCCGCTGCCCGCGCATCCTCGGCTGTAACGTAGTACCAGTTGCCGCTCTCGTCCATGTGGTAGAGCCGCGCACCGGAGTCAAGCCCTATGGCTGTCTCTCCCCAGTACTCCCATATCTTATATTTTGTATATTTGCCCTTGTATTTTTCGGTGTTGAGGTCAATGGGCAGATCGTCATCATCTGTAAACTGCGCGGGGTCGGTCAGCTCGTCAAGTGATAAAAGCAGAGCCATGGTCTCGCGGTCATCTGTTGTGGTCTTGCCAAGCTTGATGCAGGAAGGCGCCCCGCCGCTTGGTATGCCGTCAAGCGGCTTGCCGGTCTTTGAAAGCAATATCAGCGTGTCGCCGTCGTAGGCATAGCAGAGATAGCCCGACCTGTCACCGCTTACAAGATAAAGCGGCGAGCCGTAGTGGCTGTCACCTATCCTGCCAAGATATTTGCCGGGAGCAAACAGCCGCTCTCCCGCCTCGCCTACGGGCAGATAGCTCTCACCCTTGTAGATAATGCCCTCCGCGTCCTCCGACCACTTTGCAACAACGGGGTTGCGAAGTCTCAGACCGATAAGGGATATAAGTGTTATAACGATCGGCAGGATCAAAAGGATAGAAATAATTATCAGCGCTCGTTTAGTCATTGGTGCCGCCTTTCAAAATATATGCTGTGCACTCTGATAACATCGTGCATCATATGCTGTGGTGGATAATAATAAATATCAGTCCCTATATTATATCAGCAATCCACCACCGAATCAAGTGCCGCATGGTAAATAATTTAAAAAAACGGGCCGATGCAATATGCACCGACCCCGGGTGAATGTCCCGCATGACTTGCGGTCAAGATCAAAAAAACTTATCCCCCTGCGCCGACCCGCAGTGCGCGATCGGCAAGAATGCGCGGCAGGGTCATCTCAAATATGCTTCTGGTCGCGTCGGGCAGTGATTGCTCGCGCCGTGACAGCTGATCAAGTGCCCAGCGGCGGATCGAAGCATTTATATCCGTTCCGGTGTCAAGCTCGTCACGCAGACGAATGATCCACGGCGTGGCGGAGTCCCCGCAGTTTGCTATCACGCCTGTATCAAGCTGTGTGAGTCTGCCGTCAAGATAGCCCGAAACATTGTAGCCGGCAATAAGTCCATCAATGTTTACAAGTGTCAGGCAGGTAAACAGCAGAGCAAAGGCCACTATCATGCACAGCGTGGCGTTGGTGCGCGGGCGGATCTGCTTTATAAGCATTATAAGAAATGCGGCAAACAAAACTGCAATAAACCAAGCGGCATATATGCGCAGTCGGGTAAGACCGTACTGATCGATGTAGAGTGCAAGCTTTGAAAATGCGGTGGCTATCAATATGATCGTTGAGACCGAAAGTGTCGCAAACACCACGCGCACGGCGGGGCTTTGTCTGTCGGGGAGACGGCGCTTTGTAAAGATATTCGCAACCGCCATCACCGCGGCATTGATAGCGCAAACACCGCAAAGCTCAAAAAATCCGTCACGCGCGTAAAAGGCGTAAATATCCACGCCGGTCGGCAGTCTGCCGCCAAAGGCTGCGAGATAATAATCCCACTGTGAGACAAAAAATAAAAGATAAACGGCCAGCAAGGGAATTATAGCGGCGCATACCATCGCAACCGGTGCAAAGCGAATGCCTGCGGCAAAGCGTCGGCAGGAATCGGCGCACATCATGCGCTCGCCCTTTTTGTCAACTGCAGATATAAGCGCGCCAAAACCGTATGCGGCAAGGGGGATGGCAAATATCAGCCGTTGTATGACATTCAGTATATCGCCGCCAAAAAAGTCGATAACGGCATTAAGATGATCGCTAAAGCTGTTGTCGTACAGTAAAAGACCTATCACCACCACGGTGGGGATTATTGCAAGCCCTATGCCGAGCAGGATGTATATGAACGTGCGCCCGCCTGATGTGGCCGTGCCGTCGGCACTGTCCCCTGCGCGGTGTGCCCCGCGACCGACCGATGCCGAAAAGACAGCACCGAGGGAGGCAAACGGCATTACCAAAAATGCTTTTATCGTATCAAAAAAGAACAGCTCGCGTGCGTGCTCTTCAAGTCCGCCGCCGGCGGCAAGATCCACCCAAAGTATAAAGCACCCCAGTGACCAAACAAAGGCCAGCGTGCCGGTAAATGTATCGGAGGATAAAAACAGTCCCGCGGCGGGGAGGATGCCCGCTGTCAGCCAAAAGACCGAGCGCGGTGTGATGGTCACATGCGACATCACCATAAACACGACCCCTGAGGCGTAGAGGACGGCGATAAATAACGTTGCACCGAGCGGCGCATCTGCGGGCGGTATTACGGTACAAAAGATGTAGCCGATCACAAACGCAAGCCATGCAAATACCGTTTCGTGCTTTTTGTATATTCGCGCAGGTGCGGGCGTTGGCGCGGCAGTGCATGCATAAGGGTATCCGCCCGCGGGCGTTTCATCGGAGGAGACGGCATTGGGGGTGCCGATATCTTGGTCCTTTTGATAGTTATCCATTTTGATGATCCTTTCTTTCTGCGACAGAGTGCTGTCGGCATGTCGGTTTGTATCTTTTATAGCTTATCGATCCTCGCCGTCCGCGTTGCTGTATTCGAGAATGTCCTCCACGCGGCAATCAAGCGCGCGGCATATCGCATCAAGGGTGGAAAAGCGTATGGCCTTGGCCTTGTTGTTTTTCAGTATCGAAAGGTTGGCCTGCGTTATTCCTACCCGCTCCGCCAGCTCTCCGAGCGATATCTTGCGACGAGCCATCATAACATCAAGATTTACGATTATCATTTTATCTACCTTGCCTTTTTATCCTTTGCCGTTGCGCCTCAAACGGTAAGATCGTTTTCTTCTTTTATCGCGCAGGCTTCCTCAAAGGCGTTTTTAACGATCCTCAGTGAAAGCCCAACAAAAAAAGCAACGAATGCCACTGCGGCGGAAAGATAAAACCTTGGTGTGAGCAGTGCAAACAAAAGCGACGCCGCTGTGCATCCCCATGAGACCGCGCGAATGCAGGCAACGTTGCGGGCGGAGAACACCTCGCCGCGCGTTATTGACAAAAGCAGGAGGAGCAGTACCGTATCACACACCGCCGCATCGGCAAGTATGAGATAAGAAACGGTCAGAATGAACGGATATTTAACATAAAATGCCGCCTCCGGGATCTCCACCTTAACGCCCATCAGCGCCGTAACGATCTGCGGCAAAAAGATCGCCGCCGCGACTATCGCGGTCATGGTGAGTACCGATAATACAAGTGAAAGGACGCAGGATGGGCGTCTGCCTATCTTTAGCATGATAATACCTCGCTTATTTTTTTGTATTTTGATCGTTTGAATACAGTATAGCACATCATTTTGCGTTTGTCAATACTTTCTTATCGAAAAACGATAAATATTTTCGGTTAATCGATTCATATCATTCCGATGGCACGACTTATCACACCATTGACAAAAGCGGAGATTTGTTATATAATAATTATTACGCAAAAACGATACACGCATCGCGCTGCCCGCGCGGTGCAAAAACTGGAGGTCACAAAATGGCTTTTTGCAAAAAGTGCGGTGCCGAGCTTGAAGCAGGCGCAAAATTCTGCCCCAAATGCGGCGAGGCTGCAAATAACGGCGGCAACAAAAACGATTTCTCAAAGATCGTTGACATGCCGGATTCCACATCCGAGTACAGTGCGGAGGACATCAGTAAGAACAAGATCATCTCGCTCTTCTCCTACATATGGATACTGTTCCTCGTTCCTATGTTTGCGGCAAAGGATTCAAAGTTTGCACGCTTCCATGCAAATCAGGGACTGGTGTTGTTCATCATTGAAACAGCGGCTGTCATCCTGCAAAAAGTATGCGCTGTAGTGTTTGGTCCCATTTTTCTGCTCGGCGCGCTCCTCGGCATTGCGTTTTGGCTCGTTGATATACTGACCCTCGCACTTGCGATCATCGGTATCATCAACGCCGTTCAGGGCAAGGCCAAGCGGCTGCCCGTCATCGGCAAGATAAACATCCTCAAGTAATATCTCACCGCCGGATATCCCGATATATTAAAGAGGATCATCAACGCCAAATAATACCCGCCGCGGCATTGCCGCGGCGGGTATTATTTTTGCGTATGAGGGAAAAATAAAGGCAGATATTCGGCTGTTTTTTGGGGGAGGCATCATGCTTGGATCGATACTGAATTTTGCATCCGGACTATCTCTGTTTTTGTTTGGCATGAACGTGATGGGGGATAGCCTGCGCGCGCTTGGCGGCGGCAGGCCGCAAAGCCTTATCGGCAAGCTGTGCCACACACCGGTGCGCGGACTTTTGGTAGGCGCGCTGGCCACAGCCCTTGTGCAATCCTCAAGTGCCGTTACTGTAATGGTGGTGGGCTTTGTAAATTCCGGCATCATGACGCTCGGGCAGTCGGTCGGCGTTATAATGGGCGCTAACCTCGGCACGACCGTCACCTCATGGCTCATAGCCGTCACGCGCACCGGTGAGGGCGGGGGATCGGTCGCCTCGGCTTTGGTGTCTGCACTGCCTGCGGCGGTGGGTGTGATACTTATCATGCTGTCGCGGCGCGAGTCGCGCCGCGGGCTTGGATATGCCCTGCTTGGATTTACCGTGCTTATGTTCGGTATGAGGATGATGAGTGATGCCGCCGCACCTGTCGCCGGATCGGAGGCGGTTGCGGGAGTTATCGCCGCTCTCTCAAACCCTGCCATGGGGATCATTATCGGCGCGATATTGACGGCGGTGGTGCAGTCCTCATCAGCCTCTGTCGGAATACTTCAAGCGGTCGCTGCGGGTGGTGCGCTGCCGCGCGGTGCGGCATTGCCTGTAATACTCGGCCAAAATATCGGTACTTGTATCACGACCCTGCTCTCCGGTATCGGGGCGGGAAAAAACGCGCGGCGGGCGGCGTTCATCCATCTTTATTTTAACATCATAGGCGCGGCGGCGGCCTTGGCCTTGGTGGCGGTCGGCGGCTCGGTAGGAGCTTGGGGGAGCTATCTCTCACGCCCGGCGGATGCAGTCTCCATTGCCGCCATGCACACGGCGTTCAACCTGTTTGCAACTCTGCTTTTGTTGCCGCTCTCCCGCATGCTTGAGCGGCTGGCTGTGGCAACGGTGCCGGACGGTAACGGCTGTGAGCATGATAAAAACGATAACAAGAAAAGGAGCATGAAAATAACCAATGCAATTGAAAAGCTTGAAAAAAATAAAGAGATCAAAAATACTGAAAAAACTGAAAGGCTCGCGGCAAAAGCAAAGGCGGCACCCGCAGCGGGGAGCATGTCGTCTGGCGGATTTGGGGGCTACAGTATACTTGACGAGCGTTTTCTTGCCGCTCCCGCGTTTGCGTATTCGATGGCGTGTGCGGCTTTCCTCCGAATGTGCGAGCTTGCCAAAGACAGCTTTGAGCGCAGTGCGGAGTTTCTTGCCGCGGTGACCGAGGGAGAGTCGGTTGACGAGCATGCGGCGCTCGGTGACGAGGCTGAACTTATCGCGGAGTACGCAGATACCCTGCATGCTTATCTGACGGCCATCCCTGCGGCAGGGCTGCGCGGCAGGATATATCGGCTTTACGGTGCGGTGGGGGAAGCCGCCTGCATCGGCGAATATTCACAGCGGCTCTGTTCGGTCGCCGATAGGATGCGGCGGGACGGCATACGCACAGGTGAAGCTACACGCGGGGCAATGCGGGCGGCCTTGTCTGCTGTGCGTGAGCTTGTTGGGGGGATACACGGATCTACGGCGGAGGCGGCAAACACTTCCGCCGCTCATGCGGAGCGGCTGATAGATGCGGTGGGACGACGATTGATAGACGATATCTGCGGCGGCGCGGATGCCAGAGCCGGTGTGTATCTGGATTCCGCCATATCTTGCCTTGATAGGATAGCGGCGCACGCCGTCGAGTTATCCGCCGCGGCGGCGGATATCGGGCTTTTTAAGTAAGCTTTAATGGCTCTGCCCGTCGCGCCACGATATTTCTGGTCAACGCTGCCCACCGTGCCGTGTTCGGCGTATGGCAAATATTATTACCGCGGCGGCGGATATGCATGCGTATGCGGTCGGGGTGTCACATATTGCAGACCAAGCGCCGAGTAAGGTGGTCGATGTCGGTGCCGCGCCCGTATCCACACCCATGCCATCAAATGCGCGTGTGTGCATGCATATCTGCATTATGGCCGCGGCAAGCGGTGCGCAGAGAGTCTTGGCGGCAAGATAGCCGCGTAGTCGCGGTCGCGGGCGGGTGGAGGATGCGGCAATCGCAAACACCTGCAGGTGGATGGAAAGCCCCATCCAAGCCGAGGCCGCCGTACATATCAAAAGCCCCGCGTGTGTGTTTTGAAGTCCTGTGGCAGCATTGGATCCAAAGGTAAGCTCAAAAAATGAAAACACCATCGCCGCTGCGGTCGCCGGGATGTTAAGTGCTGAAAGTATGCGATCGGTGCACCCCAAAATACATGAGAAAAATATCACCACGGCGCATATCCGCATTGCCGACTCGGCGGCAGAGCTTATCGCCGCAGGGATAAGCTCTATCCCGCCCCCGCCCGCCGCGCGGGCGTTTTTTTCGTTACTTGGCTGTACTATCCCGATAGTGCTTTGGTGCCCATTACCACTCGTCGCGAACTTTCGGCGTAAAGCTCCGAAAAGCACGCCAACGGTCAGACCCGCCGCCAAAACGCACAGATGTATGCAAAGCCCCACTCCGCCGTCACCGTAAAGCCCTGCGCCTATGCTTCCCACAGTAAACGCGGCGGAGGGGTAGGCGCATAGTGGCAACAGCCGCTCGGTCTCATCTCTGTCCGTCGCACCGCGCTCGTACAGAGCCATAGCTGCGGCAACACCGATCGGTGCGCCGCACAGCGCACCAAGTAATATCGCTGTGCCGCATTCACGCGGCAGACCTAATATCCGCTCTGCCGGTGCGCCAAGCAGTCTCCCTATCAGCACACCCCCACCGCTCCGTATCAGCAGCTCGGAGATCACCAAAAACGGAAACAGCGTTGGTAGTATTCTGAATGCGCACACCCGCAGGCTGTCACCTATGTATTTTATCGGTATGCTTGGCGCTTTTATCATGAGCGCTATAAAAAACAGGCATACTACCGTCCACACCGCAGCAGATCTGCCGTGCTCCATTGGCCGCTGCTGCTTTTGCCGCTTGCGTCTTTTGTTTTTATTCATTTGATGCGCCTCCCGGGCATAAAATTAAGCAGGGGGAAGCCACGGCATCCCACCGAGGGCTGCTTTATTTTATTCTGCACGCGGGCGGAATATTTCATCGTTGTGCGGTGGGATGTATCTGCGTCGACCGTGATATTAATATTAGATATTATTTGATTGAAAAATTGAAAGGCGATAGAGTGGGGAGATAATGAAAAAAGATAAGGGCAAAGCTCAAAAAGGCAGCGGCAGCGGCAGCGGACGGCGAGGCGAGGGTGCGCCGTTTTTGGAACGCCTCTCCCGCTATCTTGATATCCCGGCTGATGTTCTCGGCGGCGGGCTGACTCTGGAGCTGCGCGGCAGGGGCGAGCTTTACATAAGCGGCTGTCGCCGCATCCTTTATTATTCGACCGAGCGCATCTCACTCGCCCTGCGCGATTCTGTATTGACGGTGGAGGGCTGTCGCCTCTCCTGCACGACCTATTACTGCTCGCAGGTGGGCATCTGCGGCAGGGTGGACAGCATTGCGTTCTCCCGACCTGATGTGAGTGGCGGGCGAGAGCCAAAGTGAGGTGTTATGAATTAAATGAAGATCAAGGATCTTATCCTCGGTGTTTGCCGCGTTGAGATCACGGCCGCCACGCCCGCCGTGGTGTTGGATCTATTAATGTCCGCACGCATCGTTTACCGTGACCTTGAGGCGGAGGCGGCAGAAAATGAACATGAGCGCGGCTCACCTGCCGCAGCATCTCTTGTGCGGCTTTTCTGCTCCCTCCCTGCCGCGCGGCGGCTCGCACGCGTATCCGCCGATGCGGGAATACCCTGCCGATATATCGTTGAGGGCGGCTTTCCCGCCGCCGCGGCCGCTGCCAAGGGGCGACCCGCGATGATGCTTGGCGCGCTTATGGCAATTCTTTTGCTTTGGCTTGGAGAGAGCGTTATATGGGGCGTGCGGGTAGTCGGAGCGGACGATGTTATAAGCGCCACTGAGGTGCGTGAGCTTTTTGCCAAGGCAGGCGTGTACCCCGGTGCGGCCATTGCGGGTATCCGCGGTGACCACGCGGCGGCGCATGTGGTAGCGGGGAGCGACCGATTGGCTTGGGCGGCGGTGAATATTCGCGGCACGACCGCCGTTATAGAGGTGCGCAGTCAGGTCTCACCCTCAAAGGAGGATGACCCATATGCGGCCTGTGACGGCGTTAATCTTGTGGCCGCGCGGGATGGACTTGTGGTGGAGCTTGAGGTGATAGCGGGCAAGCCGGTAGTGCGGCGCGGCAGTACGGTAAGGGCGGGGGAACTGCTCGTCAGCGGTATTATAGACAGCACGCGCATAGGCTTTCGGCTCACCCGCTCGGAGGGCATTGTGCGCGCCGAAACACAGCGAACGGTCACCGCCCGTGTGCCGTATAAATACCAAAAGCGGGTATATTCCGATGAGTGTGAGCGAGATCTATGGCTGGTGTTTTTCTCAAAAAGGATAGATCTTCTCAGCGGATACGGATCTGTATCGGGTGAATATAACAGTGTGGAGTCACTGTCCCTTATCGCTCTGCCGGGGCGTGGCAAGCTGCTGCCGGTGGGGCTGGGCAGCCGCTCTCGCCGTGGGTATTATTATGTCGAGGCCGAGCGCACGCCCGCCGAGGCGGCAAGACTTTGCGAGGTCGAGCTTTCCCGCCGTATAGCCGCCGAGCTTGGGGAGGGGGACTATATCGTCCGCCGTACCACTCGCACGCGGGACGTGGGGGATGGCATATTGATGGAATGCGAACTCGTGCTGGCCGAAAATATTGCAAAACGGCAGGGGTTTTATCTTGGCGCGGGGGATAATGCCGCAGAAAGTAAACAATAAGTTGTATTTTGACAAAAAAGCGTGACAAATCGGCCGATGTGTGATATAATAAAAATGAGGAATTGTAATGTCACGCAAAAAGGCATTGCGAAAGAGCTTTGCGGCGGATCACCGCGGGACGTATGGTGGCGATAAAGCATGGAAAAGAACGATAAGATCGAAAAAAACGAGAAAAAAGAACAAAAAACAGTCTATACAGGCTCGGCGGCGGAGACCGCAAGGCTTTTTGGCGCGTTTGACGTTAATATGAAGATAATAGAGGATACCTTTGATGTCAGCGTACACAACCGCGCATCAGCGGACGGGGACGGGGATGCGCTGACCATCAGCGGTCATACCGCCGAGGCGGTGGAATCTGCGGCAAGTGCCATCGATGTGCTTCGCCGTTCCTCTGCGGGCGGCGGGGACGTAAGCGAGCAAACGGCGCTTTATGTGGCATCCATGGTGCGGGACGGGCACGCATCGGAGCTTTCGGAGCTTGACGAGAACTGCATCTGCCTGACCTCCAAGGGCAAGCCTGTGAAGCCAAAAACCGTGGGACAGCGCAGGTACGTTGATGCCATCAGGCGAAATACAATAGTCCTCGGTGTAGGTCCTGCGGGAACAGGCAAGACCTTTCTTGCCGTGGCAATGGCAGTAAAGGCATTGCGCGAAAAGCAGGTAAGCAGGATAATCCTCACTCGTCCGGCTATAGAGGCGGGGGAAAAGCTCGGATTTCTACCGGGTGATCTGCAAAGCAAGATCGATCCCTACCTGCGCCCGCTGTATGATGCGCTGTTCGAGATGATGGGCGCGGAAAATTACCAAAAATGCGTTGAAAAGCAGGTCATCGAGGTCGCGCCGCTTGCATATATGCGCGGTCGCACGCTGGATGATTCCTTTATAATCCTTGATGAGGCGCAAAATGCCACATTTGAGCAAATGAAGATGTTCCTCACCCGCCTTGGCAACGGCTCAAAGGCGATAGTGACCGGTGACCTTACGCAAACAGACCTGCCCGACGGTCAAAAAAGCGGTCTTTTTGCCGCAGTACACATACTTGACGGCATTGAGGATATATGCATCCACCATTTTACCGAGCGGGATGTGGTGCGCCACAAGCTGGTGCAAAGGATAATACTCGCCTATGATAAATATGAGCGTGAGAGGGCTGAACGGCGCGGCGGAAACGGAAACGGAAACGGTAACGTAGGTGGCGCATCGGCTCCTCGCAGGTATCATCGTCCGGATCATGCCAAAACGGGCGGCAAGAATGATCGGTAACGCCGTAGCCGAAAAGCCCAAAAACCGGACGATCAAAAAATAAAAGAAAAAAGTGATTTTAAAATATGAAGCTTTATGTAGATTTTTGCAACCGCCAACGCAAGCTTGCGGTGGGGGATGAATTGCGCGGGCTGGTAACCCGCGCGCTTGAATGCGCCTTTGAATATGAGGGTGTTTTTGGGGATGGCGAGGTCTCGGTGACCTTTGTCTCCGATGCCGGCATTAGGCGCTATAACCGCGATTATCGCGGTATAGACAGAGCGACCGATGTCCTCTCCTTTCCGCAGTTTGAGGGGGGAGATATAGAGGATGCCTTTGACGGCGAGCGTTATCAGCTTGGGGATGTTGTACTCTCGCTTGAGCGCGCGGCGGCACAGGCCGAGCTTTACGGCCACGGTTTTGAGCGCGAGGTGGCGTTCCTTTGCGTGCATTCGGCACTGCACCTGATGGGCTACGATCATGAGCTGGGCGAGCGCGAGGAGGCGGACATGCGCCGCCGCCAGCGCGATATAATGAAGCTGTTGGGGCTGGAGGTGGAGACCTCCCGCCCGAGTGATAGCGACTGCGAGACGGCTCAAAACTGACCCACAAGATCAATAACACCTCGGCATACGGGACACAAAAAGGACGGAATTATAATGAAAAGAACAGTATTTATATCTATAGTTGGCCGACCCAACGTTGGCAAATCCACGCTTATGAACCGCATTCTCGGCGAAAAGGTGGCCATCGTCTCAAACAAACCGCAGACCACCCGCGGCAGGATAGTGGGCATACACACCACGGGGGATGACCAGTATGTGTTTCTTGATACACCCGGCATTCACCGTCCCAAAAACAAACTTGGTGATGCCATGGTAAAGAGCGCGCGTGATGCCATGCAGGATGGCGACTGCGTGCTTTTGGTGGTAGATGCGGGACGCGAGATATCAAATGTTGAGCGTGATGTTGCGGAATATCTTAAATCAAGCGGAGTGCCGTCTGTGCTGGCGCTCAACAAGGTGGATCTTTACGATCGCGAAACCATCGCCGCCACGATCGCCGCATATTCCGAACTGCATGATTTTGATGCCTTTGTGCCGATAAGCGCCAAGAGCGGACGAGCCGTCTCTGAGCTAATAGACGAGCTATCTAAATTTTTGACCGAATCGGATTGGTTCTATCCGGATGATATCAGCACCGATCAGCCCTCCCGCCAGTACGCTGCGGAGATAATCCGCGAAAAGCTGTTGCGCAGTCTTGACCGCGAGGTGCCGCACGGCATTGCAGTGGTAATAGAGGAATTTACCGAGGGACGTGGGCTTATAAACATTCGCGCCGAGATCTTTTGCGAAAAGGCAACGCACAAGCGCATAATTATAGGTAAGCACGGCGAGCAGCTTAAAATGGTGGGAACATACGCACGCGAGGAGCTTGAGCGCGTGTTCGGCAAGAAGGTATTTTTGGATCTTTGGGTAAAGGTCAAGGAGAATTGGCGCGATTCTGACGGACTTGTGCGCAACTTTGGACTGTCATCAAGAGATGACGAGGAATGATCCCGCCGCGCCCGAAAGATAAAACAGACAAAAAAGATGAAACAGATAATATTAAAACGATAATAAAAAAGATCCGCGATAAAAAACAATATGCGGGGAGGCGATTGGATGGAAACACGGCGGGATATAGTTACAGACGGTCTGGTCGTGCGTGAATATGATCTTGGCGAGCATGATAAGATGCTTACCCTGCTCACACCCGCCTACGGTCGCATCCCGGTAATAGCAAAGGGGGCAAGATCTCTGCGAAACAAGTATCTTTCTCCGACCGGGCTTTTTACCTACGCAAATTACGAGCTGCATCGGCGCGGGGATATGACATGGCTGCGCTCGGCCGATGTGATAGAGCCGTTCCCGCAGCTTGAGCGTGAGATAACACGGCTGTATCTTGCCCAGTATCTTGTGGATCTTGCTTGCGAGCTCAGCGGAGAGGGCGAGCCCTGCGTGGATATTTTGCGCCTCACGCTCAACTCTCTTTACGCGCTCTGCCGCGGTCAAAAGGATACGCGGCTGATAAAAGGAACCTATGAATGGCGTGCGGCCGGATATTCCGGATATATGCCGGAGCTTGGAGATTGCAATATCTGCGGCGCACATGATGCAAGGTGTAAAAACGATGATGGGGTCGCGTACCTTGATGTAATGAACGGTGCGCTCGTTTGTGTTGATTGCGCCGCGGGCAGGCTCCGCCGCGAGGCGGAGCTGCCGCCAAATGTAATACCGACCGACGGTGACGGCGTGCGCTCGCTCCTTTTGCCGCTGAATATGTCAGTCATAGCCGCAATAAAATATGTGCTCACCGCACTGCCGGAGCGTATGTTTGCATTCTCGCTCGGTCGGGATGAGGATCTTTGCAGGTTCTCATCGGTCGCCAGCACATATATTACGCACCATCTTGAGCGCGGCTTTGCATCACTTGATATTTATAATGAGATCTGCGACATTTGAGACTACGATCGCTTGTCGCAGACAGGTTCGGATCCGGCGGATCCACGGAGGTGGAGTAAATGTATTTACCCGAAAAGACCATAACAGCACTTGAATTTGATAAGATACGCGGCATGCTTGCCGAGTGCGCACAGACCGACGGCGCACGCGCGGAGGCACTCGCCCTGGAGCCTGACGATGACGAGGTGCACATCCTTGCCCGCCAGCGCATGACAACGGATGCCAAAAGGCTTGCATCATATAAGGGCTATCCATCATTCGGCATGATAGGGGATATCTCTCCGGTCTGCGAGCGTGCGGAAAAAGGGGCAATGCTTTCTGCGCGTGAGCTGCTTGATGTGGCAAATCTCTGCCGCACCTCGCGCGGCATTTTGGAATACAGCCGCACCGACCGCACATTCACCACTGTTCTTGACGAGGTGTTTGAGCGGCTTATTGCCGACCGTCCGTTTGAGGATAAGATATACCGCATCGTGATATCCGAGGATATGATAGCAGACGATGCATCCCCCGCGCTTGCCGATATCAGGCACAAGATACGCCGCTCAACGGCAAGGGTGAAGGATATACTTGCAAAATACACCGCGGGCGGGTATTCAAAATATCTTCAGGAGAGCATAGTTACCATCCGTAACGGCAGATACGTCGTGCCGGTGCGCGCGGAATGCAAAAATGATATAAAGGGACTGGTGCATGATACCTCTGCCTCCGGCGCGACATTGTTTATCGAGCCGATGGCTGTGGTGGATGCCAACAACGAGATACGCGAGCTTGAGGTAAAGGAAAAGCATGAGATAGAGCGTATTTTGTTTGAGCTTTCTGCCGAGACGGCAAACAGGGCGGATGTGCTCAGATACAACGCGCAAAATATCGATGAGCTTGCGTTTTACTTTGCCTGCGCATCGCTCTCTGAAAAAATGGACGGCGCACAGCCGCGCATGACGGCGGGGGAGGGACGCGTAACAGAGCTTATCCGTGCACGCCATCCGCTGATACCAAAGGATAGGGTCGTGCCGATAAACGTTACCTTGGGCGGCAGATACGACACGATGATAATCACGGGTCCCAATACCGGCGGCAAAACGGTAACGCTTAAAACGCTGGGGCTTTTCACGCTCATGGCACAGGCGGGCTTGCATATACCCGCCGATGAGCGCTCCACCGTTGCCGTGTGCGATAGGGTATTGGTGGATATAGGAGACGACCAAAGCATCGAGCAGTCGCTCTCGACCTTCTCGGCGCACATGGTAAATATCGTGTCTATCGTGCGCGAGCTGACCTCCGGTGCGCTCGTGCTCTTTGATGAGCTTGGCGTGGGCACAGACCCGATCGAGGGCGCGGCACTTGCCATTTCAGTGATACGTGAGGTGGGGCAGTGCCATGCGCTTTGCGCTGCCACCACGCACTATGCCGAGCTTAAGACCTACGCGCTGAACACACCCGGCGTTACAAATGCATCCTGCGAGTTTGATGTTGAAACACTGCGCCCCACGTATAAGCTCACAATAGGCACGCCGGGACGCTCCAACGCCTTTGCAATATCAAAGCGGCTTGGACTGCCGGAGCATATAATCGAGCGTGCAGAGGAGGAGGTCAGCTCCAACGACCGTCGTTTTGAGGATGTTATAGATAAGCTTGAGGCGGCAAGGATGGAAATGGAGCGCAACCGCGAGGAAACAGAGCAGGAGCGCGCGGAGTATGAGTCCTTTAAGCGTGAGGCGGAGGCAAAGATCCGTGCACGTGTTTCCGCGGCGGAAAAACAGGCCGCCGAGGCCGAAAAAAAGGCGGCACAGCTGATAGAGGGCGCAAAGATATCCAGCGAGTATGTTCTCTCACAGCTTGAAAAGGTCAAAAAAGCGAGGGACAGCGAGCGGCTTGGCGAAGAGCTTGAGGCTGCACGGCGGCGCATACGCGAGCATCTGCGTGAAAACGAGGATAAGTTCAACCCCGTCGAAAAAGAGGAGGACGATGACTATGTGCTCCCGCGTGCTCTCCGTAAGGGTGACAAGGTCTACATCAAGAATATAAAGCAGGAGGGTGTATTGCTCTCCGATCCCGACCGCTCCGGCAATGTGTCGGTGCAGGCGGGCGGCATACGCACCAAGACCAAGATAAAAAATCTAAAGCTGCTGGATGACGTTGTTATGGTCACCGACAGTGAGGGCAAACGAAAGACTGCAAAGGAGTTCAGTGTGACCTCCGTCAGCCGTGATTGCACAAACGAGATCGATCTGCGCGGCATGACGGGGGATGAGGCTTGGATGGCGGTGGATCGCTATCTTGATGATGCAATGTTCTCCGGCTTCCGTACCGTAAGGCTCATCCACGGCAAGGGGACGGGTGCGCTCCGTCAAGCACTTTGGCGTATGCTCAAGGGGGATGGCAGGATAGCCGCCTACCGTATAGGTCAGTACGGCGAGGGGGATGGCGGCGTGACGGTGGTGGAGCTTAAATAAGCCCCTCCGCACCACACCAAGTAAAGATCAAAAAGTAGAAATGCCATAAACCTAAAACGCAAAATTCAAAACTCATAACTCATAACTCAAACGTTACAAGTCTTTAAGGCTAAAAGCTTCTGGCGGGGATAAAACGAAAATGAAGACAAAACAAACAAAAAACTTTCTCGGTATAGATCTCGGCGCATCGAGCGGCCGCGGGATAGTTGGCAGCTATGACGGTGAGAGACTGGCGCTTGCCGAGGTGCATAGATTTCCCAACGAGCCGCAAATGCTGTGCGGTCGCTTTACATGGGATATATTGCGCCTGTACGCCGAGACGAAAAATGCAATAAGAGCGGCGGCGGATCTTCCGCTCGTCTCCATGGGCATCGATACATGGGGCGTGGATTACGGCTTGCTTGATGATGGCGGCCGACTGATATCAGACCCTGTGCATTATCGCGACAGGCGCACCGAGGGCATCATCCCCGCATTTGGCGAAAAAATCATGCCAAACGATCGCCTTTACAGTATTACCGGCATACAACAGCTGGAGTTTAATAGCGTTTATCAGCTTTATGCCGATATGCGCGATGGCACTCTACGCGGGGCCAAGCGTGCGCTGTTCGTCCCCGATCTTTTGGGCTATTTTTTGACAGGCCGTCAAGCGTGCGAATACACCATTGCTTCAACGGGCGCACTGGTCGATGCCGCGGCGAGGGATATATCAGGCGAGATACTTTCTGCCATGGGACTTGAACGCAGCTTTTTTGCTCCGCTCGTCACACCGGGCACGCCACTCGGCACGCTCCGCGAGGATGTCGCGGCGGAGGTAGGCGTGCGCGGCTTGCAGGTGGTAAGCATTGCATCTCATGATACTGCATCGGCGGTTCTTGCCGTTCCGGTGAAAAAAGACGAACGGTTCATCTATATCAGCTCCGGCACGTGGTCACTGCTCGGGACAGAGCTCCCAAGTCCTGTTATCTCCCCCGAAACGCTCGCTCGCAATTTTACCAACGAGGGCGGCGTTGGCGGCAGAATAAGATTTCTTAAAAATATAATGGGGCTTTGGTTGCTTCAGGAATCGCGCAGGCAGTGGAAGCGCGAGGGCAGAGCAGACACGGAGATATCCTTTGATGCACTCTCCGCGGCTGCAAAGAATATCCCCGCCTGCTTTGCGCTGATAGATCCCGACGATCCCTGCTTTTCTACACCCGGCAATATGCCGCGCAGGATAGCCGAGTATTGCCGCCGTACCGCTCAACGCGTGCCGGAGACCCCGGGCGAGATCGTGCGCGTGATATATGATAGCTTGGCGCTGTGCTATCGCCGCACGATAGAGCTTACCTCCCGCCTTTGCGGCTTTCGCCCGAGTGCCGTCAATATCGTTGGCGGTGGCTCGCGCGATGCACTTTTTAACAGCATAATTGCAGATATCTGCGAGATGCCCGTGGTAGCCGGCCCCACCGAGGCAACGGCCATAGGTAATATTTCCGTCCAGTTGATGGCGGCGGAGGGCATTTCTGCCGATGAGGCACGGGAGCTCGTGCGCTCATCCTTCCCAACGGAGAGTTATGAGCCGACCGCTCCTCGCGGCAGTTATGACGATGCATACAGCTGTTTTTGTCGGATGGTGGAGGCAAGAGAGGGCGACGGCGAGAGGTAATTCTGCCGAATAAACGCAAAATAACTGTGCACTTGACAGCCAATACGCCGAAAAAGTATTTTTGTTGCGCAATACTGTCAAAAAACCTTGCGAATGCTCGATTTATATGTTATAATAAGTATACATAAGGGCGTATGCGGCGCAAACGCTCAAAATATAAACTGAATACAGTTGGGGGGACGTATGAAAGACATTCTTTACGGAGAGCTTGGTATCATTGGTATGGGAGGCTGTGAGCAATTTACCGCTCAGGTCGATAATTACATCAGAGAATGGCGCGGGAGCGAGGAGAGCTTTCTGGTCGGTGCGGAATGCCCGAGATTTGGCAGTGGCGAGGCTAAAGGACTTATAAATCGCTCGGTTCGCGGACTTGATCTTTATATCATCTGCGATATGTTCAACTATGGTGTGACATACAACATGCGCGGCATGCAGCATCCCATGAGCCCGGATGACCATTATGCCGATCTTAAGCGCATAGTCGGCGCTGTTGAGGGTAAGGCAAGGCGTATATCCGTTATAATGCCCATGCTCTACGAGGGCAGACAGCACAAGCGCACCACTCGTGAATCGCTTGACTGCGCAATGATGCTGCGCGAGCTTGAGACCATCGGCGTGCGCAATCTTATCACCTTTGATGCACATGACGACCGTGTGCAGAATGCCGTACCCTTTATGGGCTTTGATAACTATCGCCCCACCTACCAGATGGTAAAGGCTATGGTGCGCGTTATCCCGGATATTGAATTTGAAAAGGATAAGCTCATCATCATCTCTCCCGACGAGGGCGCTATGGGCAGATGCATGTACTTCTCCTCGGTGCTCGGGCTTGACGTCGGTATGTTCTACAAGCGCCGCGATTATTCCCGCGTTGTCGGCGGACGTAACCCGATAGTGGCGCATGAGTACCTCGGTCGCGATCTGACCGGTATGGATGTTATCATCGTTGACGATATGATCTCCTCCGGCGAATCCTTCTTTGATGTTGCACGTCAGATCAAGAGCCGCGGTGCCAGACGCATCTTCAACTTTGCAACCTTCGGCCTCTTTACCGGCGGACTTGAAAAGTTCGATCGCGCACATGAGGAGGGCGTGTTTGATAAGATCTTCACCACCAACCTTATCTATACCGACCCGGATATCAAGACCAGACCTTGGTATGTTGAGGTCAATATGAGCAAATATGTCTCCTATATTATAGATACGCTCAACCATGACGAGTCTATAAGCCTCATCCTTGACCCTGTAAAGCGCATCCATACGCTTATGGACAAGCATAAGGCAGAGCTTGCGGCAAAGCAGCTCAATATTTTTGAAAACTGATCATCATTTTGACCGAATATTCAAGATCAGGCAAGGCTTTTGGAGCCTTGCCTGATCCTTTTGTATTATAATATTTTAATATTACTTTGATCCCGCCGTTTTTCTTTCTCCACGGTGTTGAAAAAATCGCAAATGTGTGCTATTATAATTATAGTAATTTCGGCAGTAATTTCAGTGACATTATGATATATCGGGAGGTGCGGAATGTCGCGCATATCACTTTTGGCAAATGCAAAAATAAATCTGTTTTTGGAGGTCGGCGCGCGCCGTGCTGACGGTTACCACGATGTTGTAAGCGTTATGCAGTCGGTGTCGCTTGCCGACCGAGTGACAGCCACGGCAGGGGAGGGGACTGCGGCAGGAATATCACTGCGGTGCGGCGATCTGCCCGGCGACCGTCAAAATATCGCCTACCGTGCCGCCGAGCTGTTTTATTCTGTTTGCGGGCGAGAGCCGCGTGCGGATATATTTATTGAAAAAAATATTCCGGTAGCCGCAGGTCTTGCGGGCGGCAGTGCCGATGGCGCGGCGGTGCTGCGGTCGCTCAACTTGCTTGAGGGCGAGCCGCTGGGACAGGATGCTCTCAGCCTTATGGCGGCACGCCTTGGCGCAGATCTGCCGTTCTGCCTCAACGGCGGCACGATGCTTGCGGGCGGGATCGGCGAGGAGCTTTCCCCGCTGCCGCCGATGCCGGATCAAACCATCCTTATCGTCAAACGGAGCGAGGGTGTTTCGACCCCCGCCGCATTTGCCGAGCTTGACCGTGTTCGTGCCGAGCGCGGAGCGGCGCTTGCGGCGGACCGTCGTGCGGCCGATGCCATGGTGGCGGCACTTGGGCGCGGTGACAGCTTGGGTGTGGGGCACGAGCTTTACAATGCATTTTCAGACCTGCCGTATGCCCTGCGGCTCGGTACGGATGCCGTGGCCGATATCTGCCGCGCACATGGCGGCGCGGCGCAGCTCAGCGGCACTGGCCCCTCTGTTTTCTCACTTTTTTCGGCGGAGGTGGAGGCCTCCGTTGCTGCAGATGCGGTGCGCGATGCTTGGTCGGATGCCGGGTGCTTTATCTGCCGCCCCGCACGCCGCGGACTTTGTATCATTAGGTGATCCCCCCGACGGTGAGCACCGAAAAAAGATCAACGAAAAAACATAAACCAAACACGGAGACAGAAATATCATGAAGAACGAAAAAAATTCGGTCTACTACGGTCGCGGCAATGCCGAGATGTATGACGATTACATGGATCTTATCAACTATGTTTTCGGCTTTAACGGAAACACAAGTGATTTTAAAAAGTTGCTCCCAAAGCTTTACCGCCCGGAGGATGACCCCGCGGGCAATTCATATGTTGCCGTAGAGGGCGGTCGGATCAAGGCGGCGGTTGGCGCGTTTGATCTCTCGGTATCCGTGTGCGGCGAGGTGTTGCACACGCGCGGTATCGGCAACGTTGCCGTTCATCCTTATGCACGCTCAAAGGGCTACATGCGGCGGCTGATGAACGATGCCGTAGAGGATATGATCCGCGATGGCGTGGATTATTCGACTCTCGGCGGCAGACGTCAGCGTTATAATTACTTTTCGTATGATAAGTTGGGCGGTAAGGTGACCCTCAGCTTTAACTCGGATAACATGCGCCACACCTTTGGATATCCGCGTGAGCATGCAATAAAGATCCGCAGGATCACGGCGGCGGATGAGGCGGCGCTTAACAGCATAGCGGCACTGTACGACGAGCTGCCGCTGCACGCACTGCGGGATCGCGCTCGTCTGTTTGATATACTGTCCTCCTGGACATCGTCAGTGTATTGCGGCTATGACGGTGATGTCTTTGTAGGCTACGCCGTTGTAAACGGTGACAGTGCAAGCGAGCTTTTGGTGCGCGAAGAAGCACGGCTTTGTGAGTTCGCCTCTGCACTTTTTGATGCACACGGTCGGGGCAAGCTTAGTATCTGTCTGCCGCCGTTTATGCCGAGCTATATAGAAAAGCTCTATCGCATTGCCGAGGGCTACAGCATAGACCCCGATAAATCCTTTTCGGTGCTGAATTACGAGCGTACCACTCGCGCCTTTATGCGCCTTAAGTCGCAATGTATGGGTCAGCTCCCGGATGGCGAGCTGACACTTCGCATACACGGTCGCGGCGGGGAGGAGAATATCACGCTGTCGGTCACGGGCGGCGAGGCGGACGTTGGCGCAACCAACAAAACGCCGTACGGTGAATATTCGCACCTTGATGCCATGAACCTGCTGTTTGCCCCGGTCTGCCCGGCGCGGGATAGTCTGCCGCCCTTTGCGCGGCTGTGGCTCCCACTGCCGATCTTCATTCATTATGTAGATGCCGTATAAAACATCCCCCGCACAGTCGGTCCCGTGTAACGCGACCGACTGTGCGGGGGTAGATTAAAAACGACCGACCTCGATATTTCGAAGTCGGTCTTATATGGGGTGAGTGATGGGATTTGAACCCACTGCCTTCAGGGCCACAACCTGACGCTCTAGCCGATTGAGCTACACCCACCATATGGCGCGTCTTAAGGGACTCGAACCCCCGACCTACTGCTTAGAAGGCAGTTGCTCTATCCAGCTGAGCTAAAGACGCATGACCCGCTCTGAGGGGGTTTCCTTGCGGATGGAGCGGGTGATGGGAATCGAACCCACGCGGCCAGCTTGGAAGGCTGGAATTCTACCATTGAACTACACCCGCAAAAGTGTGTAATCAAAACTGCCTTAATATAATACCACGAAAAACGTGATTTGTCAACCCCTAAATCGAAAAAAATGAAAATTTTTTTGGTTTTTCGTATTTTACTTGATATGAAGCGCAAAGTGTGATAGAATATATACGCCCGAGAGATAAAAAAACAAAAAAGATCCGCGGAGGAGCAATGAAAGAGAAAAAAAGCAATACCCACGCATCGGTGCGCGCGCGTCGCACATTGGTGCCGGATTATATGTTTGAGCGTTTTGACGACCTGAGTGTTGATTTTTTGCTTGGTGAGGGGATCGGTGCGCTCCTGATAGATATAGATAACACGCTGGCACCATATGAGGTCAGCGAGCCTGATGAGCGTATACGCGGTTGGTTTGAGGCCTTGGGTGCGGCGGGTATCCGAGCGGCGCTGGTATCAAATAACGAGCTTGAGCGTGTGGAGCTGTTCAACCGCACATTGTCCCTACCCGCATATCACGATTGCAAAAAGCCCTCCCGCAAAAAATTGCTTGCGGCTATGGAGGCGATCGGTGCCGAGGTGGATTCTACCCTCTTTTTGGGAGATCAAATATTTACCGATGTGGCATCAGCCCGCCGCCTTGGTGTGCGGGCGGCAATAGTTCCGCCGATCAAGGACAAAAAGACCTTGTTTTTTAGGTTCAAGCGAATGCTTGAGAGGCCTATCATAAAAAAATACAAAAGGGAAAATAAAAAGCACGTCCTCGCGGCGGCGCGATAAAGCTGAATGAAAACGGATGTTGGTGTTGTCATGAATATAACGGAGATCCAAAAAAACGCTAAGGTCGAGCCAAGATTCGGCCCGGGCGGCAACAGTGAGTCTTTTTATGCCGAGGGCAAAAAAAGCACGGTCGAAGCACCCGCATGGGTGGCGGCCCGCGGACTGGATGCATACGAGCTGCAGGGCGGCAACGGTCTGCGTGGGAGCGATGCGACCTTTGCAAGGATAGGCGAGGCGGCAAAAAATGCCGGGGTGGCCATGACCCTTCATACGCCGTATTTTATATCGCTCTCTGGCATTGAGACAGAAAAAAGACTAAAGAGCATAGAATATATAAAGCAGTCACTGCACGTGGCGGAGCTTATCGGCGCGGATACGATCGTCATCCATTCCGGCAGTGCGGCCAAGATCAGCCGCGCCGAGGCGATGGATCTGGCACGTGATACCCTTTTGCGCGTGATAGAGGCGGTGGGGGATACAAATATTAGGCTGGGACTTGAGACCATGGGCAAGCGCAATCAGCTTGGCACACTTGAGGAGGTCATAGAGCTTTGCCGCGTTGACCCGCATTATCACCCGGTGGTCGATTTTGGCCATCTCAACGCACGCGATTGCGGCGGCGTGTTTCCCGACCGTGATGCATATCTGCGCGTGTTTTACGCCATAGGTGAGGCACTGGGCGATGCCTATGCCCGCACATTGCACTGCCATTTTTCAAGAATAGAATACACATCCGCCGGCGAAAAACGCCACCTGACCTTTGCTGATACCGTGTTTGGCCCGGATTTTGCCCCGCTGGCCGAGGCTATAGCGGCGGAGGGGCTTTCGCCACGCATCATATGCGAGTCGGCGGGCAGCATGGCGGAGGATGCACTGGCCATGAAGCAGATGTTTGAAGCTGCAAAGGGATCAAAGGATCGAGCATAAATGATAGACCGGACAAGAAAGGAAATAAAAAAAGAAATGACACATCTTCAAAGACTTAAAAACGAAATGAAAAAGCGGGGGATCGATGCCGTTGTCGTCACCTCCGAGATAAACCAGCGCTATCTTACCGGCTTTAATTATACCGATGGGCTTGTAGTGGTAACGGCCGACCGCGCGGCACTGCTTACCGATTTTAGGTACATCGAGGCGGCAAACGCCTCCTCCGCCGTGGCTGAATTTGAAATACTTATGCCGGAAAAACGCATGAGTGCGGCGGCACTTGATATCATAGCCGGCTCTGCCTGCGTAGCGGTAGAGGAGGCCACACTGTCACTTTCCGGTTACGAGGGCTTTGTTCGCGCTTTTGAGGGCATCGAGGTCAAGGGCGGCGCATCCGCCATGCTTGACGGTCTGCGCGAGTTCAAGGATGCGGAGGAGATAGAAAAAATGCGCCTTGCGCAGGCTATCACCGATGCTGCATTTGCGCATATAATTGACTTCATCCGCCCGGATATGACCGAGCGCGAGGTGGCACTTGAGCTTGAGTTCTTTATGCGTTCAAAGGGCGCGGAGAGTGTGGCGTTTGAGACTATTGCCGTCTCCGGCAGTGCATCCTCAATGCCGCACGGTGTGCCGCGTGATGTAAAGCTTGAGCGCGGCTTCCTTACCATGGATTTTGGCGCGCGCTTTGACGGCTATTGCTCGGATATGACTCGTACCGTGGTGATAGGTCGTGCCGATGACGAGATCCGCCGCCTTTATGAAACGGTACTGCGCGCGCAGACCGAGGCCATCGCCGCCGCGGCACCGGGGGCCGGATGCGCGCAGATGGATAAGATCGCCCGCGATATCATTGACGGCGCGGGATACGTCGGCACGTTCGGGCACTCGCTCGGCCACGGCGTTGGTATGTATATACACGAAGAGCCTCGCCTCTCCGCCCGCGTCCCCGCCGATAAGCTGCTCACCCCGGGACAGGTGGTCACGTTCGAGCCGGGCATATACCTTTCAGGCAAGTACGGCTGCCGCATCGAGGATATGGTCGCCATCACCGAGGACGGGATCATGGACTTTACACAGTCACCCAAAGAACTTATTGAAATATGCTGAATCATCGGGCGGGTCGCCATACGACTCGCCCGATTTTTTACGTATTGTGGAATAAGCTGAAAAAATCGCAATGAATGCTCAAAAAAGTGTGACATTGCCATTATTTTCGGGTATAATGAAATTGTAAATGTATGACCGCCGCCGTGCGGTCGGCAATTAATCGAATGTTTGCAAGCATTGCGATAACAACTTCCGTTCGTGACCATGAAATTATTAAAAAACGTAAAATATCTGCTCCTCTTTCGTCACGCAGCCCCCGCACATTGGGGGCAAAAAACGAAAGTCAATAGGTTTTAGATAATAATTGAAAGGAGCAAATTGTGAAATAAAAAAATATAGTGATCTTATATTGAGGATGACCGCTTGTGTCGTCGTTTTTACGTTGACAGTCGGGATGTAGGTTCCGGTCGGCTTTTCTGTTGACACAGCAAGAGATGAAAGTGTATTGTCAAGTGATGATAGTGCGCCGATATCGGAAGTGCCGTGGCAGCATGAACTGCTTGCAGGCGACCTGCCGCTTGATAAGCTTGCCGATGCATACTTGGATGATGAAGATCTGCCGCAAATAATCGGGCGTGATCTTGCCAATGCACGAGGGCATGTAAATCGCTTGTACGAGCAAGAACCGGACTGTTATACTACTCTGCGGCGATATTCCTCTGTTTTTGATATGGTGTTTTTTCAGCATATAGGCAAGTGTTTGAGTGAGGATATCCAAAATAAATATTTTGCCCCATACAGTAGCGGTGCAAAACTTGAATTCAAAGACGATGCAACAGAGGCGGATTTTGAAAAATTTGAAGTGGAGAAACAAAAGAAAACAGGTTTACCGCGAGCTTATTGTTTTGTAAAATGTGCCAACATATCCAAGGACGAATTTGAAAAAGCCATGATCAAATATGCGGATTCAAAAGGGATGGACTACGTGCCATGGATGACCGATGGTTTTTATTCGGATGATGCGCGGGTTTTGATAGAAACTTATATGAGCCCTGAAATGGTTCTGAATATTGATATGTATTACTCTGATCAACCAAAATTGGAATATCATGAGGTTACAGCGGATTACGGAGTTGGATACACAACTTCTTATTGGGATTATACCCGATTTTTGAAGTTCCCGATGGATATACTCGGTATGTCTGTGGAACAGCTTGATGGTTGGGGATATTCCGATGAGTATTGGTTTGACTATTACAGCTTTTTGTCATACCTTGCAGCATATGATGCTTCGGGGGCATATGACGAAAGTTCTATTGCCATGAATTCAGTGCGTGTCAACACACCCGAATATGCCGAACTCAACCGCAGGCTTGAAATCTATGCGGCGCGAGTCGGTAAAAGTCCTGCGACCGGAGATGATGCTCGCCGTGCGGTGGTGCTGATATGCACAGCCGCATTTACCGCGTTGATACCGGCTGTCCTGAGCATTGCCGGCTCTCGCCGTAAAAAATACATGCATTAATGCGGCGGTAAAATAAAAGTTATCCCCTTTGGGCGGCGTGCCGCCCAAAGGGGATATAATTATTCAATGCAATTTGCAAGTTGTGATACAAGCTCCTCGGCAATATCGATTGCAATAAGCCGTGAGTTGTCGCCCATAAAGGAGACAAGGCAATAACTTTCGCTGTAACGTGTCAAGGTCAATACAGCCGAATTTACGCTACCGCTGTTAAAAGTGAACTCGGCTCCGAATACGGTATCCGCCGAAATGCTCGGGGATGGTTCAAGATCTGCGGCGAACGCGGTCGTTCGTGCACTTGTCAGCGCATTGAGCAGTGCCTCAAGCTTTTCGATGTCAAGAGTGCCGCCGTCTGTCCTGCCGTAGCTTACCGAACCGTCATCGCCGTGCGTTACGGTAAGTTCAAGTCTATCCTCGCCCGCATACAGGACAAGAGAATCTATGCGGTCGGCGTCTATCAATACAAGTTCGTTTGCGGCAAGCGTGCGTGGGTTATCCGTAACTATATCGGCAAGCGCACCAGGGGTAAGGATCTTTGCAGTCAGCACCGAGCCCTCCGGGCGAAGATATATCGTTCCGTTCTCGGTGACCCCGATGTATACCACATATTCGGCTGGCGTTTTTACCTCTTTTTCGATATTGGTGTTGGAATCGGTCACCTTGGTGGTCTTTTGATACTTAAGCGTAAGCTTGGCACCCGAATCCAGCCCCAGCTCGCTGTCGCGCGAGGTGTTGTAAGCAACGCAGTTTGAAAGATCGAGCGTGGTGAGGATATTTGTCAGCGACTCGCCTATATCATAGGCCAGCGGCTGCGGCGTGCCATCACCATCCGCAAAGAACCAGTTGTAACTGCCGCTGTAGCAGTTGTCATTTCCGCTTGGATAATAGGTGAAGTTGCGGGATGTCCCGCCCTTGGTGTACTCAAGGGATGTGATATCCGAGGCATCAAAACTTGGTGCGCTGTCCTCGGCTATCAGCTCAAAGATGTCAAATCTAAATTCCTCGGCGAGGGTGGCATCCACAGTATATACCACCGTGCGGTCCTCGGTGCAAAGATAATTTTGGCCGTTAAAGCTGTTGGTGTCGCCGATATACAGTCGGTGTGTGCCCGCGCCGTCGGTAAAGGTGAGGGATATCTCCGGGGAGTCAAGCCCGTATTTTGCGAGATCTGCCTCGGCTACCCCCTCAAGCTTATAGGGGGATGTGACCTCGCTCACCGCCGTGGCCATGGCGGCAAATACGGTGTTATCAAGCGGAACGTCCGTATCCTCCGACCAGTCCCAGCCTGTGGCATTATCGTTCAGCGTAAAACTGAACTCGATCATACCGGCGGCATCGGCACCGTCTGCATCGTTCGCTCGGCGGCTGACGTTGATGGCGGTAAGGGTGTTGTGATCCACCGCAGTTATCGGATAGGCGTTGCCGCCCTCGGTGGTGTCATCTTCCACGCCATCCTCTCCGTTTGGGCGAAATACAAGGTATACGCCGCAAAGCAAAAGCAACGCCACGGTAAGTGCTATAAGATTTTTGGCTTTCTTTTTCATTTTACTCTTTTTCTGGGATCGTCTTTAACCGCTGCGATTATTTTCTGCGTCTGCGGTTCCAGCGCAGCAGTCCCACGGCCGCGACAATGATCGGGATGAGGAATATCAGTATAAAGCCCCAAACTCCCGCGGCGGACTCGGAGACCGTTAGGGTGGGGGATGAGATATCCACGGCGGAGATGGTGGGCAGGGAGGAGATAAAGCTATCGCACAGCCATGTAAGCATGTTGAGCATGCAATAAAGGTTGCCGCCATTTGTGGCGTTTATAAAGGTATCGTCCGGCAGCTGCGGTGCGGCAAGCCATACCATGCGTGCGCCGCTCGTTTCGTTCTCGGCGGCAGAGGCTATGCTTATCACTGCGGGGGCTGTCTGCGAGCCGTCACTGCTCTTTATATAGCCCTTTGAGCTTGTGGTCAAAAGGTCGGTAACGGTAAAGCCATCGGGAACGGCAGCCGTTGCTCCCACGGCATGAGATGCACCGCTGAGCAGTGTGTAGCTGCTTTGCGATACAAGCGTTACGGCAGCGTGATCGGAATTAACGGTGGGATAGAAATAATAGGGCATGGAGGGATAATAGCTGCCGGCACTGCCCTCGTATACCGTGCCCATGGTCGCACCGAGACCGCACACTGCGGCAAGCTGTGAAAAGCCCGCAAGCTCGGTGGATGTGCTGCCGCTTATCATAAATACATGCCCGCCGTCCGAGATATAGGAGCGAAGCTTTGCAAGCTCGCTCTCCGTCAGATCAAGGGTGGGTGCGTATATGAATATACAGGAGCAATCATCGGGAATATTCGCACCGTCAAGCGCGATATTAAGCTCTGCGGTGCTGAATCCGGCAAGATCGATGTAGTAGGCCAGCGTTTCGGATAGCTCCTGCTCACCGTGACCTGCCAGTGTGTAAAGGGTGGGCAGAGTCTCGGCGGTGACATATTCGATGGCGGAGCTGAGCTGATTATCGCCGTCAAAATACGGATCGGCGGTAATGCCGTAGTAGCTGCTGTAGATGCTGTAATCGGTCAGCGATATCTTGCCGTAGGTGTCGCTGTAGTAATAGTACATATCTGCGTAGTCTATCACCTTGGAGCGGCGTGCGCTCTCAACTATCACGCTGTACTCGGAGGTCTGCGCGGAGGTGTATTTGGAGATAAAATCCGGGTCGGCTATCGGGTCAGCGGTCTTGAGTGCCAGGTGGCTCGAAAGCTCGGCGTAGCGGGTGAGAAAGGTCATCTGCTGCGCGTTTTCCTGTCCGCCCGGGCAAAGCACCCATATGGTCACGTCCTCCCCGAGCCCGGAGAGATATTTTTCCGTCGTTTCGGAGATGGTGTACATCTTGGACACGCTGAGATCAAGCTTTGTATACTTGGAGGGGATGGCGTTTACGATCAGATTGACGACGATCAGCACCGCCAAAAGGACTACAGTAACAGCAACGGTATAACTGCCGGCCCTGATGCTCTTGGCACTGTCCGAGCGGCGAGCATCGCGACCGTCTTTTTGTGCGTTCGTGTTCATTATTCCTGCCTCCTATCTCAGCTCCAGCGGCGCTTTTCAAGCGACTGGATGGTCAAAAACAAAAAGAAAATGATAATGGAAATGTAGTATACCACGGCGGTAAGGTCAAAAATGCCGGATACGAATACATCAAAGCGGTCAAACACCGCAAGGTAGGATATTATTTTGGGGAACACCCCCTCAAAGAGAGTGCTCTTTACCATATACAAAACACATGTGGGTATTACGACTACCGCCGTGCCTGCTGCCCATGCTATGTTATTGTGAGTGAGCAAGCCAAGCAGAATGCCAAACACTACCCCCACCAGCAAAAATGCAATAAAGGATGCAACTGCTGTTGTGGGAATGAGGGATGCAAGACCCGTCATCAGATAAAATGCCAGTACCACACCAAAGCTCGTTACCGCGGCGATTATCTGGCTCTCGGTGAGCGAGGACATAAATGTGCATATGGCTATCAGTGCCGCGCCAAGCAGGAAAAATCCAAGCAGTGCGGCGTAGCAGGTGGTGTATTCCATAATGCCGAAAAGGCTGAGTATCACCGGCACCATGCCCATGCCCACGCAGGCGATCAGGAGCACCGCTGCCATGGCAAGGTACTTGCCTATAACGATATCCGATGTGCGAAGCGGCAGGGAATAAAGCAGCTGGTCGGTCTTTGACCGCCGCTCCTCTGCTATCGAGCGCATGGCCAACACCGGCACTATCAGCATGAATATGATGGTTATGTTGCTTAAAACATATTCAAAATTGGCGGAAAGGGAACGCAGATTTATTGCTGTGGTAAATATCCCGGTAAAAACGAATATAACGGCAAGAAAGATCCAGCCCGTCATGCTGTTAAAGTGAGAACGCATCTCGCGTCTGAATATTGCACCCATTATCTGTCATCCTCGCTTTCATCCTGCTGTCCGCCAAACTGCGGTGTATAGCTCTCGTCTGCCGCCTCTCGGCGGGCTTTTTTGGAGAAGAGTCGCCGCGCGGGCTTGGCTGTGTCATTTGTACGCACATCGTTCTCGGCTTTCGTGTTGGCGGTAATACCTGACGCGGCAGCCCCCGCAAGCTGCGCCGCAGCTGTGTGCGGCGCATCTTCATCTGAGCCGTTGTCGCTCGTCAGTGCCAAGAATATATCCTCAAGCGTCAGCACATGATATACCATCTCGATCACCGGCATATGTTCCTCGGCAAATGCAAAGAATATATCATCGCGGGCATCGGTGTTCTTTGCGGTCTTGATCGAGGCGGAGGTTATGCCGGCCTCCTCAGTGAATTCGGCGGAGAGTATGCCGCGAATGCCGCCGAGTATCCGCTCGGTGGCGGCGCGACTGCCGCGGACCTTAAGGTGCAGGTCGTTTGCGCGCTCAACGGTGTCCTCAAGCTCGCCTATCGGCGCATTTGCCACCAAGCGGCCGCGGGAGATTATCATAACATGGTCGCAAACGGCGCTTATCTCCGCCAAAATGTGACTGCTTATGATGACCGTTTTTATGGTGCCGAGCTTTTTTATAAGCTCGCGTATCTCAATTATCTGCTTGGGGTCAAGACCTACCGTGGGCTCGTCAAGGATGATAACATCCGGGTCGCCTATCATCGCCTGCGCAATGCCTACGCGCTGACGGTAGCCCTTGGAGAGGTTTTTAAGCAGCCTGTCCGAAACATCCAAAATGCCGGTCAGGGTCATAACCTCCTTTATCTGCCTTATCGATGCCTCGTAGGGCACGCCTTTAGCACTTGCCACAAAGCCAAGGTATTCGGCGGCGGTCATATCGGTGTAAAGTGGCGGCTGTTCGGGCAGATATCCTATATGCCGCTTGGCCTCAAGCGGCTCTTCAAATATATCGTGGCCGTCTATCAGCACGGTGCCCGATGTTGCCGCAAGGCAACCGGTCATAATATTCATGGTGGTGGATTTACCCGCACCGTTGGGACCCAGCAGGCCGTATATCTTTCCCTTTTCGATATTAAAGGAAAGATCGCGCACCGCCAAATTGTCTCCGTATTTTTTTGTCAGATCGCGAACTTCTATCAAAACGCTTACCTCCGGTAATTATTGGGGTCGTAAATACTATTATATTATATTTATAAACCCCTTGCGTGTCAAGTGATTGATATAAGTTTGAGGAGTTTGTGAATTTGTTTTTTTGCCTTGCGGGGCGACACAGGCTTTTTTGTGTGAGATCTACAAATAAAAAATGCATCGTAAGGTAAAAATATATTGACTTGAACATAAAAAATTGGTATAATTAATATGTAAAAATATAATTGCCGTAATTGCCGGATCACAAACGCCGCATACGATATGTTTGCCACGGCAGCATGGGGCGGATCGTCGGATGATACGCGGACAAATCATCGTTGGAAAATAATAAATAAAAAACGGATAAAATAGGGGGCGCGGCGATGGCACTCACACGCGGCGAGCAGGGCGAGCTTTTTGAAAAACAAAATATCAACGGCGAAAATGTTCCCGCGTATTTCTTCCATCAAGGAACTAACTCTCGTGCCTATGACTATCTCGGCGCACATGAGATACCGGGCGGATATGTTTTTCGCGTTTGGGCGCCAAACGCCGCCGCGGTCTCGGTGGCGGGAGATTTTGACGGCTGGGTGGGTGCGCTTTCGATGCAAAGGATCACCGAGGGCGGGATATGGGAAGCCCGCGGTATCGGTGACGGCTTTTGCCGCGGCGCAAGGTATAAATATATTATAACCGCCGCTGACGGTCGCCGCCTTTACAAGGCCGATCCGTTTGCCTTTTATTCCGAATGCCCGCCCGGCACGGCATCCGTTATGTGGGATATCCCCACGCGTGCTTGGCAGGATGCCGCATGGATGGCCTCCAGACCAAATGCGCGGGATACGGCAAGGCCGATAAATATATACGAGCTTCAGCTGTCATCATGGATGCGGCATGAGGATGGCACGCTTCTTAGCTATATAGAGCTGGCACATGAGCTTGCGCCTTATGTAAAGCAGATGGGGTATACGCATATCGAGCTTTTGCCGATAGCGGAGCACCCCTATGACGGCTCATGGGGCTATCAGGTGACGGGCTATTATTCCCCCACCGCCAGACACGGCACGCCGCAGGAGCTGATGGAGTTTATCGACATCATGCACGGCGCGGGCATTGGGGTCATACTTGATTGGGTCCCTGCGCATTTCCCCAAGGATGCACACGGGCTTTATGAGTTTGACGGTATGCCGCTTTACGAATACCAAGGCGCAGACCGTATTGAGCATGCGGGCTGGGGAACCCGCCGCTTTGATGTTGGCAGGTGCGAGGTGGAGAGCTTTTTGGTCTCCAACGCCTGTTTTTGGGCGGAGGTCTACCACGCGGACGGACTGCGCGTGGATGCCGTGGCATCTATGCTTTATCTTGATTATGACCGCGCACCAGGCGAATGGGTGCCGAATATATACGGCGACAACCGTTGCCTTGAGGCTATGGCGTTCTTCCGTAAGCTCAACGGTACTATGGCGCATTTCCACCCGGGCGTTATGATGATAGCGGAGGAATCCACCGCGTGGGGCAATCTTACAAGCTTTGATAACGATGGCCTTGGTTTTTCGTTTAAATGGAATATGGGCTGGATGAATGACGCGCTTGCCTATGCTGAGGAGGATCCCATATTCAGAAGATACCACCACCAAAAGCTTACTTTTTCAATGATGTACGCCTTTGGAGAAAGATATGTGTTGCCGATATCGCATGACGAGGTGGTGCACGGCAAAAAGTCGCTCCTTGACCGTATGCCGGGCGATTACTGGCAAAAGTTTGCGGGCACACGTGCGTTTTTTGCTTACATGATGACACATCCCGGTAAAAAGCTGATCTTTATGGGGTGCGAGATAGGGCAGTTCCGCGAGTGGGATCACGCATCGAGCATTGAGTGGTTCCTGCTGGATTACGAGGCGCATGCAAAGCTGCAGCTCTATGTTGCGGAGCTTGACCATTTATATCTCGCGTCCCCCGAGCTTTGGGAGCTTGATACATCATGGGACGGCTTTGAGTGGATAGATGCCGATAACGCCGATCAAAGCATTATAAGCTTTAGGCGTATGTCGTCGGACGGCGGAGAGCTTGTGGTGATCATAAACTTTACCCCGCAGGCCTACGAGGGCTATCGGGTGGGCGTTCCCGCTCCTGCCGAGTATTGCGAGCTTATCTCGTCAGACAGCGAGAGGTACGGCGGCTCGGGTGTTTGCAATACGGGTGTGCTTCGCACCGAGGATATACCGAGCCACGGCAGGGATGCCTCCCTTGTGTTGCGTATACCGCCGCTCGGTGCCATCATCCTAAAGCGTGAAAAGCTATTGCCCCCAAAGTGTCGTCCCGCCGCGAAAGCCGCCGCACCGACGAACAAGGGTCAAAGCAAGGCGACGGGCAAGACTACAAAAACAAACAAAGCGAAAAATAAAACACCCGCAACGGAGGCGGAGAGAACTGCCGAAAAATAAGACCTACGGTGTGTTTTGATGCCTCCGGGCTAACGGCACCGCAAAAAGCGGATGAATATCACACTCGCGGCATTTTTGGTCATATCCCGCGCCGCTATCAATTATAATTTAAGGAACTCATTTGCAGGAAAAATTAATATCAAAAAAGAATAAGAGAATAAGAAAGGAAAGTTTTTGGTATGTACAGAAAAAAAGAATGTGTTGCCATGCTGCTCGCGGGCGGGCAGGGCAGCAGACTTTACGCGCTGACCTCAAAACTCGCAAAGCCCGCCGTACCCTTTGGCGGAAAATACCGTATTATCGACTTTACTCTCTCAAACTGCGTCAACTCCGGGATAGACACCGTTGGGGTGCTCACGCAGTACCAGCCTCTCCTGCTCAATGATTATATCGGCAACGGCCTGCCGTGGGATCTTGACCGTACATTTGGCGGCGTTAAGATCCTGCCGCCCTACCAAGGCAAAAAATCGGCCGACTGGTATCGCGGAACAGCCAATGCGATATACCAGAATATCGAATTTATAGATAGGTACGATCCCGAGTATGTTCTTGTTCTGTCGGGCGATCATATCTATAAGATGGACTATTCCAAAATGCTTGCTGCGCACAAAAAGCGCGGGGCGGATTGCACAATCGCCGTTATTGATGTTCCGCTGAGTGAGGCAAGCCGCTTTGGTATCATGACTACCGATGCTGATGAACGAATAGTCAAATTCTCCGAGAAGCCCAAAGAGCCCGACAGCACCAAGGCATCTATGGGTATATATATCTTCAACAAGGATAAGCTGTTTGAATACCTGCGTGCCGACGAGGCGGACGAAAATTCAAGCAACGATTTCGGCAAAAACGTTATTCCCGCCATGCTGGCGGCTGGGGAGCGCATGTACGCATACCCCTTTAGCGGCTACTGGAAGGACGTTGGCACCATCCGCTCGCTTTGGGAGGCCAATATGGATATGCTGGGGGACGACCCTGTCCTGCGGCTGGGCGATGACCGGTGGCGCATTTATTCAAGACATGATGCACGCGCACCGCATTATATCGCGCAGGGCGCGGTAGTGGAGGATTCCTCCATAACCGAGGGCTGTGAGATACGCGGTACCGTCCGCGGCTCGGTGCTTGGCGCGGGAGTCAAGGTGATGGCGGGGGCGAGCGTTGTGGATTCCGTCATCATGAGTGATGTAGTCATCAAAGCTGGCGCATCGGTCGAGTATTCTATAATCGATTCGCGCGCCGTGATAGGCGAGGGCGCTGTGGTAGGCGCTCCCGAATCGACCGGAGCCGAGATAACAGTCGTCGGCTCGGATGCCGAGGTCCCGGCGGGCGGCAGAGTCGCGCCCGGGGCAATGCTCACCGCCGGCATGGCGAGTGTGTGAGCTTGAAGCTTGAAAAACATAAAAACGGAGGAAGCAAAATGACAGCCGCAGGATTAGTTTTTTCCAACATTCACGATGAGAGTCTGCCCGAGCTTACCCGCCTTCGTACAATGGCGAGCGTTCCCTTTGGCGGGCGGTACCGTCTTATCGATTTCGCGCTTTCCAATATGGTCAACTCCGGAATATCCAAGGTCGGAGTTATCACTCACTATAATTATCAGTCACTGCTCGACCACATAGGCACGGGCAAGGATTGGGATCTTGCCCGCCGCTCCGGCGGCATCAAGATCCTGCCGCCGTTTATAACGGCCTACGATGCCAAGGGAGTGGGACAGCTATACAGCACACGGCTTGAGGCACTGCTGGGCGTTGTAAACTTTATCTCACGCTGTACCGAGGACGTGATAGTGCTCTCCGATTGTGATACCATATGCAATATCGACCTTGGTGACGTTATTGCCGAGCATGAGGAGACAGGTGCGGATTTTACAGTTGTCGTTAAACCCGTTGATGAGGGCTTTAGCGGCTCTCCGCGCCACTCGGTCATATATTCGGACAGCGATGGTCGCATCACCGATGCTACCGAATTTTCTGCAGAGCTTCACGCGGGGCAGGAGATAAGCACCAACATAATGGTCATCAACCGTATGTATCTATTAAATCTCCTCGGCGATGCCGCCGCGCACGGATACACCAGCTTTTTCCGCGATCTTGTTGCACGCAACATAGGGCGCGCAAATTACCGTGTGTATCATTACAACGGCTATTATGCCTTTGTCTCCTCGCTTGCAGGATATTTTGATTGCTCCATGCGCCTTTTGCAGTCAAACGTCAGGGAGGCACTCTTTGGCATTCCCGAGCGACCCATCTACACCAAGGTGCGCAACTCCGCACCCACGATCTATCGCTCCGGCTCATCGGTGGATAATTCCATCGTAGCCGACGGATGTACGATCGAGGGCAGGGTAGAGAACTCAATAATCTTCCGCGGTGTCAAGGTCGGGCGCGGAAGCGTGGTGCGCAATTCGATACTTTTGCAGGATACCGTTGTGGGTGCGGGTGTTACTCTCAACTGCACGGTGACAGATAAAAATTCCGTCATACGCGACGGACGTATGCTCTCCGGACACGAAACGATGCCCTTCTTCATCGGGAAAGGAATAATGGTGTGAGCTATGAGCAGTGAAAAGATCGAAAAGACCGAGAATATAGAGAATATCGAAAAGAACGATAATAACGAGAATATCGCAGCAGCCGAGTCGGCGACCGCGGCCGTAACTGCGGCATGTCCCGATGAAGGAAAGCACGGGCGCAGCATCCTATTTGTGGGTGCAGAGGTAATGCCCTTTGCCGCCACCGGTGGACTTGGCGATGTTATGGGCTCCTTGCCGGAGACATTGGCACAGCTTGACCCCACGCTTGATATTCGCGTAGTCATGCCCTGCTACAGTGCGATAGGTGCAAAATACCGCGCCATGATGAAGACAGAGACATCCTTTGAGATCACTCTTGCATGGCGGCATCAATATTGCGGTGTCAAGAGCCTCAAAAAGGGCGGCGTGACATATTATTTCATTGATAACGAGTATTACTTCAAGCGTGCCGCGCTGTACGGGCAGTATGATGACGGCGAGAGATATGCATTCTTCTGCACTGCCGTGATGGATATGATGCCGCATTTGGGGTTCTTCCCCGATATACTTCACGCGCATGACTGGCAGTCTGCGCTGTCGGTGATCTATCTGCGGCAAAAATACAGCCGCGATGCGCGCTGGAGCGGGATGAAGAGCGTATTTACAATACACAATATAGAGTATCAGGGCAGATATGATCTGTGCATCCTCGGCGATGTCTTTGGACTTTCCGAGTATGACCGCTCTGTGCTTGATTGGGATGGCGGCATAAACCTTATGAAGGGGGCTATCGTCGCCGCAGATCTTGTAAGCACGGTAAGCCCACGCTATGCACGTGAGATACTCACACCCGAGTTCTCGCATGGGCTTGACGGCATCCTGCGTGCAAATTCCGCAAAGCTGCGCGGGATACTTAACGGTATCGACTACAGCTATTACGATCCCGAGCATGACCCTGTTCTGGCGGCAAACTATACAGCGACCGCGCAGGGCGGAAAATCCGCCTGCCGCGCCGAGCTTTTGCGCGATCTTTCATTGTCGGATGACCCCAGTCGCCCACTGATAGCGGTTATCTCACGCCTTGCATCGCATAAGGGACTTGATATAGTTTGCGAGGCTCTGGACGGCATCCTGCGGGATAGCGGTGCGCAGTTCGTTGTGCTGGGTAAGGGCGAGACAAGATACGAGGATTATTTCAGATCCCTTGAGGAGCGCTTCCCGGACAGCGCACGCGCACTGATGACCTATGACCGTGACCTTGCGCGGCGCATATATGCCGCGGCGGATATATTCATGATGCCGTCAAAGAGCGAGCCCTGCGGGCTTTCGCAGATGATAGCCTCGCGATACGGTGCGATACCGGTCGTGCGCGAGACAGGCGGACTTTATGATTCCATCCACGGCTACTGGGAGGATGCCGCGGGCAGGATGCACGGTAACGGCTTTACCTTTGCGGGCTATACCTCGGGTGAGCTTTACGAGCGCACCATGGCCGCAGTCTCACTGTGGCGAGACAGTGAAAAAAGAAATAAATTTATCAAAAAGATAATGAGCGTCGATTTCTCATGGCGGTCATCGGCAGCGGAGTATGCGGCAATGTATGGGACTCTGTTCCTGCAGTGCTGACACTGCCCGCCATACCGCAGATTGCAGGACAGGTCAGATCTTGACACTTCGGCGCTGTTTATCGGAGGAAGTATTAAAAGTGAATTACCAACCCAAGCCCCGAGAGGTCGGGGAAAACATCGAACAAAAGCTTTTGCGCCTTTTCGGCACCACGGCGGCCGAGGCGACCCGCGATCAAATGTACAAAGCCGTTGCAAATACCGTTAAAGACATCCTGGCGGATAAGCGTGCGCATTTCAGCGAGCGGGTGAAAAAGGAGGGCGAAAAGCAGGTATATTATATCTGCATGGAGTTCCTGCTCGGCCGTTCCCTTAAAAACAATCTCTCAAACCTTGGCCTTGCGGGTGCGTATTCGGAGGCACTGGCAGGTATGGGCGTATCCCTTGACGAGCTTTATGAATGCGAGCCGGATGCGGGACTGGGCAACGGCGGCCTTGGCCGCCTTGCCGCCTGCTTTATGGATTCGCTGGCATCGCTCGACTATCCCGCCGGCGGATTCTCAATACTCTACGAGTACGGTCTTTTTAAGCAAAAGATAGTTGACGGCTTGCAGATAGAAATGCCGGACGTTTGGTTGCCGGGCGGCGAGGTGTGGCTTGAGCCGCGCACCGACCGCATCTTTACTGTAAAATTCGGCGGTCGCATAAAGGAAGAGTGGCGGGATGGCCACCTGCAGATCCTGAACGAGGGCGCCGACGAGGTGGAGGCCGTCCCCTATGACATGCTCATATCCGGCGGCGATTCTGATGGCGTCAGCCGCTTACGCCTGTGGCGGGCAAGGGACACACGCTCCTTTAATATGGGTCTCTTTACGCAGGGACAATACACCCGCGCGCTTGAGGAGAGCAATAATGCCGAGATAATCTCAAAGGTGCTCTATCCCTCCGATAACCATACCGAGGGCAAGCTGCTTCGCCTTACCCAGCAGTATTTCCTTACCTCCGCATCGGTGCAAAATATCATCCGCGACCATATGGCGGTGTATAAAAATATCAATACTCTGCCGGATAAGGTCGCAATACACATCAATGATACGCACCCCGCGCTCGTTATACCCGAGCTCATGCGAATATTGATGGATGATTATTTCCTCTCATGGGACGATGCGTGGGATATCACCGTTCGCACGGTATCCTATACCAACCATACCGTCATGCCGGAGGCGCTTGAAAAATGGAGCGAGGATCTTTTCGGTCTCAAGCTCCCGCGCATACACATGATAGTAAAGGAGATAAACGAGCGCTTCAGCCGCCGCGCGTGGGATGCATATCCCGGCAATTGGAACAGGATAGCGGAGATGAGCGTTATGAGCTATGGTCAGGTAAATATGGCCAACCTTGCTGTCATCGGCTCACACTCGATAAACGGTGTTTCAAAGCTCCACTCCGAGATCCTGACCGAATCTATATTTAAAAACTTCTACCGCATCTATCCCGAGCGTTTTACAAACGTTACAAACGGCGTGGCGCACAGACGTTGGCTCTGCTATTCAAACCCGCGGCTGGCATCACTGCTTGATGAATGCATAGGTCGCGACTATCGCAAAGACCCGGAGCAACTGGCGGAGTTTGCAAAGTTTGCGGATGACCATGGCGTGCTTGAGGAGCTTCGTTCCATAAAGCATGAGAACAAAAAGGACTTTGCGGACTTTATGCAGCGCCGCGCGGGGATATCCATCGATACCCACTCTGTCTTTGATGTTCAGATAAAGCGTCTGCATGAGTACAAGCGCCAGCTCCTCAATGTGCTGAATATCATAGGAATATATCTTGATCTTTGCGACGATCCGTCGCTTGATGTACGACCGCGCACATATATCTTCGGAGCTAAGGCTGCACCGGGCTACCAAATGGCCAAGCGGATAATCGAGCTGATCTGTATGCTTTCCCGCGAGATCGAAAACACCCCCGGCGTGTGCGATAAGCTTAAGGTGGTGTTCCTTGAAAACTACGATGTTACGACCGCCGAGGCACTCATTCCCGCCGCTGAGATCAGCGAACAGCTCTCTCTTGCCGGCAAGGAGGCATCGGGTACCGGTTGCATGAAGCTAATGCTCAACGGTGCGCTCACCATAGGAACTCTTGACGGCGCAAATATCGAGATGCTGGGAGCTGTTGGCAGAGATAATATCTTTATCTTCGGTCTTACAAGCTCGGAGGTGGCGGATCTGTGGCTTGAGGGCTATAATTCCGCGCTCTACTACGCGCAAAACGACCGCCTGCACCGCATAGTTGACAGGCTCAATGCGGGCTTTGCCGGGGTATCCTTCTCGGATATCGCACAGTATCTCATATCCGGACACGGCATTGCCGACCCTTATATGTGCCTTGCGGATTTTGAATCCTACCGTCAGGCACAGGAGCGTGCCTTTGCCGCCTTTGCTGACCGCGAGGGCTGGAGCCGCCGCTCGCTTATGAATATAGCCATGGGCGGACATTTTGCCGCCGACCGCGCGGTGCGCGAGTACGCAGACCGCATTTGGAATATCAAAAGCCTTGCTGACAGCGGCAAAGATAAATGATAAGCCCCAAATGCCTGCTTTCTAAATACACTAAGACTCAAAGCCTCAAAATCTACCCGACGTCCGTCTGTCGCCGGTGGCGACAGACGGACGAAATATTTTGATCCTATAAGCTATAAGATCATACAGAACAAAAAATGAGCGATCTAAAAACACAACAAGGCCACAAATCGAGAAACGCCGAGGGGATATCCTATGCTGCCAAAACTAAGTGATGAGCTTACAGTGCCGTCGGCACGCCTGACCTGCCTGACCGAGGACGGTCACATACGCGATCATATAGGTGCTTTGCGCCGCAGTGAGCGGGTGCGCATCACCTTAAGACTTCCGCGCATCGTCGGCGCGGAGGGCGTGGTCATGAGGATCAGCCCCGATGGTGGGGCGGTGTATACCGACCTGCCGTTTGAATATATCGGCGGGGCGCGCGATGTGACCGAGGATAACTACGCGCTGTCCCTCTCCCCAGATGATATCCTGCCCGACGGTGCCGACCACGGCCTGTTTTATTACGAGTTTTTGATCCTGCGCGGGCTGGATACGCTTTTTTCAAGCACAAAAAATAATGTAGATATTTCGCTCTCCGGCGAGAGCGGCGAGCGTTTTCGAATGCTCGTCTACAGTGATGACTTTAAAACTCCCGCATGGCTTGGCGGCAGCGTGATGTATCATGTTTTTGTTGACCGCTTTAGCCGCGGCAGTGAGCCATACAAGCCGCCGCGCGGAGGCGTCATTAATGATGATTGGCGGGATGGTATCCCGCAGTATGCCGAATATCCGGGTGGGGAGGTCGCAAACAACGTCTACTTTGGCGGCGATCTTTACGGAGTGATCGAAAAGCTGCCCTATCTTGCATCGCTCGGTGTGGGCGTTATCTATCTTTCCCCGATCTTTTCCGCCGCATCGAATCACAAATACGATACCGCTGATTATCTCAGTGTTGCCGACGAGTTCGGCGGTGACCCCGCGCTTTCTCTTTTGCTGCGAAGTTCGCACGAGGCGGGCATTCGAATCATCCTTGACGGCGTTTTTAATCACACGGGGGATGACAGCATTTATTTTGATAAATATCACCGTTTCGGCGGAGGAGCGTGGGATGATCCCGCATCGCCTTACCGTAAATGGTATTGCTTTAAAGAGGCGGCGGCAGAGGGCGAGCTTCCGTATGCCGCATGGTGGGGAATACCCATCCTGCCAAAGCTCGATCTTTCGGAGCCGTCCTGCCGTGATTTCTTTATCGGAGAGGGCGGCGTGTGCGAAAAATATATAAAGCTCGGCTGTGACGGCTGGAGACTTGACGTTGCGGACGAGCTGCCGAATGATTTTCTTTGCGGTCTGCGTGAGAGGGTCAAGGGCGCGTCCCCCGATGCCGCTGTTATAGGCGAGGTGTGGGAGAACGCTGCTGATAAGATCTCCTACGGTCAGCGGCGCGAGTATTTTTGCGGGCAACAGCTGGACAGTGTTATGAACTATCCGCTTCGCTCGGCACTGCTTGCATATGCCGAAACGGCGGATGCCGAGTTTTTGGCGGACGAGCTGATGGATATCTACTCCTCCTATCCGCGCCCCGCTGCGGATGTGCTGATGAATATTATCGGTACGCATGATACCGAGCGGATACTTACCCTGCTTGGTGCGCCGGAGCGTATACACGAGCTTGACGGTGAGGGGAATGCGGCTCGCGCGGCCTTTGCACTGACAGAGCGGGAGCGTGCCGAAGCAATAAAAAAACTGCGCCTGATATCTGTCATACAATATACCGTTTACGGCTTCCCCTGTGTTTACTACGGTGACGAGCGCGGTATGGAGGGCGCGGGCGACCCGTTTTGCCGCCGCCCCATGCTTTGGGACGAGCGCGCATCGGAGGAGCTTGTTGATCATTATCGCCGATTGGGTGATGTGCGGCACTGCGAGGTATTCGACCGCGGTGAGTTTGCGCTTTTGCGTGCCGAGGGCGGATACATCGAGTATTCAAGAGAAAAACAAACGCCGGATGGTCTTTTGCGTGTGCGTGTGGCGGCAAATCTCGGCTGCGAGGCTGTGACTATGCATGTGAGCGGCGAATATCTTGAGCTTTACACAGGCAAGCGCGGGCGCGGGGATATCACACTTTCGCAGTTCGCCTATGCCGTTATCCGAGAGACGTTCGCCGCGGATACAAAAAAGGATCAAAAGGATAAAAAGGATAAAAAGGAGGCAATCGCCGGAGCATGCTAAAGGAATTTATAAAAAAGCTTACAGCATCAAAGGATCCCGAATCACCAAAGTATCGCCGTGCCATGGCCGAGCGAATATGCGGCAAGCGGCTGAGATACGTTACCGAGAGGCGAAACAATGTAGACGAGGTGATAGGCAGAGAGGGAAATATGAGTCTGCGTGATGACGAGCTTATAGTTTTCTCCTCCTCCGAGGTCGTATTCAGGTGCTCTGTACCGGAGCTTCAGGCGGCGGAGCTGCTCTCAAAGGATGGCGTGGTGCTCACGGGTCCGGATATTGAGCACGGCGGAGAGGTGCGTACCGTTATCGCGTATTACGTGTATTACAGATAAGATCGACTGCGGCGCACGCCGCAAAACGCGATCCATATAACAAACAAAGAAAACAATAACAATTAGATCCCAAAAGCTTAAATGAAAGCATAAAAAGAGTAAAAACAATGAGACTGGTAGTAAAAGTGGGTACATCTACCCTAACGCATCCAACCGGATGCTTGAACATTAGGCGCATCGAGGCATTTTGCAAGGTGCTGTCAGATCTTAAAAACGCAGGCGAAGAGGTGATAGTGGTATCATCCGGCGCTGTGGGAATGGGCGTGGGTAAGTTAAATCTTGCAGGTCGCCCGCGCGATACCGTAGGCAAGCAGGCGGCCGCGGCGGTGGGGCAGTGTGAGCTTATGTATACATATGATAAGCTGTTTTCCGAATACAACCGCACCGTGGCGCAGATATTGCTGACCGCCGAGGATTTTAGGCATCCCACACGCCACGAAAACTTTACCAATACCATGGAGAGATTGCTCTCGCTTGGCGTTATCCCGATAATCAACGAAAACGATACGGTGGCTACCGATGAGATAGAGATAGGGGACAATGATACCCTTGCAGCCATGGTGGCGGAGAGCGCACATGCCGATCTTCTTGTGCTTATGTCAGATATCGATGGACTTTATACCGCCGACCCGCACCGCGACCCCGAGGCGAAGCTCATATTCGAGGTGCAGGATATCAATGATGACATCCTCGCACTTGGTGGCGGTAGTAACAGCACGCAGGGCACGGGCGGCATGGCAACAAAGCTCACGGCCGCCAAAATAGCCACATCGGCCGGGTGCGATATGATAATATGCAACGGCGCAAGCCCAGATCATCTTTACGCCATTGCCGACGGCGAGCGCGTGGGAACGAGATTTTTTGCCAAGACGGATAATGCCTGCTGTAACGCGGGGGAGGGTGAATGATATGACAACACATGAGATATTACTTTCGGCGCGCGCCGCATGCCGCGCTTTATGTGCCGCAGATGTTGACCTGCTCGATCGCGCTCTGCTTTATATGGCAGAGGAGATAGAGTCGGGCGAGGCGGAGATACTTGATGCCAACCGCGCAGATGTTAGTGCGGCGGTTGACGAGGGCAGGATAACGCCTGTGATGATAGACAGGCTGACGCTCGACCACGGTCGCATAGCATCTATGTGTGACGGTATACGCGCGGTGGCGGCACTCCCCACACCGCTTGGTCGTGTGCTCTCCGAATGTGAACGTCCAAACGGACTTAAGATCAAAAAGGTCTCTGTAAGCATCGGTGTTATAGCCATGATATACGAGAGCCGCCCGAATGTTACATCGGATGCTGCGGCACTGGCCATTAAAAGCGGCAACGTTGCCGTGCTTCGTTGCGGACATGAAGCTTATCGCACATCATTTGCCATAGTTGAGGCCATTCGCCGCGGTCTTGCGCGCGTGGGTCTGCCTGCGGCCGCAGTCTCTCTTATTGAGGATCCGACACGCGCCGGCGCACGCGAGCTTATGGAAGCGGTGGGGCTTGTGGATCTGCTCATACCGCGCGGTGGCGCGGGGCTTATCCGCGCCTGCGTTGAAAACGCCAAGGTGCCTGTTATCGAAACAGGTACGGGAATATGCCATATTTATGTCGATCGCGCGGCGGATCTTTCCATGGCACTGTCGGTCATCGAAAACGCCAAGACCTCCCGCCCCTCTGTTTGCAACGCCGCAGAGGTGGTGCTGGTGCACAGGGATATAAAGGATGAATTTCTCCCCATGCTTCGTCGCCGTTTGGTGCGTGAGCGTGCCGAGCGCGGTGAGCAGACGGTCGAATTCAGGTGCGATAGTGAGTCGGCAATGATAATGCGTGAGGTTCCGGCGGACGAAGGTGCATTCGATACCGAATTTTTGGATTATATCCTGGCCGTCGGTGTTGTTGGCAGCATAGATGAGGCTATCGACCATATAGCCGCGCATTCCACACACCATTCGGATGCCATAATCACAGCCGATGATGCGGCGGCGGCAAGATTTGTGCGCTCGGTGGACAGCGCGGCGGTGTACGTTAATGCATCCACAAGATTTACCGACGGCGGCGAGTTTGGGCTTGGCTGTGAGATGGGAATATCCACGCAAAAGCTGCCACCCAGAGGTCCTATGGGACTTGCCGAGCTTACGAGCTATAAGTATATCATAACCGGAAACGGACAGGTGCGCTGAGCCGCCGAGGCGGCGGCAAAGCCGAAAAAGCAAAAAGCAAACGAGAAAAGATCAAAATAAAAAGGAACGAATAAAAAATGACTGTAGGATTTATCGGCGCCGGCAATATGGGCGGCGCGCTGGCGGCCGCCGTGGCGCGCGCCATGGAGAAAAATGCGGATATCTCGGGGGAACTGCTTATCTGCGATCAAAACAGCGAACGAGCCGAGACGGTTGCCAAGAATATCGGCGGACGCACAGCCGCCGCCGATGAAATGATAGAGTACTGTGATATTATCTTCTTCGGTGTCAAGCCGCAAACGCTCCCCGCGCTTGCCGAGGAACTTTCAACTACGCTTTCAGTCCTTCGCCGTCAAAGGCGCCGCCCGCCCCTTGCCGTTACTATGGCGGCGGGAGTTTCGATATCCAAATTTGAATCCATGTTCGGCGGCCTTCCGGTGATACGCATCATGCCAAACACACCGGTGTCGGTCGGTGAGGGTGTTATCTTTTGGTGTGCGGCGGAGGGTGTGGCCAATGATATGCGCTGCGCGTTTTCAGCCATAATGAGTGCCTGCGGTGAGCGCTTTGAGGTGGACGAGCGTCATATCGATGCCGCCGGAGCGCTCTCCGGTTGCGGACCTGCCTATGTTTATATGTTTATCGAGGCACTGGCGGACGGAGCCGTGGCGGCAGGGCTTGATCGCCAAACGGCACTCCGCGCGGCCACCTCCACCGTTATCGGCGCGGGAACACTGCTCCGCGAGCTTGATTGCCATCCCGGTGTGCTCAAGGATGCGGTCTGCAGTCCCGGCGGCACGACGATCGAGGGCGTGCGCACGCTGGAGGAGCATGCAATGCGTGCGGCGGTGATGGATGCCGTCCTTGCGGCTTACCGTAAGACCGAGGAGCTTAAAAACTGAGCGGTCGTTGCAGTATCGAAAAAAATATCGACTTTTTGTCGATTTATCGGTATTTTTGGCTTGCAGCTCTTGAAATCCGTCTCCTTTTGGAGTATAATAATATTAAATACGAACAGTCGGCGATATCGATCCAAAGCATTGCAGCGGAGAGGTCTTTCGTTGATCCAAGTAATAAAAACAAGGAGCAGGCAAACGCATGAGTACTTTACACATTCTTGATCACCCTCTTATCACCCACAAGCTTTCAATTATGAGAAATAAAAAGACGGGCTCTAAGGATTTCCGCCAGATCCTTAATGAGATCGCCATGCTTATGGGATACGAGCTGACGCGTGACCTCCCGCTTGAGGATGTTACAATTGAAACTCCCCTTACAAAAATGAAGGCAAAAATGATATCGGGCAAAAAGCTCGCCATCGTACCTATCCTGCGTGCGGGACTTGGCATGGTGGATGGACTTTTAGAGCTTGTTCCGGTCGCAAAGGTAGGTCATATAGGTCTTTACCGCGACCCCGAGACACACACCCCGGTAGAGTATTATTGCAAGCTCCCCAATGATATCGAGGATAGGATAGTTATTCTTGTTGACCCCATGCTGGCAACAGGCGGCTCTGCTTGCGATGCGTTGACAATGCTTAAGAAGCACGGTTGCCGCAATATTCGCTTTATGGCGCTCGTGGGCGCGCCGGAGGGCGTGCGCAAGGTACAGGAGGAGCATCCCGATGTTGACATATTCATTGCAGCACTCGACGAATGCCTCAACGACCATGCATACATCGTTCCCGGACTTGGCGATGCCGGCGACAGGATCTTCGGCACAAAATAAGATAAAAACTACATGGGCGGGCAATGTTTGTCCGCCCTTTTTAAAAAGAAAAAGAAAAAATGAGAGTTTTAACGATAGGCAAGAACGATGCCGGGCAGAGGCTGGATAAGTTCCTTACAAAGGCGGTCCGCGGTATGCCAAAGTCGTTTATGTATAAATCTATAAGAACAAAAAAGATAAAGCTCAACCGTCACCGTACCGAGCCGGATACAATGCTCCGGGAGGGGGATGAGATACAGCTTTTTATACGCGATGAATTTTTTGAGTCTCCCGAGGGTGACCGCGGTGCGCTGTACCGGATAGAGCCAAAGCTTTCGGTCGTATATGAGGATGAAAATATCATTCTCATCAATAAGCGCCCCGGCGTTTTGGTGCATGAGGATGACTCGGGCAAGGATAATACACTGCTGATGCACCTGCAGGCATATCTTTGGCGGCGCGGCGAGTACGACCCGGAGGCGGAGCAATCCTTTGCCCCCGCGTTTTGCAATCGCATAGACAGAAACACAGGCGGCATAGTTATAGCCGCCAAAAATGCCGAGGCACTGCGCGAGATGGATGAACGCATACGTGCAAGAGAGGTAAAAAAGTTTTATCTTTGTGCAGTTCACGGTAAAATGCCCAAGCGTGCCGATGTGCTTGAGGCATATCTTTGCAAGGATGAGCGCAACAACACCGTTGATGTTATCGATCACCCCGCCCGCGGTTATCTTACGATAAAAACAGGCTACCGCGTGTTGGCCGAGCGCGGGGGAGATTCACTGCTTGAGATAGAGCTGTTTACCGGGCGCACCCATCAAATACGCGCACATATGGCGCATATAGGCCACCCACTGATCGGGGATGGCAAATACGGTGTAAATCGCGAGGATCGTCGCGCTGGATATCATTTTCAAGCGCTGACCTCATATAAGCTGCGGTTTGATTTTTCGGACGATGGCGGAGTGCTGGCCGGCCTTCGCGGTCGTGAGTTCTCAATTCCTCCCGCCGATGTTTGGTTTTGTGCCGATTTCGGCTACAATGGTACATCGTTATGACAAAAACAAAGACGAACACATATCCCATGTCGGATAAAGGTACCCGGCGGAGCCGGCTGATAGATAGTATCGTCCGCCCCACAAAAAGGTTCGTGCGCATGCTGATGCTGATCCTATCCGGTATCGCGGCGGGGGCGGCCATTACCTTTCCCACCGATGTGGGCGCATGCCTGCAGTGGATGATCTATATCCCTGCGGCACTTGTTATGATATCGATGTCAGAGGAGGACGGCACGGCCGCCCGTGGTAGGCTTTGGCGGATATACCGCTACGGTTTCCTCTTTTTTATGTCCGAATATCTGGTCGTATACCATTGGTTCTTTTCCTTTTATCCATTGGATTTTACCGGTATGAGCCGCCCCTCCGCCGCCGTTGTGGTAATGGTGGCTTGGCTTGGGCTGTCCTTTTTGGCATCGGTTGCGGGCGGCGGTGTGTTTTTGCTGTTTGCAGTACTCACACGCGGCAGCGCCGTGCGCCGATGCCCGCTTCTTCGCCCCTTTTTGGGCGGCGCGTTGTTTGCGCTGTTTGAATGGGTAGAGACCATCGGTTGGATGGGCGTGCCATGGGGTAGGATAGCTCTGGGTCAGCTTTCCATCGACGGTGCGCCAACGGTCCGTGCGGCCTCTTGGTTTGGCAGTTATTTTGTTGCTTTTGCGGTCGTTTGCGTATCCTTTCTTTTGGCGGAGGCGATACTTGCACGGCACGACAGCCGCCGAGCCATCCTGCGTGCTTCTGTTGCCCTTTTGGTCGTTGCCGCGGATATACTGCTCGGATGCGCGGGGGCGCTGTCGGGCGGATCTTTTTGTACCAGTGTCAACGCAGATGCAGATCCGGATTCAGATATAGCCGATGCCTTTTCCGTTGTGGTTCCGAACGATGGTCAAAACGAGGCATGGGGCGATCATAGTAAAACTATAAAGGTCGCCGCGATACAGGGGAATATCTCCTCCACCGATAAATTTAATATATCGACAGATGAAACGGCTGCTATTTATTTAGAGCTTGTCGAAAGCGCGGCCGATAGTGGGGCTGAGATCATCCTAACTCCGGAGAGCGCCATAAACTGGAGTCTGCCTAATGACAGCAAAACGCTGTCCCGCTTTTGTGATATTGCACGTGAGAACGAGACCTGCATAGTGATCGGTTGTCTTGACGGCTACGGCGAGGGACAGGAGAATATACTTATCTATATCATGCCGGACGGTCGGGTGAGCGATACGGTCTATTCAAAGCGCCACCTTGTTCCGTTTGGCGAGTATATGCCGTGGCGCAGGCTTCTCAGTACCCTCATCCCGCCGCTGGCCGAGATAAGCATACTGGGGTATGATCTTAAAGCGGGTGAGAGCACAGCCGTTGCGGAGCTGTGCGACGGCATCAGCATTGGCGGACTCATCTGCTTTGATTCCATCTATGAGGAGCTTGCCGCATCCTCGGCGCGCGACGGCGCGAATATACTGCTGCTCGGTACCAATGATTCATGGTTTGGCGATTCCGCGGCGGTTTATATGCATAACGAGCAGGCAAGGCTTCGCGCCATCGAGACCGGCTTGCCGATAGTCCGCGCCGCAAATACAGGCATATCTTCAATAATTGATAAAAACGGGCTGGAACTGTGTCGGCTTGAACCCCTTGTAGACGGCATAATTACAGCGGAGGTCGAACTCGGCCGAGCATCGCTGTACAGCAGGACGGGTAATATCTTTATATATACCATTATAGCCCTCTGCGCAGGGGTGGCGACCCACGATCTGATCTTTTATATTGCGGATCGTTACCGTCGCCGCAAACGCCCCGCCTGAGATCATTATGTGCTCTCGCCCGCATGTGTGCATATGCGCATATGCATATATTAAAATCATCCCACATATATTTGACTGAAAAGACGCATGTGTCGGCGGTCTTTTGTGGGGTGGATAAAGCTTTCATCCTTACCGTACCGCCGCACGGCATACGGAAGGGATGGAAGCTTTTTATGTCGGAAAATCTGGATAATCGGGATGGTCGGTCTGAGCGTGATGACAGCGATAAGCGTGAGCGAGGGATGGGCGTGGAGGAACGCATGGACGATCTACAAGCCGAGCGCAAACAGCAAACGCCCGTGCGGCAAGCATCGCAGGATAGGCGCGGCAATGTCTACCGTGATATCGCCGAGCGTACAGGCGGGGATGTCTATATCGGTGTTGTGGGGCCGGTGCGCACCGGCAAATCTACATTTATAAAAAAGTTTATGGAGGAGCTGGTACTGCCCAACATCTCCGGGGGCTACAGCCGCGATCGCGCAAGAGACGAGCTGCCGCAAAGCGCGGCGGGCAAGACGGTGATGACAACAGAGCCAAAGTTCATACCCAACGAGGCAGTGCCCATCAACGTGGGCGGCGGCGGAGAGCTGCGCGTGAGGATGATAGACTGCGTGGGCTATATCGTCCCCGGCGCGCTCGGAGCCATCGAAAACGAAAAACCGCGCATGGTACATACTCCGTGGAGCGACCGTCCGCTCCCCTTTATCGAGGCGGCGGAGGAGGGGACGCACCGCGTTATCTGCGAGCATTCCACTATTGGCATGGTGGTGACCACCGACGGCACGATAGGCGATATACCGCGTGCCGCCTATGAGGAGGCTGAGGCACGCGTGATCCGCGAGCTGACGGAGATCGGCAAGCCCTTTGCGATAGTTTTAAATTCGGCTCACCCGGAGAGCGAGGCGGCAATAGCGCTCGGGCATTCGCTTGAGGAGAGCTGGGGCGTGCCTGTAGCGCTTGTGAATTGCACTGAGCTTGACGGCGAGGATATACGCGAGATACTGGCAATGATACTTGACGAATTCCCGGTCAGCGAGGTATCGATAAAGCTGCCGGATTGGATAGCAACGCTTGATCCCGCGTCACCCATACGCAGGTCGATAGACGAAAGCGTTCGCTCATCTGCCGCCGCTGTCGGCAAGGCGGGCGAGATCGCGGCGGCTTTTTCCCGCCTTGCCGAAAACGAATATATCGGGGAGGTGCATATCGACCGCGTGGATCTCGGCCGCGGCAGGGCGGCAGTCAGCATTTGTGCCGTACCCGGGCTCCTATACCGCGTGCTTGGTGACACCTACGGTATAGAGATCGGCGGTGAGGCGGATCTGCTGGCAAAGCTCTCCGAGCTTACCGAGATCAAAAAGAAATATGACCGCATAGCCTCGGCTCTTGCGGATGTCGAATCAAAGGGCTACGGCATCGTCATGCCGGGCATTGACGAGCTGAAGCTTGAAGAGCCGCAAAGCGTTCGACAGGCGGGTGGCTTTGGTGTGAGGGTACGCGCCACCGCCGAGTCCATCCACATGATACGCGCGGGGATAGAGGCGGAGATCAACCCCATCGTAGGCAGTGAAGAGCAGGCACGGGAGCTGATAGGTTATCTTTTGCGCGAGGGAGAAAAGGATGTGGGCGCGGTGTGGAGGTCCAATATGTTCGGCCGCTCGCTCTACGAGCTTGTAAGCGACGGGCTACGCTCAAAGCTTGAAAACATTCCGGATGACGCAAGGCAAAAGCTTTCCGAAACGCTTGAGCGGATAGTAAACGAGGGCAGTGGAGGACTTATCTGCATCCTGCTTTGATCCGTCTGCCGGATTCTGCAAAATATCAGCCGATATACACGCAATGTTTACAATTTTTTTGAAAAAATCACCGCAGACCTATTTATTTTTCACAAAAAATATGCTATAATAAAGGTGCAGGGATGATGCCTGCAAAAAGGTGTCTCCCATGCGTCGGTCGCGGCAGAGCCGCGCCGCAAAAAATGCAGGAGGTATATCAAAATGAAGATCACATTTGTCGGCAGACACATGAGCGTTCCGGAGGACATGAAGCTTTTGCTTGAAAAAAAGCTTGCAAAGTTTGACCGCTATTTTGCGGATGAGGCGGACGCCACAGTAACCTTCAGCCGCAAGCGCAATCGGGAAAATATTGAAGTCACAATATCGGCGGGCGGAACCCTGTTTCGCTGTGAGACCGATGACGAGACCTTCCGCAATGCCATCGATCATGCAGTCGATACCATCGACCGTCAGATAAGGCGCAACAAAACAAGGCTTGCAAAGCGCCTGCGCCCGGATGCTTTTGTACCCGCCGCGCCGGCAGAGAGCTTTGTCGAGGAGGCGGAGGAAGAGGACGATGAGCTTGTTATCCGTCGCAAGAGTTTTAATATCAAGCCCATGTCGGTCGAGGAGGCTATCCTCCAAATGAATCTGCTGGGGCATGAATTCTTTATGTTCTGCGATGCCGAGACCGGGGATACCTGCCTTGTATACACTCGCCGCGACGGTGATTACGGACTTATAACACCTCAAAAATAATCTCGCAAGGGGTCGGCGCATCGCGCCGACCCCAAAAAATCGGGGTGATATCGAGTCCGTTGGTGCTCGCCGCACACCAATTCGCTTTCCCTACTTGTACGTTGGGCAACAGCTTTACTGTACAAGATAAATTATTTTTGTTTTGTCAAGTGGTGGGTAAAGTGGTGTCTCTCTAAATGTCCTTGTTAAAATACACAATAATCAACCCTCAAAACACGCCTTTTTTCTACATTAGATTATTTGCACGAAATTCGCCCCCAAGATTCGTCATAATTGATAGTTTACAAATGGCGCATTTTGGTGTATAATGTCTATACAGTTGCGCGGCGTGCGTGATTGCCCCGAATGCACAGCGGTCACCGGTTAATGCGGAATATCAAGCTCATGATATCAACTCGCACCGATCGGTCGCCGTCTGTGTTTTTTTATTCTCGGGTAAACGATTGCGAGTC
>CAZFVR010000004.1:0-50413 GCA_964522215.1 uncultured Ruminococcus sp. | reverse complement strand
TTTAGAGCTTCGGGTAAACGATTGCGAGTCCGAGCTTCACACCCCGATGGTGGAGAATTCAGAGTCTCATCTTTCTACACCAATACAGTTGAGATCGGAACATTATCTTTTTTAGAGCTTCGGGTAAACGATTGCGAGTCCGAGCTTCACACCCCGATGGTGGAGGATTTAGGGGGCGCACCTTTCTGCGCCGTAAAGTTGAGACTTGAACGCTTTCTTTTCCAAAAAAGATCTCGATTTTTTCAAAAAAACTATTGACAAGCGGCAACATATATGATATAATACTTTCGCAATAAAGCAGAACTCTCCGTTCTCACCCTGCCGCAACGCGAGCTTGGTTAATATTTATCCCACCTTGCAGGGCGGATATTGTGCGCGGAGTTTCAGCTTCGCGTAATTTTTTATTTTCACACATCAAAGGGTCATTTTTTCGGAGGTGAACTACAATAGCAACAAAGGAAAATCTCGTCAATGAGGCGATAAGGTTCAAAGAGGTCAGGCTTCTCGACCAGGACGGAAAACAGCTTGGTATCATGAGCTCTGATGCCGCACTTCGCACAGCATACGATCGCGGTCTGGATCTGGTGCTTATGTCAGCGCAGTCTCAGCCTCCGGTATGCCGCATAATGGACTACGGCAAATTCCGTTTTGAACGCGAAAAAAAGGAAAAAGAGGCAAAAAAGAAGCAGACCACCATCGAACTCAAGGAGGTGCAGCTCTCCTGCCGTATCGAGCAGAACGACTTCAACACAAAGGTCAAGCATGCACTGCGCTTTCTCGGTGACGGCAACAAAGTAAAGGTCGCTTTGCGTTTTCGCGGACGTGAGATGACCCACCAGGAGATAGGGCGCGAACTTTTGGCGCAATTCGCCGAGGCTTGCTCCGAGTCAGGCACGGTTGATAAACAGCCCATTCTTGACGGTCGTGTTATGACCATGATCATAACGCCCCTGAAGAACGCCAAATAAATATCATTGACGGATCGCGGCGAACTGTCACCTAAAGCTCTCGCCGCCACCCGATCGTTCATCAACGGCTTCACTGCCTTTAATGATATAATACGTTAGGTCATTTACAATACAAAGGAGAACAAAACTATGGGAAAAATCAAGACACACAAGGCTTCAGCCAAGCGTTTCTCTGTAACGGGAAGCGGAAAAGTGAAGATGAACCACTCTCATCACCGTCATAAGCTCGGCATAAAGGATCAAAAGCGCAAGAGACATCTTCGCACCGGCGATTATGTTCAGGGCAAGATGGCATCCAACATTCGCGCACTTATCAACAAGTGATCAAGAGCAGATACTGATCACCGGGGCATCTGCCGAACATCAAACTACCGTGCGGAGTCCCAACTTTATCCGTTAAAAACAGCAAAGATAAGAGAAAGGTATAATATAAAATGGCAAGAGTAAAAGGCGCAATGATGACGCGCAAGAGAAGAAATAAAGTCCTCAAGGCTGCTCGTGGCTACTGGGGCGCAAAGAGCAAGCACTTTAAGATGGCCAAGCAGGCCGTTATGAAGAGCGGTAACTATGCATTTATCGGTCGCAAGCAGAGAAAGAGAGACTTCCGTCGTCTGTGGATCGCTCGTATCTCGGCACAGGCAAAGGTAAACGGCATGAACTATTCTACATTCATGCACGGACTCAAGCTCGCCGGTATCGACCTCAACCGCAAGATGCTGGCAGAGATCGCCGTTGCAGACAAGGCCGCATTTGCGGAGCTTGCAGAAAAGGCAAAGGCTGCTCTTTAAGAGAACACCGAATCACGCGGGGACTGTATGCACAAGCAGCACAGCCCCGCGGCTTTTTTGAAGTTTGGGGATGCCGCTATCCGCTGCCCACTGTCGCGTGATCGGGCGCTCCCCGGGCTTGATATCAGATCGATCCAAACCACCGTCACACGGCGAAACATTTTACATCCGGGGGGAGCAACATGCCAAAATATATTTCATCACGTAAAAATCCTACCGTCATGCTTGCGGCATCCCTTGCTGACAAAAAGGATCGCGAGCGGCAGGGGCTTTTTCGCTTTGACGGCAAAAAGCTCTTTGCCGAGGCCTGTGCCTGCGGCGTTGAGATATGGGGCGTTTTTCTGCGCGAGGGGGATGAAGGCGCACTTTTGGATTTTGTTAATAAATGTGCATGCGACAATAATATTGAAATAGATGACAGACTGTTTATCCTGTCCGACCCCGCTTTTGACCGGATAAGCGAAGAAAAATCGCCCGAGGGAATAATAACTGTAGCAAAATATATTGACAAACTCCGTAAAATCGCTACAATAGATAATATAAAGACCTGCGGTATCGAGGAATATATCTCCGCCGACAGCCGCGCCATGGCGCTTGAGTCGGTGCGTGACCCGGGCAACCTCGGTACGGTAATAAGAACGGCCGCGGCGCTGGGGGTCGATACGCTCATTCTCTCCTCCGATTGCGCCGATATATATAACCCCCGCACACTTCGTGCGGCGATGGGTGCGGTGTTTACAAGGCGGATGGTCATCACTGATGATCTGCCGCGCGTGCTTCGTGCGCTTAGCGATACGGGGCGGCGCACCGTGGCCGCGGCGCTTACAGATAGCGCTGTGAATGCCGAAACACTTAGGCTTTCGAGCCGCGATTGTGTTGTTGTGGGCAACGAGGGGCACGGCCTCTCCGATGACGTTATCTCCGCCTGCGACGTTGCGGCCATACTGCCGATGGAGCGCGGCCCGGGCATTGAATCGCTCAACGCATCTATCGCCGCTGCGATCTTTATTTGGCTCTGCCGTTGAGCTCGGCCGGCTGAACGCTTTGGTGCTTCTGCCCGATATCGTATCCTTTTTTCGTAAAACACGCTTTTCTATCGATAAACTTTGGGGTGGTGTTGTCATGTCATGCGGATTATATGATGTTTGGCTCTCGCTGTGCATGCCTGCGGGCAAGTCGTCACATCGTGAGCTTTTGCAAAGATTCGGCAGTGCATATGATGTCTACCGCGCCGAGTCGGGAGATTACGAGGCGGCGGGAATCGGCGAGCCGCTTATGACCAAGCTTTGCAGCAAGGATCTTGAGCGCTCCTTTGCGATAATGGATTATTGCACAAGGGCGGGCGTGGCCATCATCTGCGAGGGCGGTGCGGGCTATCCCGCGCGGTTGTCGGATATAGAGGATCCGCCGTATCTTTTGTATGTTCGCGGGCGCATGCCTAATATCGATCAAAATGTAAGCATCGCGGTGGTAGGCACTCGCTCGATGAGCGAATACGGAATGCGCGCCGCGTATAAAATATCCTATGAGCTGAGTGCCGCGGGCTGTATCATCGTCAGCGGCATGGCGTTGGGGATCGACAGTGTGGCGGCCTGTGCCGCACTTGACGCGGGCGGCGCCACTCTTGCCGTGCTCGGCTGCGGCGTGGATCTGGCCTATCCATCACAGCATAAAAGACTGATGGATGCCATAATCGCAAACGGCGCGGTAATAAGCGAATTTCCGCCCGGTACAAGACCCGACGGCCGTAACTTCCCGCTGCGAAATCGAATAATCAGCGCGCTGGGACTCGGCACACTTGTAGTTGAGGCAGACCTGCACTCGGGCGCACTTATCACGGCCCGCTCAGCATTGGTGCAGGGCAGAGATATCTTTGCCGTGCCGGGGAATATCGGCGCGGCCAATTCCGGCGGCACGAATCTTTTGATACGTGACGGCGCAAATGTCGTGCTGTCAACGCGCGATATAATAAATACCTACGAATTCCCATGGGGCAGCGCCATGGATCTTACCGCGCTCACCGCCGCCGAGCGGATATCCGATTATTCCGGCGGGCTTTATGAAAGATACGGTGTGTGTGCAAGTGAGCCACGGCCAAAGGCCGAGGTACAAGACCCGGCGCGGGCGACACCGCCACTGCGCATAACCTATCCCAGGGACAGACGGCAGGCGGGCGCGGCATCTCGATCGGCGGTGGGAGGCGACAGTGCATCCGACACATCCGGCACACCGTCCGCATCACCCGAAGCATTCGCATCCTCCGCCAAGGGTGATATCATGAAAACAGCTGTTACATCCAAAACGGCGGCGGGAGATGAGCTCTCCGCGGCGGCCGCCGCTCTTGAGGGTGATGCAAAGACTGTATATGATGCCATGGTGCCGGGCGAGCGGACCTCCATAGATAAGCTTTTGCGACTCGGCGTTAATATGGGCGCACTCATGAGCGTGCTGACAAGGCTTGAGATATTGGGGCTCGTGGCATCCGTCCCGGGCGGCTTTTATCAACGAAAATAAAGTAATACAAAATAAATATATATCAATATAACTATAGCGCTCTGCGGAGCGTGAGGATCAAGGAGAAAGTGTAGACAGATGGCAAATAATCTTGTCATAATCGAGTCGCCGTTCAAGGCGGCGGCAATCAAGAGCTATCTTGGCTCCGGCTACAAGGTAGTCGCATCCAACGGACATATACGCGACCTGCCCAAGAGCAGCTTTGGCATAGATATAGAGAATAATTTTGAACCGCATTATATCAATATTCGCGGTCGTGCAGATATCATAAATGAGATAAAAAAGGATGCAAAGAACGCGCAAAAGGTCTATTTCGCGACCGACCCCGATCGCGAGGGCGAGGCCATATCCTGGCATCTTGCCACGGCGCTCGGCATTCCGGTAGAGAAAACTATGCGCGTTACCTTTAACTCGATAACCAAAAACGCAGTTAAGGACGGCATTAAAAATCCCCGCTCGATCGATATGAACATCGTCAACGCCCAGCAGTCGCGCCGCTTGCTTGACAGGATAGTCGGATATAAGCTCAGCCCACTGCTTTGGAAAAAGATCCGTCACGGTCTTTCCGCCGGGCGTGTACAGTCGGTGGCTACAAGGATAATCGTTGAGCGCGAGGAGGAGATACGCGCATTTCGTCCCGTCGAATACTGGACGATAACAGCTCTCCTCTCCGACGGCAAAACGAGCTTTACAGTTAAATTCTTTGGCAACGGAGAGGGCAAGTTGGAGCTTCACAGCGAGGCAGATGCCGCGCGTGTTACCGAGGATGTTAAAAACGGCCGCTTTGTTGTTAAAAGTGTAAAGCGCGGCACAAAGCTTAAAACCCCCGCGCCGCCCTTTATCACCTCCACTCTCCAGCAGGAGGCCTCACGCAAGCTCGGCTTCCAGGCATCCCGTACCATGAAGACGGCGCAGGAGCTTTACGAGGGTATAAATCTCGGCTCGGAGCTTGGCGGCACACAGGGTCTTATCACCTATATGAGAACAGATTCACAGCGCGTGGCCGAGGAGGCTCAAAGCGCGGCACGTGAGCTGATAGCCTCAAAGTACGGCAGTGAATACTGTCCCGAGACCCCGAGGAACTACAAGACCAACAAATCGGCGCAGGATGCGCATGAGGCTATCCGCCCCGCTCGCGTTGAGCTTGAGCCGGCCGATGTGCGCACACATTTGACGCCCGATCAATATAAGCTCTACCGTTTGATATGGGAGCGCTTTGTTTCCAGCCAAATGGAGTCGGCGCGCCTTGCTACCCTGAGCGTTGAGCTTGAAAACCGCGGCTGGATATTCCGTACAGGCGGCTACACCGTAACATTCCCGGGCTACATGGCAGTGTATGAGGAATCCTCCGATGACGGAAAGCGCGGAGACGGTGACGAGGAGGACAAGGACCCACGCATCCCCGAGCTTGCGGAGGGACAACTGCTCAGCACAGGGGACGTCTCGGCACAGCAGCACTTTACCGAAGCGCCGCCGAGATATAACGATGCAACCCTTGTTAAATTCTTGGAGGAGAAGGGAATAGGTCGCCCCAGTACCTTTGCCACCATCATATCAACTATTATCTCTCGCGGATATGTCACCCGCGAGGGTAAGGCTCTTATCCCCACACAGCTTGGTGAGATAACCACCGCTCTTATGAAGGAGAGCTTTGCGGATATAGTTGATTATCGCTTTACCGCGAATATAGAAAACGAGCTTGACTCCGTTGAGCGCGGTGAGACCACCATGCAGGCGGTGCTCTCCTCCTTCTGGGATGGCTTCTCGGTCGAGCTGAATGCGGCGGAAGAAAAGCTGAAAAACGAAAAGCTGGCGGTAGAGCCGGAGCTTACCGATATAGTATGCGAAAAGTGCGGCGCTACCATGGTAGTCCGCAACGGCCGCTTTGGCAAGTTTGCCGCTTGCCCCAACTACCCCAACTGCAAAAACACAAAGGCACTCAACCCCGATGGTACTCTTAAGGTAGAGCAGGCGGAAAAGCCGGAGCCGGTCCCCGGCATGGTGTGCGAGCTTTGCGGCGGACCCATGGTACTAAGGCGCGGCCGCTACGGCAGCTTTTACGCATGCGCAAATTACCCAAAATGCAAATTCAATAAAAGGATCGAGCATGAGCTTGAGGGCATCAGCTGTCCCAAATGCGGTGGCAGGGTGCTTATAAAATACGGCAAAAATAAATCCGTCTTCTACAGCTGTGCAAATTACCCTAATTGCGATTTTTCAACATGGGATGTCCCGCTTCACGGCAAATGTCCGCAGTGTGGGGGTATGCTCTTCCGCAAAAAAGGCAGAACGGGCGAGATAGTTTGCCACAACGAGGGCTGTAATTACCGCCATATAGCGGATCTTGATACCGCAGATGCGGGGCATATCGAGGGGCAAGAGAATGATAGCACCACGGCAGTGGCCGTCGGCGCGAGCACGGGCAAGTCTCGAACCACGCGCGGTACAAAGGCGGCCGCCGCTTCCGCGACTGCCACAGGCAGCACAAAGACCGGTGCCAAGACCGGCAGCAGGACCGCGCAGAGCACCGGTGCAGCAAAACGCACCAAGGATCGTACCGTTTTCGAGCCGGAGGATGCACTGCCGCCCGAGGAGGATGAACTGCCGGAGCTTCCCGAGGGCTTTGAGGAGGATCGCCCGCCGATGCCTGGAGACGATGACGCACCGTTTTAAGTTTCGGCAAAGGGTTGCGGCAGCCTTGGAAGACAGTCTGCCGCCGCCCGAGAATGACAACGGAAAAAGAATGAAAGATATAAGCAAAAATGGATCATATTAATATTTACGGTGCCGGACTTGCTGGGTGCGAGGCGGCATGGCAGGTAGCAAACCGCGGCATAAGGGTAAAGCTTTTTGAGATGAAGCCGCAAAAATACACACCGGCGCATCATTCCGAAAAGTTTTGCGAGCTTGTTTGCTCAAACTCGCTCCGCTCAGACAGCCCCACAAACGCCGTTGGTCTCCTCAAGGAGGAGATGCGCCGCTTCCGCTCGCTTATCATGGAGGCGGCGGATGCCTGCCGCGTTCCCGCAGGCTCGGCGCTGGCGGTCGATCGCGAGGCGTTTTCCTCCTATATAACCGAAAAGATCACCCGGCACCCGATGATAGAGTATATCCCGGGCGAGGTCACATCGGTACCCGAGGGGAAGATAACGATAATCGCCACAGGGCCGCTGACCTCCGAGCCGATGGCGGAGTATATCCGATGCGAGCTTGGCTGTGACGGATTGCACTTTTTTGATGCGGCCGCGCCTATAGTTGACGGCGAAACGATAGATCTTGATGTGGCATTTTTTGCCTCTCGCTACGATAAGGGCGATGCGGATTATCTCAATTGCCCAATGACGCGCGAGCAATATGATGCATTTTACGATGCTCTGGTGAGCGCCAGAGAGGCGGAGCTGCATGATTTTGACCGCGAGGAACAGTCAGATCTTACCGTATTTGAGGGCTGTATGCCGGTCGAGGTCATGGCTCGCCGCGGGCGCGATACGCTGCGCTTCGGTCCGCTCAAGCCGGTGGGACTCAAGGATCCGCGCCACCCGGAGATACGCGACTATTATGCCGTCGTTCAGCTGCGGCGGGAGGATCGCGAGGGCTCTATGTTCAATCTTGTGGGCTTTCAAACGCATCTTGCATTTCCGGAGCAAAAGCGGGTGTTCTCAATGATACCCGGTCTTGAGAATGCGGAATTTTTGCGCTACGGAGTTATGCACCGCAACACATATTTGGACTCCCCCGGCAAGCTTGGCGAGGACTATTCGCTGATATCTCACCCCGGAGTGTACTTTGCGGGGCAGATGACAGGCGTTGAGGGCTATGTTGAATCCGCGGCATCCGGTCTTTGGGCTGGTGTCAGTGCCGCAAGACAGCTTCGCGGGATGGATGAGATCCGTCTGCCGCGCGAAACGATGATGGGCGCTATGGCATCCTATGTTGCTCACGGCGGAGAGGGTGGATCCTTTGTCCCCATGAATGCCAATTTTGGGATCATAGCACCGCTCGGTGAGCGTGTTCGCGGTGGCAAAAAGGCACGTGGCGAGGCGTATTCGGTCAGAGCCTTGGCGATAATAGATAAAATGTCCGCCGAGATAAACGAAAACGAATAGAGCGAATAAGATCCGATAGCAGATAGCGGATATTGAATATTAGATATACCAAAAGATAAAACCAAAACTTGAAAAAAATAATGCTGAAACGGGCAGTTTATAGATAATGATTATTATAGTAGATTGTATGGGTGGCGATAATGCGCCGCGCGAGGTCGTAAAAGGCGCGTATCTCGCCTCTCTTGAATATAATGCCAGCTTTCTTTTGGTCGGCAACCGTGCCGCCATCGAGCAAACGGCCGCGGAGGAGGGGATAGACCTTCGCCGCTTTGACATCGTTAATGCCGAGAGCGTTATAGAGATGACCGATGACCCGGTATCGGTGGTAAGAGCAAAAAGCGATTCCTCAATGAGTGTGGCTCTGCGCCTGCTTGCCGAGGGCAAGGGGGATGCCGTGGTATCCACCGGTAATACCGGTGCGCTCTTTACAGGAGCTACGCTGATCGTAAGAAAGGTAAAAGGGGTCAGACGTGCCGCAATAGCCAGTATACTGCCAATGACGCCGCCTGTTTTGCTGTTGGACTCCGGCGCGAATGTTGTCGTTACAGACGAATATATCGAGCAATTTGCCATTATGGGAAGCATCTACATGCAAAAGGTGTGCGGCCTGCCCGCGCCTCGCGTGGGACTGCTCAACAACGGCTCGGAGGAGTGTAAGGGAACAGAGCTTCAGCTCAAGAGCTACAAACGCCTCTCCGAACTGCCGAGCATCAATTTTGTGGGGAACGTTGAGGCGGATAAGCTGCCCAAAAATGCATGTGACGTGCTGGTGACCGACGGCTTTAGCGGGAACATACTGCTTAAATGCGTTGAAGGTATGGGCAGACTTATGCTCTCCACGATGAAGGAGATCTTTTACGCCGATACCAGAGCAAAGCTTTCCGGACTTTTGATAAAGGATAAGGTCGCGGGAGTGAAAAAACGCTTTGACGCCTCCGAGTACGGCGGAGCACCTCTGCTTGGTATATCCAAGCCTGTTATAAAAGCGCACGGATCGTCAAATGCCAACGCGGTGAAAAATGCAATACGTCAGGCGATCAATTACTCAAACACCGGCGTTATCGTAAATATTGCAAGAGAGATAAAAAGCTTTGGCGGCAGTGCCTCTGTCGGAGACGGTGGGGCTGTCGCGGGAGGAGGGGCAGGTCATGACGACACAGCAGGAAAATAATGCTCCGCAAAATAACGCCCCGCGATGTGCGGCGGATGAACTTTTGCCGCGGGATGTTGCGAGGCTTGAGGAACGCATAGGGCATAGTTTTAAGGATCGTCGCCTCCTGCTTGAGGCGCTGACCCATTCTTCATATTCAAACGAGCATCGTGCCGAGCATCTGCCCTGCAACGAGCGGCTGGAGTTTTTGGGTGACTCGGTGCTGTCCGTCATCACCAGTGAACATATATTTGCCATGTTTCCGGAGGATCCGGAGGGCGAGCTTACACGCATGCGTGCCGAGCTCGTCTGTGAGAGGGCGCTTTCTGCCTACGCCATGGATATCGATCTCGGCCATTACCTTTTGCTTGGTAACGGCGAGGAGCGCGGCGGCGGGCGTGAGAGACGTTCTATCCTTGCCGATGCATTTGAGGCGCTCCTGGCCGCGGTCTATCTTGATGGATCCGCGGGAGAGGGCGAGCGGGACGGCAGATGTGCCGTAAAAAAGTATCTTTTGCCTTTTCTTGATGATATGATGCGCGAGGTGCAAAGGCGTTGGCACGGCGCGGATTACAAGACCCTGCTCCAACAGCTGATACAGCGTTCGGAGGGTGAGGTGCTTGAGTATGTGGTGGTCGCCACCTCCGGGCCGGATCACGATAAGACCTTTTCGGTCGAGGCAAGGCTCAATTCAAATATCATCGGTGAGGGCTCGGCACACAGCAAACGCGCCGCCGAGCAGGAGGCCGCAAAGCACGCGCTTGAGCTGTTCGGCGAGCTTTGATGACCGGTGCACGGCAAATAGCCAGTAGCCAATAGCCGAGAGATCAGATGATCAGACCATCAAAATATTAAATAGCCACCGGGCCGACCGATTCAAAACAAGGATACCGCGACGATCGGCGGTATTCGATAAGCGATTGGTCGGCCGGATCTTTTAGTATCGGGTAGGATCAGTTTGATCTTAAGATCAACACAAAAATGAGGTAATGGCCATGAAAAAAGACGTCTACACTCTGCCCCTTGGAAAACTTGAGGCCGACTGCTATATTGTAGACTGCGGAGGCGGTGCGGCCGCAGTGATAGACCCGGGGGCCGATGCTGATGTGATCATCTCCCACATCGAGTCACTGGGACTGCGCGCGGCGGCGGTGCTTTTAACACACGGCCATTTCGATCATGTCGGCGCATGCGGCGATATCTCCGAAAGATACAACTGCCCCATATATATTTCGGCGGTCGAGCATAAACTTACTCCCGTGCTTCGGCGCGGGCTTTGCGAGTCCACCTGCGATATATCCGATGGTGACATCATAGAGATTGGTGAGCTTACCTTTACCGTCCTCGCCACTCCGGGGCATAGCCGCGGCTCTGTCTGCTACAGCTGCGGTGAGCTTTTGTTTACCGGAGATACACTTTTTCGCTCCGCCTGTGGCAGGATGGATCTTGACGGCGGGTCAATGAATGATATGCTGGCAAGCCTTTGTCGCCTTGCGGCTATCCCGGGGGACTGCCGTGTTTTGCCGGGGCATGGAGATGCTACAACGCTTGAGCGCGAGCGCCGAGAAAACCCGGCGATCCGCAGTGCGCTTATATGTCGGGGTGCAACACTGAACGAAAGTGACCGTGCAGGCTCATACCACACTGACGGCAATAAAAACGAAAATGCAGATAACCAAGTAGAAAAATAAAATAAAAAATGAAAAACGAAACAAGGCATATAAACATCCCGGTGTTCATACCGCATCTCGGCTGTCCCAACAATTGCGTTTTTTGCAATCAGCGCAGGATATCCGGCACGCAGGAGTTTCACGAGGAGGATGTTCGCGGGTTGATAGAAGCGTCGCTTTCCACCATCCCCGCAGGATGTGATGTTGAGATAGCCTTTTTTGGCGGATCCTTTACCGGTATCGACCGTGATCTGATGATAAGACTGCTGAAACTGGCCGATGAATATACAGAAAGCGGCAGGGTGCAGTCAATTCGTTGCTCCACTCGCCCGGATTACATAAACGAGGAGATACTCTCGATCCTCTCGGAGCATCATATGACCACGGTCGAGCTTGGCATACAAAGCACGCGTGACTCTGTCCTTGCAGCTTGCCGCCGTGGGCACAGCTCTGCCGACTCGCGCCGCGCCTGCACACTGGTCAAGGCGGCGGGAATGCAGCTGATAGGTCAGATGATGGTGGGACTGCCGGGAGCGGACGAGGCAAGCGAGGTGCAAACGGCGCGGGATATAGTGGCGTTCGGCGCCGACGGTGCGCGCGTATACCCAACGGTAGTCTTTCATGATACCGAGCTTGAGGATATGGCACGCCGCGGTGACTATATGCCGCTTGAATACGATACTGCGGCCAAAAGGTGCGCATCCGTTCTTGATGTGTTTGATAGGTCATCCCTGCCGGTGATACGTGTAGGACTGTGCTCAGGCGAGGGACTATCCTCCCCGCAGTCGGTCTACGGCGGCGCAAATCACCCGGCAATGGGGGAGCTTGCCATGGGCGAGCTGTATTTTCGTCGCATTACCGAGGCGGCGGAGGAAGCCATGGCAGAGCTGACGGCAACAGCAGACTGTGCCGTCGCAGACGGTGACCGCGGCAGGATCATGACAGTATATGTCAGGCGGGGAGCCAAGTCTGCCGCCATTGGCCACAGACGGCGCAATATAGACCGCCTTTTGGAAAAATATTCGCGCGCGGCGGGAATAAATCGCATTATAGTGCTTGAAAGTTGCGAGCTTTTCGGATATAATATAAGAATAAGCATTACCGGGGCGGCATCGGTCGAGCACCGTGCACTGCCCGATGATGCAGATAGTACAGATAATGCAGAAAAACAAGATAACGAAACGATAGAATGCAAATAAAGGATCGGCGACCGAAAGCGCGGATCATTAGTGACTAAAACAACAACGGAGGCGTCTTTTGTATCTTAAGCAGCTGGAGCTTCAGGGCTTTAAATCCTTTCCCGACCGCACAAAGCTGACCTTTGAGGGAGGCTCTACGGTCATAGTAGGCCCCAACGGAAGCGGAAAATCAAATATAGCCGACGCAATGCGCTGGGTGCTTGGCGAGATATCCTCAAAGAGTCTGCGCGGCACCAAAATGGAGGATATAATCTTTGGTGGTGCCGATAGCCGCAAGCCTATGGGGTACGCCGAGGTATCCGTAACATTTGATAACACTGCCGAGCTTGGCAGGATAGATTGCCCCTATGACGAGATAACCGTTACCAGACGGTATTATCGCAATGGGGAGAGCGAATATTTTATAAACCGTAAGGAGGTACGTCTGCGCGATGTTTACGAGATGTTCCTCAATACCGGCGTGGGACGTGACGGATATTCGATCATCGGTCAGGGGCGTATTGCCGATATAGTTTCGCGCAAGAGCGACGAGCGGCGCGGCATTTTTGAGGATGCGGCGGGCATCGCCAAATACCGCCACAAAAAGAACGAGGCTGAGCGTCGCCTTGCCGCCACGCGCGACAATATGGAGCGCGCGCAGGATATAATCGATGAGATAGGCTCGCGTCTCGGTCCGCTTGAGCGTGAGTGCGTAAAGGCTAAACGATATATCGAGTACACAGAAATAAAAAAGCAGGCGGATGTTCAGCTTTGGCTATATGATACGGACGAGCTCCGCCGCGCGATATCCGAGGGCGAGGGTGCGCTTCGCATGGCCGAGCATGAGCTGGGGCGTGTCAACGAAACATTGCAAACACTTGAGAGCCAAAACGAGCATCTTGACGAGCTCTCAAGATCGAGCAAGGCGGAATCCGAAAAACTTCTTGGTGAGATACGCGAGCGCACACGCGAAAATTTTGCCCTTGAGAGCGAGATAAAGGTAGCTGACCGCGATCTGGCGCATGCCGAGGCGGCACTTTCCGGTGCCGAGGCGGCGGAAAAGCGTGATCGCGAGCTGTCCGAGACCGAAAAGAAGACGGTAGAGGCGCATCGTGCTGCGGCAATGGAGCATGCGGGGCGGCTCATGGAGCTGTCGAATGCCGAAAAGCACGCAAGAGAGGCCGCGGAAAAGGCTGAGCAGCAGGCGAGCGAGCTTGATCTTGCCATTGCCGTTGCATTTGATGAGATAATTAAGGCTCAATCCGATGACGCCGATGCGGCGGCAAGGCTTGAGCTTATAGGGCGTTCCAAAAGCGAGGGCGCAGGCAGAAAGGATGCCGCGGCTCGCGAGATAGCGGAATATGAGCGTGCGGCGGCGGCGCTCTCTGCCGAGTGCGCGGACACCGAGCGCACCGTGGCGGGGTATGATGCCGAGTGCGCAAAGCTTGAGGCGGCGGCAGAGGGAATCTCCCGCGAGCTTGCATCGCTCAAGGCAAGAGCCGAGCGCGGCACGGCTTGGCTTTCCGGCCTTCGTGCCGAATGCGATGCGCTTGACCGCCAAGCCGAAACGCTCCGGCGTATGGAGGAGCATTTTGAGGGCTACAACAACAGTGTGCGGCATGTTATGCAGTGCTGTGCCGATGGCAGGCTATCCGCCGCAGGAGGTTGCGGACGGATATACGGTCCTGTCTCAAAGCTCATAGAGGTCAGTGGCGAATATGTCACCGCGATCGAGACGGCTCTCGGCGCGGCGATACAAAATATAATCGTGGATGATGAGGATACCGTAAAGGCGGCTATCGAGTGCCTTAAGCGCGACCGCGCGGGCAGGGCGACCTTTTGTCCGGTCTCGGCCGTGCGTGGCTACGGCTCACAGTCAACGCGTGAGATGCAGGCGGCGGCAGGCTATGCGGGATATGTGGGTGTAGCCTCCGAGCTTGTTAGCTGTGACGATAAATTTAAAAATGTTATATCATCCCTGCTTGGGCGCACAGTGGTGTTTGATGATCTGGATCACGCAATAGCCATGAGCCGCGCGCTCGGCTATACAGTGCGTGCCGTAACGCTTGACGGACAGCAGATAAACCGCGGCGGAACCTTTACCGGTGGTTCGGTGCGGACGGGCAGTGGCATCCTCACCCGTGCCGACGAGATAAAAAAGCTCGGCGCGGAGCTGGAGGGCAAGCGCCGCGAGAGCGAGCGCGCGACCGCAGAGCTGGATAAGATAAACGAGGCGATCGGAGAGCGTGAGGGACGGCTTGCCGCAAACAGTGACCAGGTGCGCCTGATAGGCACTCTCAGAGCCGCCGAGGCGGCACGTCTTGAAAAACAACGTGCGGGACTTGATGCGGATATGACGCTTATTGAACGCCTGCGTGCCGATCTTTCGGGAATCGAGGGCGAAGCGGAAAGGTGCGACGAGGAGATAGAGAACCTACGTGCCGAGCGCTGCCGCCTTGCCGAGAAGATAAGCGAGCTTGGCGCATATCGCGCCGACCGTGATGCGGAGCGCGGACAGCGTCTTAACGAGCGGGACGAAAAGCAACGCGAGGCAAATGAGCTTGCTGTCAAGCTTTCGGAGACTCGTAAGGATATCGAGACTGCAAACGCACTGGCAGAGCTTGCCGCGGGCAAGCTTTCAGCGCTTGGCGAGAGCATAGCGGCAGATCTTGAAACGGCCGAACGCGCACGCGGTGAGATCCGCTCACTTACCGACCGCAAAACAGAGGCCGCGACCAAGCTTACCCGTGGCGAGAGCGAGCTTGAACGCCTAAATCGTGAGCGTGCAAGCGCCGAGGATTCCGGCTTTGAATTTGAACGTAAGATAAACGAGCTGCGCCGTCTTATCCGTGATAAACAGGAGCTGCGCGACAGCGCGACCGCAAACAAGCTTAAATGCGAGTCTGTACTTGAACGCCGCCGCGCAGACATGGAGGCGCTTTCGACTAAGCTGTGGGACGAGCACGAGCTCACGCGCAGTGAGGCTTTGGCGCTCGGCTACCCTGCCATCACCGAGGCAGAGCGCCCCGCTGTGGCCGCCACGCAAACAGAGTATCGCAACAAGATCCGCAATATCGGCTCTGTCAATACCGGTGCACTTGACGAGTATAACGAGGTCAGGGCGAGATATGACGATCTCAGCGCACAAATGGCGGATCTTACACGTGCCAAAAATGAGCTTGAGGGAATAATACAAAAGCTTGAGGTCGAAATGAAGCGGGCGTTCTCCGAGTCATTTGATAAGATAAACGAAAACTTTGGCAAGACCTTTAGCGAGCTTTTCGGCGGCGGCTCGGCACAGCTTCTTCTGACCGACCCGGATAACGTGCTTGAAAGCGGCATCGAGATCAAGGCCGCACCTCCCGGCAAGATAATAAAATCACTCATGCAACTTTCGGGCGGAGAGCAGGCCTTTGTGGCGATAGCACTGTTTTTTGCAATACTTCGGGTCAATCCAACGCCGTTCTGTATACTTGACGAGATAGAGGCGGCACTGGATGAGGTGAACGTTGAACGCCTTGCCGAGTATATCAAGAGATATTCCGCCGAAACACAGTTTATAATGATAACCCACCGTCGCGGCACCATGAACGCCGCCGACCGTATATACGGCATCACAATGCCCGAGCATGGTATATCAAACGTGTTTGAGCTTGATGTTCGTGAGATCACAAATCAGAAGGGAAGTAAATGGGATGGGCTTTTTGAGTAAGCTTCGCGAGGGACTTAGCAAGACCCGCGGCGCACTTATGGGCGGCATCGAGTCTGTGATGCGCTCATTCGTAAAGATAGATGAGGACTTTTTGGAAGAGCTTGAGGAGATACTTATCACCTCCGATGTCGGAGTTGGTGCATCTGAGGAGATAATTGAAGAGCTCCGCGAGCGCATACGCGACGACCGCATTAAAACGCGGGAGGATACCATGGAGGCTCTGCGCGAGATAATCACAGGCATGATCGGCGAGAGCGCACCTCTGTCGCTTGATACCACTCCGTCTGTAATTTTGGTGATAGGAGTCAACGGAGCGGGAAAGACAACGTCTGTCGGTAAGATATCGGCAAGGCTCAAGGCGGAGGGTCGGCGTGTTGTGGTCGCGGCGGCAGATACATTCCGTGCCGCGGCGATAGATCAGCTGTCAGTTTGGTGTGATAGGGCAGGCGTTGAGCTTATAAAGCAAAGCGAGGGATCAGACCCTGCCGCCGTTGTTTACGATGCGGCAAACTATGCTCGCAATAAACACGCCGATGTCCTTATCGTTGATACGGCGGGCAGATTGCATAACAAAAAGAACCTTATGAACGAGCTGGCAAAGATCAATCGCGTTATCGACCGCGAGCTGCCGGGAGCGGCGCGTGAAAACCTTTTGGTGCTTGATGCCACAACAGGGCAGAACGCAATAATCCAGGCAAAGGAATTCGGCGAGGCGGCGAACATTACGGGTCTTGTGCTCAACAAGCTGGACGGTACTGCCAAGGGCGGTATAATCCTCTCTATCCGCCGCGAGCTGGGGTTGCCCGTTAAGTTTATCGGTGTTGGAGAAAAGATAGACGACATGCAGCCGTTTGACTCGGGTGAATTCATAGATGCGCTTTTCCCCGAAGACTGACGATGGCTTGACCCTTTGCGGACTTCCGGAAGGGTAAGGATCAACGAAAATAATAGATAAAAAAGATAAAATGGAAAACAAAAAGCTGAAAATGGTTGTTGCCACACGCAACCGCGGCAAGCTTGCGGAGCTTCAAAGGCTTCTTGCTTCCTGCGCGGGTGCGGAAATTGAGCTTTTGACACTTGACGATATCGGGTTTGCCGAGGAGATAGTTGAGGATGGCGAAAGCTTTGCCGAAAATGCAATGATAAAGGCAAAAACAGTGGCCGAGTATTGCAAAATGATAGCGATAGGCGATGATTCCGGCCTTTGCGTCGATGCGCTTGGCGGTGCGCCGGGCGTTCATTCGGCCAGGTACGCCGTCGAGCATGATGATGCCGCAAATAACGCAAAGCTTTTGCGCGAGCTTGAGGGCTGCGGTGATGGCGAACGCGGTGCAGCATTCGTTTGCAGTATGGCTTGTGTCTTTCCGCAGGGCTGTGGGATCGAGGGCGAGCCTATAGAGGTAAGCGGCAGGTGTGAGGGTGAGATAACAAAAGCCCCGCAGGGTGATGGCGGCTTTGGGTATGATCCGCTCTTTTACTGCTCCGAGTTCGGCATGACCTTTGCCTCGCTTACATCGGAGCAAAAAAACAGTATAAGTCACCGCGGGCGGGCTAGCGCAAAGCTTTGCGCGGCACTGGCCAAAAGGCTGGCCGGTCACTGATGCTCAAACATAAAAAACACATGAACAGATCGGTAGATCTACGAATACACGAAAAAACAGGAAGCCCGCGTACCCCGCGGGCGATGGTGAAAATATCAATGGAGATAACATCAAAACAAAGGGCGTATCTTCGCTCGCTTGCCGCGGATATCCCTACTATCATGCAGATAGGCAAGGACGGTGTGGGGGATAACCTTATAAAAACAGTATCCGATGCGCTTGAGGCGCGTGAGCTTATAAAACTTTCGGTGCTTGATAACTGCGGAGAGACACCGCGCTCCGCCGCCGAGTCGCTTGCTGCCGCGACAGGTGCCACGGTAGTTGCCACGATCGGCCGCAAGCTTATCCTTTACCGTGAGTCGGAGACAAAAAAGACGATAGAGCTATGAATGACTCGATGACGATGGCCAATCCCTTTGGGATGAGGCGGATCGGAATATACGGCGGCACTTTTGCGCCACCGCACAACGGTCATGTGGAGGCGGCAAGGGCGTTTTTGTCGCAGATGCGGCTTGACTATCTTTATGTGATCCCCGCATTTCTTCCGCCGCATAAAAGGCTGGATTTTATCGATGACCCGGCTGATCGTATGCGCATGTGTGAGTTGGCCTTTGGCGGCATTGAGGGCGTTATCGTCAGCGATACAGAGCAAAGGCGCGGCGGACGCAGCTATACCGTTGACACATTGCGTGAGCTCAGTGCGCCGAACACAAGGCTATTTCTGCTTTGCGGCACGGATATGATGCTCACACTTGATACATGGCATGAGGCGGAGGAGATCTTTAAGCTATGCTACCCGATATATATCAGGCGTGAGTGTGATGAGTCACTGGATGCGCGGATAGTGGCAAAGCTTGCCGAGTATCGCCGCAAGTATGACAGAGTGGTGCGGCGGATAGTAACACCGCCGATAGAGATATCCTCCACCGATGTACGCCGCGCCGCGGCGGCGGGGCGGAGCCTTGGCGGCATGGTGCCGCAGACGGTCGAGGCATATATCCGTGCGCACGGACTTTACGGTGCACCGCCGGAGCCGACAGCGGAGGAGTAATGGTATGGAAGCTGAAAAAAACGCAGAAGAGATCAAAGACCGCAAACAGGTGCGGGCGGGCGAGGGCGCAATATCGCCCGATAGGATCGATATCAGCGATGATGCCATCGCCATCCTGCGCGCCGAGCTGCCGTTCATACTATCCCAAAAGCGTGCCGCGCATGTTTTGGGCGTAGAGCGCATGGCGGTACGCCTTGGCGAGATATTTATGCCGAGCGCGGATGATATAAGGCTCTTGCGCGCCGCGGCATTGCTCCATGATATAACAAAGGAGCTGACGGTGGCCGAGCATTTTGAGATCCTGCAAAGGCACGGCATCACGCCGACCCCCGCTGATGCCATGTCCCCAAAAACACTGCACGCTCGTACCGCAGCGCTTTTGATACCCGAGCGTTATCGGGGTCTTGCCGACTCGCGCGTGATCGATGCCGTACGTTATCACACAACAGGCAGGGCGGGAATGTCGATGGCGGAAAAGATAATTTATTTTGCGGATTATATAGACGACACGCGCACATATCCCGATTGCGTAAGACTGCGGGACGAGTTTTTTGATGCTTGCCCGGATAAAATGAGCGTGGCGGAGCGCGTGCGGCATCTTGACCGCCTGATGGTAATGTCATTTGATATGACCATCGGAGAGCTGATAGAGCGAGGCAGCCTTATCAGTACGGAAACAACTGATGCAAGAAATTATTTGATATGCGAACTTGCTGCGGCAGGAAACGCTGCCGCTGGTCAAATGAAAGGAGAATAAAAAATGAAGGTAGAACTTAAATTTGCGCAGGACGGCACGCCCGAGCCCATCTCGCTTGCCGAGGAGATATACCATCAGCTCGATGCACATCGCGGCGAGGATATAGCTGTCCTTAAGGTCGGGGATAAGATCGATCTTACCGAGTATTTTGTGCTTTGTACCGCACACGCCACAACTCACGTGCGTTCTCTTATCGATGAGGTGGAGTTCAAGCTTGGCGAGGCAGGGGTCAAGCCCTTTGCCGCCGAGGGGCGCGGCGATAAGAATTCCTGGATGGTACTTGACTACGGTACCGTGATCCTGCACGTGTTTACCAAGGATGCACGCGAGTTTTATAATCTTGATAAGCTTTATTCGGATACCGAGAGGGTCGAGGTGCTGCCGCGCGTTGAAGCCGACTCGGAAGAATAATAAAGAGGCTAAAAAAACAAGTATCAAAATATTTTAAATATCTTAAATATCGGAATATTTAAATATCCGAATACGGAGACTACTATGAAATACGATTATTTGGCGGTAGAGAAAAAATGGCAGGAAAGATGGCAAAAGGCCGGTGTCTTTCATGCGCTGGACGAAAAGGATGCGGGCGGCAGACCCAAGTTTTACGGGCTTGTTGAATTTCCCTATCCCAGCGGAGCGGGCATGCACGTTGGGCATATAAAGGCATATTCGGGTCTTGAGGTCGTATCCCGCATGCGCCGCATGCAGGGGTATAATGTCCTGTTTCCGATGGGCTTTGATGCATTCGGACTTCCCACCGAAAACTATGCAATAAAGACCGGCATGCACCCGCGTGCTGTGACGGATAAGAACATAGAAAAATTCACCCAGCAGCTGAAGCGTGTGGGCTTTGGCTTTGATTGGCAGCGCGTTATCGATACCACCGATGAGGATTATTACCGCTGGACGCAGTGGATCTTTCTTAAAATGTTCGAGGCGGGACTTGCCTTCCGCGATACCGCACTCGTCAACTATTGCCCCAATTGCAAGGTCGTGCTGTCAAACGAGGATAGCCAGGGCGGCAAGTGCGATATCTGCCACAGCGATGTGGTGCAAAAGTCCAAGGATGTTTGGTATCTGCGCATCACCAAGTATGCCGACCGCCTGCTTACCGGGCTTGAGGGTGTTGACTACCTGCCCAATATCAAGCAACAGCAGGTAAACTGGATAGGCAAGAGCGAGGGTGCGTTCGTTAACTTCGCCATTGCAGGTAAGCCCGATGAGAGACTGCGCATTTATACCACCCGCCCGGATACACTCTTTGGCGTGACCTTTATGGTCATGGCGCCGGAGCATCCGATGATAGATAAATATGCCGCTGAGATATCCAATATGGATGCTGTTCGGGCATATCGCGCGGAGTGCGCCAAAAAGACGGAATTTGAGCGCACACAGCTCGTCAAGGACAAAACAGGTGTGCGCCTTGAGGGCCTTGTTGCCGTCAATCCGCTTACAGGCAAGGAGATACCCATTTATATCGCCGATTACGTTATGATGGGCTACGGCACAGGCGCCATCATGGCAGTGCCGGCACACGACCCGCGCGATTTTGACTTTGCACGCAAGTTCGGCATAGATATCGTTGAGGTCATAAAGGGCGGAGAAATCTCGCACGAGGCCTATACCGGTGACGGCGAGATGATAAACTCCGGCTTCCTTAATGGCTTTACCAACAAAAAGGATTCCATCCGCCGCGCCATCGAGGAGCTTGAGCATCTCGGTGTGGGCGAGGGCGGCGTTCAGTACAAAATGAAGGACTGGGCATTTAACCGTCAGCGCTATTGGGGCGAGCCGATACCGATCGTGCATTGCCCGCATTGCGGCATGGTTCCCGTGCCGTATGACGAGCTGCCCCTGAAGCTGCCGGATATGAAGGAGTTCGCCCCGGGTCAAAACGGTGAATCCCCGCTGGCAAGGATCGAGGAGTTCGTTAATTGCAAATGTCCGAAGTGCGGAGGAGACGCCAAGCGCGAAACAGACACCATGCCCCAGTGGGCGGGATCCTCTTGGTACTTTTTGAGATATGTCGATCCGCACAATACAAAGTGTGTGGCGGATCTTGAAAAGCTTAAATACTGGATGCCTGTTGATTGGTACAACGGCGGTATGGAGCATGTTACAAGACACATGATCTACTCCCGCTTCTGGCATAAATTCCTTTACGATATAGGTGTTGTGCCGTGTGATGAGCCGTATGCCAAGCGCACCGCGCAGGGTCTTATATTGGGGCCTGACGGCGAGAAGATGTCAAAATCCAAGGGCAACGTTATCGATCCCAATACGGTCATAGATGCATACGGCGCGGATGTTCTGCGTACCTACGTCCTCTTTATGGGTGATTATACCGCGGCAGCGCCGTGGTCGGACAGCAGCGTAAAGGGCTGCAAGCGCTTCCTTGAAAGGGTAGCGGACCTGCCCGGCATGGTGCGCGGCAGTGGTGCGACACACGAGCTTGAAACAGCTTTCCATAAGACGATCAAAAAGGTGACAGAGGACTATGAGAGCCTTAAGTTCAACACCGCCATCGCGGCAATGATGAGCCTGCTCAATGATATCTCCTCCCACGGCTCGCTCACACGCGATGAGCTTGATGTCTACATCAAACTGCTCTCTCCGGTCGCCCCTCACCTTTGCGAGGAGATAAATGAACAGCTGGGCGGCAGGGAGCTGCTGGCCGTATCACCTTGGCCGACCTATGACGAGGCCAAAACGGTAGATGCATCCGTCGTTGTTGCCGTACAGATAAACGGTAAGCTTCGTTCCACCGTAAGCCTGCCGCTTGATTGCCCGCGCGAGGAGGCACTGGCCACCGCCAAGGCAGACGAGCGCATAGCCGCTGCGATCGAGGGCAAGACGATCGTCAAGGAGATAACCGTCCCCAACAAGATAATCAACATCGTAGTCAAATGATAACGGTCGCGTAACATGCAAACGACTATCGTAAAACAATAAATTATCGGGGCTGACGTACAGACAGAGGTCTTGTGCGCGGCCCCGTCCCTTTGAGGAGTCCAATGACAGAACGATCCGATCTTAGCTTAAAATTACAAAAATATCTGGGGGATAGTTATTTTTGGCGCGATATAGTGCGTATTGCTCTGCCGATAGCACTTCAAAACCTGCTCTCCAGCTCATTTTCACTTGTTGACACTTTGATGGTGGGGCAGCTGGGCGATACCCCGCTTGCAGCAGTCGGCATGGCAGGGCAGTTTGGCTGGTTCCTGTCTATGGTGCTGTTTGGGCTTATGTCCGCTCTTACTATGTTTGTATCCCAATATTGGGGAGCGCAGGATCTCCCCTCCATCCGCCGCGTGTACGGCATTGCATTGCTGTTGGCACTCGGCACCTCTTTTGTCTTTACATTGGCAGGGGCTATCTTCCCGCGCGGTGTGATATGGATATTCAATCGCGAGGCGGCAGTGCTGGATATAGGCGTCGAATATCTGTCGATAGCCGCATTTTCATATCCCGCCATTGCCCTAAACTATATCTTTATGAGCGTTTTGCGCTCCACCGAGAGGGTAAAGCTTCCGCTTTACACAACGCTTGTAACAACGCTCCTGAATACCGCGCTTGACTACGCATTTATCTTCGGTTTTGGCGCGATCCCTGCCATGGGCGCACGCGGCGCGGCCATCGCTACCGTAATATCGGCATGGCTCTCTCCCATCATTACCTTTGCGGTGTCGATCTTTCAGCGCAATATGCTTATCGCACGCCCGCGTGAGATGTTTGATTGGGGGCGCGGCTTTGTTTCCGAATTTTTGCGCCGTGCCATGCCTGTGGTCGCCAACGAAACACTGTGGGGAGCAGGCACGCTTGCATTTAACATCATATTTGCAAATCTCGGATCAGGCAACTATGCCGCCGTTACCATAATGAGAACCTTCGAGAGCATAGCCTTTGTCTTTTTTGTGGGGCTTGGCAGTGCATCAAGCGTTATAGTTGGTCGATCGGTCGGAGCGGGGGATATAGATGCCGCAGTGCGTGATTCAAAGCGTTTTTCAATACTCGTGCCGGCATTTTCTCTGCTCCTCGGTGCGGTGATAATAATATTCCGCCGTTCCATAGTCGGTATATTCGATATGGACGGTAAGATCACCTCCGAAACGCTCGGCACGGCCATGTGGATACTCTCGATATATGCTGCCGAAATGGCAGTAAGAAATATTCCCTATATCATGATATGCGGCATCTTCAGGCCGGGCGGAGAGACTCGGGTCGGCATGCGGTACGATCTTGTGTTTTTGTGGCTCGTGTCGCTCCCGGTCACGCTTATCACTGCATTCCTGCTGAAACTCCCTTTCCCGCTGGTGTTTGCTATCATGTATATAGCGGAGGATTGGCCAAAAGCCGTGTGCTGTATCAGGTTTTTTAAGACCGAGCGGTGGCTGTGTCCCGTCACCGATGAGGGGCGCCGCGGCCTTGCCCTGTATTGCGAAAAAAGAACTGCAAAATAAATAAGCGTCACTGTCCGTTGCCGACAGTGCTGCATGAAAAAATATAAAAAATTTTCCGATTATCGCGAAAAAAACTCAAAAAGCTATTGCATTTTCTCGCAAAATGTGATATGATATATGGGTATGAAGATGCGGCGTGCGCAACCTCTCAGGCGTGCCGTTGCTTCACTATCAATGATGGAGGTGAATATCTTGGCAAACATTAAATCTGCGAAAAAGCGCGTTAAAGTTATTAAGGCTAAAACACTTCGCAACAAGATGGCGCACAATCAGCTTCGTACAGTTATAAAGAAGTTCAATGCTGCTGTTGAGTCCGGCGATAAAGAGGCCGCAAAGAGCGCATACCTGCTTGCTGTTAAGAAGGTCGACCAGGCTGCCGCGCACGGTATCATTCACAAGAATGCCGCTGCACACAAAAAGAGCCAGTTCACAAAGGCCCTCAACGCAATGGCTTGATAGCCGCATAAAAGGCCGCAAGGCTTATATACTGTCGATGCCCGGCAGAAAAAAGAAAAAGGAACGCAAGTCGTGCTTGCGCCTTTTTCTTTTTTCTGCCTTTTTATTCAAAATAAATGGCATTTTTTCACTGAAAGCTATTGACAATGAAAAAAAAATAATGTATAATGTAATTGAAAAAATGTATATGCGATAAGTGTCGGCGCAGCACAGCATTTTGCTTGCCCGGGCGGTTACGCCGATCGCGGTATGCGTAAAGGAGGAATAGGTTATGAAAAAACACACAACGGTATTTCTTTTTGTTGTTGCATTTATTGCAATGCTTATCATTCCGGCAATGGCAATCGATGATTACACGGGATATTTCAGTGAAGCTGATTTACTGGCAATGTCCGATGATGAAAAGGCTGAGTTTCTTCGTGTACATGGGCGCCCGGGCGGAAGCATTATCTCGATTAAAACACTGCCAAATGATACTGTGCTCGTAAATATGGAGGAGGCAGACGGCACGCCGGGTGGCAGTTTGTATATGTCGCCCCCCGGATCTGATGATTGGATGTGGGAAGTTGCGGATGATGTGCTTTACGGTGAAACGCGCGGGCTGTTGGAAGGTCTTTTGGCAACAACGTATGTTATGTGTGAGGGAGAATTTCTCTCAACGATACCTACGACCCCGATCTTTTATGATTGGTCATCTCGAGAGCCATTTGAAGAACTTATGTCAAGAAGTGATCTTTTGCATGTGCTTGAGGGGTACGCAAGCGACATTTTAAATGGCAAAGTGGCTGATGCTTTTGCTATGCACGATTTTAAAAAAATATTAAAGCAGCAACGAGTGCAGGAATTGTTTTTTGCCGAAACTGTTGAAGCTGAAAACTATCCTAACCTTCTTGGCATTTACTCTGACGGTACGGTTCCCTGTGTATTGGACAATGACTCTGATTATAGTGAAATAATATATCGTGCCTCCGGTACGATAGACACTGCAAGCGGAAGAAAAGTTACCGTACTCACTGCTAATAGAGAATGGACAGAAGCTGAAATAAGCAGAGAAGTGGCGAAAGGAGTACGTTTTGGCAATGAATTGATAAGCAATCCGTCAACGATTTACAATTGCCATTCATATGCATGGTATTTATATTCAGCATCAAATCCGTATTGGATAAATGATATATCACAATTTTTGTTGGATAATGTGTGTGTGGAGGTTTACACAAGTGCCGTTCAAATCAAAGATATAATTGTGTATTATGATGCGAATGACGAATTCCTGCATTCAGGGGTTGTATATGGATTCGATGCTTCCGGTAATATATTGATCCAGTCAAAATGGGGGCAGGGGGCTGTGTATAGGCATGTCGTTGACAATGTTCCCGATGTATATAAATGCAACGGTAGTGAAAATGTAAAGTATTACAGATATCACGATTACGCAAACCGATATACCGGCAGTGAATATCACTCGGGGTCATACCACTATTACCAATATGCGGATTTTTGCACTATTTGCAATAAACAAATCAACACAACATGGATAAGTGTGGAGTGCAGCGGTCCGCCGTGTCCAACCCCATGGTGTCTCATCGACCGCCGCCGCGTGTATGCGCTCTGAAAAAATGATCAAATAAATCAAGCAACCGTCTTGTGCTTTCGGGCACACGGCGGTTGTTTTTTATATCATTCGGCGATGCGGCAACATATAATGACATTGAGCGACAAAAAATAAGCGGGATGTTGCCTAAAGGGAGGGATGAATAATGCGAAGCGCGGCGATTTTTCCTACATTTACTGCGGCGGAGCGGGCAAGGCGCGCGCTGTCCGGGGCGGCGATAGCGGCGGAAACAGTCAAGGTAGAGGCCTCTCGCACGCGGCGCGGCTGTACATGGGGCGTGGCATTTCCGTCCGCACAGCAGAGAAACGTGCAGGTGGTGTTCTCAAACGCCGGAATAAAAACAAGGGAGATACTGTCATATGATATATCTTGATAACGCTGCAACGAGCTATCCCAAGCCGGAGTGCGTGATAGATGCGGTGGGGAACTGCATGCGCCGCTTTGGTGGCAATCCCGGGCGTGGCGCACATCCGCTTGCCATGGCGGCGGCGGAATGCGTTTACAACTGCCGTGAAAGACTTGCGTCATTTTTTGCCGCCCCCGACCCATCATGTGTCATAATGCAGCCAAATGCCACCTATGCGTTAAATATGGCAATAAAGGGACTCATCCCGCCACGTGCTGCACAGCGCGGGGAGGGACGGGAGCGCATCCATGTAATAATATCCGATCTTGAGCATAACTCGGTGCTTCGCCCGATAGAGCGCATGCGCCGCGAAGGGCTGGTAGACTATTCTGTATTCCCGACGGGCGCCGCCGCGGGTGGGGCGCACGCGGGCGAGATATCCGCCGCCATCGAGCGACTTATTGGTCGCCGCACACGTGCCGTAGTGTGTACCGCGGCCTCAAATATATGCTCGGTCACCCTGCCGCTTGAGGAGATAGGTGAGCTTTGCCGCCGCCGCGGCTTGATATTTATAGTTGACGGCGCACAGGGCGGCGGGCATATCCAAATCGATATGAAACGGCAGATGATAGATGCGCTTGCTCTGCCGGGACACAAGGGGCTTCAGGGGCCGGGCGGCAGCGGTGCACTTCTCCTTGGCGGTAGATACCTGCCAACACCTCTTGTTGAGGGTGGCTCGGGCTCGGCGTCCTTTGATACCGAAATGCCCAGTGAGCCGCCCGAACGCTATGAGGCAGGCACACTTTCAGTCCCTGCCGCGGCGGGACTCGGCGCGGGCGTGACCTTTGTGGCGGAGCAGGGGATAGACCGCATCCACCGCCGTGAGCAGTATCTTTTTGACTACGCTCAGGATAGATTGCAAAGGATAGGCGGCATCAAGATCCTTGCACCGAGGGCGCGCGGATCGGTGCTGTCATTCACCGCCGCCATGTCGTCGGAAAGCTTGGCGGCAAAGCTTGGTGAGCGTGGCATCTGCGTGCGCGGCGGTTGGCACTGTGCGCCGCTTGCACACCGCACCCTTGGCAGTGATGAGGGCGGCAGTGTCCGTCTCGGCTTTGGATGCTTTAGCGAGATATCGGATATCGATGCCGCGTGCGAGGCGATAGCGGATATATTAAAGCGTGCATGAGGCGCAGGTGCCATTACAGCTCGAATCCACGTCGCATGCGTCTGTCTTGGCGCAATACACATCACTGCAGGGAGGGCAATATTGTCCGCCGTAGAGCGCGGCCGCGCCAAGCTCCTCGGCTATCTCCAAAAGGCGGTTGTATTTTGCCGTCCGTTCCCCGCGGCAGGGCGCGCCTGTTTTGATAAACGGCGCGCCTGTTGCTACGGCAATATCCGCAATGGCGGTGTCCTCCGTCTCGCCCGAGCGGTGGGAAAGGATATAAGAATATCCATGCTCACGCGCAGTGCGTATGAGGGAGAGCGTTTCCCAAAGCGTGCCTATTTGATTGGGCTTTACAAGCACGGCATTGGCAGCGCCTTTTTTAATACCCTCGCTGAGTCTTTCGGTATTCGTAACAAAAAGATCGTCACCAACCAGCATCACATCGTGGCCTATCCGCGCTGTCAGCTGTGCCCAGCCGTCAAGATCCCGTTGGTCAAGCGGATCTTCAAGCGAGCAGATGGGAAAACGCCGCACAAGTGTTTCCCAGTGTTCGCAAAGCTCGCCTCGGTCAAGTGTAAGTCCTCTTTTGGGCATGCAGTAAAGTCCGCGCTCGTTGTTATACCATTCACCCGATGCCGCATCAAGGGCGATCGATACGCGGCTCGTGTCATAGCCCGCACCGTGTATCGCCTCGCATATCAGCTCAAGTGCCGCCTCATCGGATGCAAGATCCGGCGCAAAGCCGCCCTCGTCCCCCACGGCTGTTGAAAGCCCACGCGAGCGTATTATCCCGCCAAGCGTGTGGTATATCTCCACCGCGCACCGCAGTGCCGTGCCGATGTCCGAAAAACCATGCGGAACTATCATAAATTCCTGTATCTCGATGTTGTTTGAGGCGTGTGCACCGCCGTTTAGGATGTTTAGCATGGGAATGGGCAGTCTTGTTGCCGACATGCCGCCAAGCATTTGGTAAAGCGGAAGACCGTAGTGCCGGCTGACTGCTTTTGCCGCCGCCAATGAGACTGCAAGTGCGGCGTTGGAGCCTATATTTGCCTTGTTATTCGTGCCGTCCAGCGCTATTATCAGGCGGTCGACCTCGCCCGGGATGGTTGTATCTACCCCCATAAGGCTCGGAGCGAGCGTTTGTGTTACCGCCCGCAGTGCCCGGAGCACTCCGCGCCCGCCAAAGCGCGCGGCATCGCCATCGCGCAGCTCGATTGCTTCAAATATGCCGGTGGAGGCACCGGACGGTGCTGATGCGCGCCCCACGCTTCCGTCAGCCAAAATGACCTTGGCTTCAACAGTCGGGGCGCCGCGCGAGTCAAGTATCTCCCGCGCCCGTATGCTGACGATCTCTGTGCTTTTCATGTTTTTTTATTTCTCTCTTTCTCTGTTTTGCGCAGATCGAGCTGCCATCCGCCTGCGGAGAGGCATGTGCGTTTGCGCTTTTTGAAATTATTTTGCTCAAACAAGCGCAAAAATATGCATTTTTTCTTGATATGAGCGGTCTTATGTGATATAATTAATACACAGATGACTGAAATGCAAGGCTGAGAGGATCGCAAAGTACATGGGTAAATTCGACGGTTGGCTGTTGTGCAGTGATTTTGACGGCACGATATACGTTAATAAATCGATATCTGAGGAAAACCAAGCGGCTGTGAGATATTTTCAGGAAAACGGCGGTCGCTTTACCTTTGCCAGTGGCCGATTCCCGCCAATGTTTAAGGATATGGCTGCGTGCATCACGCCTCGAGCACCGATTGCGGGACTTAACGGTGCGACTATTGAGGATCCTGTGGATGGGCGTGTCCTTTACCGTGGCGGCATGGAGCGGGATGCGGCAATGCGCTTTGCGCTTGAGAGCTTTGATCTTTATCCCTCCGTTGTTTCCGTCCTGCTTTATTATTACGATCACTCTGTGACGGTGCGCCGCGGCGCAGTGATAGAGGGCGGGCTTGAGCGCGAGATAGCGGGTCTCCCCGAGCGCCTGCCAAAGATAGTTTTGATATCCGCGCCGGAGGGGAGCGATGCGGTCCTTGCCGATGTCAGCCGACGCGCCGAGGGAATATACAGCACCTCCCGCAGTTGGGTGCGCGGTATCGAGCTTAACGATCCCGCCGATACGAAGGGCAGGTCGGTGCTGCGCATAAAAGAAATGGTAGATGCGCGCCACCTTGTTTGCGTTGGCGATTATGAAAATGATATCTCAATGCTCCGCGCCGCGGATATAGGATACGCGGTCGGCAGTGCCACACCCGCGCTCAAGGCAGTGGCGGACAGGATAACTGTTGATGCCGTTGATAATGCCATTGCGGCCGTTGTGGCGGATATTGAGGCTGAGATCGACCGCGGCGAGGGCTGAAACGGCAAAACGGGCGGTAATAATGTCATGTCTACTTGACAATGCAACCGAAATACTGTATAATTAACTAAACCGAACGCACGGCAAAGCTGTCCTTGCGGAATATACCAAAAACTTTATTTGGTTAGAAGGAGAATGACAAAATGATAAAGCTTGGTATCATCACATCTTTAAATAACGAGGTAGAGGAAAACATTCGCCGCGTGGCGGAGCTTGGCTTTCCCACCTGTCAGCTGAAATGCTGGAACAGTGCCTATCTTACAAACGAAATGGCTGACCGCGCCACTGCCGCCTGCCGTGAATACGGTGTTGAGGTGAGTGCATTTTGGTGCGGCTGGGACGGTATGTCATATTGGAATTTCTACGAGGGGCCGCTTTCACTCGGCATCGTCCCGCGTGAGTATCGTGCCGAGCGTTTGCGCATGCTTCTGCGCGGCGCAGAGATAGCCCGCCGCATGGAGGTGACCGATGTTGTTACCCACGTTGGCTTTTTGCCGGAGAATCCCGCAACTACCGAATACAACGAGGTGGTAACGGCGCTTAAATACATAGGTAACAAACTTAAGCCTCATGGTCAGTACTTTTTGTTTGAAACGGGGCAGGAAACGCCAATAACCCTGCGCCGCACCATAGAGGATGTAGGCACCGGCAACCTTGGTATCAACCTTGACCCCGCAAATCTGCTTATGTACGGCAAGGGCAACCCGATCGATGCGCTTGGCGTGTTTGGCGAATATGTTCGCGGTGTACACGGCAAGGATGGCGAATACCCCACAAACGGTCGTCAGCTCGGTCATGAAAGGCCCATGGGCGAGGGCATGGTGGACTATCCCCGCTTTATTGCAAAGCTGAGATCTGTCGGCTATGACGGGGCCATCACCATCGAGCGCGAGATAAAGGGAGACCAGCAGATAGCGGATATCCTCTCCGCCAAGGCAATGCTTGAAGGGCTCATCGCCGCCGAGGACTGATAACTACAGATAATTCTATCTTTAGGATGGGTATAAAATGCAATTCACCTCACCGCTTTTTATATTCATATTTTTACCGCTGATGACGGCTGCGCTGGCGATAACGCCGGCGCACCGCCACAGGCGCGCCATGCTTGCAGTGAGTATGGCTTTTTATGTTTTGGCCAATATAAAGACCCCGGTCAGCATTTTGTTTTTAGCTGTTACCGCCGCGTTTGCGTATTGCGCCTCCTATGCCGTGTATGTAAACCGTAAAAGACAAAAGCGCTCGCTGCTGATCTTTTCGGTCTCTGTGTGCATAGGAATGCTTGCACTGCTGAGATATCTCGGACTGCGCTTTGAGGCCTATGATGTTTCATTTCTGCCGCTTGGTATGTCTATATACCTGCTTTCTGCGGCATCAATGATAATAGACGTTTCGCGTGGCGATGCCGAACCGCCCGCGTCCTTTGCCGATGCACTTACATACATCGGCTTTTTTCCGGTTATGATAGCAGGCCCTATCGTAAAATACAAGGATTTTGCCACTGTAAGCTCCGGGGATAGTCTTGATATCTCGCTTCGTGCTACATCCGAGGGCGCGATGCTGTTCGCACGCGGATTTGTAAAGCGCATTGGTATTTCAGCCATTCTTGCCTGCGCATATGATGAGATATCAGCGGGCGTTTTGGTCGAGAATAAGCTCCAAATATGGGTCGGCATGTTTTTGATGCTGTTGATGCTCACAAATGTGTATTTTTCATTCTCGGGCTATTCGGATATGGGGCGCGGACTTGCACTTATAATGGGAGTAAGGCTCAGGCCTGACTTTGATTTTCCGCTGGCTGCATGCACTCCGTTTGAATATCTGCGGCGGTTCGTGATCAGCTTCAATTCATATATCGATGACTATTTTGCACTGCCGCTTGAGCGCTTGCTTTGTCGCGGCAGGACCGCCGCCGAGGCGTATGCCGACGTGGACGATGTGCGCGCCGGAGAGGCGGACAAATGCGGCGGCATCTCACGCGTACGCGCGCGACTTGCGGCGTTTGCGGCGGGAATAGTTGCGGCATCCCTGACCGCTATGTGGTTCAAGGCATCACTTGCCGCACTGCTTGCGTTTATGCCGCTTGTTTTGCTGAGCGCCGGTGAACGCGCATCGCGCGCGGCACATCCGGAGTCCTTCTTTATTCGCCGCAACCTTGCCACCAGGCTTGTCGGGCGTATCTTTACCGTAACGCTTGTAGGACTTTTTTGGTTGCAGATAAAGCTGCGCTATGTAAGTCAGCTTTTTGATTATCTCGGTATGCTCACCGTTGTGGGTTCATATCAGCCGTACAGGATATACATGACTATCTACAACCGTGAATATCTTTGGGTGCTTTTTGTTGCACTGTGGTTGATGCAGCCTGCTGTTTTTAGGTATTTTCGGAACAAACACGGTTGGGGCAGTGAACGGCATGATACGCTCTTTGGTGGAATATACTACACCGGTATACTGTTATTCTTTATTTTCAGCGTTTTTGTCATTCTGCCGCAGCACCCCGAATATTCGCTTGCTCCCTTTAAATATATAACCTTTTAGTTAAAAAATTATCCGAGGAGGCTCACAGCAGAGCAGAGTCGGGGATCCGGTCATAGTCATGTATAAAGATAAAGATAAAGATAAAGAAACAGATAAAAAGAATATGTATAAAAAACAGGACAAAGTCAAAGCTTTGGATGGCGGTGATGCAGCCAAGGAACGGCGAGTGTTTGCGTTTCCGCTGACATCCGGCATTTCCTTTATCTTCCTTGTGTTTTTTATGGGCATTTTGCTGTCCGGGGCGGTGTACTACGGGATATCCGCCATAATGGGCACTACCGAGCTGTGCGATGATTATTATGACGGCGGTGAGTATGATCATTCCGGCCTCTATGCACTGAACGATGTATTTTTCAGGGATTCCTCCATGCGCGAGTTGGCGGTAAAATTTGAATATATACTCTTCGGGCGTATAGATAACGAGGACATCATCGTTGGCAGAGACGGCTTCCTGTTTGCCGCCGACAGATCGAGCGGATACGACTATGTGCGTGACTATATAGGCGAGCTTTCAAGCTTTAGTGAGACAGAGGCACTCTGCCGCGCCATAAAGCAACGCGCCGAGCTTTTTTCGTCAATGGGTGTCGACTATATCTTGGCTGTCATCCCCAATTCGCAAACAGTGTACAGCGATAAAATGCCGGGCTATTTCGGCAATATAAGTGAAGATACAAGGCTGGCGAGGCTCTCCCGCCGCATGGCACTTGAGAATGTTAAGTTTTTGGATCTGACCTCCACCCTGTGTGATGCGCGGGATGCTGGCATGCTTTATAACAATACCGAAAATTCGCTTAACGCCCTCGGTGCATACTATGCATATCTTGCAGTATATGATGCAATGGCTGATGGTTCCACTGCTGACCATGCCGTTATATCCGCAGAGGATGCGAATTTTATTTGGCATATGACGGATGGGCGGACCTTGGCGCGTGCGGCGGGGCTTGAAAAGCTGATACGCAACAAAACAGTATCCCTACCCGGCGATATGCCGAAAAAGTTTAATTATCTCGGCTTCTTTTCGGGAGTGGAGCTGACCGCAGTAACAAAGAAATATCGCGACGATATGCCAACATATCCTTTGGTGCTTTTGGAGTTCAATGAGGGCGATGAATGGGATAAAATGCTGATGTATGAGTATTTTTCAAACACTTTCGGCACGGCAGCATATCGCGTTGGCAACAGCTTTGCCGGCAATACCATCAAGGATCTCGCGCCCCAAGTGGTCGTGCAGTTCGTGCGGGAGAACGCTATCGGTACGCTTATCGATGAACGTGTCATGGAGAGCTATACTTATACCGAGATCGCCGTGGATAACGATACCGTGCCCGACGATATGCGCAGTGCTGCGGGCGGCAAATGATAGGGGAGCTTATTGAGCGGTTCGGCATATGTAAAAAAATATCCCAAACTGACGATAATATTATAAAACGGGGATTGATTTTTTCCCCGTTTTGTGCTATAATAAGACCAAACAGTTGCGTGCGCAACTATTTAACACATCGGGGCAGTCGCATTATGTTGATCGATCTGTTGTTACCTAAATAATCAATGAGGCAGGCAAACGGTCGGTCAAGCGAGGCCACAGCTGCAATGTGAAGCCCCGATAGTCAGTCGATATAAGAAAGGCGGGATGAAAATGCCATCGCTTATGCGATATATCAATATTATAAGCCGATGCGGCGCGGTATGGCGCGGCGATAAGCTAAAGGAGACGGATATAGGTCCACTCCATACAGGGTATATCATGACGGTGTGTCGTCACCCGGGCATATCTCAGGACAAGCTTGCAAAGCGACTTTGCATCAGTAAAAGCAATGTAACTCGCACGCTTGCTACGCTGGAGGTGGCGGGGTATGTTGAGCGTCGCCAAAGCGAAAACGATAAGCGAGTGACTGAGGTGTATCCTACCGAAAGGGCGAAGCAGGCACTGCCGCAGGTGCAGGAGGCCGTGCGAAGCTGGAACACATATATCACCGATGGTTTTTCAGACGATGAGAGGGAGATGTTTGCCTCAATGCTTGCACGCATGGCGGAGCGAGCGGCAGAGTATGTAAAGCTCTCGATAGAAGCGGAGGATGAGGGACAATAAAATGAAGACTATACTTAAATATCTCAGCCCGTACCGCAATTATATCTGTGTTTCGATGGCGATAAAGTTCCTTGGTACTGTTGTAGAGCTGGCACTGCCGTACATTCTCAGTCATATAATCGAAAATGTAATAAAGCCGATGGGCAGTGAGGCCGCCCCGGATCTTGCAGCGGGAAGCGGCAAAATAGTTGGCTGGGCACTGATAATGATCCTTTGTGCGCTGCTTGGTGTTATCGGCAATGTTACCGCCAACCGAATGGCGGCACGTACGGCCAAGAATGTTGCTCGCGCAGTGCGGCATGATCTTTTTGAGCGCACGATGATGCTCTCCCAGGCGCAGACGGATGCCTTTACCGTGGAAAGCCTCGAAAGCCGCTTGACGGGTGATACATATAACATACATACCTTTGTAAACACCATACAGCGCATGGGCGTGCGCGCGCCTATCCTTTTGATAGGCGGACTGGTGATCACCGCAACGCTTGATCCCGTGCTTACCCTTGTAATGGTGGCGGTATTGCCATTTATATTCTTGGCGGTCTACGGTATCACAAGCCGCGGCTTGCCGCTGTATACCAAGGTGCGCGGCGCGGTGGATTCCATGACCCGTGTGGTGCGTGAGGATGCGCAGGGCATTAGAGTTATAAAGGCACTCTCAAAAACAGATTACGAGCGCCGACGCTTTGACGGCGTTAATGCAGGACTTGCATCCATCGAGGGTAAGACCAATGCCGCGATGTCACTGGCTAATCCTCTTATGAATCTCTTTATGAACCTCGGCATCACCGCAGTGGTTGCTGTGGGCGCTTTTCGCGTAAACGGCGGAGCCTCCGAGCCCGGAAAAATTATAGCGTTTATTCAATATTTCACTCTCATATCTATGGCCATGATGTCGGTATCCCGCATCTTTTTGATCATATCAAAGGCGAGTGCATCGGCCGAGCGTATCGAGGAAGTGCTTGCCACCCCGCGCGATCTTGAGGTGGAGAGCATCGATAAATACCCGCCCAAGAAAAGGGAGGAGGGCATTGTTTTTGATGGTGTAAGCTTTTCCTATAACGGCAAGGGCGAGGTGTTGCATGATATAAGCTTTAGCCTGCCGCGCGGTGCAACGCTTGGCATCATTGGGGCAACAGGCAGCGGTAAAAGTACACTTCTCTCGCTTTTGATGCGTTTTTATGATGTCAGCAGCGGTTCGGTCAGGATCGACGGTCGAGATGTGCGCACGATACCCGATGAAGAACTGCACAAAATGTTTGGCGTGGCCATGCAAAATGACTTTATCTGCGCGGATACAGTGGAGGCGAATATAGATTTCTACCGCGGGCTGTCTGAGGCGGATGTAAAACGCGCCGCCAGGATAGCGCAGGCAGATGATTTTATCACTGCCGATCCCGCGGGATACGAGCGCGAGCTTACTGCCAAGGGGACGAACGTCAGTGGCGGACAGCGACAAAGGCTGCTTATAGCCCGTGCCATAGCCGCACGCCCGGACATTTTGGTGCTTGACGATGCCAGCTCAGCACTTGACTATAAAACAGATGCCGCATTGCGACGCGCTCTTGCCGAGGAGGTTGCCGGCGAGGGCGGAAGTGTGATAGTGGTAGCGCAACGAGTCAGCTCGGTCATGAATTCGGATCTGATCCTCGTTATAGACGAGGGGAGGATAATAGCAAAGGGACGTCACGAGGAGCTTATGGAGACCTGTGACGTTTACCGTGAGATAAGCGAATCGCAGATGGGAGGTGCTTTCCTTGAATAATGGAGGAAAAGGCAGCGGGGCTGCGTCTATGCTTGGTAACCCGCGCACACAAAGCAACCCCAATAATCAGTCAGCCCCCAAAAAGCTTGACCGCGGCACGCGTAACCGCGTGATATTGCGACTTTGTCGCTATCTTTGGCAGTGCAAATGGATGGTACTTGCGGCGTTTGTGCTTATGATCTCATCCAACCTTTTCGCACTGATAGGTCCAAAGCTTTCGGGCAAGGCGATAAACGCCATAGACCTTGGCACAGGTATGGTGGATTTTGATTCGGTCTTCAAGTATGTAGGCCTGCTTGCCGCCACATATCTTGTATCTGCGGTGCTATCCCTACTTTTGGCGCTGTTGCTCGTAAGGCTCGGGCAAAAGATAACCTACACTCTTCGCCGCGATATATTCGACCGCTTGATGCTGTTGCCTGTCGGCTATTTTGATACGCACGCGACGGGAGATATCATAAGCCATATATCCTATGATGTTGATACCGTCAACGCGTCCCTCTCGCACGACCTTTTGCAGATATGCTCAAGTGTCGTTACGGTGGTGTTCTCGCTTGCTATGATGATATCCATTTCCCCGGTGATAATCGTTATCTTTTTTATCACTGTGCCGATATCACTTATAATGACAAGGATAAAGAGCCGCCGTGTCAGACCTCTGTTCAGGCTTCGCTCGGCAAAGCTCGGCGCGCTCAACGGCTATGCCGAGGAGATGCTGTCAGGTCAGCGCACTATACGCGCATACGGCCGAGAGGATAGGATCGTTCGAATGTTTGATGAGCGCAATGACGATGCGTGTGATGCCTATTACAAAGCCGATTATCACGGCGCGGCAATGGGACCCTCCGTCAACTTTATAAACAACCTCTCCATTGCGCTCGTAATAATGGTTGGCGGCATATTCTTTATGCTGTCTCTGACGGGTGTCGCGGCCCCCTCTTCGATCATCTTTTTGGAGCTTGGCGATCTCTCGTCCTTTGTCCAGTATTCCCGCAAATTTGCCGGACCTATAAACGAATTTGCCAATATCCTGGCCGATCTGCAATCGGCTCTGGCGGCGGCAGAGCGCGTTTTCAGGCTTATAGACGAGCTGCCCGAGAGTGCCGATGCAGAGGATGCCACCGAGCTTTCAAATTCCCGCGGGGATGTTGAGATGGAGCATGTACGCTTTGGCTATACCCCCGACCGAGTGATAATCAAGGATCTTACCTTCCGCGCACCGCCCGGCTCAACAGTTGCAATAGTCGGTCCTACTGGCGCAGGCAAAACAACGGTCATCAACCTTTTGATGCGCTTCTATGATATCGACAGCGGCGTGCTGAGCGTTGACGGGAAGGATATAAGGTCACTCACTCGTGCCTCGCTGCGGCATGCGTATACGATGGTATTGCAGGATACATGGCTGTTTTGCGGTACGGTGGCGGAAAATATCGCCTACGGTAAGGAGGATGCCACCCCAGAGGAGATACGCGCGGCGGCACACGCGGCGCATATCGATACGTTTATCGATACTCTTCCCGATGGCTATGATACTGTGCTTACAGATAACGGCTCGGGTATATCAAAAGGTCAAAAGCAGCTCATTACAATAGCCAGAGCTATGCTTGCCGATTCATCTATGCTGATACTTGACGAGGCAACATCAAATGTTGACTCAAGGACAGAGCAAAAGATACAGTCTGCCATGATGGAGCTTATGAATGGGCGCACCTGCTTTGTGATAGCGCACCGCCTCTCGACCATACAAAACGCCGATGTTATACTGGTTATGAGGGATGGAAATGTGATAGAGCAGGGAAGCCACCAAGAGCTGATGCAGGCAGGCGGCTTCTATGCAGGGCTTTATAATTCTCAATTTGCTTAGATTTACTTGACGAATAATGTTTTTTGATGTACAATTATCTTGGGGATGACTATTTTTATCAACAGAGATGAAAGGACTATCAAAATGACATACGCACACGCCGAGGAGGCAAAAGAATACCGCGAGTTTTATCGTTCATACCTGCTGAATGACGTAGTACCGTTTTGGCTTGGCAGTGATCTTTTGGATCAGCGCTATGGCGGGTATATAACATCCGTTGATCGCCACGGCAGGAGCTATAACGATGATAAATCCGTTTGGTTTCAGGGCAGGTGCCTTTGGACTTTTTCGGCACTTACCTCTCATTACGGCGAGCGCACCGAATGGCGGGAGGCCGCAGAGCTTGGGCGGGATTTTCTTGACCGCTATTGTGTGGATACCGATGGCAGAATGTTTTTTACCGTAACGCGTGACGGTCGCCCGCTGCGCAAACGCAGATACATTTTTTCCGAGAGCTTTTATGTTGCCGGCATGGCGGAATACGCAAATGCGTTTGGAGATGCCGGGGCGCTTGCCGCTGCCGAGCGGTGCTTTGATCGGATGCTTGATATCTACCGCGACCCTGCCTCCGACCCCTTTAAGATAACCCCCAAGGTCTACGCCGAAACAAGGAATGAGCGCTCTGCATCTGTGCCGATGGTGCTTGTCAGCACTGCACAGCTCCTGCGCCGTTGCGATCCCGCGCGTGCCGGGTATTATTCAAAGATCACGCGGGAGATGGTGGCAGATATTTTAAAATATCACTATCATCCCGAGCTTCGCGCATCTCTTGAAAATGTTCTGCCGGACGGCGGGCATATCGATAACCCCGCAGGCAGAACGATAAATCCGGGTCATTCCTGCGAAAATGCATGGTTTTTGATGAGCGAGGCGATATACTCGGGTGATGATGCGCTGGCGGCAACGGCACTTGATATCTTTGATGCGGCGTTTGAGCGCGGCTGGGATACCGAGCATGGTGGAATGCTTTATTTTGTCGATCTTGACGGTCGCCCATGCGAACAGCTTGAATGGGATATGAAGCTTTGGTGGGTGCACAATGAGGTGCTTATAGCCTCACTGGCCGCATATCAGTTGACAGGGAATGAAAAGTATTGGAATCGTTTTAAAACCGTCACCCACTACGCTTTTTCTCATTTTGCGGATAAAGAGTGCGGCGAATGGTATGGCTACCTCCACCGCGACGGCAGCGTGTCGCACACTCAAAAAGGGTCTATGTGGAAGGGGCCGTATCACCTGCCGCGGTGTCTTATGCTTTGTGATAGCTTGCTTGGCGCAATAGCCGATGGCAAAGCCCCCTCACCATTGCTTTAATTTACATTAATGATCGACAGATTGAAACGGAGATAAGAGCCTGATATGGCAAAAAACAAAGTAAACACATGCAGGATAGTGATAAGCCTCGTCTACCTGATCATAGGTGTGGATTCCCTCCTGCCGTCGATACGCTCGGCTATCGGCTCGGTACTTGAGCTTGATCTTATAGGCATACTTACGGCATCTGCGGGCATTTTAATGCTGCTGGCCGGGCTGTTTGGGCTGTTGGATGTAAAGCGCGGGGTTTGCCGCACCATGGGTGTGATAATATTCGCAGTTTGCGCGTTCACACTCGTTTGGTCGATAGTAAAGGGGCACGGCTATCAGCGCGATGGCGTTGTGCTTGCGGCACTTGCGTGGCTCTTTATAGTGTGCATATAAGCCGACTGGCCGAAAAAAGATCAAAAATAAAAGATCAAAGGAAGATGATAAAATGAGCAACGAACTTCCGACCATTGAGATAAAAGCCGTAAAGGCGGATGAGGTATCCTTTACAAATAAGCTCGAACCCGGTGAGACGATAAGGCTGGGCTTTAAGTACAACTTTAATATCGTTTATTCGGGCGGCGACACGGGGCGCGGACAAATGACCCTGATCGCCGAAAATACCGAATCACCCGAAAAATTCTCACTTAAGATCACAGAATCCGGAATATTCAATGTTACCAACGGATCGCAACGAGAGGCGGTGCATGTGGCGGCGTTTCGTGCCATCTTTCCTTATGCCAAGGCGCTCGCCGCAATGGTAAGCTCGGCATCCGGTGTGCCTGCCGTGATGATACCCGAGATAAAGCTCAGCGCGGAGGATGTCGTCAGGATCGACTATAAGCCGCCGCACGAGGGCAGGGAAGACACCAAAGGCTCGGATCAATGATATTCGCCGATCGTGAGAGAAAGTAATTAACAAACAAAAAGATACCCGGGCATTCCGCTGTCATGCGGAATGTCCGGGTATCTTTATCAATAATATTTCAGTAGGGTTAAAAAAGCGCGGTATGTGCACGGTGTTGGTCACACCGCGGCTGACTATCAGCCGCCCGCCGTCATATACGCCTGCGGTATATCTCGGAAAAAGCCCTTGACCCGGCGCAAACACCCCACGTCCGAATAACTCCCATTGCCCGCCGTGCGCGTGACCAGCTACCGTCAGCTCTATTTCGGTATCGCGGATATAGTCGGGATAGTATTCGGGATGGTGGCACAGCAGTATGCGCGGAGAGGGGAGTGCGGCAAAGCGGCGCAGGACCTCATGCTTGGGCGGCGGTGTTTTTTCAACATCCGAGCGATATTCGCTAAAAAAGCCGGAGGTCAGCCCGCAAATGCTTATCCCGCAAAATTCGGTGCTTGAATCGTCAAGCAGTGATATCCCAAGCTCTGCGATCTCGCATCTGTCTCGCTCCTCTATATGCCTGTCGTGATTGCCGAGCGACATAAAGACCGGTAGCTTTAGTTCATTCGTAAGGAACGATAAAAAAGCCATAACATCCTCACGCCGCCCACGCGTGTCAAAGATATCGCCCGGCATCAATACGGCATCGGGAGATAGTCCACGCACGGCCACTGCGAGCTTTGGAGATATCTTTGCGTGCAGATCCGAAATGACGCACAAGCACAGATCCCGCCGCACGCCCGCGCCTATATCAGCGGTGATATTGGTTATCTTCATTTTACACCTTTCGTATTTGAGGCTCACAGCCGAGCCTGCGGCTTTTTTAACAGCGGGTCGGCGACGTGCGCCGACCCGCTTTCGGTATGTAAGTGCGACAGATCAAAGACCGAGATTTTCGCGAATGAAGTCGGGGCGGTTGGTGATAAGTGCATCACAGCCCGCGCCGGCCAGCATCTTTGCGACCTCTGCATCATCCACGGTCCAGGGGTGAACGCGAATGCCGAGCTCGTGGCAACGATCAACATAGCCCTCGTAAAGGGAGATCTGATTGTAGCGCGGGTGGGAGGCAAGTGCGCCCATGTTGCGGCAGTAATCCCAAGCCTTGACCATGTTAAAGCCGTAAAGGGGAGCAACAAAAGCGGAGGGGTTTACACGGAGCATGCGTGCCAGCTGCTCGTGGTCGAAGGAGGAGTAGAGAACGCCGTCCTGCATGTTGTGAGCCTTAACGCAGGCATCCAGTGCAGCAGGCATTTCGGGATCGGCAGACTTTATCTCGATGTTAAGTGTCATGCCGTTGCGGCGGCAGACCTCAAGCACCTCATCAATGGTTGGTATGCGTGTACCCTTGTAGCGGGCATCTGTTTTGATACCAAAATCAAAAACGCTGAGCTCGTCATAGGTGTAATCGGTGACAAGCCCCTGACCGTTGGAGGTGCGGTCGATCTTGGCATCATGCAGGACCATTATCTTGCCGTCCTTGGAGAAGTGAACGTCGGTCTCACAGCCATCGGCCTTGAGCTCGGCAGCCAGTTCAAAGGAGGGAAGAGTGTTTTCGGGAGCATAGGCGGAAGCACCGCGGTGCGCCCAGATAAGTGTGCGGGGAGTAAGTGTTTTAGACATTTTGGGTCATATCCTTTCGTTTTTATTTTTTAATATTGTGAATTAATATGAAAAGTTTAGCTTGTTTCAGCTGTCGGTGCAAGGGGATCTGTTATCGTCGGTGTCCTCGCCTGCCGCTGTCGGTGCGGCTTGCTCTGCCTCACGGCGAAGCTCGGCTATCTCTGCCTCAAGCCGCTCGGTCTTGCCCTCAAGTCGGCAAAGCTGTTGCGCCACGGGGTCGGGCAGGTGGATCTGATCCAGATCCTCATTGCATTTTGATACTTTAACGCCGTCACGCCTTACAACGCGGGCAGGAATGCCAACTGCCGTTGCATTAGCGGGTATCTCTTCCAGCACCACAGCGCCTGCGGCTATCTTTGCATTGTCTCCAATGCGGAACGGCCCCAGCACCTTTGCGCCCGCACCTATCATAACATTGTTGCCAAGGGTAGGGTGGCGCTTGCCGCTGTCCTTGCCGGTGCCGCCAAGGGTAACGCCCTGGTAGAGAGTACAATCATCGCCTATCTCGGCAGTCTCACCGATTACAACACCTGCGCCGTGGTCTATCACCAACCCGCGGCCGATCTTTGCGCCGGGGTGTATCTCAATGCCGGTTATAAACTTGGCAAGCTGGCTTATGGCTCGCGCGGGGAAGTAATGACGCCCGATATACAGCTTGTGCGCCACGCGGTAGGCAAGTATCGCATGCACGCCGGAGTAGAGCAAAAGAACTTCAATATCGTTCCTCGCCGCAGGGTCGCGTGCTCGCACGGCGGCAATATCTGTTTTTATCTCGTTGCTGACGGCATCGGCGAGGCGGCGCAGCTGCGGCAATTGCTTTTTCGCTGCCTCAAAGCCACGCCCCGCCAGCTTTACCGTAGCACAGCCAAGCTTTTTGGCGCCCTTTGCAAGCTGCCCTAAAAGCTCGCGACCGTGGTCGCCGTGCTCGGTGTCATGCATGATGTCGATCGGCTCGGGAGAATTTGAAAACTCTATTTTTATGCTGAATCTCATGTGATATGCTCCTCATTGCGTTACGGAATGATAGGTCACGAGCTGTCGTGCGGCGGTGGATCTTTTTATTCCGCCAACTCGCGCAACGCGCGTATATCCCGGCTCGAGAGCTTAAATTTGTGAATGTCCACACCGCCTGTGTATATGCGCATGGCGCCGTAGGGGCGGCGGTTGTAGTCGATATCGCCGTTGTAGTAAACATCAACATACACGGCAAGAACGGTTGCATCCTCTATCGACGGCACATCATCAAAGGTAAAACGGCGGTAGGAGTAAAGCGGCTTTGTATCGCTTATAACATCGGAGGGTTGTATACGCAGTATCTTTACCGCATCGCGATCCTCCCAGTATGTTTCGCCGTTATCCTTAAGATTATCCGGTGTACGGTCAACTATCACACGCAGGGTAACATCGTACCAGTCAAGGTTCTTGTCCGGTTCAAAGTCAAGACCGTAATCCTCGGCCAAGTGGCGCAGGGTGCTGTCGTTGTAGCGAAAGATTATCTGCACTTGGTCGGCGGTGGGGAAGAAGACCGAGCTTGTGGTCGTAAAATAACCGTAGTTGTAGCCCACCTCATCATCGTTCTCATGCGTTATAACGTTTTCTGACTGAGATAGTGCCCGCAGTTCTCCGTTTGCGCGATACGCCTCAACGAGCCTATCGTTTATCGCGAGTGCCTTCATGGATGACGGATCCCCAGAGGAGAACATCCTTAATAACAAAAGTCCAATAGTGCCGAAGATAATTGTGAAAGCTATTATCTTTACGGCTTTTTTTATTATGCGCCAAACGCGCCAAAATGGTGTATCAGGTCGTTCCGGACCGTATTCTTCTTCGTCGTATTCGTCTTCGTCGAACATCGTGTGTTTCCTTTCTTTTGTGTTTTGGAGAGATGGATACGAACAGAGGTGTCAGGAGAGCTTCATGTCTCCGTCCTTTATCCAGCCTATGCGGTGCAGGATAAAATAGAACAGATAGGAGAGCAGGGCGGGGAGGATGAAGCAGATAAGGATAAGCCCTATCCAGTCAAAAGCGCCGACGGCGGAGGGGTATCCGTTTGTTTTGTCATACCAACCAAGGGCAATGCCGATGGGGCCAAGCAGGCCGCAGGTGCCCATGCCGGAGTTGATGGCCGCGCCGTACATGCGCATTTTAAACACGCAGGTGGCAAGCGGGCCTGTGATGGCGGAGGCAAGTGTGGGCGGCAGCCAGATGGCGGGATGCCTTATGATATTGGGCATTTGCAGCATGCTCGTGCCGATGCCTTGGGAGAGGAATCCGCCCCAGCCGTTGTCTTTAAAGGAGATGATCGCAAAGCCTACCATCTGCGCACAGCATCCGGCAACCGCCGCGCCGCCTGCAATGGCAAGCCCCTCGGAGGAACCCTGGGCAACGATGCTGCCGGTCAGTGTCAGCCCCGCGCAGATCGCGGCGCTGGAGATTGGCAGTGTCAGCACAACGCCGACCACCACGGATATGATGAGTCCCGAAACGAAGGGAGCCTTGAGTGCTGCCCAACCGATAAAGGTGCTTATAAGTCCTGCCAGCTTGCCAATGTAGGGAGCAAGGAGGATGGATAGCCCGCCGCCCACAAATATCGTTACAAAGGGGGTAACTATTATGTCAACTTTGGTCTTTTTTGATACCAGCCTGCCGCATTCAACGGCGATTATGGTGATAAAGAAGACGGCAAGCGGACCGCCCGCCGCGCCGAGATAGTTTGCGGCGTAGCCGACAGCGGCAGAGGAAAAGATAACGAGCGGGTCGTGGCAGAGCGAATTTGCAATGGCTATTGCCATTGCGGGGCCCGCAACGTTTTGCGCGTAGCCGCCGATGGTGGCAAAAAACTCGCAGTGCGGTATCATGCCCAGTGCTTTAAATATCGTACCGATCAAAAGCGAAGCAAAAAGACCAAGCGCCATAGCGCCCATGGCATCTATAAAATAGCGCTTTGAGTACTTTTTAAGGGTTGAGGTAAAGGTGTTTTGGCTGTTTGTGGGGTTCTGAATGTTTGGTTCTTCGTTGGTGCTCATTGTAGGGTCTCCGTAGTTTTTACTGTTGCTGTTGTTGCTGTTGTTGTTTTATTTTTCCATCATACCCATACGCACATCATGATATAAGCGCGTATGAGGTCATAGGTCATTTGAGATCATTGGAGGTTGCTTCAGCCGCTATCGCACGCAGGCGGTGCATCACGTCATTGCCGCCGCGCCCGAAATAATCGTGCAGGGTGCGGTATTCGGCATAGAGCTTATCATATATCGCGGATGCCTCGGGGTCGGGCATGTAGATCTTGTCGCTCACGCTCTTCATCGCCATGCTTGCATCATGTATCGAGTCGTATTCGCCCGCCGCCACCGCGGCAAGTATCGCCGTGCCAAGGCAGGGCATAAGCGCCGAGCCTGCTATGCGGATGGGGAGCTTTAGTACATCGGAGTATACCTGCATCGTAAAGGGGTCCTTGCGCGCGATCCCTCCGGCGGCATAAAATGTATCAACTCGAATGCCATGCTGTCTGAAATTTTCAATTATCACGCGAGTGGCAAATGCCGTGGCCTCTATAAGTGCGCGCATTATATCCTCGGCGCGTGTGCGCAACGTCATTCCCACCAAAACGCCGGAAAGCTCCGGGTCAACAAGGATGGATCTGTTGCCGTTCCACCAATCAAGCGCCAAAAGCCCGCTCTCGCCGGGGCGTTTTTTTGCCGCCTTGCCGACTATGTATTTTATAAGCGGAACGCCCAGTCGCTCGGCCTCGGCCTTGTATTCGGCCGGAGCGATCGCATTGGCCGCCCACGCGAAGTGGTCGCCGCCGCAGCAAAGACCTGCCTCAAAGCCGTAAAGTCCCTCGGCAAGTCCGTCCCATGCACAACCGCAGATGCCGGGAACATCGTGAAATTCCTCGGCCAGCGCGTAGTAGCAGTTTGAAGTTCCAAGCACGCCGTACATGTCTCCGCAACGCTCAAAGCCAACGGCGGGCGCGGCAACATGCGCATCGGGGGAGGCGCAGGAAACGGCAGTGCCCGGCTCAAGCCCAAAGCGCGCCGCTGCCTCGGGAGTGACGCGGCCTATCCGCTCGCCCGGCATCGCAATGGGGGCGGAGACTTTGTCCGCAATAACGTTGCGCAGTCCCGGGTCAAGCTCTGCAAAAAAGTCGGGGGAGGGGAAACCACCGTCATGGAACATGTAGTGGCTCTTGTACGCGGCGTAAAGATAGCCGTGTCGCATCTCGCCGCAAAGCAAAAAGCTCATCCAGTCGCCTGCCTCAACTATCATATCGCAGTCATGGTATATCTCGGGCGCCTCGGCATATAGCTGCCAGATCTTGGGGAACATCCACTCGCTTGATACCTTGCCGCCAAATGCGCGCAGCCAAGGCTCGCCGCGCCGCGCGGCAACCTCGGTCATCCGCTCGGCATATTTGGCTGCACCATGGTGCTTCCAAAGCTTAAGGTATGCGTGCTTGTTCTCCTTGTGCTTTTCGGCAAAGCAGAGCGGTGTGCCGTCGCTGTATATCGGCATTATCGAGCAACAGGTAAAGTCGATGCCGATACCCACAACATCGCGCTTGTTGACTCCGGCCATCTCAAGCACACGCGGGATTATCACTTCAAGCACCAGCGGAAAATCATGCGGATCCTCCAGTGCCCAGTCAGGCGGCAGCTCCTCGCCGCTTATCGGCAATGTTTTGTCTATAACACCGTGCGGATAATCCATGGCGGTGTCAGCCATCTCTCGGCCGTCACGCGTTCGCACAAGCAGAGCGCGCGCTGAGAGCGTGCCAAAATCCACGCCCAAAACATATTTATCAGACATAAAAGACTATCTCCGAAAATTCAAATTTCTATTCCTTATAATTATATCGCATAATGATCGATTTGTCAAAGGTTTTATGCGTTATTTGTGCTTTTTTTACATGCCGCCGCACATCTTTTTTATGCAAGGGATGGCGAGTCTTCCTTTGCCGTCAAATTATACAAACTGCCGCCGCGAAGATCAAAAAAAGTAAGCCTTTTTGCCATCATCTTTTGATTTTTTTGTTGACAGCGTGAGCGTGAAGTGATAAAATATATATGATCCTTTTATCGACGAGCATTGGTTGGGGCGGAAACCGTCAAGTTGATAATTGCATCTTACCGCCGTGTGCGGACGAATGAACAGAGAAAAGGAGACTAAAAATGATCGGTCATATATCAAAAATACAAAGAAACCGGAGTTCATCGGCAGAGCGCATCCTTGCCCGCGCGGTGATCTTTACGGTCATGCTGTTGCTGCTGCTCTCCTCCTGCACGGTATCCCCCGGCGGTGCCGACGGCTCATCCACCCCGGATACCACAGCCGTGGTCGATCCGGAGGGCACGGCTGCAGGTGACGTAACTACCGCCCCAAAACCGGATATTCCCGAAACGCTCAACTATAATGATACCGAGCTTTATGTCCTTCTCTGCAAGGAGCAGAGAAAGCAGACCCTCGGCTCCGAGGATTCCGACCTTGTTTTGGCAGATGCGCTTGAAACTCGCCTTTCCCGCGTGCAGTATACACTTGGGGTCACATTTAACTTTATTGAGGAGCCGGGCAACTGGAGCAACCGCGCCTCCTTTATCTCAAAGGTCGAAACATCGGTGTCGGGCGGCAGCGATTACGATCTTATAATCGCCTATAACCTGATCCCCCCCACCTTAGCGGTGCGCGGGCTCATCTGCGACCTTAACGAGTCGCAATACACGGATTTTTCAAAGCCGTGGTGGCCTGAGAGGCTTATCGATATCATCAGCATAAAGGATCGTGTGTATTTTGCGGTGGATAACTCCTCCTACGGTTCTATCCGTAACATGGCATGCATCATGTTCCGCAAGGATGTTGCCGATGAATATTCACTCACGCCGGAGGGGCTTTACACCACCGTGCTCGAGGACGGTTGGACGCTGGATAAGATGGAGGAGCTGATCGCCGGCACCTACCGCGATCTTAACGTTAATAACACCTCGGATTACGGCGACAGATTTGGCTTTGCATGTGTCGATAAGCCACGTCTTGATGCCTTCTTCCACGGTTCGGGGCTGTCCATCGTCAGCAAAAACAGCGACGGCAGCTTTTCAATGACACTGGGGGACGAAAAGGTCCAAAACGTGCTTGAACGCATGAACCGCCTGTTTGAAAATGAAAATTCCTACATGGCGGATAATCAAATGTACGCCATGCTTGAGGCGGGACAGGTGCTGTTTTATTGTACGCCTGTTGCAATAGTGGATCGTAAGCTCGATTTTGAGTTCGGCGTTCTGCCCATACCCAAATATAACGACGAACAGCAGTCATACATTACATATATGTCCAACACGCATGATGCGTTTTGCGTTACTAAGGGCGCGCGTGACCCGGATATGTCCGCCGCGGTCATCGAGTACCTTGCCTACTCCGCGTATATCGATGTTGCGCCGAAGTATTTTGAGGTAATGCTTAAGTTTAAATACTCGTCGGACAGCAGTACTGGTCAGATATATGATATCATCCGCCGCAATGCAATGTTTGACTTTGGGTATATCTTCTCCGAAAGCTTTAGGACCAACCCAATCCTGCTTTACCGCAACGCGGTGATAGCCGGATCTAAAAACTGGAAGGTCACATACCGCGCAGCAAAGGGTACGCTTGAGGAGGACCTTGCAAATATCATGGAACAAATGTCGGCTAACTGATGCCAACAGCAGCACCGACAAAAAATAAAAATGCCCGGGAGGTATTGTAATGAAGAATCAAATGGCAACCAAAATAGTGGCCGCTTTGCTGGCCATCCTCTGCATCACGGCACTTGCTGCCTGCGCTCAAACATCTCCAGGTGGAGAGAATACCAGTGCCGCACCCGTGGACAGTTCGGATATTGCGGCTCCGGATACCACATCACTCTATGAGGCAGATGATCTGCCCGCGACTATGGAGCTTAACGAGACAGTGGTGATGCTCTACAATGATGACTATGCATTTGTAGAGTTCTTCGCCGAGGAGGATGCCACCGACTCTGTAGAATATGCAATAAAAAACCGCAACTCCGCAGTTGAAAAGCGCCTTGGCGTAACAGTTGATTACGTCGGCACGCCCGGCAACTATGAAAACCGCGCCGAATACGAGAAAAAGGTTTACGCCGATTTCACCGCAGGTAATACATATGATATATATGCATCCTATTCAATGTCGGTGGCAAACTGCGCATACAGCGGCTACTGTGCTGACCTGTTCCAGTATGAAGTCATTAATTTTGAAAAGCCTTGGTGGCCCAAAAAGCTCACAAGTGAGGCTTCCATCAATCATAAGCTCTACATGGCATCCGGCGATATCTCCACAAACATGCTTTATATGATGTATGTTATGTTTTATTCAAAGGATCTCATCACAAATAATAATCTTGAAGATCCTTACGCACTTGTAGATGCCGGCACATGGACCATCGATAAGATGATAGAGATGGCCGAGGTCATGCGCTCCGATGCCGATGCTGACAGCAAGAATTACGGTATCGCTACCAGCTCAAACGTGCATTATGACGCCTTCTTCTACGGCGCGGGTCTCCGCACCCTTGATAAGGATGAAAATGACCAGCTTATAATCTCTGATCTGTTTGGCAGTGAAAAGGCCATCAATACCGCCGATAAGATGGATGATCTTTGGAACGGCGGTCTCGGTACAAGAGAAAAAGGCGGTTCTGTCTTCCATGACGGACGCGCTCTCTTCTATGTAGACCGCGCCAGCTATGCAAGCTCACAGCTTGGTGATACCGATATGCCCTTTGGTGTTATCCCCATGCCTAAATATAATGTTGACCAGACCGATTATTCCACCTGTCTCGGCTTCCCCTATACCCTCTACGCGATTTCCGCAGGCAGTCAGCGTGGCGAGGCCGCAGCATACCTGCTTGAGGCACTCGCATCCGAGGCATACCGTACCGTTACCCCGGCCCTGTTTGAGGTGTCTATGAAGGTAAGATATGTGGATGACCCCACTGCTGCACGTATGTTTGATATAATTCGCGAAGGTGTCAGCTTTGATGTTGGCAGAATATACACCTCCTCGCTGGAGAATATCACATTTAACGTCTTCCGTAACGCAGTTGACGGTACGGCCGCATTTGCAATCACATACCCGCGCAAAGCACCCTTACTTAAGGGATTGCTTAAGAAATTCAATGAGCAGTTTGAAAAAATATCCAAGTGAATAAAAAATCGCCAAGCCGCGAGGATCAAACTCGCGGCTTGGCGAAAAAAACGCATAAATCTATTGACAAAACGCAAAAAGTGTGCTAAAATAAAATGCGTGAGATAAACACGGAGGGATATCGAAGTGGTCATAACGAGGCGGTCTTGAAAACCGTTTGGGAGCAATCCCACAAGGGTTCGAATCCCTTTCCCTCCGCCAAATAAACCGTGAGCGGCTAAAAGCCGCTCACGGTT
>CAZFVR010000003.1:0-132560 GCA_964522215.1 uncultured Ruminococcus sp. | reverse complement strand
AAAAGTACACATTTGCAAATTAGGCGCGTTTTATTTCGTTGTCTCAAACTTTTTAGTCTTTCCGTAGAATGTCCCCGCGGGCATGTTGCAGGCAGCAGCGGCTTGCTTTAGGGTCATTTCCTTGTTGCGCCATGCTGTGTGTACCTCATGGAAGTTATCAGGCAAGGGGTGGGGCGGTCGGCCAAAGCGCACGCCGCGCATTTTGGCAGCGGCTATGCCTTCCGCTTGCCTTGCGCGGATATTGGCTCGTTCATTTTCCGCTACAAATGACAGTACCTGCAGGACGATATCCGCGAGGAATGTGCCCATCAGGTCCTTCCCGCGGCGAGTATCGAGCAGCGGCATATCCAGTACCACGATATCCGCGCCCTTTTCCTTGGTCAGAATGCGCCATTGCTGCAGGATATCCGCATAATTTCGCCCGAGGCGATCGATGCTCTTAATATAGAGCAGATCGTCTTTTTTTAGTTTTCGTGACAGCTTTTGATACTGCGGGCGGTTAAAATCCTTGCCGGATTGTTTATCCGTGTATATATGCCTCTCCGGTACTCCGATCTCCCTTAGTGCTATGAGCTGTCTATCCTTGTTTTGGTCGCGGCTGCTCACGCGAATGTATCCGTATACGCTCAAATTAAGATCTCCTTTTTTGTTTTTTGACAGAAAATTAAAAATGGGTATTCGACTTTCGTCGAATACCCGTTTTTAAATATATTGTATTTGATCGTTTTCGTTACGCCAAAAATCCTGCAACTATCTGCTCCTCGGCCTCTTTTTCGGAAAGCCCGAGGGTCATCAGTTTTATCAGCTGTTCGCCGGCTATCTTTCCTATCGCCGCCTCATGTATCAGAGATGCATCGATGTTGTTTGCGGCAAGGCAGGGACGTGCCAGTACGTGCCCCTCATCCATTATTATGGCATCGCACTCGGTGTGACCCGTGCAGGCCGCGTTGCCGTTTATAAGGCTGTCAAACTCCTGACGGCTTTGATCCTTGGCCACACTGCGGGACATCACATCAGCCGAGCAGCCCTCGCCGTTCATATCAACCGAAAAGTCGGTCTTTGCCACCTGCGTGCCTGTTGTCATTATCTTTTCGCGGATCACAAGCCGCGCATCTGCGGCCAGCTCTGCCGAGGTCTTGCGCAGGGTGTCGTCAATGCCGGAGATCTGCGTGGTCTCCATCTCCATCGAACCGCCTTCTGCGATGTGTAAAACAGTCGTGGGATTCATCAGGCGTTTGCCGCTGCCCTCGCCCTCGCCGTAATGCTTTTCAACATATTTTACATGTGCGCCGCGCCCGATGTAAAACGTGTGTATACCATCGTGCGCCGAGTCTCCGCAGCCGCTGTTATGAATGCCGCAACCGGCGATTATCACAACGTCCGCGCCCTCTCCGATGAAAAAATCATTGTATACCATGTCATGCAGTCCGCTTTGGCTCATGATGACAGGAATATGCACGCTTTCGTTTACCGTTCCGGGCTTTATGATGATATCGATGCCCGGCTTGTCCGTTTTAGTTTTTATATCTATGTTGGCGGTGGTTTGGCGGCCGCCGAGCGCGCCGTCATCGCGAATATTATAAGCGCCAACGGGCAGGGAATCAAGCTCTGCCACCTCGCGCAAAAGTCTTTTTTTGATCGCATCCATGTCAGCGCACCCCCTCAACTCTGTTGCTGAGCACCGGGCAGGGACCGCCCGCAGCAGTAGAATTTAAAATACCCGGCAGGATCTCGTCACGTGTTCCGATGGCATCCAGCTTGCCTGCGCGAAGCACAACGATGGTATCGGCAATGTTAAGTATCCTCTCCTGGTGGCTTATTATCAAAATGTTTCCGCGTGTGGATTCATACATTTTTTCAAATACGCGGATCAGGTTTTGAAAGCTCCAAAGATCTATCCCCGCCTCAGGCTCATCGAATATCGAAAGCTTTGTGCCGCGGGCGAGTATGGTAGCGATCTCTATGCGCTTAAGCTCGCCGCCGGATAGGCTGGCGTTAAGCTCGCGGTCGATATAATCGCGCGCGCAAAGACCGACCTCCGAAAGATAACGGCAGGATTCATCAATATTGTTCTTGCGCCCGGATGCGAGATCCAGTATATCGCGAACACGAAGCCCTTTAAACCTTACCGGCTGTTGGAAGGCGTAGCTGATGCCGGCGCGTGCGCGCTCGGTGATGGAAAGCCCGGTGATATCCTCACCGTCAAGCAATATCTGACCGGAGGTGGGTGTGTATATTCCCGCAATTATCTTGGCAAGCGTGGATTTTCCGCCACCGTTCGGGCCGGTTATGGCAACAAAGCGAGAGTCTATGGTAAGGCTGATATCGTGCAGTATCTCCCGCGTTTTGCCGCCCTCGGCACTGTCGTCGGCGGCCTCAAAGGAAATGTGTTTCAGTTCAAGCATATTATCGTTTTGGTCCTTTCGGATGATGGGTGTAGATGTATTTTAAATAAGTACAGCTGTTTTTGCTTATACATACAACTGCATCGCGGTGCATACGGGCGCCGTCACTCGGCGTTCCAGGTGATGGTCTTGAGCAGGGGAATGAAATTATCCCTCTCGGTTTTGGTCTCGCGCACCTCAACACCGCTCAGCGGGTCAAAGAAGTACTGGTAGCAGAAGTATGCCACACCGCGGCACCTCTCCAGCGTTTGCGTGTGATCAAGACAGCGCAGTAGGATATCATCATGCTCGCGCCACTCGTTTTTGCCGCTGCCGGCGTACTGGTCCTCACCGGATTTGGCCTTGCCCAGCGTCATGCCTATGATAAGCTCAACAGAGTCAAGCTTTATGATGTTCTCAAAGGTTTTGGAGACCTTTTTAAAATCGTAGGTCTGATGCTCAAGTCCAAAATAGACCTGCGGGCAGATGTAATCAAGATATCCCGCCTCCGAGCACCATCTGTAAACGTCGGCATACTGTTTCTCATATACCGTGTTTATGTTGCCGGCAGGGCTGATACCAAACAAGATATCACTACCTGCGGCCTTTGTTGCGCTGTACAGACCCGCCACAAGCTCGGATAGCACATCGCGCCTGAAATCGGCAAGGGAGGATCTCCCGCCGTCCTTTTTGTATTCCGCATACGCCGCCGAGTCAAAGGATGCCTCGGTCGTGGGGTAGAAGTAGTCGTCCATGTGGAGGCCGTCAACAGGATACCTCGCCAGTATCTCTCTTGCGCCATCGATTATCAGCTCACGCACCTCGGGATATGCGGGGTTGAGGTACACCGTTTTGTTTACGGTAACGAGATACCTGCCGTTTAGGTTCTTGTCGTCGTACCACGCGCGGATCTTGTATCTGCCATCCACCTTTGTTATCTCGGAGGTCGTCATGGCGCGCATGGGGTTTATCCACGCCTGAACGGAAAGTCCAAGCCCGTGTGCTTCGTTTATTATAAATTCAAAAGGATCGTAGGTCGCATCCTTGCCGTAAGTCCCCACAACGTATTTTGACATCGGATAAACGTCGGATGGGTACATGCTGTCGGCATTGGGGCGCACCTGTACTATTATTGTGTTGACGCCTTGATCTTTAACGTTTGCAAGTATCTTTTTTATGTATTTTTCAAACTGCGTTTGGTTTCTCTGCCCGCCGTTGGCTGTGTAGACTGAATTGAGGTCATACTGCGAGAGCCACATGCATTTTTTGTTTTTAAAGTTTATTACATTGCCCGTGCCTGCCTGTGTTGACATGTCATTCGTGTCCTCCCCTTTATCGGTATTGTTTGCGGTCATATCCAACTCTCCGGTGCTCGACTCCTGTCTGTCGGAACTTACGTCTCCACTCGGTGTGCTCTCCGGGTCATTGCTCGGGTCGCCCTGTGAGCTTTGGCAGCCGATGATGGGGAGCATTATAAAAAAAGCAATTACGGCGCACAAAAGTTTTTGTGCCGTGCGTTTCGTCTTCATTTTTAAGTCCTCTGCCTCTTTGGTTTTTTGTTTTTGTTTGATCGTTTAACTGGGGTAGTGGGCGCGCGTTTTGAGGGAGCGTTTGCGCTCCCTGCCGTCTGCATTATTTTCCACTATATATTTTACCGCTAAAGTGCGCATTTGTCAAGATAAATGTCGTATATCTTTAATGTCTTGATGAAAAGACTTGATTATTTTATCGATATATGTTATAATAAGCGGTGCGTTGCAAGCCTTTGCAACGCCGGAAAGGGAATTATCATTATGAAAAAACTCTGGATCTACATGCGGGGATACAGGCGCGATTGCGTACTCTCTCCGCTGTTTAAGTTACTCGAGGCACTGCTTGAGTTGATGATACCGCTGATCGTTAAGGATATCATCGATAATGGTGTCGGCACCGGGGACGGCGGTCACATCTGGCGTTCCTGCGGACTGATGGCTCTGCTTGGAGCGGTCGGGCTTGCCTTTTCAATAACGGCACAATATTTTTCCGCCCGTGCCTCGGTCGGATTTGCAGGGGCTATAAGACGTGAGCTCTTCGCCCACGTGCTGTCCTATCCGCGCTCCGAGGCGGATCTCGCAGGCGGTTCATCTCTCGTGACCCGTCTGACCGCCGATGCGGATAAGCTGCAAAGCGGTGTAAATCTTGGCCTGCGCTTGCTTTTGCGCTCGCCTTTTATCGTTTTCGGCTCTGTCGTTATGGCCTTTACCGTCGATGCTCGGCTCGCCTTGATCTTTTGCGGGCTGGTTCCGGTGTTGGCTGCGGTGATCTTTGCGCTCATCCTTTCGGGCATCCCGCTCTACGCGCGTGTGCAGTCAAAGCTGGATTCACTCACAGGCACCGCCCGCGATAATCTGCGCGGTACAAGAGTTATCCGCGCATTCCGTCAGGAGAGCGAGGAGACAGCGCGCTTCGATGCTCAAAACATCGATTACACCCGCGCATCTCTTTTTGCGGGCAGGATCTCGGCACTGCTCAACCCGATGACATACGTTATCGTAAATATCGGGATAATCCTCCTCGTCCGCCGCGGTGCGCCAGCCGTCGATACAGGCAGGATCACCCAGGGAGAGCTGATAGCGCTCTATAACTACATGGCTCAGATCCTTACCGAGCTTGTAAAGCTTGCAAACCTTATTGTAACACTCTCAAGGGCCGGTGCTTGCGCGGGACGTATCGCCAAAGCGCTCGATCGCCCGGCAGAGGAGCTTGCCCCTGCCCCTGCGCCGGAGGCTGTGACAGGGGCGCCTGCTGTTGAATTTCGCGGCGTTTCCTTTGCCTATGCAGGCGCGGGAGCCGACTCGCTTGATGATATCACCTTCAGCGTGATGCCGGGCGAAACGGTCGGCATACTCGGCGGTACAGGCTCGGGCAAAACAACGCTCATTGACCTCATTCCGCGCTTTTACGAGCCTACGGAGGGATCCATCCTGATCGATGGCGTGCCGGCCGAACAATATCCCGCCGCCGCATTGCGCCAAAAAATAGGCATCGTGCCGCAATCGGCTATGATGTTTACCGGCACGGTGCGCAGTAATCTTTTGTGGGGCAAGCCGGATGCGACGGACGAGGAGATGAAAAAAGCTCTTGAAGCCGCCTGCGCTCTTGATTTTGTTAATGCCAAAAGTGGCACAGGGCGCGATTCTATGGCATTTGATGCACCTGTAGAGCAAGGAGGCAAAAACTTTTCCGGCGGTCAACGTCAGCGCCTCACGATCGCCCGCGCACTTATTCGCGACCCCGAGATACTTATACTTGACGATAGCTTTTCGGCTCTCGATTACGCAACAGACCTTAAGCTTCGCACAAATATAGCCGCCTCCGCCTCCCGTCCCGCGACCTTTATCGTAACACAGCGCCCCGCATCGGTCATTAACGCCGATAAGATAATCGTGCTTGAGGACGGCCGCGCTGTCGGCATCGGCACACATGAAGAACTGCTGGCGGGCTGTGAGGTCTACCGCGAGATATATGAATCGCAATACGGTGGTGACGATGCCGCGTCAGATAATGTCAATGTTGCAGGGAAGGAGGCGAGATAAATGGCAAAGAAAACAGAAAAACTCTCCCCGGAGGTTCGCTCACGCACACTGCGCCGCCTGCTTAGCTACAGCCGTCCGCTTATCCCTGCGGCGATCGGTGCACTTATCATGGCCGCGATATCCATCGTTGCCGCGCATTTCATCCCGGAGCTTGTAGGCGATGCCATAGATCTTGCTATCGGTCAGGGCAATGTTGATATGCCGGGAATACTAAAGATCCTTGCCGTAGTGCCGATCTTAGCCGTTGTCAGTGCGGTGTTTGATTGGTTAGTGAGACTCGTGGGGCTTCGCATCGGAGCCGTTATGACTCGTGATGTAAGATCCGATTGTATCCGCAAGATAGAAAAGCTCCCGCTCTCCTACCTTGATTCGCACCGCTCCGGAGATATTCTCAGCCGCGTGGTTGCGGATGTTGATAAGATGTCGGATGGTCTTGCCACGGGCATCACACAGCTTTATTCAAGCGCACTGTCGATAATCTGCACCATGGTCTTTATGATCAGGATAAATTACAGGGTCGCGCTCGTCGTGGCACTCCTCACGCCTGTCTCGATGGTCGTGGCGGCATTTATTTCAAAGCAGACCTTCTCACTCTTCCATGAACAATCAAAACTTGCCGCACGGCAGACAGCCATTATAGACGAAAGCGTATCCGGCGGTGCTGTGATAAAGGCATACTCGCGCGAGAGTGCCGTCTCGGAGGATTTTAACGAGATCAATCGCGAATACGTGCACACCGCTACCCGTGCCGTCTTTTATTCCTCCATCACCAACCCCTCCACCCGTTTTGTAAACTCTATGGTCTACTGCGGAGTCGCCCTTGTTGCCGGACTTACCTCACTTGTCAACCCCTTGGTCACCGCAGGGCAGATCTCCACCCTCCTTTACTACGCGCATAACTATGCCAAACCCTTTAATGAGCTTTCCGATGTTATGGCAGAGCTTCAAAGTTCGCTTGCAAGTGCCGCGCGTATATTTGAACTGCTGGATACTCCAAGCGAACAGGAAGACCCCGCGGATGCCGCAGTGATAGCCCCGCAAAGCACTATCGGAGCAATATGCGCCAAGGATGTAGCATTCTCCTACACCGAGCGCCCGTTTATGGAGGGCATAAACTTTGATGTTAAGCCCGGTATGCGTGTGGCGGTAGTCGGACCTACCGGTTGCGGCAAAACAACGCTTATAAATCTGTTTATGCGGTTTTACGAAACGAACGGCGGCAGTATCACGGTAGATGGCCGCGATGTCAGTCACATAACCCGCCAAAGTCTGCGCTCATCCTTTGGCATGGTGCTTCAGGATACATGGCTGAGAGCCGGAAGCGTTAGAGATAATATAGCAATGGGCAAGCCGGATGCTACCGATGCCGAGATCGAGGCCGCAGCACGTGCGGCACACGCGCATTCGTTTATAAAACGTCTGCCGAACGGATATGATACTATCCTCGGCGAGGACGGCGGCCAGCTCTCGCAGGGACAAAAACAGCTGCTGTGCATCTCAAGAGTTATGCTGGCGCTGCCCCCAATGCTCATCCTTGACGAGGCGACCTCATCTATCGATACACGTACCGAGATAAAGATACAAAAAGCATTTGCTGAGTTGATGCGCGGTCGCACCTCGTTTATAGTCGCGCACCGACTTAACACCATTAAAAACGCCGATCTTATCCTTGTTATGAAGGACGGTCATATAATCGAAAGCGGAACTCATGACGAGCTGATGCAGGCAGGCGGCTTCTATGCCGACCTCTACGGCGCACAGTTCAGATCCGCACAAATGTAATTCACAACTGCATATCAATAAAAAGCCCCGCGGCTCACATGAGACGCGGGGCGATCTTTAATTGTTTAGTGATTTCTTATTCGTATACCTTCATAAGTTCTTTGAGCTTTTTGGTGAAAACATCCTTTGCAATGTTAGCCTTGCGCAGATAGTTGGCATCGTTGGCTGCTATAGAATCCTTAAAGGTGGCCTGTGTTCCGCCAAGCACCTTGGAGTAGATACGGCCAAGGTCAAAGGTGAGGTTAGAGCGGATGAGATCGTACATCTGACCGGAAACCGGATCGTTTACGTATCTGGTCTTCAGCTGAAGCTCAAATACAGCGGGAGTGATCTGACGATAACCCTCGGAGGCCATGCACTCGATGAATGCAGCAGAGGCTTCGCAGTTCTGAGCATCTGTTCTGATCGCGTAGAGGGTAAAGGGGTTGCCCATAACTGTGATGTACTTTTCCTGGTCAACATCATACTTGGGGCAGGGGAGAACAAGGTAATCGACCTCGTAAGAAGCCTTGAGGATCTTGTGAGAGACGCGGGCACGGTCAGTCATAAAGAGGGCGCGACCATTACCAAATGAATGCTGGTGGTAGACATTGGATGTGTAGATGCCATCATCGGTGTTGTGCATGAACTGGTTGAGCATGTTAACGGTGTTGATCAAGCGTTCACCTGTAAAGGAATCGGAGATGACAAGATTGCCATCGGCATCCTTGGAGGTGATGGTTGCGCCGCAGCCATAGAACCAGGGGTCAACGTGTATACCGGAAGATATGTAACCAAACTGGTCGCCGGAGGTATTGGTGCAGCTCTTCTTGCCGTCGCCGTCAAGATCCTTGTAAATGCCGTTGCACATATTGATGAACTTCTCATATGTCCACTGGCCGTTTGTTACAAAGTCCTGTGGGTTTTCAAGGTTGTACTGCTCGATTATCGATGTGTTGGCATAGCAAACATACATCATTTCAAGTGCGTTACGGGAGATATCACCGGAGGCAAAGAGTATCTTTCCTTTAACAGTGGACTCCTCAACGAGCAGGTCGCTCCACCATGGCTTATTAAAGTTGATGTAGTGGCACTGGTCATCGAGCAGGTTGAAAAGGAAGCCGGATGCGGCGTTCATTGCAACTGCAAGGGAATAACCTGCAATAACATCAAAGCTTGTGTCACCGCCGTTTATGGCTTTTTCAACGTAAGCATTCCAGTTGGCGGACTCGCCGGAGTCGCCGGGGATAGCGGTAAACTCGATCTCAACGCCAAGACGTTTTTTAACAGTCTCGAGTCGAGAGTTGAGTTTGGAAAGTATGAGGTCGCTCGGAGCAGCCTCAAGGCCTATCTCATCATTGAATTCAAGGTGTTCAACATCCGACCATACAAGCACTCCGATGGTGGTGTCGAAGTTCAAAGTGCCAAGGTCATCGTCCTCGTAAAGAGCAGAGGTCTCAACGGTGGGCTCGGCAGTCGAGTCGGAAGAGGGATCGGCGGTGGTGATCTCGTTGTTTCCGGGATCAGCGCATGCTACAAGGGATAAAACCAGTAATGCCGCAAACATTGCAGCGAGAATGCGTGTAAAATGAGTTTTCATTTTTTATCCAACCTTTCTTGCTTTGTTGCATTTTTGCTAAACTGTTATTGCTACATTATTATACCACAAGGAATAGTAAAAAGTCAATAGCGTTTGAGTAAATAGAGCATAATGGATAAAAATATTCTTTGGATTTTGTGCAATATGCACAAGAGAGACTCGTCTTGTAAACAAAACTCCCCAATCTATAACGAATGTTTCGTTATATATCGGGGAGTTGGATCGGTGATATTGTTTACTTGCTTGTTCCGCTGATATTACTCTGCTGTATCATCGGAGCCGGTCGTTTCTTCATTCGAAGAAGAGACGACGGTGATGTACTTCATGTAGTTCTTCTGCTTAGTGGTAGTGAACTCACGGAAGCCGTAGTAGCTGCTGGAAACACGGCTGAGATCCTTGGAGCAGAGGTAAGCATCCTGGTTGAATACCAAGGGGATCACAGGCATATCGTCAAGGAGCTGTGCCTCGGCATCGTGCAAAAGCTTTGCGCGAGTGGCACTGTCGGTTGTTTCCGCGACCTGGTCAAGCAGAGTGTTGTAGGCCTCATTGTTGTAACCGGTCTGATGGGGGTTGAGTATGTAGTTGTAATCAAATGAATCCTCGGGCTTTTCGATATTGAGTTTCTGGCCGGAGAAATCAAATGCAAAGGGAGCCAGCAGAGAATAGGGGTTGGCAGAGAACGCGATGAGATCAAGAGCTATGACCTCGTATTTGTTGGCATCAAGGCGCTCATTGAAGATATCATCGCAGATATCTGTTGCGATCTCGCCGTTGTACAAGTCATCATTGATGATGGCAGAAACACGATCAACGGTCACGTTAAAGCCAAGAGCATTCCATGCTTCGGCGACCGCATCAGCCATAACGCAGTGAACTTCGTTTTCGGCACGTACTGTAATGCTGAAGGAATAATCCGAAGCGTTTACACCGGCAGAGGAGAGAAGGCTCTGAGCCTTGGCTGTATCAGCGGTTACGGAAAGAATGTCGCCGCCAACACTGCGGAATGTGGTCTTTGCCTTTGTTCCGTCAAATATGCCGGGGGAGACAAGAGCTGTTGCAGCCTCTGCAAATACAACGAGATCGGCAAGCTTTTGACGGTCTATGGCCGCGGAGAGAGCAAGACGAACATCACGGTTGGCAAAGAGCTTTTCGGTAGAGCCATCCTTTTTGGCTATATCAGCTGTTTCGTTGAGGTAATAGGTATGAGTGGAAAGACCGTCGGATACCTTGGCCTGATCCTTGTACTCGGCACGCTTTGAAAGAGCGATGTTGCCGACATAGAAGATATTGCCGTTCTCATAAGCAGTGAGCTGCTCCTCGGGCGTCATCGAGTAGTCAACGATGATACGGTAGGGAGTTACAGACTTATCAAGGTGATCCTTTTCGTAATTGCGGCGATAGTAGGGATTCCTTTCGAGATACATCGAAGCGGATGCACTCTCTGACATACCGTAGTTGATACGATAGAGCTTAAAGGGGCCGCTGCACGCGATGGTGGCGGGCTTCTTTGCCCAGTCCTCGTTACGTGAAACGATATCCTCGCGCAGAGGAGCCAGTGCTACGCTTGTAAGATTCAAAAGGAACTCATCAAGATTGATATCTCGTTCAAATCTGATCTCAAGCACAAGCTCGTCAACGGCGTAAATGCCGATGTCATCGATAGAGCAATCGCCCTCTTTGGCACGTCTGGCGTTTTTGATCTCGTAAAGCAGAGCTGCAGCCTCATAACTTGCCTCATAGTCAAGCAGACGCTTCCACGTGAAAACGGCATCTTGGGCTGTAACGGGTGTACCGTCCGACCAAGCATTGTTGCTCTTGAAGTAGAGCATAAGGGTGTACTCTTTTTTGTTCTCGTCCTTGGTGTATGTATATTTATCGACTATGGAAGGGGTTACCTTGCCGTTGGCATCGAGTTTAAAAAGTGTGTCGAACATAAGAGAGCAGAGCTTGAGTGCATCTGCGTTGTTGTAAACAACAGCGGGGTCAAAATCATAGATCATGTCTGCAAGATACATGGTGATCTCAGCGCCCTTTACATCCTTGCCGTCGATCTTTGAATCGTGGCAGGAAACGAGAGCGGTCGATAACATGACCAGGCAGAGAAGTACAGCTAAGAGTCTTTTTGTCATTTTTGTGTGATCCTCCTCAGATTAAAATCATACACACGGCGCGTATAGATTCAATATATTATATCACTAAATGATGAAAATTTCAATGGTGAAATCAAAGTCTTTGAATGTTCGGCAGGTTGCACAATCTAAAGGCTTGAATTTGTGTATTTTGACCATGCCGTCGCCGCGCGTTGAGCATTATATTAATATTATAATGTAAAAAAAGAATAAAAGCAAGTCTTTTTGCGAAAAAAACATTATTGAATGCCTTTAATTATGTGAAAAAATTAAAAAAGAGGATCAAATACATGCTATTTAAATCTTTTTATGCGGCACGTCCCGTCCTGCCGTTCAACGGCACGGATCTTGCTTGCGAGGCTTGGGACGGCGGCGAGGGATCATCATACAGCGAGGAGGTCGTTGCGACAAACGACGGTATGGTACGTATAGAACGAATGCAGATAGTAACGGAGGGCGCGGCAAAAAGACTCTGTCACAGACGAGGCAGATACATTACCATCACACTCCCGTGCTCACTTGCTGTGCTGGGGACCGAGTCCTGCCGCAACGTGGGGGATCTGCTTTCGTGCGAGCTTATAAAACTGACCTGTGAACTATGCGGGAGACCGCCGGACGGTAACTTTGATGTTATAGCTGCGGGACTTGGAAATTCGGATATGACGGCCGATGCGATCGGCCCGAATACGGCGGCGCGCATCTCTCCTACGCGGCATTTGAGAGAGCTTGACGGTGATCTCTATTGTGCACTTGGCTGTTCGGCTGTGTCCGTCATATCTCCGGGGGTCATCGGTCGCACAGGGATCGAGAGTGCAGATGTCCTTCGCGGTGCGATAGCTACTGTCCGCCCTGATCTTTTAGTGGTCGTTGATGCACTTGCGGCGCGCTCCTGCGATCGTCTCGGCCGCACGGTACAACTTACGGATTCGGGTATAACGCCGGGCTCGGGAGTTGATAACACAAGGGGAGCGCTGACTTACAAAACGCTCGGCGTTCCTATAATATCCATCGGCGTGCCGACCGTTGTCGGCTCGTCGACCTTGATCTTTGATGCACTCCTTGAGGCGGGAATGGTAAATAGCGATTACTGTGCTTTGCCGCCAAAGCTCAAAGCAGTGCTCGACAACAGGCAAAGCTTTTTTGTCAGTCCGCAGGATGCGGATCTTATCAACTCCGTCGCGTCAGATATAATATCCCGCGCCATAAACTCTGCGTTTGGAGTGATCGAATGAATCGAATAAATTAATCTGACCGAATAAACCACCGCGCGCCGGCATAATATCAAAGGAGAGGCGAAAGCGGTTTTTACCAAAATAAAGTATCAAAACGGAGGATGACCGTAAAATGAAAAGCAACGACAGAGATCTGATGAACGAAATATCCGCAAGCGGATACGACAGCGCCGACGATACACGCGAGCGAGTGGATGTGTTCGGCGACGGTATTGGATCCGAGGGCGTAAATGCTCCCCGGCGACTCCCAGATGTTATTACCGAGCGGATCGGAGACTTCGGTGACTATACCGACTGTTGTGGGTGTAATAAAAAGGAACACAACACCTCGCCGCTTTTGACGTTTATCATGGTACTTTTGCTTACAACTGCCATGACGGTTGGCGCGTATACCACCGCAGCCGGACTTGGCAGCGAGCCGCGTGAAACACTCGGAAGCCTCGCGGGGCTGTTTATCTTCGGAGCCAAAAACACCGAAGCTCCTGCCGAAACCGCACCGCACGGCAACAGCGGTACAAGCATCCGGGCGGGGGAGAACGATGTCACGCAAGGCCCTGAGTTTGGCATCGAAACTCCCAAGGTGACTGCCGATGATGAAACGCGTGATACACTGCAGGACCACGGGGAGGATTATACCGCGGTCACAGCAACCAAGGGCAGAAATATCGAGCTTTTTATCGATCTCGCCCAAAGCGGTATCCTGCCCGCCGCGCTTTCGTCCGAGCTTGGCGCCGAGGTCCTTGAGATCCTGCGCGGCGGAAGTGTGATCGTAACCTGCGCTCATCCATCCGAGTGTTTTTCTGACGGTATACCCGTGCCCCATGCCGCCGAGGCCTTGCTGCAGGCTCTCACTGCGGCGGGGATCGATGCGCAGATCTGCAATGGGGAATTTGATTCCTCGGGGCGGATCGGTTCGTACTCAAGAGCATATACCGCACTTTGTGAGATGGCGGCGGGCAACGACGTCGCGCTCGTTATCGATCTGCATGCAGGCGGCGCACCGGGTATGCTCGTTGGATGGGGAGCCGAGGGAGTGGCTCGCAAAAATGTTGCACTGGCGGATATGATCAACGGCGAGCTTGGGAGCTACGCCTGCACCTTGACAGTCGACAGCGGCAGTTTTAATCAAAATGCGCCATGGCTCTCATTGCATATCGAGCTTGACTCAGCCACCCCATCATCACGCGGAATGCTAACGGCGCGCATATTTGCCGATGCTGTCATAAGATCCATTAAAGCCGCACGCACGTGAGAACGCCGTTGCGCTTTGCGCTTCCGCTTAAAGCCTCAGCGCCGCCGCAAAGCCCAAAACGAGCGCGGGCGATATCACTGCAGCACCGAGGAGTCCTATACTGCCTGCCTCTATTGCTGCAACAAACACAAAGAACGCCGCAAACATCACACTCAGCATTCCGATCTTTAAAACGACTCTTGCGGTCGAGGTCTCAAAGCCCTCGACTATCGCCTCGCATATCATAAGCAGTCGCTCAATAAAAAGCTCAAGCTTGCTGCGTGAGCGTGTTCTGCGCGAGTAGGATGCCACATATCTGCGGTTCTTATATTGCGGTAAATCATTAAAGCACTTGTTCATCTTAGACCCCATAGTTCCGAATTTGGAATTTCATTGATTGAATTATACTATACTTTTGAGCCGTTGTCAATACCAAAATGCCAAAAACGGAAAAATATTTTGAAAAGGTATTTACAAAACGGAAAAACTGTGCTATAATAAGACCGTAAAAGAAAATAAGGACGGAGGTTTTGTTTCGATTATGGAAGAAAACTACCTTGAACGGATAAAAAAGCTCAAAAGTGCAAAAAAGATCACCAACGAGCAGCTCTCGCTGATGACCGGCATCCCGCTCGGAACGCTCAGTAAATTCTTAGCCGGCATTTCCGATTCGGTAAAGCTTTCAAATATAATAGCTGTGTGCAACGCGCTTGATTGCTCGCTTGATTACATAATAAGCGGTCAGCCGGAGAACACCAACAACTACACGCTGACGCCGAGCGAGATAAAAATGGTAGAGGATTATCGCCGCCTTGATCAGTACGGCAAGGAGCTGATCACCCTTGTCCTCGGTAAGGAAGGGGAGCGCATCAGCCGCACCGAGTATACCGGTGTGTCGGCTGACGGCGTGGTGATACGCGGCAGAGCGCAGACCGCCAAAAAGAGATATTCCGAGTCAAGCGGTGCGTTGGGGGCAAAGCGAGAGATCCCCATGTTCGATCTGCCTGTTTCCGCCGGAGTCGGCGAATATCTTGACGGCGACAGTGCGGAGCACATAACCATCCCCCGAGATAAAAAGACGGAGGGCGCGGATTTCGCCCTGCGCATCAGCGGCAACAGCATGGAGCCAAAATATCACAGCGGGGATGTTCTGCTCGTGCAAAATTGCGATTCTGTTGAGGTGGGTGAGCCCTGTGTGTATATCCTTGACGGCAGCGGCTTCTTTAAGATATTCGGCGGCGATTGCCTCATATCTCTCAACCCCGAATACGGCCGTATCCTTTTAAAGGATTTCACCGAGATCTCCTGCGCCGGTCGAGTGCTCGGCAGGCTCAAACGCCGCTGATGTCGGGCGCACATAAATAAAGTAAGAAACAAATGAAACTACTTTTCAAGCAAAGATTTTTCTCTTGGTTCGATAGCTACGATATATATAATGAGGCAGGGGAGCGTGCTTATGTCGTGCGCGGCGAGCTTGCGTGGGGGCATCTTTTGCGCATATACGATGCCGCCGGGCGCGAGGTGGGGTATATCAAGGAGCGCGTGCTTACATGGTTCCCTAAATTTGAGATGTATCTTGGTGATAGCTATGTCGGCTGTATAAACAAAGAGTTCTCCCTTTTTACTCCGCGCTTTAATATCGATTGTAACGGCTGGCAGGTAAAGGGCGACTTTTTTGAGTGGGATTACGATATAGTGGATGCTCGCGGAGGGCACATTGCCACCGTTTCCAAAGAACTTTTTAAATTTACCGATACATATGCAATAGACGTAGTCTCGCCCGATGATGCGGTGTGCGCACTCATGCTCGTGCTCGCCATCGATGCCGAAAAATGCTCGCGCAACTAAAAGAGCAAGAGTATCTTGGGGTGCCTTGTTCTCGGCGCTTCGGTCCTTTTATTAGATCTTCTGTACCAATACAAAAAAGCGTTCTCGCCGTGGGGATCCATGGCGAGAACGCTTTTTTGGTCTGCGCTGTGACACTTAAATGCCACAGCGATATATTTTTATTTTATTTTGTATTTTGTTTGATCGCAATGTTGCGGGTAAAGTCGGGATCCGGTATCGGTATTGACTTTAACTTTTTTCGACCTGCGCTCAAACATAGAACTTGGCGCGATATCTCTTTTTTATGGCGCTGTAAACCGCCCATGCAATAAGAGCTATAACTATCACCGCGCTTGTGGTGTATATGCCGCCGCCAATGGAGCTTTCGATCTTAAGATCCTCCCAACGCGAATTCATGTAATCGCGTGTTTCGTTTGAGAGGTTCTCGTAATAAGATGTAAGAAAGTCAATATTTTCAGGGTAGAGGATGGTGTACGCATCCGGATGCATCTCGTTCATGGCCTCGATGTAATCGGCATTTTCGCGTACAAGCTTGTTGGGGCATGCGTAGCCGATATACTCGGCATTTGCGACAGCCGCCTCCTCTGAAAGGAGAAAGTTTATATAAGCCTCGGCCACATCCTTGTGCTGCGTTCCGCGCGGAATGCACACGGCATCAACAAAAACATTCGTGCCCTCGCGGGGGTAAAAGAATGCCAGATCCTCGTTGTCGCCGTACATGGTCAGAAAGTCACCTGCATAATACGGAGCGATGGCGGCGGATGCGCCCTTCATTTTGTTGAAGATCTCATCCATTACATAGCTCTGCACCAGCGGCTTTTGTGCCTTGAGCGCCTCAAAGGCAAGATCCCAATCCTCGTGTGCCGTTGTATTAACGTCAATACCAAGACGGTACATAGCCGTGCCAAAGGCATCACGCGGGTTGTTAAAGTTCAGTACCTTGCCGCTGTAGCGTTCGTCCCACATAAGTTCCCAACTGTCGGGCTCGCCCTCCACCATCGAAGTGTTGTAGATTATGCCCACCATGCCGTATGAGAAAGGGACGGAGTATTTGTTTTCGGGATCGTAAAACAAGCCCTTGTAATCATCAAGGATGTACTGATAATTCGGAATGTTTGAAAAGTCTATCTCTTCAAGCATCCCCTCCTCTATCATCAGCTCTATCATGTAATCGGAGGGAATGACGATATCATATCTCACCGCGCCGCTTTTGAGCTTGGCGTACATATCTTCGTTTGAGGCATAGGTCGTGTAGTTAACGCGCACCCGCTTGCCGAAGTTTTCAAAGTACCAAGCCTCAAATTCTGCATTGGTGTCAAATGTACCCTCCGAGCCATCGGAGATATATTCGCCCCAGTTGTAAACATTGAGTGTTACCGTGCCGCCGTCACTGCCGCTGCAGGCAGAAAGTGCGGGGAGGAGCAGCGCTGTGAGAGCCAGGACGGCAACGGTGGCGGCAATGCGCCGGCGCGATGTCGCTTTTGTTTTTGCGTGATTTTTGATCTCCGGTCTCACTTTGTCGCACCTCCTTTTGCCGCACTGCGGCCTCTTTGAGCTTTTTTCTTGCTGCTCTCAGAACGATCGCTGATGAAGTTTGAGAGGAGCAAAAGCACAAGGATAGATATTATAATTAGGGTGGAGAGGGCGTAAATATCCGGCTTGACCTCTTTTTTGGTCATTGAGTAGATGAGTATGGGGAGTGTTTGAAAATCACTGCCGGAGGTGAAATAGCTGATAACGAAATCGTCAAGCGAAAGGGTGAATGCCATTATGAGACCACTGAGCACACCCGGCAGTATTGCGGGAAGCTCTACGCGGAAAAAGGACTGAAGCGGCGTACAGCCAAGATCCAGTGCCGCCTCCGGTAGGTTGCGATCCATGCTCTTGAGTTTTGGCGTGACGTTCAGTATCACGTAGGGCAGGTTGAATGTAACATGCGCGGCAAAAAGAGTCCAAAAATTAAGCTTGTCCTCTGTCGCGCCTATCATTGTGCCAACAAAAACAAAAAGGAGCATCATTGAAACACCGGTGACGATATCGGGGTTCATCATTGGAATATTGGTGATCGATGTCACCGCAGCGCGCGCACGGCGTGAGCGCATGCGATCAAGCCCCACGGCGGCACATGTGCCTATCACCGTGGCGGTCAGCGATGAGCTGACAGCAAGGATCAGGGTGTTGCGAAGTGCGCCGAAAACATCACTGCTGCGGAACAGCTCGCTGTACCAGTAGAGCGAGAAACCGGAAAACACACCTGTGCTTGCGGTGCTGTTAAAGGAAAAGAGGATAAGCACCGCTATCGGCGCGTAAAGAATGATATAGCAGATTGCTATAAAAACACGGGAAAGATGCTTCATACTATCATACCTCCGCTTACATCCTCGTCCTCCCCCGCAAAGTGGTTCATGACGGCGATAGAGATAAGGATAAGTATCATCATAACGAGCGATATCGACGCGCCTACATTATATGTGTCGGGGCGTTGGAACTGACGCTCTATAGTGTCTCCTATCAGATCAAATGTGCCGCCGCCCAGCTTTTGCGAGATGTAAAAGGTGCTGATGGAGGGGACAAAGACCATTGTAACTCCGGAGATGACACCGGAGACGGAGAGGGGAAATATCACACTGCGAAGCACACCAAGGCTGTTGCAGCCGAGATCCTGCGCCGCTTCGATGAGACGCGTGTCCATTTTTGACATGGTAGTGTATATCGGCAGGAGCATATAGGGGAAGAAATTATATACCATACCGAATATCACCGCGCCGGGCGTGCCGACTATGTGAAGCTCCGGCAGTCCTATCGATGTTACAAGCTTGTTCAAAAAGCCGCCGTCATCAAGGATGGCAAGCATGGAGTAGGTCCTGATAAGCAGGTTCATCCACATGGGGAGCATGGCAAGCATAATCAGCGCGCGCTGTGTGCGTGCCCCGGTGCGGGATATGGCATATGCCAGCGGGTAGGCTATCAAAAGGCAAACGACGGTGGCGATTATCGCAAAGCAGACCGAGAGCATAAAGGTCTCCGAGTAATCTGCAAGGGATGTGATATTTTCAAAGGTAAAGTTGCCCTCGCTGTCGGTAAACGCGTAATAAAGCACGAATATCAGCGGTGCAACAATAAACAGCACCGACCACACTATGTGCGGCGCGGCTGCAGCGGAGCGCAAAAGACTTCTTTTTTTCGGTGTCATTCCTCTGCCTCCACAATGTCGGAGAGATGCTCCATCTCATCGCTGAAGGTGGAATAGTCGCCGAATTTGCCGGAATATTCGGAGCGGCGCATTACCTGTATCTCGTTGGGGTCGATAGAGATGCCGATGGTCTGACCCGGCGCAAAGCGGTCGGTGGTCTCTATCATCCATTTAAAGTTATCAATGTCGGCGATGACCTCGTAATAGTCGCCCTTGAAAGTAACGCTTGTAACGCGGCCGGTCAGCATGCTCTCGCCAACGGGAACGATATCGATATCCTCCGGGCGAACCACAACGTCAACAGGCTCGTTTTTGGCAAAGCCGTGATCCTCGCATTTAAACTTTTGGCCGGCAAAGGAGACGAGGTAGTCCTCGTTCATAACACCGGAAACTATATTCGATTCACCAATAAAGTCGGCAACAAAAGCGTTTTCCGGCTCGTTGTATATCTTTTCGGGAGTGCCTATCTGCTGTATCTTGCCGTCCGCCATAACCACTATCGTGTCGGACATTGAGAGTGCCTCCTCTTGATCATGCGTAACATAAATAAAGGTAATGCCGGTACGGCGCTGCATCTGCTTCAGCTCCACCTGCATGTCCTTGCGGAGCTTAAGATCCAGCGCTCCGAGAGGCTCGTCAAGCAAAAGGAGCTTGGGGCGATTGATAAGCGCACGTGCTATTGCCACGCGCTGCTGCTGACCGCCGGAAAGATTGGTCACGCGGCGGGTCTCAAAGCCCTTGAGGTTGACAAGGGAGAGCATGCTCTTTACTTCCTCGCGGATCTGGGCGTCCGGCATCTTTTTAAGCCGCAGTCCGAATGCTATATTTTCGTAAACGTTAAGGTGGGGGAAGAGCGCATAACGTTGGAAAACGGTGTTGACCTGCCGTTTGTAGGGTGGCAGATCGTTAATGCGTTTACCCTCAAACATCACATCTCCCGAGTCGGGCGTAACAAAGCCGCCTATTATCCTCAGTGTTGTGGTCTTGCCGCAACCGGAGGGACCGAGAAGAGTTACAAATTCCTCGTTGTGTACGTCGAGGTCGATCGAGCGAAGCACCTGTTCGCCGTCAAATTCCTTGGAGACTGAGTGTAGCTCCACAAGCTTTTCATTGTTCATTCCGATACTTTCCTTTGGTATAAAAAATCCGGAACGGGTCTATGTCACACAACGGAAAAAAGCAATACAAACCGCACGGAACATAAAATAGGTTCTGCCATCGGCAGCAAACTTATGCCCGGCGGTTTGTAAAAAAGCCGTGTGTACCTGCGTACCTCGTTTTCCGCTCATATTGTAGCAGATAATGCGTGCTTTTGCAATAGTATTTGATAAAAAAGTTGCCCAAAAATCGAAAAAAATCAAAATCTGCGCCCGAATGCTCGCAAAAACTCAAAAAAAGGCAGGTATTTCTCAAAATAACTCTTAAATCCTCAAAAAATCTCTGTCGTCCTCATCCCCGCAGTCTGCGGCCGCGCGATCGATCTATCCCCTGTCCCCCTCCAAAAACACACGGCAAAATACAGAGGCGGAAAAAACAAAAAGCGAGAGGGATGAGCCGTGGCAAAGCAAAAGATATACCGAAAGCCCCCAAAGCATCAAAAGGGACAGGAGCGTTCCAACATCCACCATGGCGGCGGAGACGCGCGGACCAAGTGCGCGGCATACGGTAGCCGCCAGCATCCTCCCGCCGTCAAAGCCGTCGATCGGCAAAAGATTTAGAGCGGCCAGAGATAGCGACACGGCAAAAAAATTAAATGCCGTACCGTGAGAGCTGAATTCCGCGGTGTCGGCAAACAGCAGATATGTCAGCGCGGCGGATACAAGATTGGCGCCGGGTCCCGCCGCGCAAAGAGTCCACTCTCTGCCGTATGATATCAGTGCGCCGTGCGTTTTTATCGTAGCGCCGAGCGGACCTATTTCAAGCGAATGCAAGCCTATCCCCAGGGCACGCGACGCAAAAAGATGCCCGCATTCGTGTATCACCGCCGCCGCAAGAGAGGGTAGGGCAATGTCCGGCGGCTGAAATATAAGCATTATCGCAATAAGCGCGGCGGGGAGCGCTCCTATCTTAAAAAAACTTATCTTCATAATTATAAATATACCCTCAGTTTTTTCGTCACGGTCATTGCAATATCGCGCCGAATATGATAAAATATACACAGTGGATGCCGCAGTATCACAGCCGAGCAGGCGCTGCTGCATCAGAGCGGTATGACCGAACAATAACGGCGATCGCGCCAAAAAACAAAAAAATCGTTAGCGAGAATTTGAAAATGGATATGAATCAAGCTTGCGAGAAGCTTAAGCAGGCAAAATGGATCTTTTTTGATATGGGATACACATTGGTGGATGAGTATGGTGAGCATTGTCGCCGCGCCGAGATCGCCATAGCGCGTGCGGCAGAGCACGGGGTATACCTGACACTTGATGAATTTATGATGAGAGCCGAGGCATTCGGCGCGGCGGGGCATTCGCCGATAGGCCGCACCTGCGAGAGCATAGGGGTCGAGCATATCCCGTACACTGCGGAGGGAGAGCGCCCTTATCCCGCGGCGGCCGAGGTCCTCTCTCGCCTTGCAAAAAAATATAAGCTCGGCATCATTGCAAATCAACTGCCGGGCGCAGCCGAACGTCTGCACCGCTTTGGGCTTGAAGATAATATATCAGTTATAATGGCAAGCGCCGAGTGCGGTATGGAAAAGCCTGCGCCGGATATATTCCTTGCAGCGCTCGATGCGGCGGGCTGCACCGCCGGGGAAGCCGTGATGGTGGGTGACAGAGCGGATAACGATATAAAGCCCGCGCATGAGTGCGGCATGATGACGGTGCGTGTGCATCAAGGCTTTTTTGCAAAATATACACCCGCCGGCGAGGGATACACGGCAGATCTTGAACTTGCGGATATCAGCGAGCTGCCGGCTGCCTTGGGTATGTGATGCATTGCTGCCGACCATAAATCCTATAAAAGAACAAAAAAATTATGCTCGAATATTGACAATCCAATGACTGCGTGATATAATAAAATCATCGCAAGACGGATGAATAAGGAGGAAAGAAATGAATCTTCAGATCAATGATGTGTACATTCCCGGAACCGTGCTCCGCCGCGAAGCGATGGGGAATGTTACCGGAATGGATTTTTTGAAGAAGATATTTTACATTCAGGATGGCATAATGCTGTCGCAGATCAGGGAGATATCCGGCATTGACGGGTCTACACTGCAAAACTGGACCAAACGCGGCTGGGTGGCCAACGCAAAACTTAAAAAGTATGATATCGATCAGCTGGCGCATATCCTGATAATAAATATGCTCCGCTCCTGCATGCAGCTTGATAAGATAGCTTTTTTAATATCATACATCAACGGGCGTGTATATGACCGTTCGGACGACATCATCAGAGATTCACGGCTCTATGATTACATCTGCCGTATACTTGACGAACTTATGATCTTTGGCGGCGAAACGGACGAGACTACGCTTCGTGAGTGCATTGCAAGGGTCACATCCGATTATGAGGAAAAGATCGGCGGCGCGCGCCGTCGCCTCAACTCAGCGCTTGAGATAATCGTGATCGCGTATTATGCATCTATTATTAAATCCGGGTCGGATGCAATGGTCGATCGTTTGATGAAAGCCTGAGCCGCAGTTGCGCGACCTATATAAACTATACTGAAAGGAATCTATTGTTATGATAAACTGGTGGAACGGACTTGAACTGGTTCAGCAGATATTTGCACTGATAGCCATACCGTCAACGGCATTGCTCATCATCCAAACGGTGCTTCAACTCATCGGTATCGGGGACGACGGCATAGATCTTGACGGCGACGGTATACCGGATACCGATATAGATGCCGCATCGATCGATGACGGCCTTACGCTTTTCTCGGTGCGCGGTATACTTTCAATGCTCTGCATCACAGGCTGGCTCGGCGTCGGTCTGCTTGAGACCTCGCTTCCCGATTGGGCGGCGGTGCTCATTTCGGTCGCGGCGGGTATTGCAACGCTCGTCGGCATCGCATTTTTAATGCGCGGCATTCTGCGTTTGCAGTCGTCGGGCAACATAGATATCTCAAACGCCGTCGGTAAGGTGGCGCAGATATACATACCCATCCCCGCCGCAGGGCAGGGTTCCGGCAAGGTGACCATCACCCTTCAGGAAAAGTTTTGCGAGTACAGTGCTATCACCGCAAACAGTGAAGCATTGGCTACAGGCCGATATGTAAGAGTCGTTGCCGTAGGAGACGGCGATGTTTTGGTGGTCGAGCCGCTGGACGGCAACGCAAAGAAATAAAATAAGAAATTTAAGGCACCACCGCACAAATCTTTTCGTTCAATTGTGCCGTCAGAAAATTCGTCAGATGATACAATTTTTTGCGCGCGTAGCTTATCCTGCGCTAAGGAAAATTGTGAAATATAGATCTTATGTAAGCAAGTGGACGAAAAAGCTCCGGCCGTGAATTGCGCGGTGTTGCCTTACTACAAATAAAAGCTATCCGCAAGGAGACCGAGTAACTTAGAGGAATCACAAAGCATGAACTATCGTCGCAATAAAAAGTATTTTGAGCAGGTAAATAAAGTCTATCCCATCGTCATTGCAGCCGCGCTTATCGCCATCGGCTTTATCATGGTCGTTTTTTTAGCCGGCACACACGGCTTGCCGCAGGGGCTTATGATGATGATAGGTCTACCGTTGCTCGTTGTTGGTGTGATCCTTGCCACTACCATCTCGGCGGTCAGGATAAAGGATTCGGAGATAGATGAGAACGCCGCATCTCTCTGCGAGGCTTTTGAGGGGAGCTTTAATGAGAAATTTGTAAAGACAGATGTGCGGCGCTATAAAAACGAACAACGCTACGGTGATCATTCTTCCGCCCACCATACAGAGCCGATATTTTTCGGTACATACTTTTTTGATGATGAGCACGCGCTCTTTAAGCGCGGTGGGGACGGGCGAGAGCGCTCCTCTGTTTATTCACTCTCCGGCTTTATGCTAAAGCCCGCATCGATCTGCATCGGTGAGAGATATGTTGATATTACCGATGGCAGTATGCGAGAGTCTTTTATCGAGCTGCCCTATACATCACTTTCCGGCGTTAGATACGAGGATACCGAGGCAAGCGACAAGGTATATGTCGGCAAAACAAAATACCGCCATATAATACTCACCCGCACCGACGGCACAACAGCCGCGGATCTACCGGTCCTTGCCGCCGCTGATGCTGACTTGTATATCGATGAGATAGGCACGCGCATATCCCGTGCAGGCGAGCAGCAAGGCATTGAATATCCCATCGAATAAGCTCTCCTGCGGTTACCGGATCAAAATGATAATACATTGTATTACAAACAATCAATCAAATCAGAAAGGATCTATCAAATGACACATCTCGTACCTCTCCTGGCCGGTGGGCTCTCCGCCACCGTACCAATGATAGTTTTTGCTATCGCCATTGTCCTGTTTGCCTTTATCGTCGTATTTGCTTCGAGGTATAAAAAATGTCCCTCGGATAAGATAATGGTCATATATGGTAAGGTTGGCACCAATCGTGACGGCACACAGCGCTCCGCCAAGTGCATACACGGCGGCGCGGCGTTTATCGTTCCGATAGTACAGTCCTATGATTACCTTGATCTTACCCCGCTGTCAATCCCGGTGGATCTTACAAATGCACTGTCGCACCAAAACATACGTGTTGATGTTCCGTCTCGCTTTACCGTTGGTATCTCCACCGAGGTAGGCGTGATGCAAAACGCCGCCGAGCGTTTGCTGGGGCTGAAGCTTGCGGAGATACAGGAGCTTGCAAAGGATATAATCTTTGGTCAGCTTCGTCTTGTAATTGCCACGATGGATATTGAGGAGATCAATACCGACCGTGATAAATTCCTTGATGCCGTATCCGGCAACGTAGAAACAGAGCTTAAAAAGATAGGTCTTCGCCTTATCAACGTTAACGTAACGGATATCGATGACGAGAGCGGATATATCGCCGCCCTGGGTAAGGAAGCAGCCGCAAAAGCTATCAACGATGCAAAGATCTCGGTTGCCGAGGCGGACAGAAACGGTGCTATAGGTGCATCTGCCGCAGAAAAGGATCAAAGAATAAACGTCTCCCGTGCAAATTCCGAGGCTATCGCCGGTGAGAACGAGGCAAAGGCCAAGATAGCCGAATCTGATGCTACCCGCCGCGAAAGGGAAGCCGAGGCCAATAAGCGCGCAGTGGCAGCCGAAAATATTCAAGCTGCAAAGGCACTTGAAGAATCCTATGCCGCACAGCGCGATGCCGAAAGCGCGCGTGCATCCCTTGAAAAAGCAAGACTCGAGGCGGACGTTCTTGTTCGCGCCGAGATAGCCAAAAAGGAAGCCGAGCTTAAGGCGGAGGCGGAGGCCGAACAGCTGCGACGCAAGGCAAGAGGCGAGGCGGATGCCATACTCATGAAGATGCAGGCCGAGGCCGCAGGTGCAAGAGAGATACTTATAAAGCAGGCCGAGGGTCTTTCCCGGATCATAAACGCCGCCGGCGGCGATGCCAACGCGGCTATAAGGCTTATGGTAACCGATAAGCTTGAGGAACTCACCCGCATCCAGGTAGATGCGATCAGCAACCTTAAGATCGATAAGGTCACCGTATGGGATAACGGCCAGTCGGGCGGTGACGGCAAGAGCAGTACAGCAGGCTTTATCTCCGGTCTTTACAGATCGGTCCCTCCGCTGACGGATCTTTTTGATATGGCGGGCATGAAGCTGCCGGAGTACCTTGGTACCGCCCGGGACAGTGCCTCGAAGGCTGCAGCAGACAATGCATCCGATGCGTTGGATAAAGAATAAGATCACAAACATAAACAAGTCTAAAGTCTAAATAATAAGAGGCCCAACGCCCCCACCGTTCACACGGTGGGGGCGTTGGGTTCGTATTTGCTAATTGGGCGTCTTATGTGCAATAGACTTTGCGCCGGCCGTTATCGGTCGCTCTCCGCAGTGCGCTCCATGTCTCGCTTTATAAAATCCTTGATGATTCTGATCCAGCCCTCAAAGTTTGCAAATATATTGCTTATCACACGATTTATCGGGAATGCAAGCAGCCCGAGTGCCGCAAGTATCAGCGCGCAACCACGGTCTGGTGTGACCAGGTCAAACCAGCCGGGAATTATTATCACAGCAAGCAGGAAGAGCACACCCATCGAGCCGAACAGCAGCTTGTGCAGGAGGTTCATCGGTCGGCAGACCTTGTAGAGCATCATGTATGCTACAAAGGAGTAAAGATAAAACGCAACGGTCGATGTAAGCTCGCCGGAAATATCAAACGCGGTCGAAAACAGCAGTGACCACGCCACCAGTATTACGGCGGTAAGCGCGGCAGGGAAGGAGCGGAAAAGCACGTTCCGCAAAAATCTGCCGCGCACGATATCGGTGTTTGGCTCAAGCGCAAGCACAAAGGAGGGGACACCTATCATCACCGCAGATACCAGCGAGAGCTGTGCGGGCTTAAAGGGATACATCGAGGAGCTTATCAGCGCCAGCATGGTAAGTATAAAGGAAAAAATATTTTTCACCAAAAACAACGATGCCGAGCGCTCTATATTGTTTATAACACGCCGCCCCTCCGCCACTACCGAGGGCATTGAGGAGAAGTTTGAATCAAGCAAAACAAGGTCGGAAACATTTGCAGCCGCATCACTGCCGGAGGCCATTGCTATACTGCAATCGGCATCCTTCAGCGCCAGCACATCATTAACACCGTCACCGGTCATGGCAACCGTGTGACCGTTCTTTTTAAGCGCACGAACGAACGCCCGCTTTTGCTCCGGCGTAACACGACCAAAAACATTGTATTCAAGTATGCCGCGCTCTATCTTTTCCGGCGTATCAAGCATTCCGGCATCAATAAACTTATCCGAATCGGGAATGCCCGCTGTCATAGCCGCGCGTGATACTGTCACGGGGTTGTCACCCGATATGACCTTTATCGCCACTCCCTGCTTGGCAAAATACTCAAATGTCTCGCGCGCCTCCGGACGAACTCTGTTTTCAAGTGTTATCAGCGCCTCCGGGATCACTATTCCGCGCAGTGTGCCGTCAGCGAATATATCCTCATCACCGCCGCGCTCATAGCTGTATTCGGCAAACAGCAAAACGCGCTCACCGACAGATGAATGCGCCTCTATCGCCTCGCGAAATTCATCATATTCATCGCGCAGTATAAATTCCGGCGCGCCGAGCAGATATGCCGTGTCTCTAAACGCTACGGCACTGTATTTTGTTTCGGATGAAAAGCTTTTTACACTAACTGCGCGCCTGTAGTCCTTTTTGTCATCAAAAAATTCCTGCAGTGAGCGCATGGTCGCATTGTCGGGGGATTGATTTAGCACCATGTCGCGAATAAGCGAGTGGCATCTTGCCGCGGCGCTTTGGCTGTCATCCTCAAGGGGAATTACCTGCTTTACATGCATCTCTGGCTCTGTTACCGTACCGGTCTTATCAACGCAGATGACATCAACACGCGCCAACGTTTCAATGCACTTCATGTCATGCACCAGGGTCTTCTTTTTGGCAAGCCGCATAACGCTTACCGCAAGAGCAACGCTCGTCAAAAGATAAAGCCCCTCGGGTATCATGCCTATGATCGATGCCGCAGTGCTCTCTATATTCTCCTTGGTGGTCATGCCTATTACGTTCTTTTGATTTATAAACATAAATATGGCGACCGGGATTATTATAACGCCTATCACCTTGATCAGCAAGGTCAGCGAGCGCATCATGCCGGGCTGCTGTCTTTTTTTGATCTTTTTTGCATCAAGGGTAAGCTTTGCGGCAAAGGATTCATGCCCCACGCGGTCAAGACGTGCGCGGCAACGACCGGATACCACAAAACTGCCGGAGAGCAGGGTGTTGCCCGCAACTTTTTTTATCTCATCCGATTCACCTGTTACCAGTGACTCGTTAACGGTCAGCGTGCCGTCACAAACTATCGCATCGGCGCATATCTGATTGCCCGCCTCAAATATTACTATATCGTCAAGCACCAGGGAATCACTGCTTATCTCCTCGGTCTTACCGTTCCTTATCACCTTGCTGACAGGTGCGGAGATCAGTGACAGCCGCTCAAGCGTGCGCTTGGCTTTTATCTCCTGTATCGTCCCTATGATCGTGTTTACAAACACAACGCAAAGGAACGTCAGGTTGTTGTATGACCCTTCCACCAGCAATATCGCCGCCAGAATGAAAAAGATCATATTAAAGTAGGTAAAAACATTGGATAGGATTATCTGCGTTGTGGATTTACCGGTCTTGTCTACCGAAACATTGCAAAGCCCTGCCTCGGTACGCTCGGCCACCTCCTCCGGGCTGAGGCCGCGGTCGGGATCCGGCGTGTATCTTTTGGCGCGTTCCTGCGCGCTGGCGCTCATTTTGCCGCTCTTTTTCAAAAAGGAGAGGGGCGCCGTCCGTCCGTCCTTTTTTTGTTCCTTTTGCTTTGGCTTCATATAGCTGTCCTTTCAACAGCCGCGCGGGCTGTCTTTCGTGTCATGGGAATGGCGGAAGACTAATGATGGATGAAGTATGCTGTATGATCTTATCCGATCGTCCGCTCGAAAAAGATGATCTTACATATTATTATATCATATTCTGTCGTGTATTGTAAAGAGAAAATGTTAATAATAATATCAATATATTATCGGGAATCAATATCGGCTCGATCTCAATGTGAGGATCGAGCCGATATTTTGTATTTTGGTTTAAGACAGCGGTTAAAAAAGCTTTTTGATGGTACCGAAAAGCCCGCGGCCTATTTGGCGACCAAGCTCGCGTCCGACACTGTTGAGTGCCGAATCTGCTGCCTTGGAAATGGCTGACTTTTTAGTGCTTGACTTTTTCTTGCTTTTTGCCTTTTCTTTCTCTTTCTTTTCCTTCTCTTTTTCCTTTTCCTTGGCCTCGCGCTCGGCGCTCTCGATCGCCTCCTCTTCATCGGCCCGACGTTCCGCTTCTATCAGTTCGTAGGCGGATTCATTGTCTACCGCAACCTCATACTTGCCAAAAAGATCGTCCGCGTGTATCTCGGCGCGGCGGCGCTCGTCGTCAATTGCACCCATGGAGGATTGCGGCGGCAGTATAGTTGCGCGTTCGACGATGGAGGGGCGCCCCTTTTCATCAAGAAAGCTCACCAGTGCCTCGCCTGTTCCAAGCTCTGTCAGCACCGTCTTGGTTTCAAATTTCGGGTTGGTCCTAAAGGAATCCGCCGCGGCGCGTATCGCCTTTTGCTCGGCGGGCGTGTAGGCTCGCAGGGCATGCTGAACTCTGTTACCGAGCTGGGCAAGTATCGGGTCGGGAATATCCGATGGCTGTTGGGTAATAAAGTATACGCCAATGCCTTTTGATCTTATAAGCTTAACCACCTGCTCCACCTTGTCGCGTAGTGCCTTTGGGGCATCGTTAAAGAGCATGTGAGCTTCGTCAAAGAAGAAAACGAGTTTTGGTTTTTCAAGGTCTCCTGCCTCAGGCAGCTCCTCAAACAGCTCGGCAAGCAGCCACAGCATGAATGTGGAATACAGCAGTGGGGAGGAGGAGAGCTTGGCGCAGTGCAGGATATTTATATACCCGCGCCCCGACTCATCCGTTTGCATCCAGTCGGAAAGCTTTATGTCGGGTTCACCGAAAAACAGCGCCCCGCCCTCATCCTCAAGCCGCAAAAGTGCGCGCTGTATCGCTCCTGCCGACTGGCGTGAGACGTTGCCGTATTGATTTAAAAGCTCGGAGGCGTGATCTGCAACATATGCCACCATCGAGCGCAGATCCTTAAGATCTATCAGCAGCCAGCCCTTGTCGTCGGCTACGCGAAAAACTATCGAGAGCACGCCCGCTTGCACATCGGTAAGTCCCAAAAGGCGGGAGAGCAGGGAGGCGCCCATCTCACTGACGGTGGTCCTTACAGGGTGACCGCCCTCGCCGTAAACATCCCAAAATCGTACGGGGTAGCTTTGGTATTTAAATTCGGCAGGATCCATACCCATGCCGACCAGGCGTTTGTCTATCGATGCATTGGCAGCCCCTGCCTTGACGCATCCGCCAAGGTCGCCCTTGATATCCGCCAAAAAAACCGGTACACCAAGGTCGGAGAAGGACTCCGCCATGACCTTTAGTGTTATCGTTTTGCCGGTGCCTGTTGCGCCCGCTATAAGACCGTGCCTGTTTGCCATCGATGGCAGTATGGCGGCGGGCTCGTCGCCAATGCCTATAAGTATCTTTCCATCCTTGAGCATGTATAGACCTCCGGGGTGATGTCATTCTGTAAATTAACATTATTATTATATCAGCCAAATGTCGAAATGTCAACAAAAAAGCCGCAGGTATATGGACAATCGGCAAATTTTGATGTATAATTATCCCGACGATAATGCTCTCGCCAAAATAAATAAACGAGATTATTCATTCAAAACTATAAAAGTCAAAGTAAAGGTGATAAACATGCTTATCCTTGTTGATTGCGGAACTACAAATATGCGACTGCGGCTCTATCCAACACCAAAAGATGCACGCGAGGCGGTAGGGCTTCGCCCGCTTGATGAGATAAAATACCGGATCGGCGCACGTGACGGCGTGCGTGAAAGCTCCTCCGAAATACTTTCCTCCTCCTTGGGGCGCGGCATACGCGAGATCTGCGGCGGCGCGGGGATCGATACCTCCGTGGTCGATGCCGTTATCTGCTCCGGCACTCTTTCCTCTCACATAGGCATACACCACATACATCACGTCATCACTCCGGCATCTATCGCCGATACCGCCGCGGCCTCCGAGCTTGTGCACATGCCAAAGGTTGCGGATGTTCCCATCCTGTTCATCCCGGGCACAAAGGGCAAGGGTGATATAATGCGCACCGAGGTGATGAGCGGCGAGGAGTGCGAACTTTACGGCATTGCCGCGCTTTGCGCTATTGAGGGCGCGTTTACATTACTGCTCCCCGGCTCATATAACAAGATCATCACCGTGGATGGAGATGGGCGGATCGACGGTATCTACTCCTCCATGTGTGGCGAGCTGACGGCCGCGGTATCCGAAAACACATTGCTTCGCCGTGTTGTGCCGCATCCCGCCATACGCGAGATACGCCCGGATATGCTGAAATGGGGCGCGGAATTTGCCGCGAAATGGGGTCTCTCCCCGGCGCTTTCAAAGGTCTGGGTCATGCCGCGCCTCTCGCATGACTCGGATGATGCCGCAAACTTTATGATGGGCGCGATACTTGAGGGGGATATGCGCATCGTGTCTGCCTTGCAGGGACAAGCACCGTTCTATGTCGGCGGCTCGTCCCCTCTGCGCGAGTTGCTCTTGGAGCTGTTCCGCATATACGGTATACCCGCAACAGAGGTGGAGGGGGATGTTGCACGTATAGCCCCCAATATCGGTGCTATGCTCGTCTACCTGCGGCATATGACAAATAAATAATTACATGTCCGATATGACTAAAAAAGCAAAAAAGATCGATGCGCCGCCAATGGCTAACACATCGATCTTTATGCTTTTACGGTAATATTTTATCGGTTGCCGTGATACCCGCCGTATTACTTTTTAACAGCGGCAAGGATGTCGGCAAGCAGCTTTTCCTGGTTGAGCAGGGACTCGCGAAGTCTCTTGTTCTCAGCCTCGAGAGCGGCAGCTGCTTCCTCGGCGGCTTTCTTTTCGGCCTCTGCCTTTTCGGCGGCCTTTTTGTCAGCCTCAGCCTTCTCGGCGATCTGACGGGCGTGAAGAGTGTTCTCGGCCTTGGTCAGTACACGAACGATGGTGAATATGACCAGCGCGATGATAAGAAAGTCAAGTATCGTCTGAAGCCATGTGCCCCAAAGGATAGCGACCTCGGGTGTTACAACGGTAACGCCGTCATCTGCAAGCACTGCGGGGGTGATAACCGTCTTGATGGTGTCAAGACTGCCCTCTTTCATAAAGATGCCGATAAAGGGGTTGATGATGTAGGAGACAAGACCGGATACGATCTTGTTGAACGCGCCGCCGACGACCACCGCTACTGCAAGGTCAAGGACGTTGCCGCGCATTACGAATTTACGAAAATCTGACCAAAAGCCGGATTTCTTTTTTTCTTTTTTTGCCATAATGATCCTCCGTTTTGCCGCCGCGGGCGGCATAAAAATGTAATTTTCCCGTTTTGGAGCATCGGGATCCTGCCGGTACGATGCCGCCGAGCTCCCGCTCCGCAACGATCCTGTGATGATAATTAAATTATATTAAATTGCGGCCGTTCTGTCAAGTGTTTTTTGCAATTTAAGCTTAAAATTACCGTCATTCTCCGCTGAAGCACGAATATCGATGTCAAAAGCTTGGTTCAGCTCTCCCGCGCCGCGCCGCGCGCCTCACGCATCTCGTCATAATGCTCAAGAAAGAAATCATTCCAAAGACGCACGCTTGCGGTGTCATACCACGGCACTTGGCTCACAGGGGTGGTGTCAAGGTCATACACCACGGCATCCCGCATAGCCATCAAAAACGGTGAGTGGGTGGAGATGATAAACTGGCAATCGTAGAAGCGAGCCGAATCGACTATAAAATCGGCAAGCTTTTTTTGCAGTGTGGCGGAAAGGCTGTTCTCGGGCTCATCCAAAAGATAAAGCGCACCGCTGTCTATCTCCTGTGTAAAATAGGTGTATCCGCTCTCGCCGTTTGAATGTGTTGCGAGATCTCGCGGCAGATCCCGACTCACGAATGAGGATCTCGTCATCCGCCGCGCATCGTTGCGCCGTTTCAATTCATCATATTCTTCAAGGCTGCCAAGGCGATATTCGCCGCTGTGCTCTCTTTTTTGCTCGTATTCAAGAAAAAGCTCGGTCCGCCTTTTGTCCACCCCTGTGTTCAGCGATCTTATATCAAGCAGATAGTCAAAAACGTCGTCGCTCGTAATTATCTTGCTTTCGGAGGGTGGCGTGCTGCCAAATGTCAGCTCTGCATCACACATGCCAAGGTATTCTTCATAATATGGAGTGAAATTAAAGGGTGCGCGGCGGCGCAGATGCAGTTTTTTGGCTATTATATTCAAAAGAGTTGACTTTCCCGAGCCGTTGCCGCCACATATCAGAGTTATGTTATCAAACGTAATGCGGTGCAGCCCCCGCTTGGGAAATATCCCAAACGGATATAAGCTCGTCTGTGAGAAGCACTGCATGTCATATTTTTGCAGGCGATCGCTTAAAAAGTAATCTACCTCTTGCGTGTCGGAGGCGACTGTAAAGCTGTCTATGTACTTCAAGATCACACGTTCCTTTATCTTTGCTTGGGTATCCTAATTTTGATTATATTTATTATAACGTGCTTGTATATGTTTGTCAACCGAGTGCGGCGAAAAACTCAACAAAATCAAATTTACCTATTGACATATCGTCGGATCTGTGCTATACTATGTAAAGCAAAAAGCTTTACACGCAAAAAACGCTTGCGGGAAAGTCCGGAATGCGATAAAAACAGGAGTTTTGAAAGGGTGGTCGGGTCTTTTGTTTGAAAAAAATCTTGAGCTTGGCTATCTTTTGGATTTTTACGGTGAGCTTTTAAGCGACCACCGCCGAGAGGCGATGAATTGTTATTATAACGATGATATGTCCTTGGCCGAGATCGCCGCTGTCCTTGGCATCACGCGGCAGGGAGTGCGCGATCTTATAAAAAAAGCGGGCGATGAGCTTATGTTTTATGAGGAAAAGCTGGGGCTTGCACGCCGCTTTCGCGATATCGAGAGCTTGGCGGATGATGCGCGCGCGCTGATAGGTCGGGGTGATGATGATCATCTTCGCGCGGTCATAGACAGGATCGCAGAGACCGTCGGCTGACGGATCTTCAAACAAGATAAGACAACGACAAAATAACGATATATAACGATAACTCACTATAAAACGAACGAGGGGAGGGTACAAGTGGTCTTTTCAAGCTTGAGCGAAAAGCTCACAGAGGCTTTTAAAAAGTTCAAAAGCAAAGGCAAGCTTACCGAGGCTGATGTTCGCGCCGGCATGCGTGAGGTCAAAATGGCCCTGCTTGAAGCGGATGTAAACTTCAAGGTGGTCAAGGAATTCACCAAAACGGTAACAGAGCGTGCAGTCGGTTCGGATGTGCTTGAGTCACTTTTGCCGGCACAGCAGATAATAAAAATAGTAAACGAGGAGCTTACCGCTCTCATGGGTGGCACGCAGGCAAAGCTCACCATCGCCTCAAACCCGCCAACTGTTATAATGATGGTAGGTCTTCAAGGCGCGGGTAAGACCACACACGCCGCAAAGCTTGCGGCAATGTACAAAAAGCAGGGCAAACGTCCGCTTTTGGTGGCATGTGATGTCTATCGTCCCGCGGCTGTAAAGCAGCTTCAAATACTCGGCGAGCAGATCGGTGTTCCTGTGTATTCGGAGGGGATAGATGTCTCCCCGGTCACCATTGCCAAAAACGGCCTTGCGTACGCAAAAAAGAACTTTTGTGATATGGTCTTCATCGATACTGCGGGTCGACTTCATATAGACGAGACCCTCATGGGTGAGCTTCAGTCGATAAAGGCGGAGACCTCTCCGACCGAGATATTGCTCACCATCGATTCAATGATAGGTCAGGATGCCGTAAATGTTGCCGAAAAGTTTAACGAGATGCTGGATATCTCCGGCGTTATCCTTACAAAGCTTGACGGTGATACGCGCGGCGGCGCGGCGCTCTCTGTCCGTTATGTGACAGGTAAGCCGATAAAATTCGTCGGTGTCGGTGAAAAGATAGATGCCATCGAGCCGTTTTATCCGGATCGTATGGCCGGTCGTATACTTGGCATGGGAGACGTGCTGTCTTTGATAGAAAAGGCAGAGGCAGCGTATGACGAAAAGCAGGCCGAGGAGCTTGAGCGTAAGCTGCGCGAGCAGACCTTCACTCTTGATGATTATCTTGACCAGTTTGCGCAGATAAAGAACATGGGCTCTATGGAGCAGCTGCTTGGTATGATGCCCGGTGTTAACGCATCGGCGCTCAAGGACGTCAAGATAGATGAAAAAGCCATCGCACATACCGAGGCGATAATAAGATCCATGACTCCGCGTGAGCGAGTAAAGCCGGAGATACTCAACTCCTCCCGCAAGCGCCGCATCGCCGCGGGCAGCGGAACATCCATTGAGGATGTAAACAGACTGCTAAAGCAATTTGAGCAGACAAAAAAGCTGATGAAGCAATTTTCATCGCAGGGCAAGCGCCGCGGGCGCGGTAAAAAAGGAATGAAATTTCCGTTTTAAGGATTTTCAAAAATAAATTTAATTCAACATTTTCGGAGGAAAAAACAATGGTAAAAATGAGACTTAGAAGAATGGGTGCAAAGAAGCAGCCCTTCTACCGCGTGATCGTTGCTGACGAGCGTTCTCCCCGCAACGGCAGATTCATCGAGGAGGTTGGCTACTACAATCCCCTCACCGAGCCCGCAACCGTAAAGATCGATGCTGACAAGGCTCGCGAGTGGATAAAGAACGGCGCCCAGCCCACCGAAACCGTCAAGGTCCTGCTTAAAAAAGCCGGCGTTATTGACTGATAGTCGGTAACTGATATGGAGCTCGAAAAACTCGTTGAAGACGTGGCAAAAGCCATAGTCGATACGCCGGATGCTGTTACCGTGACCCGCACCGACAACGAAAGTGACGCAAGCGTTGAGCTTTTGCTTACCGTTGCTCCCGATGAGACCGGCATGGTCATCGGCAGACACGGCAAGATAGCCAAGGCCATCCGTACCGTAGTCAAGGCCGCATCGGCCGGCTCCGGCAAAAAAGTCACGGTTGAGATAAAATGATCCAAGACCATGGTGGGATTGTCGTGCTTTCGGCGCGTCAGCCCACCGTCTTTTTTATGCGGATAAGGCGATCCGCATTGTTGTTTTAAAATTAAAATTTTAAAAATCAAAACATAATTTAAGACTGCACTGTGGGATCTCTGTTATCCCGAACGGAGAGGTGACGATGACAAGAACTGAGCTTTTTAGGCGTTTGGCGGATGAAAATATCAGCCTGCGCCCGGATGACGGCGAGGCGCTGGCTTTCATTGAAAAGTATATAAATGACTATGACAGCCGTCAAGGTGATAGAGCTGCAGGCAGGGAGACAGCACGGCTTATGGAACGCATGAGGGAGCAGGATCTTGCCATCGATCCGGTTGCTGATGAAGCTGAGCGCTCCTATATTCACGCCGCAGAAGCGATAAGCGGCGCGCTCACTCTGCTTGAAAGTCAGATGGATGAATGGGGCGCGCACGGACTTTTGCGCGATTTTGTCTTTTCCTATTCTGAGGGCGAGCGCCGATATGCGGTCGAGAGCTTCATCTCGCTCTGCTCGCGGCTGGGTGCGGCAACACGCGAGATGTCGGCGGTATCCGGCTCCTCTGCCGCGACGGCAACGCGCCTGCGCGAGTGTGCATCCTCGGCGCTTATGCTGGCGACCGAGTTTAAGTATGCATCACATGCCGCGCGTTTGGTCGGCATGCGAGATGACAGCGAGGAGTATCTCAAAATGTCAGAGGCTGTGCGCCGCAGTGCCATGATCGCCGAGCGGCTCTCGGCCGAGCTTCATCGCGCCATGCGCGCACTGTCCGTCTCATTGTCGGCGATATCCTCGGCGCTTGGCGGCGCATCTGCGGCACTGGGGATCGATGACGCTGTCGAGGATGATAACTATACAACAACTGCCGATCCGCTCGGCGGAGGTCGCTCCGTGCTCATTTACCCCAAGCGTGCTGCTGCGGCACTCTCGGCGGCCGTGGCGTCGATACGTGCCGTGCGCTCGGACAGCGGGCTTGATGCCGTGCCGACGGCTGATGATAGCGATAACGGGAAAAATAATAATAATATTTGATATTTGACATATCCGACCGAGTGAAAAAAAGAAAAAAGATTAAGAAATTATTTTCTTGAATATTGAAATGCACCCGGTTATGCTGTATAATGTGTATAATGATATCATGGAAAAAATCGAGCTGACATAAAGATCGAGCCGAAAAAACGACGGAGGTATTGCCATGCCCAAATATCTTTTAGCACTTGATCAGGGAACCACCAGCTCCCGCTCTATAGTATTCGATCGCGGGGGCAGGATAATTGCATCCTCACAAAAGGAATTTCCGCAGCATTTCCCACACCGAGGGTGGGTCGAGCATGACCCCATGGATATATGGAATACACAACTTGAGGTCGCGCGTGAAGCACTTGCCCGCGCGGGTATCGGTGCCTGCGATGTTTACGGCATCGGTATCACTAATCAGCGCGAAACAACTATCGTTTGGGAGCGCAACAGCGGGCGTCCGATATGCAATGCGATCGTGTGGCAATGCCGCCGCACGGCAGAGTATTGCGACTATATAAAGAGCGGTGAGCTTTGTGAGGATATCCGCCGCCGCACTGGGCTTTTGATAGATGCCTATTTTTCGGCAACAAAGCTCAAATGGATACTTGATAATATTCCGGGTGCACGCGATAGGGCGGAACGCGGCGAGCTTTGCTTTGGAACGGTCGACAGCTGGCTGATCTATAACCTTACCGGTGGTCGTGTTCACGCCACAGATCTTTCAAACGCCTCCCGCACGATGCTCTTTAATATCCATACGCTTGAGTGGGATGACGAGCTTTTGCGCCTCTTTAATATCCCACGCTGTATGCTGCCGGAGGTCCGTCCCTCTTCCGGGATATTCGGTGAGACCGACCCCGTACTTTTTGGAGCACCTATCCCGGTGGCGGGTGTGGCCGGAGATCAGCAGGCCGCGCTCTTCGGTCAGTGCTGTTTTAAAAACGGCGATGCAAAGAATACATACGGCACAGGCGGATTCATGCTTATGAACACAGGCGCACGCCCGGTAACATCGGAGGGTGGACTTCTCACCACCATAGCGTGGGGGATAGGCGATGCACCTGTTACATACGCGCTTGAGGGCTCGGTGTTCGTTTGCGGTGCTGCCGTGCAATGGCTGCGTGACGGACTCGGCCTTGTGGCGAGTGCAGCAGAGACTGAGGGTGTGGCGCGTACTGTCCAAAGCAGTGGCGGAGTGTGGTTCGTACCCGCATTTGTGGGACTTGGCGCACCTTATTGGGATCCTTACGCGCGCGGCGCACTGCTGGGCATCACACGCGGGACAACGCGTGCACATGTGGTGCGTGCGGTGCTTGAGTCCATGGCTTATCAGACCGCCGATGTGCTTGATCTTATGAAGCGAGAGGCTGGAGCTGATATGTCCTCCCTTAAGGTAGATGGCGGCGCGTCAGCAAATGATCTTTTGCTTGAGATACAGGCGGATCTGCTCGGTACGCCAATAATCCGCCCGCAGTGCATTGAGACCACGGCACTCGGTGCCGCAAATCTTGCGGGACTGGCCACGGGTGCTTTTGCCACACTTGACGAGATCGCGGAAAACTGGAACGCTGACAGGACCTTTGTACCCACCATCTCCGCTGATGAGCGAGCGGTAAAGCTGGCAGGATGGCGCGAGGCAGTGGGCAGAGTACTTACAAAATAAGGCTTGCCTGCGGCATTTGGGGTCTGCCCGAATCAATGGATCAAAAACGGTAAATAATATATGCGGTCGGCATCATATGCCGATCGCATACGCATTTTTATTGAATCGAGAATAAGCTTTTGGGGAGATCGAGCAGGAAATGAGCAAAATAACAAGCGAGAAAACAACATCCAAACAGTCTGATATACGATCGGATACAGATATAATAAAAGCCGATGTCAGAAAATGCGCCGTTATCGGGTGCGGAAATGTAGGCGCGACCATTGCCTACACGCTGATGCAGAGCGAGCTGTTCAGTGAGCTGGTGCTGATAGATATAGACCCCGACAAGGCGCAGGGCGAGGCGGAGGATATTGCACACGGCCTGCCGTTCCATTCGCCAATGGCGATATACAGCGGTGACTACAAGGATATCGCCGATGCGGCGCTCGTTATCATCACCGCGGGAGCGCCGCAAAAAGAAGGTGAGAGCAGGATGGATCTCATCCATAAGAACGAGCAGATATTTGCCGATATCGTGGATAAAATATCCGCCATCGACCCGCGCGGTATCATTTTGGTGGTGTCAAATCCGGTCGATATCCTCACATATCTCACCCTTGTAAGATCAGGTCTGCCTGCCTGTCGTGTGATCGGCTCGGGAACGGTGCTCGATACGGCGCGGTTAAAGCAGTTGGTGGGCGAGCGCTTAGGGGTGGACAGCCGCAATGTGCATACATTTATAATAGGCGAGCATGGAGACAGCGAGGTGGCGGTGTTCAGCAGTGCAAATGTTTCCGGGGTGGATCTTTCCCGCTTTTGCAGTGAGTGCGCCTGCGGCTGTGATCCACGGAGTTTTGAGGATATCTTTTTGGATGTAAGGGATGCCGCATACAGGATCATTGCCGCCAAGGGCGCGACCTATTATGCGATCGCCGAGGCAGTGCGGCGGATAGCCGTGGCAATAGTGCGGGATGAGCATACCATACTGCCAGTCTCAACTTTGGCGGGCGGGCATTACGGCATCAGCGATGTTTGTATAGGTCTGCCGTGCATCGTAGGTCGCGGCGGGATAGAAAAGGTGCTCCAGATCCCGCTTGATGCGGGCGAACTTGAACAGCTGCGCCGTTCTGCCGAGTCAGTTCGCGCAGTGATAGATAGCCTTGGCGAACGTTATTCCGCACCCGTGCCCGCGCCCGCAAACTGATGCGCCCACCCAAGCCGCAACGAATAATTATTTCGTTTTGCACTCGATCGTTCAAATTTTAATAAAAGTATTGACTCCGTGGCAATTTAAGGATATAATATTTTAAGGATGGGCGCGGCGCATCATGCACCTATGTGTGCCTAAAGATTCGCCCAGCCATTAATTAACAGATCGGCATGTGTGCCGATAGGAGTCTTAAATAATGAAAAAACTCAATATGTCACCGGCTGAAAAAATAGCCTTTTATATGACCCGCCTGTATGATAACAAGCTTACCACCACCTCCGGCGGTAATCTTTCAATAATGGATGATGACGGTACCCTTTGGATCTCACCGTCCGGTGTGGATAAAGCACATCTTACGGCAGAGGATATCATGTGGGTCACGCCTGACGGCGTTGTACATGGCAAGCACCGCCCATCGACCGAGTACCCCTTTCATCTTGCGGTACTTCGGTCAAGACCGGATCTGCACGCCGTGTTGCATGCACATCCCGCAGCACTTGTAGCCTACAGCTTGGAGCGACAGCTGCCGCAAATGGATCTCATTCCGGGTGTGTCCGCACTTTGCGGCAGAATAGCCATTGCCAAATACGCACTGCCGGGCAGCGAAAAGCTTGGCGGATATATATCTGCGGAGTTTGCCAAGGGATGTGATACTGTTTTGCTTGAAAATCATGGCGTGGTCCTCGGAGCCGAAAGCCTTGAGCGCGCCTATATGATGTTTGAGGCGTTGGATTTTACCGCAAGGACGGGAGTGGCGGCATCAATGCTCCGCTGCCCGGGGCATGTCCTCACGCCCGAGGAGCTTGCAAAAAAGTCATCCCCCGTGCGTGAGCTTGCCTTTAGCGATTCTATAGTCGCGGCAGATTTTTCGCCCGTGCGCGCGGATATTATCGATAAATGCCGTCGCTCATATAAAAACAAACTCTTTACCGCCGCCTGCGGTATTTTTGCCTCCCGCGCGGGACGAGGCTTTTTGATAACCCCGGAGGGTGAGGATGCGGGGCTGATCGATGCGGAGGATCTTGTTTACGTTGAGGATACAAGATGTGAGAAGAACAAAACGCCCTCTCGCTTTGCCGGCCTTGTAAGACGTATCTTTGATGCGCACCCGGATATCGAGAGCATAGCAATGGCGCGTCCGCCATACATAATGGGCTTTGCCGTAACTGGCAGCGAGTTTAACTCCCATATGATCCCGGAGGGCTATATCTGCCTGCGCAACACACTGCGTTATCCCCTTGGTACACTTGAGGATGCACCAGCCAAGATCGCAGAGAAGATATCCATGCACACGCCCATAGCCATTATCGACAGTGATATGGTGATAGTTGCGGGAACCTCACCGCTCAATGCCTATGACCGTCTTGAAGTGCTTGAGTTCGGCGCGGAATCGCTTTGCGATATAGCATCGATGGGCGGCAGTATCGTCCCGATCGGCGACGATGAGATACGTGAGATAGAGGTAGCATTCAACCTTTGACAGCAAAAAAATATCATAGCCGATCCACAAGATCGTAAACAGCTGAATTGAAAAACACTGAAAAAAGCCGCAGCAGCGGCGGAACGGAGCGAAAAATGGAACGATCACAAAAGTGCGAAAAAGCAAATTTGCGAATAATGACGGCAAATCTGCTCTTTGATGCCACAGCCCCGGAGCGCGAGGGCAAGATACTTGAAAATCTCGCCTATTACAGGCCGGATATCGTAGGCTTTCAGGAGATCAACGCATTTTATCATGAAAGCTTCAGGCCAAAGCTTGAGGCGATCGGTTACCGCTTTGTAACGGCTCAGCCCGATCCCGACAAAAGGCGGGAGAGTGAGCTTGCCTCCCTTTCGGCCAAGTACCCCAAGCAAAACTACTATCCGATAGCATACCTTGCCGACCGCTTTGAGGAGGTCGAGTCATATATGCTCATGTACACCTCCACATTTACTTATACAAAGGGACTTACCGCGGCAATACTCAGAGATAAGACTACCGGCGCATTGCTTGGCCACATAAACACGCATGCAGCCATACTTTTGAGCTCATATAAGCTTGAGGGGATGACGGATGCGGTCGATGGTGCCAAATGGCGTGCGGATAACGCAAGGCAGATGCTTGCCGAGCAGGCGGTGCTCGTTGAAAAATACGGAGATATCCCGTTCTTTTTTACCGGAGATTTCAATGCAGGGGAAGAGGAGGAGCTTTACAGCATAATTACCTCCTCCGGTATGAAGAATGCAAAATATGCTGCCACCGTCAGTGCATCCATGGGGCAGTTTTCCTTCCATCCGATAATAGGTCAGCTGCCGGATAACCGTCGCTCACCCATCGACCATATATTTGTCTCCCCGCAGGTGAATGTTTGGGTACACAGCATCGAAACGCGGCAGGAGGTGCTTGACGCCTCCGACCATTGTATGGTCTATGCCGATGTCAGCATCTGATCCGCTGACCGGGCTGCATGAATAAAAAACGGAGGCTGTCGCGTGCGACAGCCTCTCGATGTATTATAGTTTAATTCAATATGCAGCGGTGTATTAGCTCGCGCAGTGTCAGCTTATGCTTGAGATCAGCGTGTATCCTGCCTCAGAGAGCAGACGAGCACCAAGCGCATTGTCTGCTACACGTATGGCAACATTGGCGCGTGAGCCTGCGCCACAGCCTACGAAGGTGTACATGTATTCAACATCTAAATCGTTGTTGTTGAGCACGCACAGTGCTGTCATAAGTCCGCCGGGATCATCGGGTATCTCGATGCAGAGAACATCATTGATCGATACCGTTTTGCCGGCGCCGCGGATGGCATTATAAGCGTTTTCGGTGTCGCTTACTATAAGGCGCAAAATACCGTACTCCTCGGTTTCGGTCAGGGAGAGGGCGCGAATATCTATTTTTGCGGCAGCCAGCACTTCGGTTATCTCCAAAAGAGTGCCGCGGCGATTTTCAATAAAAACGGATAGTTGTTGTACCGACATTTTTTGACCTTTCCGATAACGCCCGTATCCTTTTGCCGAGCATGCGGCGCGGACGTTTTGCAATTACATTTTTATTGCATTCTATTATATCACATATCGCTCTCGTTTGCAATATTTTTTATATAAAAAATAAATATTTCGCTCCGCACATTGTCTGCGGCGATCTGCATCCCGCCACAGGGGTGCCAAGTGCGGGGTGCTTTGAGCTTTTTTGCCCAATTTAACGCCTAAAGGTCAAAATCACCTTGACAATCGGCGCGTTTGATTATATAATTATTAAGTATCAAATATAAAGTCTTAAATCTGCAAAAAAAGGACATGGATCAATGAAAGCAGTTATAACAGTAACAGGTCGCGACAGCGTTGGAATAATAGCGCGCGTTGCACAGGAATGCGCCGCAGATGGCGTAAATATCGTAGATATCTCTCAAAGCGTTCTTCGCGAATATTTTGCAATGATAATGCTCGTTGATATTGACGGCATCACTCTGCCGTTCGGCGAGTTCGTGGACAAAATGAAAAAGCTTGGCGATGATGCAGGGCTTGTTGTTTCCACCATGCATGAGGATATATTCAACACCATGCATCATATATGATGACGGGCAGACAGATCACACCGCAAACAGCAAAAATCGATGCCAAAGGAGCGCCAAACACTCAAAAATGCTTAATGTAACCGATATTATCGAAACAATAAATATGATACACGAGGAAAAGCTCGATATCAGAACAGTCACCATGGGTATATCTCTTATCGACTGCGCAGGGGACGATATCTCCCGCGTGTGCGATAGGATATACGATAAGATCACCACGCGCGCGGGCAAACTTTGCTCGGTCGCCGACGATATCGAAAAGGAATACGGTATCCCGATCGTTAACCGCCGTGTCTCTGTTACCCCCATCTCACTCGTAGGCGGCAGTTTTTCCTCCGAGGATTATGTAAAGATCGCAAAAACGCTTGACCGCGCCGCGGACACACTGGGCATTAACTTTATCGGCGGCTACGGTGCGCTGGTGCAAAAGGGAAGCACACCCGGCGAGAGGCAACTGATAGAATCGATCCCCTACGCACTGAACGAAACTCAAAAGGTCTGCTCCTCAGTTAATGTCGCATCCACAAAGGCCGGCATCAACATGGAGGCCATCCGTGTCATGGGCGGAATAATAAAAAAGACTGCCGAGCTTACGGCCGACCGTGATTCGATCGGTTGCGCAAAGCTTGTCGTGTTTGCAAACGTGCCGGAGGATAACCCCTTTATGGCAGGCGCGTTCCACGGTGTCAGTGAGCCGGAAGCGGTAATAAACGTTGGCGTATCAGGGCCGGGTACGGTTGCATCCGCAATAGCAAGGGCGGGGGATTGCGATCTCTCTGAGCTTGCCGAAACGGTAAAGCGCACCGCCTTTAAGATCACGCGCGTGGGTCAGCTCGTTGCCGCCGAGGCATCCCGCAGATTGGATGTGCCGTTTGGCATCGTCGATCTTTCATTGGCCCCCACACCCGCTGTCGGTGATTCGGTGGCGTATATTCTTGAGGAGATGGGTCTTGAGCAGTGCGGCGGCCCCGGCACTACTGCGGCGCTGGCGCTCCTCAACGATGCCGTTAAAAAGGGCGGCGTTATGGCATCATCGCATGTTGGCGGACTTTCGGGCGCATTTATCCCGGTATCCGAGGATGCGGGCATGATAGCCGCGGCAAGATCGGGTGCGCTCACCCTTGAAAAGCTTGAGGCGATGACGGCAGTTTGCTCGGTCGGTCTTGATATGATAGCTATCCCGGGTGATACCGAGGCGGATGTCATTTGCGGTCTTATCGCCGATGAGATATCCATCGGGGTAGCCAATACCAAGACCACCGCCGTGCGCGTTATCCCCGCGGTCGGCAAAACGGTCGGGGACGAGGTCTCCTTTGGCGGACTCCTCGGTACAGCCCCCGTCATGCCGATAAATCGTCGCTCCCCCGCGCGTTTTATCGCCCGCGGAGGAAGGATACCCGCGCCGATCCACAGCCTCAAGAACTAAACCCGATCGTAGGCATGACGAACAAGAGAAATTGAACTTAACATATCAGATCGCAGAAAGGCTAATTGCATGAAAAAGACAGTAATGAAAAAGTACGCACAGCTTATTGCCAAGACCGGCGCAAATGTGCAAAAGGGGCAGGAGGTAATGGTATACTCTTCTGTCGAGACAGCGGAATTTGCCCATATGGTCGTTGAGGAATGCTACAAGTGCGGCGCAAAAAAGGTTATGGTCGAGTGGAGCTATCAGCCACTTGTTAAAACAAATTACCGTTATCGTACTCTTAAAACTCTCACTACTCTTGAAAAATGGGAGATCGAGCGTTGGGAGCATCGCGTTGAGGCTCTGCCTGCTATGATATATCTTGAATCAGAAGATCCGGACGGATTGGCAGGGATCAACCTTCAAAAGATGGCAAAGACCAGCCAGGCGACATATCCCATCATAAAGCCTTACCGCGATAAGATGGATAACAAGTATCAGTGGGTGATTGCGGCCGTGCCGGGTGAGCGTTGGGCAAAAAAGATGTTCCCGGAGCTTACCCGCAACCGCGCAGTTGAAAAGCTTTGGGAGGCGATACTCAGCGCCGCGCGTGCGGACGGAGAGGATCCCATTGCCGATTGGCAGGCTCACAACGATGATATGGCGGCAAGGAGCCGCTATCTCAACGAGCTTGATATTGCGGAGCTTGAATATCACTCATCCAATGGCACCGATTTTAAGGTCGGACTCATTAAAAACGTCAACTTCCTCGGCGGTGCCGAAAATACGCTCGGCGGCGTTCGCTACAATCCCAACATGCCCACAGAGGAGGTCTTTACCTCTCCCATGCGCGGCTGTGCGGAGGGTGTGGTCGTTGCCACCCGCCCGCTTTCCTATCAGGGACAGCTGATAGAGAACTTTTCGGTGAGATTTGAGGGTGGTCGCGCCGTTGAGGTCCATGCCGAGAAGAATGAGGAGCTTTTGCGCCAGATGATATCTATGGACGAGGGCGCAGCATACCTTGGCGAATGCGCGCTTGTGCCATATGATTCTCCCATCCAAAACTCAGGGCTTGTGTTCTATAACACACTTTTCGATGAAAATGCCTGCTGCCATCTCGCACTTGGTCGCGGCTTCCCCGAGTGTGTTAAGGATTATGCAAATTACAGCATCGAGGAATGTCATGAGATGGGCATCAACGATTCAATGATCCATGTTGACTTTATGATAGGCTCGGCGGATCTTGAGATAATCGCTCATACACGTGACGGCCGCAGTGTAAAGGTGTTTGAAAACGGCAACTGGGCATTCTGATCCTCACAGTTTTTATATTAATATTTGGCTGTATTGAAACATAATTGATCAAATAATACAAAACGATCAGCCGCCCGATGTCAAGGACATCGGGCGGCTGATCGTTTTTTGCTTTTTATCGTGTCATCACATCTCAAACCAGCGGCGACCGGTGCTGAGGTCTACCGTCAGCGGTACCGAGAGGGCGGCCGCACCCTCCATCTCCTCGCGCAGTATCAGCGCGGCACGCTCTGCGTCGCTCTGCGCAGCCTCAACTATCAGCTCGTCATGTACTTGGAGGATCAGCTTTGCATCAAGCCCCTCCTTTTCTATCCTGCGGCTTACATTCAGCATGGCAAGCTTGACTATATCTGCTGCACTACCTTGGATCGGGCTGTTCATGGCCACGCGCTCACCGAACTTGCGAGCTACGGCGTTGTGTCCGCTGATCTCGGGAATATACCTGCGTCTGCCGAAAAGAGTGGTTACATATCCGTTTTGCCGTGCCTCGGCGACTATATCCTTAAGATACGCGTTTACCTCGGGGTAGGATGCAAGATAATTTGCGATATATGCCCGCGCTTGCTTTACCGGAATGCTGAGATCCCCGGCCAGCGAGAAATCGCTGATGCCGTAAACGATGCCGAAGTTTACAGCCTTGGCGCGTTTGCGCTGTTCCGACGTTACCTCCGCCTGTGAGATACCAAACACCGCGGCGGCGGTAGAGGTGTGGATATCCGCACCACTGCGGAAGGCCTCTATCATCGTACTGTCACCTGATATATGTGCCAACAGCCGCAGCTCTATCTGTGAGTAGTCGGCATCAACAAGAACGCGCCCCGGCGCGGCAAGAAAATACTTTCTCAGCTCGCGCCCCTCGTCTGTCCGTATCGGAATATTTTGCAGATTCGGCTCGGCGGATGAAAGCCTGCCTGTTGCCGTACCCGTTTGCTTAAAGGACGTGTGTACTCTGCCGTGTTCATCCGCTACCTTTAAAAGACCGACAATATATGTGCTGTATAGCTTTGAGAGCTTTCTGTATTCAAGCACATCCTGCACTATCTTGTGGTCGGGGGCAAGCTTTTCAAGTATATCGGCGTTCGTTGAATACCCGCTTTTTGTCTTTTTTGCGTGCGGAAACTCCAAACGCTCAAAAAGTACCTCACCAAGCTGTTTGGGGGAGTTGATGTTAAACTCCATACCCGCCTCGCGCATCACCTCTGCGGCAAGCGAGTCGGCACGCGCCGAAAGTTCTTTGCCGTACTCTTCCAGTCCCGCGCGGTCTATTAAAAAGCCCGCCTCCTCCATGTCCGCCAAAACGCCCGCCAGCGGCATCTCCATTTGTCGGAACAGCCTTACCGAAGCTTCATCATCAAGCTTTTCGTCAAGCGCTCGGCGCAGTCGGTACACACGCTCGGCATCGCTCATGCCTTCGGATGTTCCGAGATATTTCTCGCAAAGGGCCGGAAGTTCAAAATGCCCCTGCGGATCAAGCACGTATGCCGCAAGCATCACATCGTATATGTCGGCATCGGTGCTGAACTCAAGCCGTCCGCTGCTTGATCTGTGTATCAGCTCGCGCACAGCCTTGCAGTCATAGCAGGATATACCGCGTGCGTGGCAAAGTGCCGCTATGCATTCCTCGTCAATAGGAGCGCTGGCAAGCGTTTGGCCGTCAAATAAAGATATCTCATCCTCGTTTACCGCAACTGCTGTGCATTCAGCGCTGTCTTTCTCTTCGCTTGTTGCGTCTTGCGGCATTGTTTTGGTACTCATGCGGTTGAGTATTGCCAAAAGCATCGCCCTGTCGCCAAGCTTGATGCTCTCTGTGGGGGAGGATACAATGTGGGGGCTTGCTTTCTCCGGCGGAAGATCGAGCTTTTCAAGCAACCGCCCAAATTCAAGCCTTGTAAGTATGCGGCGTGCCTCTGTGGGATCGGGGCGACCGCAGGCAAGCTCTGCAATATCCGGTACGGTAGGAACAGCGCGGTATATCGTCGCAAGCTCGCGTGAAAGATATGCTGACTCACGCCCCGCGGCGAGCTTTGCGGCCATGGCGGGCTTGATGCCGGGCGATGATGCATAACCCGCATATACGCCGTCAAGCGAGCCGAATTCAGCTATAAGCTTTTGCGCACCCTTCTCGCCAATGCCGGGAATGCCGGGGATGTTGTCGGATGTGTCACCCATGATCGCTTTCATGTCGATAAAAGCCTCGGGATCTATTCCGTACTCAACAAAAAATCTCTCACGGTCGAAGCTTATATTCTCCTTGTTGGTCGCGAGCAGGACGGTGGTGCGATCGCTTATAAGCTGAAGCGAATCGCGGTCACCGGTAAATATAAAACATCGGGTGTCAGGGTCGCTGTCGGTGTCGCACTTAGCGGCGATCGTACCCAAAATGTCGTCCGCCTCATAGCCCTCTGTTTCTATCACGGTAAAGCCGAGAGCACGGCAAAGCTCATGTGCCCACGGGAGCTGGAGTGCCAGTTCTTCCGGCATCGGCTTTCTGCCCGCCTTGTAGGCATCATACTTTTTATGCCTGAATGTCGGAGCCTTCAGGTCAAATGCCACAGCACAATTGGTGGGGGATAGGGTCGCGAGCTGACGCATCAGCATGTTCGCCATGCCGTAAAGAGCGTTTGTGGGGAGTCCGTCGTGAGTGGATAGCGGCCTTATTCCGTAAAAAGCGCGATTTAATATGCTGTTGCCGTCAACGGCAAGGATCCTTTTCATATGTTTACCATTTTCCCTCGCGGCGGCGAGGGGCCTTTCTGTTATCGATGTCATCGGTATCACTTTTTATAGTATACCACCAAAAGCGGCCGCGGTCAAGAATGATAATAAAATAACTTTTGGGATGATGCAATATTCGCTATTGCAAAAAAAGTGCATGTGTGGTATAATGTATTTGTAGAAATTTTTTTGCGGCGGCAGTGTATCACAGCCGCTAAAATACAAGGAGGTACCGAATCATGTCAGAAAACAACAACTATGTTATCACCATTGCTCGTCAATACGGAAGCGGAGGGCGTGAGGTCGGAGTTCATCTTGCAGAGCTGCTCGGTATCAAGGCGTATGACCGTGAGCTTATAACGATGGCGGCGCAAAAAAGCGGAATGTCCAGCGAGATACTCGACCATGCCGATGAAAAGGCTACAAACAGCCTGCTCTACACGCTGGCGCTCGGATCGTCTTACTACGGAGCTGCATCGATCGGTACAGATGTCCCGATCAATGATAAGCTTTTTATCACACAGTCGCAGATAATTCGCGATCTTGCGGCATCCGAGCCCTGCATAGTGATAGGCAGATGCTCCGACTATGTACTGCGCAATAACCCGGCGCGTTTTTCGGTCTTTATCTATGCACCGCTTGAGGCGCGTATACAAAGAGTGATAGAACGCGGGGCTGCAAAAACAGAGAAAGAGGCACGTGACCTTATATCCCGCACCGATAAACGCAGGATCAACTACTATAACTACTACACAGGCAGAAAATGGGGCAATCCCGATAACTATAACATGATGCTTGACAGCTCTTTTTTGGGTATCGATGGCTCGGCGCGAGCGATCGCCGATGTTTATCGCGAAAAAATGTGCTGACAGCTTCGCGCAAAACTGAATACAAAAAAGGTATTTATAATTTGACAACTGTATCCAACCAAGTGATCCAAAGGAGATATTAAAGTGAAAAAGTCTGTTTTGTTTTGTGCCTTGATGCTGATGATGCTAATGTCACTAATGTGCGCATGCAAGAGCGGCGGTAACGGGGAGGTCACCACTGCCGATCCACCATCCACCACTGCTGAGCCTGCGCCGAATTCAAGTGCTTCAGAGCTTGAGACTACTGCCGCCGCACAGACAGAAGCCGCCACCACACTCCCCGAGACCACAGCTCCCGCTCCCGCCGAGCCTGTGATGGTTGAGGTAAAATGGAACTGCGGATATGTCGGCTCCGACCAGAACGCGCAGAACTATGTCAACAAGATAAAGGAGAACGGTGGGTCTTACTCCTATTCCGACGTTATAACCATCTCAAAAGCAGGAACAAAGATCTACTTTACCGATGATAACACCAATTCAAATGGCGATATTAATTTCGCATCAGCCGCGGCTTATGTAATATCCTCCTGGAAGTGGGTCGACAACGATTGGGTCATCGATCTTGACGGCGCAAATTATCGCGGCAGCGGTAACGCGGCAAGTGATATATCGGTCGCCAATGCCGATGGCAGTGTAACATATGTTTACACCACGTCAAAGGATAACGAAAATATTAGGCTTTGCTTCCGCTCGGGGCAAAAGACGTCTTTCACCCCGGCAAAATTCCCGAATGTATACGCCGAGTTTACCGGCGAGGCGGGAACCATCAGCGCATCCAACCGTGAACAAGAGGCCTTTGATGCATATATCGCCAATGCAAAGGGGAATATCAAATATCCGAATCTAAAAGGACTTACCATCAACTTTATCGGGGATAGCTATTTTGCGGGCAACGGACTTGATCCCAACCACGTTTGGCCGTCTCTTATCACTACCATTTACGATATGAAGGGCACGAATTACGGCAAAAACGGCTCGACCGTATCTAATTACGTGACGGATAAGAACCCCATGTGCGTGCGCTACAAAACGATGGCAAGCAACGATCCCGATATTGTCATCTTTGAGGGCGGCAGAAACGACTATAACAAGCTCGCCCCGATCGGCGCCAACGATTCAACCGATACCAAGACATTTAAGGGTGCGCTTAACGTCCTTATTGATGGTCTGATCAAAAAATACCCCAACGCAGTGATCATGGGTGTAACGCCTTGGAAGGTCTCGGGTACCAATGATATCGGCAACACCGTAGGCGATTATGCCGATGCCATGCGTGAGATATGCGCACTCAAGGGCGTGCCTTGCTTTAGCGCAGACGATCCCGCGCTGTCCGGTGTGGATATGACGAGCGACAGTTTCAGAGCGAAATATTCAATGAAGCCCACTGACGTCAGCCACCTCAATCTCGAAGGACACAAGCTGGTGCTGCCCGCGTTTGAAAAATTCATATCCGAGACATATGCCGCCGCAAAAAAGTAAGGCCATACGATGCATCCTTAAGATACGCCGCACGCAAAAGTAAAGCGACGGCCGTATCATAAAGAAAAAGCTGCTGCCGCATTTGTTGCGGCAGCAGCGAGTGAATGTTTATTTTAATTGTTGTCAGCCTATTATCGATATCATATCATGCATATCGTGTATTATGTGCTCGCATTTAAAATCATCGTAAAAATGACCGTCATCAAACAGGCAGCCGTGTACGCCGGCATTGATACCTGCCAACACGTCAATATTTCTGTCACCGACCATCAGGGTGCGATCCTTGTCAAGCGAGTAATGCTCGCAAAGGAAGTTAATGGCATCCGGCGCAGGCTTGGGTGGAAACTTCATAGTGCTGTCGATGATAAATTCAAACTTATCAAGCAGCCCCCAACGCTCAAGCAGTATGGAAGGGAACTTGTCCGAGTGAGTGTATAAAAAGTTGCGCTTTCCGTGAGCTATTGCGTACTCAAGCGCCTCCGGCACTCCGGGGACGGGATGCCCCTCCTCCAGCGCCAGCCTCTGATATATCGAGTACATCATCTTTTTGGCTTCCGGTCGGCGATCAGGCACATAAAAGCTCAGTGAATGGCGTACGGAGATCTTTAGGTGCCCAAGTACCGCCTCATAGCTGTCGTGTATTCCAAAATTATTAAGTGTTTCATGGAGTGCGCGAGTAAAAAAGGGATAGGAATCGGCTATCGTTCCGTCAAAATCATAAATTATATTATCGTATTTTCCAAGCATAGTACATTCTTTCCTCATTTGAACTTATCTGTTTGATTCGTGCTCGTGCGTCAGCTTTTTGCAATGCACGGAATATGTTTGTTATTTATCCAGCTTTGCGTTACGTTTTTTTTCGGCCTCCTCCGGTGTTTCGGCAATGTTGATCCGCGTGAGGTGGAGGTTGAGTATACCAAACCAGTAACCGAAAAGCCCCGCAAGCAGCCCGGGAATTATTATCAAAAAGTATGAGATCCAGTAGGCGTTAGCCGGCTGTGCGCCTATTTTGATGTAAGAGAGCAGACCAGTGTACATGCCCTGTACCCATATAGCGATCATTGAGGTGATACCGCCGAGTGTGGAGAAGAACTCAATATCGCAAAACAGCTGTGCCAGCATTATAATGATTGCAAATACAAAATTGGGAACCGATGCCCACAGCGCCATATAAAGACCGGTCAACGGGCGGCGCGGCATGCGGCCGGCATCGATCGCGGGGAGGTTCTTGTATCCGATCTCCCAGAGGACCGAATAGTTTAAAAACACAAAAAACAAAATGGCAAAAATGCTTGTAACGAGCTTAAGCGTTTGGTTATCCGCCATGCCGCAGGCAATTGCAAGCACGTTGCCAAAGATAGATATCGCCAGCTGATTTATAAACAGCTTGACGATCGTGTAGGAATTTTTCTTAAAAAAGTCCATAGCATGAATTTCCTTTCACGGCGATGACGCCGTTAGATCTGAATTTTATATACTTATTATATAGTCTCGGGCGAAAAAATGCAATATCCAAGCCCGAAAATTTACACTTTATCCACCAAAACGGTCATCATATTACATAACAGAGGATAGACCGTCCATGCTTTAGCCCGCGGAGGATAGGGTGAATACCGCAAAAATATGAGGTTGGTAAATGGCAACACAATACGATCCGGATGATTATTCTCCCGTCCTGCGTGAATTTGCGGGCTATAAGCTTGTAATACAGGGGCGCTCGGCGCGCACTGTAAATGAATATATGCTGGATCTCAGGACCTTCTTTCGTTTTTTGATATCAAAAAGGCAGGGGGCGGTTCCGCCTCCGGACAGTGAGGAGTTCAGATCCATCGATATAAAAAATGTGGATCTCGAGTTTTTGCGCAGTGTAAAATCTACTGAAATATATGATTTTTTGTTTTACATCAACAGCGAGCGGCAAAACGGAGCCGCTGCACGCGCGCGTAAGCTTGTTGCCATAAAGGGTCTTTATAAATACCTCACATCAAAGCGGCAGCTGGTCGATATCGACCCCACCATTGCCATAGATGCGCCGAATAAGCGCAAAACACTGCCGAAATACCTCACGCTTGATGAATCAAGGCTTTTGCTGGATACCGTCCTCGGAGATGTCGGATCAAGCCAGCGAGTGCGTGATTTTGCGATCATTACGATCTTTTTAAACTGTGGAATACGTCTCTCAGAGCTGTGCGGAATGAATATTTCCGATGTTGACAGATACCTGCGCTCGGCAAGGGTGGTCGGTAAGGGCAACAAAGAACGTATAATTTATTTCAATGAGGCCACCAAGGCCGCACTTGCGGATCATATGGCCGAGCGCACGAGCGGCAAGATCAAGTCTCAAACGCCGGCAGATGCCGCGGCGCTCTTTATAAGTCGACTCGGTCGCAGGATGGGTCCTCGGGCGGTCGAGAACATGGTGGATAAATATCTTGATATGTCGGGACTCGGCTCGGCAAACTATTCCGTCCATAAGCTGCGGCATACGGCTGCAACGCTCATGTACCGTGAGGGCGGGGTGGATGTAAGAGTGCTGAAAGAGATACTCGGCCACGAGCAGCTCAACACCACGCAGATATACACGCATGTTGCGGACAGCGATGTTGAACGCGCGATGGGTCAAAATCCGCTTGGCGGAGAAGTACGGCGCGCGGTGGGAGTCGGACACACCACTGCCGATGGTGCCGCGAGCGATAACGTTCGTAGTGACGCTCCCCCAACGGAGAATAGAATAACCGATAAATAAAAAAGATAAAGATAAAAAAACAAAGGTATAGAAACAAAAATGGATCTTAAAAATTTTTCTCTCATATATCCCGGCGAGGAATCAAAGGAGCGTCACCTTCGCTCGGAGGATCGTCCCGATATCAGCCCATACGTAGTTGGGGAGCTGGGGCTTGGCGATATCCTGGAGCTTAAAAACGGCTCACTTTCCGACTTTTTTACCTCCGATCCGGATGTCATTGCATACCGTAACGAGACTTTTTCGGACCTGCTTGATAACCCCGAGCTTATCGATACGCTGAACTCCGTAATGCCGATACTTGGGGATATACTGGAGCTTCGCCGTCTTGAATCGGATAACGGAGACACGACCGATTATCTTGCCAGCATAACCGAGATAGAGCTTTATATATCAAGCGTTGATACCCTCAATGACGGGCTTAACGCCGCATCCGACAAGCTGCGCAGTCGCGCCTTCCGCACGCTCTGCGACCGTATAAACGAGCTTGCGGAGAGCGACTATTACAGCGAGCTCAACGAAAAGCTCTGTGAGCTTACAAAGCGTGTAAGAGAGATAAAGAGCGTTACCGTCGGTGTGAATCTTGATGCTCAACTGCGCCCTCGCGAGGCGGGAGTGCTTTCCATCAACCCGGAGCAATTCCGTTCGGGTGATGTTATAGAAAAGATACTTCGCCTAAATTTCCGCGATGATGAATATACCTGCATTGCAAAGCTCGTTCCGTTTAATAAAAATCAAACCGAAAACCAAAAGACCGCACTCTCCATCGCCTTTAATACCGCCATTAACGATGTTTACAGCTCCTCGCTCAGATCATGGAAGAAGATCGTTCAGCAATATGTTTTGGAAAATACCGATTTCCTTTTGGATCTGATGCCTGAGATAGAGTTCTTGGTAAAGGGAACAAGGATGCTTGCGCGCCTGCGCGCAAAGGGGTGTCCGCTCTGCCTGCCGACGATCGCACCGGCCGACGAACGCGCATACAGCGCGTGGGGACTCTACAACCCCGCCGTTGCCCTGAAGATAGAGGGGGATGTGGTTCCAAACGACCTCATATTTGACGATAACGCGACGATATATGTTCTTTCCGGTCCTAACCGAGGAGGTAAATCCGTCATCACCTGCGCACTCGGCATATCGCAGGCCATGCTGCAGCTGGGCATGTTCTTTCCGGCTCAACGCGCAGTGGTGTCGCCGGTCGATGCCATATTCACGCATTTTCCCACTGGTGCAGATGATACGATAGACAAGGGCAGGCTCGGTGAGGAATGCGCAAGGCTTGACTCGATAATTGACTCGGTCAGCAGTCGCTCATTGGTACTTTTGGATGAATCGCTCTCCTCAACCGGTGCGTTTGAGGCATCGTATATCGCGGCCGAGGTTTTGGCCGGCTTCTCGCTTATCGGTTGTCGCGTGCTCTTTTCCACTCACCTGCATGAGCTTGCCGGTATGATCGATGATATAAACGACCGCACAAGCCCGAGCGGAGCGAAGATAGATACCCTTGTTGCGGGCATTGAGGAGGGGCAGCGCTCCTTTAAGATAACAAGAGCCAAGCCGGATGGTAAGAGCTACGCACGCGATATTGCCGAAAAATACGGCCTCTCCTTTGATTCGATCGAAAAAAAGGTTAAGGGCCGCTCAAACAAATAAACAAAAAAAATTTTATAAAAACGAAGGTGACAAAAATGGATAAGATCCTTACATTGCTTGAAAACGATGCAAAGCTTACTCCCGAACAGCTGGCAGTGATGCTTGGCAAGGAGACGGGTGATATAAAGGCCGCAATAGAGGGCTACGAGGCGGACGGCACGATACTCGGCTATCAGGCGCTTGTTGACTGGGATAAGACCGACCGCGAATATGTGACCGCATTTATAGAGGTCAAGATAACCCCAATGCGCGACCTCGGCTTTGATAAGGCGGCGGAAAAGATATACAGCTACCCCGAGGTAAAGAGCGTTTATCTTATGTCCGGCGGCTTTGATCTTGCACTTATAATCGAGGGCAAGACGATGCGCGAGGTTGCGTTCTTTGTGGCGCAAAAGCTTGCGCCAATTGAATATGTTATGTCTACAGCAACGCATTTCGTCCTTAAAAAATACAAGGATAAAGGTGTTGTGTACGGCCTGCAGGAGCAGGACGAGAGAGGGAATTGCAACTAATGTTTGATTACGATAAATTACTCTCGCCAACTGTACGCTCCCTGAAAAAATCTGGAATACGTAAATTTTTTGACCTGCTTGAGGAGATGGATGATGTGGTCTCCCTCACCGTTGGTCAGCCTGACTTTGTTACTCCTTGGCACATTCGCGAGGCGGGAATACAAAGCCTTGAAAAAGGCAAAACATATTATACATCAAACGCGGGAACTATCGAGCTTCGCCGTGAGATAGCTGCATATCTTTCCCGCCGTTTCGGGCTTGAATACGAGCCGCGCGGTGAGATGATAGTTACCGTTGGCGGCAGTGAAGCGATAGATATGACCATTCGCGCACTTGTTGAACCCGGGGATGAGGTCATAATACCCGAGCCCTGCTTTGTGTGCTATGAGCCGCTGGTAAGGATGGCGGGCGGTGTGCCTGTTATAGTTGATACCTGCGCCGCCGATAAATTTAAACTTACACCCGAAAAGCTTGCGGCGGCAATCACCCCGCGCACAAAGCTTTTGGTGCTTGCATATCCCAACAACCCGACGGGAGCGGTCATGACGCGTGAGGATCTTGAGCGTATTGCCGAGGTCATAAGACCAACTAACATGGCAATACTTTCGGACGAGATATATGCCGAGCTGACCTTTGGCTTTAGGCATACATCCATCGCTTCCATCCCCGGGATGCGCGAGCGCACGGTGCTGGCCTCCGGTTTTTCCAAGGCTTACGCCATGACAGGCTGGCGTTTGGGTTATGTGTGCGCACCGCAACCGATAGCAGATCAGATACTAAAGCTTCACCAATATGCCATCATGTGCGCACCGACAACAAGTCAGCTGGCGGCCATTGAGGCTATGAAGAATGGGGATGCGGACATTGAATATATGGCAGAGCAGTATGATCAGCGGCGCAGATACATCCACCGCGGGCTCGCCGATATCGGTATCGAGTCATTTGAGCCGGAGGGAGCGTTTTATATCTATCCCGAGATAGGTAAATTCGGGCTCTCAAGCGATGAATTTTGTAACCGCCTGCTTTACGAGCATAAATGTGCAATAGTTCCCGGTACGGCATTTGGCCGTTCGGGCGAGGGCTTTGCCAGGATCTCCTATGCCTATTCCGTCAAGCATATTGACGAGGCACTGTGCCGCATCGAGGCCTTTACAAAGGCACTGAAATAATAAGCAGCTTGGCAAGAGTTCGGTCTTTATTTTAAAGAAATATAGAAATTGGATTATTATTAAATTTCTGCTGTTGTTTTATGTTCTCATGCAATGCTAGCACTATCCCCACGCCTCTCTTGTGTAAAGGTCGGTGGCCGAGCACAGCGAGGTCGGAAGGATCGTCGTTACAATAATAATCAGTTATACGGTCTTGTAAATAAACATCTATCAAGAAAAAACAGCCGCCCGAGTGGTGGCGGAACGGATCTACTATGGAAAATACCGATCGCAGTGAGCGCAAAAAAAGTGTGCTTGGGGCGATTGCCGCAAGCAAGCTCAGCGAAATGCTGAAAAATATCGACATTAGCTCAATAAAAGAAGCGAATGGCGGATATAACGCTCGCGCGCGTATCACGGCTTTGTTTGATATGGGCACATTCGCGGAAACAGGCGCGTACATAGCACGCAGTGATGTCGAGGATGAACCGGGCGCGGTCTTTTCATCCGTTATAACAGGCTACGGAGCGGTTGGGGGCAGACTTGTTTACGCCTTTGTGCAGGATAATGCCCGCATGTGCGGAGCGTTTGACAGCGTGGCGGCGGGCAAGATAACAGAGCTTATACGCCTTGCAATTCGCAACGGTGCACCGATAGTGGGAATATTTGATTCACACGGTGCATCGATCTATGAGGGCTCGCGTGTACTGGCAGCATATGGTGAGGTCATGCGGCAGTTTGAGGCCGCCCGCGGTATTCTGCCGACCGTTGCTCTCGTTCCGGGTATATGCGGCGGTGGCATGGCAACGCTTGCCGCATCCTTTGATATAAAACTGGCCGTGAGAGGGCAGGGTGAATTTTATGTTGTCCCTCCGTTTATAGGGGGCGACGCGAAGCCTGCAGTCGACCCACTGGAGGATATCTGCGATATAGTTGTGGATGACGAGGATGAGCTTTATCTACGCACCCGCGAGCTGCTTTCATATCTGCCGTCCAACTGCAACGAGGGCTCTCGCGTATCCGACATGCAGGTGCTCGATCGCCCGCTGCCGCCGGAGCTGTTATATGCATTGGGACAGGTCGCGCAAAAGGACGGTACCGGCATGCCGAGCGGCAGACGTCTTATAACCGCACTGTCTGATGATGATAATGTGATATTCCTTGGCGGCAACACACCGGAGCTTTCGGTAGGGCTGGCATATATCGGTGGCGTTGTGTGTTGTCTTGCGGCAAACGAGCCGACAGTCCGCGGCGGTGTTATCACCCGTGATGTTTGCCGAAGACTGGCGCATATAATATGCTTTTGCGATAGCTTTGGTATACCGCTGATCACACTTGTTGCCAGCGATGGCGCGGACAGGGAAGAACCTGATGCGGCGGCATATGCCGAGGCGCTATCCGAGCTGTACCGCGCAATGGCAGTATCCGAAAATGCAAAGATCAGCGTGATACTCGGTCATGCCTATGGTATTGGTTTTACGCTTATGGCATCACGGTCGGTTGGCGGCGATATTGCTTTGGCGCTCCCTGAGGCGTGCATCAGCCCGATGTCGCCGGAGGCGTCTGTGGCATTTGTTTGGAATGACCGCATCTGCGCCAATGATGTTACGGTGAGCCGCGAGGAGCTTGAGGCAAAGTGGCAAAGCGAGCTTGCATCCCCTGCAGATGCCGCCATGCGCGGGCAGATCGATGATATTATCGAGCCGCAGGAGCTGCGCGCAAGGATAACCTCGGCTGTCATGATGCTGGCAGCAAAGTCGCGTGTGCACACGCGGCCGGGTGGCAGAGAGGGGCGCAGACAACGATGAACGCCGGAATGGATCTGCGGCCTATCATCATTGCTGCCATCGTAGTGGCGGTAGTTGTATCGGTAGCTGTCATATTACTCATGTTTTTAAATAAAAAGAAAAAAGCCGAACGCGCGGCGGCAGAACGCCTTGAAGCCGAACGGCGCTTGGCGGAAGCGGCGGCAGAAAAAGAAAGAGCACGCATCGCGGCGGAGCTTGAACGCGAGCGCCGGGAGGCCATGTTCGCCGAGGCGTTAAGACGAGCCGAGGAGGCGCGTTTGGTTGCCGCAGTAACAGCGGCCGTAACGGCGTATATAAATGCCGAGGCTGAGACAGAGAAAAAAACTGTGCCTAAATTCAGAGTGGTTGCATTTAAGCGCTCCGGCGGCGCTCATCCGTGGAACAGATGATAGTCGCCCGGGCAGATACGGAGATGAAAATGAGCGAGAATAATACAAAGAAAAGAAGATTTAAGGTAAAGGTAGAGGGGCGGGACTATATCGTTGAGGTTGAGGAACTGCCCGCGGAGGACGTGTGCGATAATGAGAATGCACCTAACGCCGCTTTCGCCGACCTGCCGCGAACTGTCGATAAGCCGTCAGTGACGGATGCGGGTCTGAAAAGATGAATGTTGCACCATGCGCGCAAAAGCGCATCTGCGCCGTTGTCCCACCAAATCTTTTGCGTGGACTTGACCGAGAAAAGCTTTCATCACTCCTCGCTGCGATCGATAGTGCGGGACTTTGTGCGGCAGAGCTTTGGGGAGCTGACAGCTTCCTTGGTGAGTCGCTTACCGAGCGCTCGGCCATCGATCCTTGGGAGCAACTGCGTGCGTTGCGTGATGGTGTCAAAAACACACGTCTGCGCCTTACTTTGCGTGGTCAATCACTGCTGGGACGTGGGATCTATGCCGATGATGTTGTTGAATATCTGGTGGCGCGCACGGCGGAGAACGGTATTGGCGCCATCCGCGTTTACGATGCGTTAAACGATCCGCGCAATATCGAAACGGTGATGAGAGCCGCAAAAAAGTATGATCTTGACCTTGAGGCTGCAATGGTGTACACCACGGGGCCCGCTTGCAGCGCTGCTTTTTTTGCCGGCTATGCCTCACTACTTGAGGGAGCTGGTGCGGATCGTGTTTGTATCCTCGACCCGGAGCAAAAGCTTGACACCCAAACGCTTAGTGAACTCACCTCGGTGGTCGGCGGCGCGATATCGATCCCTCTTGTGATCGGTGCAGGTGACATGCAGTGTCTATCGCCGCGTGATATACTTGCCAACGATCGTGTGGCGGGAGTTGATATCGATCTTTGCGGCATTCCTGCCCCGATCGGCCGCGAGTTGCTCGGCGGCGCATGGGACGAGATCAAAAAGGCGTTACCGCTCGCAAACAAAGCCACCCCCACTGATGGGCATTCTATTCCACCCGATGATTATATTGAGCGTGCAAGGCGTGAGGCGGGCTGGCCAACTATGGCCGCGCCGCTTGACGAGCTTATAATTGAGCGCGCCGCGGCGCTTTACCACAGTAATGGGGCTGCCGCCACCCCCGAGCTTTCGGCCGGCTACCGTGCGCTCGTCAGCGGGCTTTACGGTAGACTGCCCATGCCGCCATCTCCCGATGTTATGTCGGCCCTGGGCGGCAATGCATCAATGGTGCTCACGCGCCCGGCGGATCTTTTAGAGCCGGAGCTTGACACACTGCGTACCGAGATCGCACCGTATCTTGAGCAGGCGGAGGATATCCTCACCTATGCGATGGCGGGTGATGCCGCTGTTGCTTTTTTTGAGCACCGCAAATGCGAAAGGTATGGTATTGACGAGCTTAATTCGGTACCGTCTTGCGGTATACATATAATTTAATTAATTCAAAACCATCGGCTGTAACGCGGGGCGTTACAGCCGATGGTTTTTAGTTATGCGGCATATGACGGCATTATTTTGCGGCCGCCGCTGCCTCTTCTTTTTTGATCAGCTTTACGAGTGAGCTCGTGCCAAGTCGCTCGGCGCCAAGGGCAATAAAGTCCTCGGCATCGGCAAAGGAGCGTATGCCGCCCGCGGCCTTTATCTTAAGCCCTGCGGGAATATTCTCGGCAAACAGTGCAATATCCTCACGTGTTGCGCCGCCGGTGGAAAAACCTGTTGAGGTCTTAATATAATCCGCGCCCGCCGCGCCAACGATCCGGCACATGCGGCGTTTTTGTTCGTCATCCAGCAGGCAGGTCTCGATTATGACCTTAAGGATATGGTCGCCGCAGGCGGCCTTGACCGCGCGGATCTCATCCTCGACCGCATCAAATTTACCATCTGTGAGCCATCCGAGGTTAATAACCATGTCTATTTCATTTGCGCCGTTGCGTATGGCATCTTCGGCCTCAAAGCATTTTGCGGCCGTGGTGTCATAACCGAGCGGGAAGCCGATCACAGTGCAGATGTTGAGGAGCCCCTCGGTGTAGTCGTGTGCAAATTTGACATATGATGCGGGAATGCACACCGATGCTGTATGATACTTCAGCCCATCATCGCAGATCGCGCGTATCTCTGCCTCCGTGGCCTTGGGGGAAAGGAGCGTGTGGTCTGCATATTTTAAAATTTCGTATTTATCCATTTCAGTTTCCTTTCATTATCTTTTGTCTCTTTGGGAAAATTACTGTATATATGATATCATATTTGATGAAAAATATCAAGTAAAAAATGCTAAAACCGTTGAAATTGGTGCAAACATCTGCTATAATAAGGGTGATAAAGATAAAAGAAAGGCCGGTAACCTAAAATGCAAGTAAAACACGATATTCACAATCACACCCTGCTGTCCCTCTGCTGTTACGATCCTACGGCAACCGTTGAAGCCTTTGCCCACCGCGCAAAGGAGCTGGGACACACAAATTTTGGTGTATCCAATCACCTGTGGGATGAAAAAGTACCCGGGCCGAGCCATTGGTATCACATGCAAATGATAAATTACGGTCTTGAGGGTGCACGTGCCGCCATGCCGACATTGCCCGGTATAAGACTTATGGTGGGGACAGAGACCGAGTATTGCGGAATGTCGGATAACCTTGGTATGCTCGCCGAGACCGCAAAGCAATTTGATTATGTTTTGGTACCGCATACCCACGTACATATGAGGAACTTTGTAATCCCCGAGATGGACGATATAAGAACAAAGAGGTCAGAACTTTCGGTAAAGCTTGCATCCCTTATGCCGGAGCTGGGTGAGGAACGCGCACGCAAGCTTATGGATGCAGTACCCGAGGCGGAGATAGCCGCAATGCTTGGCGAGCGCACCGATGCAGTTGTAGCGTATAATGCCGAATTTATGTACCACAGCTTTTTAAGCCTTATGTCAAACTCGGAGTTTAAAAAGCTTACGCGCACCACTCCCACCATCGTGGCGCACACATTCTCCCCCTGCGGCTTCTCGAAGGATCTGCAAAAGCGTATGATAGAGTCCGTCAGCGATGAAAGGTATCTTGAATGCTTCTCGATCGCCGCCAAAATGGGGGCGGGGATTGAGATAAACACCGGTGCATTTAAGTTCTCGGAAAATGATTTTGTTGATGAGCCTATGATACGCGTAATGAAGCTGGCAAAAGCGGCGGGGTGCAAGTTTACCTTTGGTACAGATGCACATTCGCTGGCTGGGCTGGATAAGATCCGCATGGCGGATCGCATTACTGAGCTTTGCGATATAAACGAGGCCGATGTTATGGAATTCGTAAGATGACCATCTCAAACCGTTAAAATATAAACTAACATGCCCCGAGGCGGGAAGTTTTTAGCGACTTCCGCCTCGGGGCAGTATTGTTTTTGTGGGTCAATGAATAAACCGATCGGTTGCCGACCGTCAATTACCCTTTAAAAAGTCAAAATAGTTGCTCACGGTCGTGCCGGGGAAGTATGCAAGCAGGATCTGCGATGCTGTAGCTCCCGCCTCACCGAGATCGGAGGCGCCAAACTGGCTCATTCCAACGCCGTGGCCCATACCCTTGCCAACGATGGCAAAGGCGGAGGACGAGGAGGCGTAGTGCGTCTTTTTGACCTGCTTCAGCTGGTTTACGATCAGGAATGTGCCGTAGTTTGATACAACAGTGTAGTTGCCGTTGGCATCAGGCTCGGTAGACATGGGGATGTCTATATCTCCGCCTATTATCTGCGCTATTCCGTTGCCTGTATAGATATGTAGGGTCGATGAGCCGTCCTTTATGGCAGTACCGAGATCGGTCAAAAAGTTAAATCCTGCGGCATCTGATACAATAACACCGTTTTTTGTCTTTACGCTGACGGACCCCGCGCTCGATCCCATGAGGTTTATTATTCTTGTGGATATAACATCCTCATATGTGTAGTCAACGGACCCGCGCCCTATTTTGATGTTTGCCGACCAAACATAGCCGGAAAGCAGGCTGCGCACGCCGGAACAGCGGGTAGCGGATGCGGTGTTTCCGTTTGAATCTGTAAGCTTTATGCTGTAAACATAAGGGGAGGAGTCGCCGGTCGTGGTGGTCTCAACACGTGAGATGTTTGAATTGATCTGTGTCTCGCCGTATTCGCGGCAGGCGGTCTTGAGCTGCGCCGCCGTAACCTCGTTAAACCAAAGCCCTGATGCATACTCCGAGTATTTTTCCCAAGGTGTGGCCTGTGTTCGCAGGTAGCTGTCCGTTGTGCCGCCCCAAACATACTTGGGATCCACCGACCAGCCACCGATGCTTGAGGAGTAAAGTCCCTCAACTATGGTCGAGCCGAAGGTCAGTATCTGGTCGCGTGTTTCGTTTACTGCTTGTGTCACGCGTGAGGTTATAAGCTTGCGCCCGCGGTAGTTTTCGCAGTGCGAAAGACTGCACATATCAAAGCCGTAGGAGGAATAATGCTTGCCCACGCACTTTACCGAATAGGATCTTACGGTGATGGCAAAGGCTTTTTGCGTTTCGATATCCCAACTGGTGTATATCTCGTTGGGGAGAACGCCCTCAACATATGTGTTGAGCTCGACCACGTTTATTTGCAAAAGCCCGTTACATTCAGACCCTATAAAATGCCTAAAGCAAAACAGTCCGTCATAGAGTGTTGATGTTGCAACGTCCTGTATATATGCGTGGTCGCGCCCCGGCTGTTGATATGCCGAAAAACCGAGATAAAAATGGTCGCCGCCCTCGTATTCAAAAAGTATGCTCTCCATCGTGTCGTCGAGGACCGAAACACCGGTGGCGGACGGCGATGCGATGCGCACCGTGCGGTTGGTCATGATCGAGGATATCGTCGCCGCGGCCTCTCCCGCCGCTGTATAGGTGGGGAAGGCACCTATGCGGATGCACTTTTCGCCGTTGATATAGGCAGGGAAGCACTGCTCGTACATCGCTTCAAAAAGATCCGAGTAGGATGCAAAATCCGCCCAGATATCGGCCGCATTGGCGATCTCAACGTGGTATCCGCCTATGTCGGCATTATCCTCCGTGGCCTGTGAGCAGGAGTTGTATCCGATCTTGAGGTTCGTGTCGCACACGGCATGAACTGTGGCGGAGTTGAGCTTAAAGAGAGGCTTAAAGTTCCTGTCCGTTCTTGTGATCTCGGTCTCACCCACAACAAAGCCGTATGGGGAGAGCATAGAGCAGGAAAACGGCGCGTCAACGCCGTATCTTAGCCCAATGGCAAGATACATGGGGCTGGTCTTGACGTTCGATTTTATCGTGTAGGATGAGAGTGCCGAGGCATCCGCCGATGCGTTTATCACCAGTGTGACTCCGCTGAGCAGCATGGCAGCAACAAGCGCTGCAAGCAGTACCCCGCAAAGGGAACGCCTGCCGTTTGCTTTGGCCCCTCTTTTTACTGTGCCCGCACTGTCTAAGCTTATTGCGCTTTTATTGCGTTTATTCATGGGCATCTTCAATTATGTACTCGCCGCCTATCATAACATAAGCACCGTCGTAGCTCTCAATGCGAATACCGCGGCCGTCCTCTGCGCCGCGCGGGATCAGCAGGTTGTGCATCAGCGGCGCATCCGCACCGTTGTAAAGCTCCTCGCCGGTGGTAAGATCGTTCACGCCCTGCAGTGTGCCGGAGGTATTGTAGGGGGATTCTATCACGGCATAGCCGGATCTTACTATCACCAGCACGCCCTCGTCGGCGTTTTTGGCGCGTATCGTTTGTCCCGCATCAACAAATACAGGTCTGTACATAACGCCCGCCTTAGTTTGGAGCTGCTCTATTGTCTCCCTCAGCGCATCATATTTTGCGCGCAGATCTGTGATCGCACCGCTATCTCCTGTCAGCGCGTCGATAGAAGCACGAAGCGAGTTCATCTCCTTTGTCACGCTCAGGTATTTGTTTGAAAGGTCGGAAAAGTTCTTTTCAAGACTGTTCTTGTCGGCGCGAAGTGTTTCAATACTGCTCTTTATGCCGGTTATCGAGTCATTTATTGAATCTATCTGCTTTGATATATTCGAGTAGTTTGACTCGATCTCGGTGAGTCTTGAGCCGTGATCGTTCTCAAGCGATTGCAGCTTGTTTTTTAGTGCCGCGATCTCTGCATCCTTGGACTTGCCTTGCTCCTCGAGCGCGGCTATACGTGACATTATTGCTTGATAGGCTTCGGAGTTCATGCCTCCTCCGCCACCGCCGCCACCGCCGCCAAGCTCCAGTGCGCTGACTCTGGCGGTGAGATCGTCAATGCGATTTGAGAGCGGGGACAATACATAATCCTCAACATACTGCGCAAGTCCTGAAAGTGAAACTACCGGGTCAACTGCGCTGTCGTATACCAGCGAGGCATACACGGCCAGTGATGTGGCAAAGGCGAGTGCCAACGCCATAAAAAGAGCCGCAACTTTCTTGATTTTTTCGGGTATTTTTTTCATTGGTAGTGATCTCCGTTCCGCCGCGGCGCGGCGGCAATTTTGACTTTACAGATCAAGTTTCATCTGCATCTTTTCAATATCCTTTTCCACCAGCAGCACCGGTGTGGCAGGGATCTTTATTTTTTTGTAACCCTTGGTGCTTTCAAATCTGTCACTAAAGTCATCTAACGCCGCAGCAAGCGTAGCGCCGCCCTTCAGCGTTACCAGCTGAACGCCGCCGGCGCTCCTTGTGGCTTTTTCGGGAATGAGGGAGGAGGATATGACCGCCGCCTTATCGTTGCTGGTCAGCAGTAATATCTCAAACGGCCGCTCCTCCTCAAATATTCCTACTATTGGGGAGGCCTGCGAGTAAGCTCCCGTCAGCTTGCGGCGGTTGCCCTTGGTCTGATATACCGCCTGCGGTACGCGCACTCCCTTGCCGTTTTCAAAGATAAATACCATGCGCCGATCCTCGCTCCATTCTGCACCGACCTTCATGAGTATCGGCTTCTCGCCCGAGTCAAACCCGAGCTTTGCGGGCAAAAATTCTCCCATGGCCGATGCTTTGCAGGTCTCAAAGTCGCAGGCTCTGGCATGATATACTTGTGCGCGGTCGGTGAAGAAATAAAGCTCCGTCAGGTTGTCGCCCTCCGCTTCACCTATCATGCTGTCGCCGTCCTTAAACCTGTGCTCATCGTTTCCGCGCAGGGATAGCGCTGTTATCTTTTTAAAGTAGCCCTCGGATGTCAGGAAGAAGTGTGCGGGGTAGTTTTCAATATTCTCCACCGGTGCTGCAGTCGTTATCTCGCTCTCCTCGATCAGTTCCGAGCGTCTCGGCTGACCGTATTTTTTCTTTATATCCGCCAGCTGTGCGGCTATCTGTTTTTTAAGCTTAAGCTCATCGGAGAGTATATCTTCCAGCTCGGCTATCTGCTTTTGCAGATCGTCAATGTCCTTTATGCGATTTAGAATATACTCGCGGTTCAGGTGGCGAAGCTTTATATCCGCAATAAACTCGGCCTGCGGAACGTCAATACCAAAGCCTGAGCAAAGATTGGGGATAACATCCGCATCCTTTTCCGTTCCGCGAATGATCTTTATCGCTTTATCAATGTCAAGCAATATGCGCCCAAGACCGATCAAAAGGTGCAGTCGTTCTTTTTTGCGTTCAAGATCAAAGCGCAGCTCACGTGAGTAGCATTCGGAGCGGAATTTTATCCATTCCTCAAGTATCTCTCGCACGCCCATCTGGCGCGGTACGGAGCCGATGAGGATATTGAAGTTGCATTTAAATGAATCCTCAAGGGATGTCAGCTTAAATAGCTTGGCCATGAGTTGGTCGGGATCCGTTCCGCGGCGAATGTCTATTGTAAGTCTAAAGCCGGAAAGACCTATCTCGTCTCGAATATCCGATATCTCCTTAAGCTTGCCCTCCTTGATGAGGTCGGTCGTCTGCTTTATTATCTGCTCGATGGTGGTGGAGTAGGGGATCTCCGAGATGTCTATGCAGTTTGCCTTGGGATCATAGGTGTAGCGCGAACGTACCTTGACCGAGCCGGAGCCGGTCTCAAAGATCTCACGCATCTTGTCGCGATTGTAGACTATAAGTCCGCCGCCGGAGAAATCCGGTGCTTTTATTATGTCAAGCAGTCGCTCGGTATCGGTACGAGGATTGCGGAGCAGAGCGATCGTGCCGTCGCATATCTCGGCGAGGTTAAAGGAGCATATATTTGATGCCATACCGACCGCAATACCCATGTTGGGGGTGACGAGCACGTTGGGAAAGGTGGTTGGCATAAGTGCCGGCTCTTTCATAGTGCCGTCATAGTTGTCCACCATATCCACGGCATTCTTTTCAATGCCGGAGAATATCTCCGCCGCAAATTTTTCAAGCCTTACCTCAGTGTAACGCGGCGCAGAGTAAGGACCGGAGCTGTACTGCTTACCAAAGCCTCCCTTGGAATCTATAAAGGGGTGAAGCAGCGTGGCGTTGTCGCGTGTGAGTCTTACAAGCGTGTCATATATCGCCGCATCTCCGTGAGGGTTGAGGCGCATGGTCTGGCCTACAACGTTTGCGCTTTTTGAACGCGGTCCGCTCATAAGTCCCATTTTATACATCGTATAAAGCAGCTTACGGTGCGCGGGCTTAAAGCCGTCGATGGCGGGTATCGCACGTGAAACTATAACGCTCATAACATACGGCATATAGTTTTTTTCTATCGTTTCGGTAATATATTGCTCGGTTATCGGAGCCTCGGCGGCAGGCAACAGCTCAGAGGCATCATTTTTCTTTTTTCTTGCCATTCGGGGATCTGATCTCTCCTTGTTTTTACTATGTCTGTTTATATTGTTATCTCTTCTTACAAAAGTAGATGGCTGTTAGCACTTATTTGGCGGGAGCTATTGATTTAAGAACTAAAAACACTCTCACGCCTTGTCAAGATCTATTACGGTATGTGCCGCGGCACGTATCAGTCGATTGTAAAGCGCAAGGCCGAGCCCGTCGGTGTCAGGCAGGTTGGCGTATATAACGTCAGCATCTATCTCGTCGGATTCGCGCAGTGCGGCAAATATTCGGTGCATCTGTGTTGCAAGATCATATCCCGCACCGATCGTTATGATCTTGCCGTCTGCATCCGTCAATAGCGGCGCTTGCTCGTCATAGCATATGATCAAGCAGTTCTCATTTGCCTGAGCTTCTCTGAAAAAGCGGAGCCTTGCGGCCTCCGAGCCCCTCACAAGTATCAGCGGTTTTGACGGCGCGTAGTGGCGGTATTTCATACCGGGAGAGAGCGGGCGCTCATTCGCTGCCAGCATTTCCGTCACAGCAGGTGCTATCGATACATTTTTGGCAACGCAACGGAGTGCATCATAGGTGACAGCCCCCGGGCGAAGCAGTGTTAGGGATTCATCGTCATCTATGCGAACTATGGTGGATTCAACGCCGTAGCGGCACTCTCCGCCGTCTATTATAAAGTCAACGCGGCCGTCAAGATCCTGCGCGGCGTGCTCGGCCTTGGTGGGGGACGGGCGACCGGAAAGATTTGCGCTTGGCGCGGCAATGGGGATGCCCGCCAGCTTTATCAGCTCATTTGCAACCGGGTGCGCGGGGCATCTTACGGCTACCGAGTCAAGCCCACCCGTTACGCAGGAGGGGATGGTATCCTTTTTCTGCATGATGACGGTCAAAGGCCCCGGCATAAAGCTTGCCGCCAGCTTGTAGTAGAGCTTTGTTGTTACACAATAAGGCTCTGCGTTTTTGGGGTCGGAGATATGGATTATCAGCGGGTTGTCCGATGGCCGCCCCTTGGCCGCATATATCTTTTTTGCCGAGCCCTCATTCGTGGCATCTCCGCCAAGACCGTATACCGTCTCGGTGGGGAATATCACCAGTCCGCCGGCGCGCAGTGACTGCGCGGCCGGCAGTAGTATCGATGGGTCAAAATTATCGGGATCCACATCTATGTGTGTGGTGTTGATATTTTGTTGTGCTTGGGATGTTGAAATTGACATTTTCATAAATCGGGGACGGCGGCGGGTGAGCTTTTGGGCTTGCATGACCGCCGTGGCATTGCCTTTGGTTTTGCCTGCCGTCCGTTTCCTTTGCTTTTACATTAGCAGTTTTTTATAGGTGCTACTGTTATTGCTCGTCGGATGAGCTCCCGGCGAGCTTTTTTGCGGTATCCGCGGCAATGAGCGCATCCACCATATCGCCTATATCGCCGTCCAAAAATGAATCCAGTGAGTGCAGGGTAAGCCCTATTCTGTGGTCTGTTACCCTGTTTTGCGGATAGTTATAGGTGCGTATCTTTTCGCTCCTGTCGCCGCTGCCTACCTGTGAGCGGCGGGTGGCGGCAATGCTTTCGTTCTGCTCTCGTTGCTTTATATCATAAAGCTTGGCGCGCAAGAGCTTTAGCGCCTTGTCCTTGTTCTTAAATTGAGAGCGCTCCTCTTGGCATTCCACAACTATGCCCGATGGCTTGTGTGTTATGCGCACGGCGGATTCGGTCTTGTTGATATGCTGACCTCCCGCGCCGCTTGATTTGCAGGATTCAAATTCAAGGTCCTGCGGTAATATCTCTATATCCACCTCATCCGCCTCGGGCAGTACAGCCACCGTTACGGTCGAGGTCTGTATGCGCCCCTGCGATTCGGTAAGCGGAACGCGCTGTACGCGATGCACGCCGGATTCAAATTTAAAGCGCGAATATGCTCCGTCACCCTCTACGGTAAAGGTCAAAGCGCGAAAACCGCCCAGCCCTGTTTCGTTGGAGTCGGCAACAGATAAGCGAAACCCAGCGCGCTCGCAGTACATAGAATACATTCTGTAAAGCACTGCGGCAAAAAGGCAGGCCTCCTCGCCGCCTGCTCCTGCGCGTATCTCAACAACAACGTTTCTGTCATCGTTCGGGTCGCGCGTCAGCAGCATTGCGGTCAGCTCCTCCTCAAGTGCTGCGCATATCGGGCGCAGTGCCGCAGCTTCCTCGGCAGCCAAGGCACGCATCTCGGGGTCATCCGAGATGCGCGAAAGCTCCGCAGCCTCGCCGAGTGCCGAAAGGTTGCTCTCGTACTCACGGTACTTGGTCACAACAGGTGTCAGCGAGCGGTATTCCTTCATCGTTTCCGTATAAAGGGGTATATCCGCAAAGGTCTCGGGGCGCTCAAGCAAGGCCTCAAGCTCGCGGTATCTTTTATCCGTCTCGCGCAGCCTGCCCAACATTGCATTCGGATCCGGCATAGATCAATATTTGTTGAATGCGGCAAAGGCGCGGTGCGCCTCGTAAAGATCGACCTTGGATATGATCTCGTAGGGCGCGTGCATTGAAATTACCGGCACGCCCAGGTCAACCACCTCAATGTTGTGCTTTGCAATGAACTTTGCAACAGTTCCTCCTCCGCCTGCATCGACCTTACCAAGCTCGCCCGCCTGCCAAACTACCGAATCGCGCTCCATGATCCCGCGCAGCCAGCCGATATACTCGGCAGAGGCATCGCTGGTGCCGCTTTTTCCGCGTGCGCCGGTGTACTTGGTAAGTACTACACCGCAGGAGAGAAGTGATGAGTTGCGCTTTTCAAACACATCGCCAAAGTTGGGGTCAAATGCAGCAGAAACATCGGCGGATAGGCATTTTGAGTTCATTCTGACAACTGCGGGTGATACACCTGCGGATGCCGCTATGGCATCGATAAGATCAAGCATAAGCTCGCACTGCATGCCTGTGTTGCCGTCACTGCCCACCTCTTCCTTGTCGGCGAGTATGCAAAGCAGTGAGTTTTTGCCGCCCACGGCCTCAAACATAGCGGTAAGAGCGGGGTAGGAGCAAACTCTGTCATCGTGACCGTAGCCGCAGATCATCGAGCGGTCGAGACCCGCATCGCGTGCACGACCAAGCGGAACGGCGCAAAGCTCGGCTGAGAGCAGATCAGCTTCCTCAATGCCGAATTTCTCATTGAGTATTCGCAAAACGTTGAGCTTTATTCCGTCGGATACATCGTCGATAGGGCGACTGCCGACAAGAAGATTTAGTTTTTCACCCGGAATGGCAGAGCCGAGGGGCTTTGTATCATCACCGTGGCCGAGGTGAGGAAGAAGATCGTTGATGTAAAGTACAGGGTCGCTCTCCTCCTCGCCGATCGTAACATTCACAACACTGCCGTCCTTTTTTACAACTACACCGTGAAGTGCCAAAGGAGTTGCTACCCACTGGTACTTGCGAATGCCGCCGTAGTAGTGGGTCTTGAGGAAGCTCATGCCGGAATCCTCATAAAGCGGGACCTGCTTGAGGTCGATGCGCGGGGAATCGATATGCGCGGCCGATATCCGCATGCCGTTTTTAAGATCGTCTGTTCCAATGTAAAACAGGAAAAGATTTTTGCCGCGGTTGTTGTAGTAATACTTGCCGCCGACCTCTATCTTATCTCCGAATTCGTAGGGGATAAAACCCTCGGCACGTGCAAGCTCAATGCCTGCCGTTACCGCCTCGCGCTCGGTCTTTGCATCGTCAAGAAACTTCATATATCCGCGTGCATATTCGTATGCGGAGTCTACAGCGGCAGCATCCTTGAGCTGATATACCGTTTTTTTGGTGTAAGCAAGCTCACGTGCCTGCTCGGCGGCTGTTTTCGGGGTAGCCTCGTTTACTTCTTTTTCGTTTGTGTTCATCATAGCATTATTATCCTTTCGTGGTTTCGATTTATCTTTTTTTCGTTATTGTTGTCATCGCTGTCAAAAAGCCGGGATCAGCCGTAAAGCTTATCATACTCTGCTATTGTCGCTTCCATTGTTGCCACGTATTCGGCCACGGTCGTATCGGGGATGGTCTTAAGCTTGCCGCTGTCGTCTGTGAGAGTGCTGTCGCAAAGCCACCCATCGACCGTACCTTCACCTGCTCGCATGGCGGCAAAAACGCATTTCCAATCGGTATATTTCTTATAAAGTGAGTATATACGATAACAGCCTATCCTGAGGTTGGTCTCCGGCTCGTAAAGCAGTCCGGGGTCGGTGTTTATTCCAAGCTTTCCTCCGTAGATCTCATAGTCCTCGGCGGAAAGCTGCATCAGCCCTATCCTTGATGCTCCGTCGGTGTCGGTTTTTAGGTCGGATCGAAAATCGCTCTCGACCTTGATCGTTGCATATATTATATTTGCGGGAATGCCGAGATCCGCCGAATGCTGCATAACGGATGTTGTATATTCGCGCGGGTATTTGGCCCGCTCGGCTTTGTCGCAAATACGATCGTATGTCACGCCGCAAAATATCGAAAGCGCGGCGATGATAAGTATAGTCAGCGTTCGCTTGATGGCAGATCTCATTTTTTCATCAGCTCCTCTGCTTTTTGCAATGTCCGGCACGATTCCCGCTCCGCATTCGGACCGTAAAGCTCGGCTATCCTGTCGGCAAATGCACAAAGTGCAGCTGCGTCATGATCATTTCTAAAAATATGCGTACAGCGTTCCAGATAAAAACTGTCGGGCAGCGAGGCATTTATGCGGGCATCAAGCTGTGCGCGGGTGCGCCGCGCGCCGTCCCTTTCGTAAAGTCTTGCCGCGCGTTCATCTCCTGCGGCCAGAATGCCTATCGTTGCCTCGCATAGCGAGTTGCATTCTGCCTCAAAAAGCTGTGGTGCATCGATCACCGTTGGAGCATCCGAAAGCTCGATCAACCGCGAGAGCTCCGCTTTTACATATTTGTGCGTGATAAGATCCAGCTTTTGCAGTGCCGCTGGATCCGAAAAAACGATATCGGACAGCGCTGATCTGTCGATACCGCCACCGGAAAGCAATACTCGGTTGCCAAAGCTTGCGGCAAGCTCGCGCGTGCAGTCGCCGGGTGCTGATATCATATCGTGATATATCTTGTCACAATCAAGCACGCAAAAGCCGCGCGCAGCCAGCAGTGAGCAAAAAAAAGATTTTCCCGCACCGCTGGGTCCTGTCACTCCTATCGTCATTTTATACCTCAAATACATATCGAAGAATATATATAATATATTATACTACAAAGTACGACAAAAAGCAATACCCCGATGCATACTTGCGCCGATTATTCGCAAAACAAGGCAAAAAACGGTTGAAAAACATGGCGTGTTGGTGTATAATAGTAGAGAATGAAACGACCATAACGATTTTTGAGAGGATGCCGTGATGAAATACAAATATCTTCTTTTTGATGCCGATGATACACTGCTTGATTTTAAGCGCTCGGAGCGGCAAGCACTTACCGAGACACTCAAAAGATATTCCATCGAACCCACGGATGAGCTGATAACCGGATACAGCAGAATAAACGATTCGCTTTGGAAGCTGCTTGAACGCGGAGGAATAGAAAAGCAGACGCTGAGAGTCCGCCGCTTTGAATTGTTTGCCGAGGAATATTCGCTCCCGGCAGACCCACACAAAATGGCAGTTGAATATACAGATAGACTTGCAGAGCAGTCTTATATAATCAGCGGCGCCGATGCTCTTTGTCGCGATCTTACGGCAGCGGGCTTCCGTCTGTTTGTTATAACTAACGGTATCAAAAGCATACAGACCAAAAGAATGAGTGCATCCCCGATACAAAGGTATATAGAACGCTCCTTTATTTCCGAGGATGTGGGGCACGAAAAGCCGTCGGCGGCGTTTTTTGAACATGTTGAGCGGTCGATCCCCGATTTTGACAGATCGGCGGCACTGGTGATAGGTGACTCGCTGACATCGGATATCGCCGGCGGCATCGGTGTGGGGATAGATACCTGCTGGTACGATCCCACACACAAGGCGCTGCCGGATAATATAAAGCCCACATATGTTATACACGATCTTTGCGAGCTTTACGGTATACTCGGTGTCGAGTATGTGCCTCAGTCAAAGGATGCGGGTGGCGGTGAGAGCGAAAATAATCTATCTGCCTATGCCGAAAAATTGGCGGGGCTCGGGATAGAGCTAAAGATCGCCGAGCCGCTGTCCGCTCATTCAAGCTTTAAAATAGGCGGTGCGGCGGATATTGGCGTGTTTCCGAAGACCGCCGGGGAGCTTGTGGCGGCGCTTCATACGGCGGCTGAGCTTAGTGTGCGGCGGCTCGTACTCGGCAACGGTTCAAACGTATTATTTGACGATGCAGGCTTTCGCGGTGCGGTCATATTTACAAAGAAACTGCGGGGAAAGTCTATCGAGGGTGATATTCTGACCGCATCCGCCGGTGCCACGCTGCTTTCGGTTGCCATAGAGGCGCGAAATGCGGGACTTGGCGGGCTTGAGTTTGCATACGGCATTCCCGGCAGTGTGGGCGGTGCTGTGTGTATGAACGCAGGTGCTTACGGCGGCGAGATGGCGGACGTCATCGAGAGCGTAACGCTTTACGATGCCATCGAGGATACGACTGTGACCCTGCCTGCCTCCGAGATGCGGTTTGGGTACAGAAAGAGCATAGTCATGGACGGCGAAAGATATACCGTCATCTCCGCGCGGTTCAAGCTCACGCAATGTGATCAAAGTAAGATATCTGAAAAAATGAATGATTACATGTCCCGCCGTGTCGAAAAACAGCCGCTTGAATATCCAAGCGCTGGCAGCGTGTTTAAGCGCAGTGCGCCGACGGTCTACACAGGCAAGCTCATCGAGGATTCGGGGCTTAAGGGATACAGGATAGGCGGTGCGCAGGTATCCGAAAAGCACGCGGGATTTATAATCAATGTCGGCGGTGCAACATCCGCTGATGTCAATGCACTTATTGCGCACATTCAAAGAGTAATATTTGAAAATTACGGCATCTCGCTTCAGTGCGAGGTGTGCCGCATACCGGTATCGCAATGAGCTTTGGGGATATATTAAGAGCGGAGCTTATCGAGGCGCTCCCGAGGCATGCTTGCTGTAGGCGCAGCTATCTGCACGGCTTGCTGATAAACGCCGAGTGTGGGATAGAGGGCGTGGTCATGTGTCGCGTAAAAAACGATGCAGTTGCAGATATCGTAAAAAAACTGCTCACAGAACAGTATGGCAGAGAGCCGCAGGCACGCGGCGAGGTCTGCTACGGCAGGCATATATCTGTATTTGAATTTGAATCGCGCCGACTGGCGTCGTATCTTTACCGCCTCTCGGAGCCGTTCGAGAGTGATCATACGAACGGCGAGCCTGTAATACCCGAATTAAAATGTGATGATTGTAAAAACGCATTCATCGCCGGGGTCTTGCTATCCTCGGCGCGTTGCTCGGATCCGCAAAAGACGGTGCGCATGGAGCTTGATGTAAACGACCATGTGCGCGCCGAAAAGTTGACGGCGCTGTTTGCAAAGGATCATTCAAAGCCCGGGCATTCAGAGCGATCCGGCAAATGTTCGCTTATATTTAAAAAGAGCGCGGAGTTACAGGATATATTATCCTCAGCCGGTGCGCCGATGGCGGCCATGGAGCTGATACAAGGCGACCTGCTTCGTGAGTTTCGCGGTAATATAAACAGGGCATCTAATTGCGAGGTCAAAAATATCAGCCGCGCGGTCGGTGCATCGGCCGTACAGCTTGAGGCGATAGCCGCGCTTCGTGCGGCGGGGGCGTTTGATCTGCTCCCGGATGATTTGCGAGAGACGGCCGTGCTCCGAGAGAGCGAACCCGAATGCTCGATAGCGGAGCTTGCATCCAAGCACCCGCAGAGGATATCAAAATCCGGGGTGGATCATAGGCTCAGGCGGATCTGCGATGCAGCCGCAAAGCTCAAAAAATGACCGCGTGACGATCCTTTTGGCGGGAAACATGATAATAAGATATTTATATTTCTGATGGGAGATCGGATGGGAAAACATGCATCATCCGTTGCTGATCGAAATATATCGAAACATAAAAAATGTGGAGAACACCATGAGTGATTTCGTTCACCTGCATCTGCACAGCGAATACAGCCTGCTTGACGGAGCATGTCGCGTAGCGGATATCCCAAAGGCCGCAGCGCGTGCGGGACACAAAGCAGTAGCACTAACAGATCACGGCGCCATGTACGGCGCGGTGGCCTTTTATCGTGCCTGCCGCGATAGCGGCATCAAGCCCATCATTGGCTGTGAGGTCTATGTTGCACCACGATCCAGATATGAAAAACTGCCCGGGCGAGATAATGCCGCTCATCACATGGTGCTGCTGTGCGAAAATGAAAAGGGCTATAAAAATCTCATAAAGCTCGTGTCCCGCGGATTTACGGAGGGCTTTTATTCGCGCCCGCGGGTGGATGACGAGCTGCTTTTGCAATATCATGAGGGTATTATAGCACTTTCGGCATGTCTTGCGGGGGAGATACCCGCAAAGATCGTTGGCGGCGACCTTGACGGTGCACGCCGTTCGGCCGAAAAATATAAAAAAATATTCGGTAAGGATAACTTTTTTATTGAACTGCAAAATCACGGTATCGCCGAGGAGCGGCAGATCCTGCCCACGCTTGCGCGTATAGCGCGGGAATGTGATATAGGCATGGCAGCGACAAACGATGTGCATTATATCAATCGCACAGATGCATCAACACAGGCGATACTTATGTGCATACAGACTAACCGTACCATAAGCGAGGGCCTACCTGCGGGATTTGAGACGGATGAGTTTTATTATAAATCCACCGATGAGATGCGTGCGCTGTTCGGCTCATTCGAGGGAGCTATCGAGAACACTGTGAGCATAGCCGAGCGTTGCAATTTTGATTTTACATTCGGCAAGATTCTTTTGCCGTCCTACCATTCAAAAACTGCGGCGGCGCTCGGTTCGTCATGGTGCGCAGAGGAGTCTGCAGATCCCGAAGCATCCGAGACCGAAAAAAGCCTCAAAAAGAGCGCATCCGTTGCGGCGGACAGGGAACTGCGTGAGCTTGCCGAGCACGGACTTTCGGCACTTACAGAGCGCGGCGACCTGCCATCACCGGGGCATGAGACACGTGAGTATCGAGAACGGCTTGAATATGAGCTGTCCGTTATCTCCGACATGGGCTACTCCGATTATTTTCTCATTGTCTCGGACTATGTAGGCTACGCCAAAAAAAGCAGTATCCCGGTAGGTCCGGGGCGTGGATCGGGAGCGGGAAGTCTTGTTGCCTATCTTACGGGGATAACCGGTATCGACCCTTTGCGATATGATCTGCTTTTTGAGCGATTTTTAAACCCCGAACGTGTCAGCATGCCGGATATCGATATAGATTTTTGCTACGAACGGCGCGATGAAGTGCTTGAGTACGTTAAGGAACGCTACGGTGATGACCACGTCTCGCAGATAATCACCTTTGGAACCATGGCCGCGCGTGCAGTCATTAGAGATGTAGGCAGAGTTATGGGCATACCGTATGCCGAGGTAGATGCTGTTGCCAAGCTCGTGCCGCGTGAGATCGGCGTAAAACTTGACTCGGCCATGGAGGATCGAGAGCTGCGCGAGATATACGATTCGTCGCCGCGCATACGTGAGCTTATAGACACGGCAACAGCTCTTGAGGGCATGCCGCGCAATATCTCGGTGCATGCGGCGGGCGTTGTGATAACAGAGGAACCGATAACCGAGTATCTGCCGCTGTCCGTCAGCAACGGTGCGGTGATATCGCAGTATGATATGGATACCGTTGCAGCTCTTGGTCTCCTGAAGTTTGACTTTTTGGCACTTCGCTATCTTACTATCATTGAAAATGCAGTCCGTGCCATTCGAGAGTGCGAGCCGGATTTTGATATCGAGCGGTTGGATCTTTCGGACAGCGGCGTATATGCGCTGATATCCCGCGGGCAAACACTGGGCGTTTTTCAGCTTGAATCCCCCGGTATGCGTTCAATGCTTACTGAGCTGCGACCGCAAAATATAGATGATATATTAGCGGCGATAGCACTTTTCAGACCCGGGCCGATGGACTCCATCCCTAAGTATATCGCGGGCAAAAACGCTCCGGAATCAGTCAGCTACCCATCCGAGCTTTTACGTCCGGTGCTGTCCGAGACCTACGGCTGTATCGTGTATCAAGAGCAGGTAATGAGCATATTCAGGATCATGGCAGGGTACACACTCGGTCGTGCCGATGTTGTGCGGCGTGCCATGTCAAAGAAAAAAGCGGAGGCACTTGAGGCGGAGCGCGGTGAGTTTGTGCGCGGTGCTGTATCGCGCGGCATGGAGGAGAGGGCAGCCGAGGAGCTGTTTGACGATATGGCCGCATTTGCAGGCTATGCCTTCAACAAGAGTCACGCGGCGGCATATGCGCAGATATCCTTCCGTACGGCATATCTAAAGGCGCACTATCCGCGCCAATATCTTGCCGCATTGCTCAGCTCCGTCCCCGGCGATCAGGTGAAGACCGCGCAGTATATAAGGGAGGCAGCAAAGCTTGGCATACGCGTTCTGCCGCCTGATGTTAATTGCGGATATGCGGATTTTCATGTTGTCGGTAATGATATAAGCTTTGGTCTGCTCGGTGTCAAGAATGTTGGCGGTCAGTTTATCGAAAAGATAGTGCGCGAGCGGGAACGCCGCGGCAGGTTTTGCGATATGGATGATTTTCTCACTCGCATGAGTGACGGAGAGCTGAATCGCAGAATGATAGAAACGCTTATAAAGGCCGGCGCCTTTGACAGCTTTGGGCGGCATCGCTCTCAAATGATCGAAGCACTGCCCGCGGCGATAACCGCGCTGACGGACAGGAGCCGAAAGAATCTTGAGGGACAGCTCGATATGTTCTCGGTATCATCCGACAACAGCTCGGGCGGGCTTTGCGTGTATCACGAAATACCGGAATACCCACTGCGCGAGCTGCTTGAGTATGAAAAGGAGAGCACCGGGATCTGCTTTTCCGGGCATGTGCTTGACGGATATTCAAAAAATATTGAGGCACTGTCTCCGCTCTCGCTCGGCGAGCTTGCGATGGTGAATGAGGGCGATGGTGTTCACGATGACGGCACGGATCTTATGTCGTTTGATAAAAAGCAGATACTTGCCGTCGGCATGATAGCCGATGTTACCCGCAAGACCACAAAAAACGGCGATGTTATGGCTTTTTTTGTGCTTGATGACAGCATGGGAAGAATAGAGGTCATAGCCTTTGCCAAAAGCTATGATAAATACAGCGGCATTATAAGAGAGGGCGAGGCGGTGTACGTCCGCGGAACTGTCTCATTGCGAGACGGCAGAGACGGCTTTGAATGCAGGCTGATACTAAATCACATAGCACCGCTTGTTCCGAACGAAAGATATACGGCGGAAAGATCGGCACGCGACAGAGCGCGCGGTACGGTAGAGAGTGAAAACGCAAACGACAGCCGCCGCGATACGCCGCGACCCGTCGCTGCAGTGTCCCCCAAAAAGCAGCCAAGCGTTTTGTATATTCGTGTTCCGTCAAAGGACAGCGCGGTGTATAAAAAGTGCCTTAACATGATTGGAATATTTGACGGTACACTGAGGACTGTGTTTTATTATTCCGACGTTTCCGAGTACGAGGACAGCACCATCGGCGCGGATATATCAAGCGCGAGCGGGCTTTTGCGTGAGCTTCGCCTTTTGGCGGGAGATGAAAATATAGCACTGCGTTGAACGACTGAACAGCTGAGCGTGTCAACGCCGGCGGGGGGACAGAGGATCAGCTTGTAAGATCCTCGATGGCCGCCGCCAGCGCCGATGAGTCCCGAAGGCTCACTCCCGCCCGTAAAAGCTCCGCCTCATCGGCGCTGAGTATACCGAGGTCAAACGGGGCAGAATATACCACACCGCCCGTTCGATCGATGGCAGTAAGTTCGCCGCCCTCATCGTTGTAGATCAAAAGTATCGCATCATCATTGCCGTGAAATGCAAAAACATCTGCGGCCGCGGCGGTGGAGTCGTAGCTGTCTTTATCCCCGAGGATGCTGGCGGCAGTTTGACTATCACCTGCGGCGGGGGAGGCGGATGAGTCGGTCGGTCTCCCCACGGCGTGCTCGCCTGTGCCTTTCGCGGCGTTTATATACGCTCTGGTACACAGGACCACGGCGACGGTGGAGAGCGCAAGGGACAGCACAGCCGCCGCTGTCACGGTCCACAATAACTTGATCTTCATTTTCTCATACATCCTTTTGTTTGTTTTTCAATTATTATTGTCCTAAATTCATAGTGTATTCAAATAAGAGTGCTAAAATAATGATAAAATAAGTCAGACGATAAACAAAAGCGTGCGGCAAGCGAGCCGCGGTAATAAAAAACCAAACAGGAAAGGTCAAAGAATGCAAAAAAAAATTAACTGGTACGAAGAGATAAAAAAAGCATGCAAGATAGCCTGGCACGGCGCCGGGATCTTTTTTCGCGGCTTTTTAAACGTGCTTGTAACCTTTCTTATCATTTGCGCACTTACCGGTATCATAGTCGTTTGCGCATTTACTATCTATATAAAGAACTATGTTGAGACCGAGGTGGATATATCAAAATACAAGCTTGATTTTAACACTTCCACTACCACTCGTGTTTACAGATATGAGTTCACCGACCGCGCCAATCGCGTAGGCGAGGCCGTGGAGCTTGAAAGCGAGCGGTTGTACGGTCCTAAAAACAGTATCTTTACAGAGTATGATAAGATCCCCGCAAACCTGCAAAATGCATTCATTGCCGTTGAGGATAAGCGTTTTATGACTCATGATGGTGTGGACTGGCTAAGGACTGTCAAGGCGGGCGCAAACTTTTTTCTCGGCTTTGACAGCTCAAACTATGGCGGTTCAACTCTTACCCAACAGCTTATAAAAAACGTGAGCGGAGATGATTCCTACAAGATACAGCGTAAGATACAGGAGATCCTTTGGGCGCTCGATCTTGAAAAGAAGATGGAAAAAGAGGAGATACTGGAGCTGTATCTTAACATCATAAATCTCGGCTCCGGCTGTTACGGCGTGCAGGCAGCGGCAAATAAGTATTTTGATAAGGATGTAAGCGAGCTGACGCTTATCGAGTGCGCCGCCATCGCATCCATTACCAAAAACCCCTCAAAGTACAATCCCATTACTCATCCGGAGGATAACCTTGAGCGGCGCAACACCGTGCTTGATCTTATGCTTGAGCAGGGGCTTATCAATAAGCGCGAGTATGACGAGGCATACGGCAAGGAGCTGGTCCTTAACGTCCGGGATGACACGAGAGAGATAAACATCAACTCTTGGTATACCGATATGGCAATAGAGGATATCATTACAGATTACAGCAAGCAGTATGAGGTCTCGCGCGAGATAGCGGCACTTAAGGTGTATAACAGCGGCTGGAACATTTATCTTTTGGTGGATGACCGCATCCAAACGATCCTTGAGGAGACCTATCTTGATGATGGCAATTTTCCGGACAGCGATTCCATCCTCCCCGCGCAGTCCTCGGCGATCGTGATAGATCCCGAGACCGGTGATATACTTGGTGTTGTGGGGGCAAGAGGAGAGAAGACGGCAAACAGAATACAAAACTACGCCACAACTACCAAACGCTCGCCGGGATCGTCAATAAAGCCGCTGGCTGTGTACGCCCCGGCGATCGAGCGCGGGCTTATCACCTACGCATCTGTTTTTGATGATACCCCCTTCACCTTTGATAAAGAGGCGGGTACCGCCTGGCCTAAAAACTTTGATTATTACTACCGCGGTCTTACAAATATCAAGTATGCGGTAGAGAATTCACTAAATACCGTATCCCTCAAAGTGTTGGATCTCGTGGGGCTTGACTATTCCTTTAAGTTCTGCCGCAATACACTGGGACTTGATAATCTTATAGAGTCTATGACGCTTGAAAGCGGCAATACTCTGACGGATAAAGGCTACGCGGCATTGGCACTCGGTCAGCTGAACTACGGTCTTACAGTGCGCGAGATGACGGCGGCATATTCCGTTTTTGCCAATAACGGTGTTTATAATGAATCAAATTCCTATCTTAAGGTGCTGGATAGCGAGGGCAACACGATCCTTCAAAACGACTATAAGGGAACCGTGGCTCTCAGCGAGTCTACCGCATCCATCATGACAAAGCTCATGCAAACGGTCGTGGCGCACAGCGGATATATTAAGCTTGATTCAAAGATAGAGCTTGCCGCAAAAACAGGTTCGGCGGGCGATAACTATGATAGATGGTTTATTGGCTATTCACCGTATTATATCTGCGGTGTGTGGTATGGATATGAGTATCCCAAGGCAATACCCGGTGATAACCCCTCCGGTATCGTGTGGAACACCATGATGACCGAGATACACGAACCGATATTTGAGTCGGTGGCCGACGGTAATGATGAGCTTAAGACCTTTACCGTATCGGATGATGTTGTAAAATGCACCTACTGCAAGTATTCCGGCAAGCTGATGACTGATGCCTGCGAGGCAGACCCGCGCGGTAACTCGGCGGAAACAGGGTACTTCTTGCGCGGAACACAGCCCACGACCTCTTGTGACCGTCATGTGTGGGTGATATTTGATGATGTCACGGGCGGCGTAGCATGCGATAAGTGCCCGACCGAAAATCTCATTCAAAAGCCGCTGCTGCTCGTTGATCGTAATTTCCCGATCGAGGTATATGTAAATGATACCCAATATACCTATGTGCAGAATGCAGAGGGCATAGTACCGTATTCAAATGCATATTATCCTTATTATCAATCGCTTTCCGGTAACGACAGATTTTACGGTAAGCATTCGGGCAGCGGAATGCCGTATAACAGAGCATGCACAGAGCATGGCGATGCTACATCCTGGATAATCGATGCCAACCACCGACCGGGATCGGGCATAGTCGTCCCGGAGGTAACAGAGCCCGCGGAGACGACCACGCTCGTGTGGCTGCCCGGCGGATTTGGAGAGAATGATATATTTGATCTGCGCCGTCGCATTTTCGGTGACTTTACCTAAACACTGTGCGCAAGCTTTGGTAGCCCCAAAAAGACATTGTTAGTCCCATACCATTCAAAAACGTCAACAGCATGAGCGCGTTAGCGGCTTGTGCTGTCGACGAGGTGAGGATACAAGCAAAGGATACATCATTTTTCAGCAAAACGATAAAATCTGCACTAATCCTATTGACAAAACCGCGATTGTATTGTATAATCTATTCATGTTGATCCGCGCTGAAAGGCGGACAAGAAAGGCATGGTATTTTTTAAAATGAAAGCTAAAAAAATTATTTCTCTTTTACTCGCATCTCTCATGCTCCTCGCCCTCTCGGCGGTCTGCATCTCCTGCGACAATGGTGATCAGCCCGGCAATGATGGTGATAAGATCACCGTATCCGTTGAGGTGTATTACACCGACAGTGATGGAGCCGAGGCGCTCTTCCTTAAGGCGACCGAGCTTCAGGTGAACGCGGGAAGCACAGTCAATGATACCCTCATTGCTCTCATAACCGCTCGTGAGGCTACATATAAGGCTCTTGCCGATGGTTCTGTTGACTCCATCACCTTTGAGGGCGAAACTCTGGCTCAAAAGAGCGAGAACGTATCCAGCAACGAGGAAACAAAGACCTTTAAGAACACCCACTTTGATTGGACTCTCAACGGCACAAAGCCGGAGGATGCCACATCCCTGACACTTACCGTTGCAAACGGTGATAAGGTCGTTTATAAGCTCGTGACCGAAGAGCAGGTCGTTCCCGTATCGTAAGCTATAAAGACAAATATCCAACATAATAAAATTATCGATCCGGATGCCGCGCGCGACATCCGGATCGAGTTTTTATTATATTTTTTATTTGTAATCAGCCCGTGATCTCATCATCTCGGATGATAATACCGCCGCCCAAAAGCTCTCCGTCGTTGTAAAAGACGGCAGATTGTCCTGGGGCGGGCGCGCGCTCGGGGAGCGTAAAGTCTATTTTGTATATCCCTGCCGCAATGTCTATCGGTCTGACGGTGGCCTGCGAGCGGCGTTTTGTGTAGCGGGTGCTGACCTGTGCACAGAACGGCTCGGTTGGTAACTTGCCTGAAATAAAGGTTGCTTGTTTTATCATTATCGACGAGCGATAAAGCATATCCTCACCGGACAGTATAACGCGGTTAGCGACCGCATCTATGCTGCACACGTAAAGCGGACGGTCTGCAGATATCCCCAGTCCGCGCCGCTGTCCGGGCGTATAGTTTTGTATGCCGGTGTGCCTGCCGAGCACGCGACCGTCTGTATCTACAAAGTCGCCGGGAGGCGGAAGCGTGCCAACCTCGCGCGCTGCAAAGGCTTTGTAGTCGCCGTCCGGTATAAAGCATATATCTTGACTGTCCTTTTTTTCGGCGGCGGAGGAGTGATCCGAGGCGGCGAGCCCGCGCACCTCACTTTTCTTAAGACCCGCAAGAGGGAAGATGAGCCGCGAGAGGGTCGCTTGATCAAGCGTGTAAAGAAAATACGTTTGATCCTTTGCTGTATCGGTGGGGGTGATAAGATGATACCCGTTTGAATCATGGCTGATCGATGCATAGTGACCTGTGGCGATCATATCAATGCCGTGCGAGTCGGCGTAGGCAAGCATCTCCGGGAATTTTATGTGGCGGTTACATTCAACACAGGGGTTTGGTGTTCCGCCGCCAAGGTACACACTTGTAAAATTATCTATTACCCGCTGCTTGAATCTGTCGCGTATATCAAGCGTTATGTGTGGAATGCCTATCTCTGCGGAGACCTTTGCGGCCGCAGCGGCGGCCGATGCGCTGCCGCAGGAGGGTAGCATTTGATCTGTCATAATAAAAGTGATGCCGGTAACGCTGTAGCCGGCACGTACAAGCAGCATGGCGGAAACTGTGCTATCCACCCCGCCGCTCATGCCGAGCAATACTGTTTTCATGATATTCTGTCCCATGCCCCGGAAAGTCGCGTGTGGTCGCGCTCCGTGGGTTTTATAGTTATATATTTTACAGCCTATTATACCGCACAAACGTCTTTTTTTCAAGTATCAGCGGCCTTTGCGAGTAAAATTTACATTTTAGTATGGTTTTTATCTTTAGAATATAGTATAATAGAATAGATTATAATAACCGTTACTCTGACGTAATTAAAACAATATTTTTGCCGTCTCTCGGCGGCGGAATGGGGAATCAACTTTCAATGAAGATAGAAACACTTTTGTTTGGTGACTACAGCAAAAGACAGCTGAAAAAGATCAAGAGCGCGGCGGATGCCGTTGATGCTCTCTCGGATAAATACCGTGCCATGAGCGAGGAGGAACTTCGCTCGGTAACACCCGCTTTTCGCGCTCGACTTGATGCGGGAGAATCACTTGAGGGGCTTTTGCCGGAGGCCTTTGCCGCAGTGCGTGAGGCTGCAGACAGAGTGCTTGGCAAACGTCCTTTCCGCGTCCAGGTCATAGGCGGTATATTGCTGCATCAGGGCAGAATAGCCGAAATGAAGACGGGCGAGGGTAAGACTCTTGTTGCCACCATGCCGGCGTATCTTAACGCGCTCACCGGTCGCGGTGTGCACATCGTTACGGTAAACGATTACCTGGCCGTGCGCGATGCGGGAGAGATGGGCAGGATATATGAGTATCTCGGTCTCCGCACAGGTGTTATCACCAAGGATATGTCAGCCGATGAAAAGCGCCGCAACTATGCTGCAGATATCACCTACGGAACGAACAACGAGTTTGGTTTTGACTATCTGCGCGATAATCTGCAAACGAGCCTTGATAGGCAGATGCAGCGCGGACACAATTTTGCTATCATCGATGAGGTAGACTCCATCCTTATCGATGAGGCTCGCACGCCTCTCATCATCTCGGGTATGAGCGGAAAATCAACTGATATATATGAGCGATGCGATGCGGCGGTGAGAAAGCTCTCAAAAAAGGTCATCAAGGAAATAGATACAAAGCTTGAGACAGATGACGAAAATTTTGATTACATCGTTGACGAGAAGCACTCAAACGCGGTACTGACACCGCGAGGAGTTAAAAAGATCGAGGAATTTTTCGGCATTGAGAACCTCAATGACCCGGAAAACGCCAGCATAGCCCATAATGTAAACCAGTCTATCCACGCGTACGGTGTAAAAAAGAGGGATATCGACTATGTTGTCAAGGACGGCGAAATAATTATTGTTGACTCCTTTACCGGCCGTCTCATGCCCGGCAGACGTTATCAGGACGGTCTGCATCAGGCACTTGAGGCCAAGGAACGAGTGAACGTGCAGTCGGAGATGAAGGTAACTGCTACAGTGACCATTCAAAACTATTTCCGTATGTACCATAAGCTTTCTGGCATGACGGGAACCGCCATGACCGAGGAGGAAGAATTCAGAGAAATATACGGGCTTGACGTTGTTGAAGTCCCCACCAACAAGCCGATGATCCGCAACGATCACCCCGACCGTATCTTTACCGATGAGGCGGCTAAGTTCCGCGCGGTGATCGAACTGGTGGAGGAATGCCGCGAGCGCGAGCAGCCGGTGCTTGTCGGTACGGCATCGGTTGAAAAATCCGAAATGCTCTCAAAAATGCTTAAAGCACGTGGCATCAAGCATAATGTGCTTAATGCAAAAAATCATGAGCGTGAGGCTGATATCATAGCCGAAGCCGGTCGTGCGGGTGCCGTGACTATCGCCACGAACATGGCGGGCCGCGGTACCGATATCATGCTTGGCGGCAACCCGGAGCATATGGCAAAGCAGGAGATGACCCGCATGGGGCTTCGCCCGGAGCTTATCGCACTCTCCACAGGTACTGCCCCCACGAGCGATCCGGATATCAAAAATGCACGTAATACATTCAGAATGTACTACGAAAAGTATAAAGAGGAGATAAAGCCCAACCGCGAGAGGGTGGTGGCATCCGGCGGTCTTTATATCATCGGCTCCGAGCGGCATGAGAGCCGCCGTATAGATAACCAGCTGCGCGGTCGTTCGGGACGTCAAGGCGACCCGGGAGAGTCTACCTTCTTTATCTCGCTTCAGGATGATCTTATGCGCCTTTTCGCGGATCCCGCGCGCCTGCAAAAGCTTTCTTCATTTGCAACAAACCTTACCGATGAGAGCGGTGATATGTCGCAAAATATAAAGCTCTTCTCAAGCGTGATCGAGAGCGCCCAAAAAAGGATAGAGAGCCGCAACTTTAAGATCCGTAAGAGCGTGCTTGAATATGACGATATCCTAAACGAACAGCGTAAATCGATATATCAGCAAAGAGATGAGATACTCCATGAGGGCGATCTTTCGGCAAAGATAAAGGAGATGATCTCCTCCACCATAGCCGAGTCGGTAGCGGATGCCACCGCATCCGCTGACCGCAGTGAGTGGGATATTGACGGCCTGCGCCGCAAATATCTCGGCTGGGTCTGCCATGACGATGATCTTGTGTTCACCGATGAGGCACTGGCGAGAGTAAGACCCGATGATATTACAGATCTGCTCTGCAAAAATGCCGACGAGCTTTACAGAAAGCGTGAGGCGGATGCGGGATACGAGCGCTTCCACCGCTTTGAGCGGACGACACTGCTTCATAACATGGACGAGATGTGGCTCGATCACATCGATGATATGGAAAATCTAAAGCAAAACGTGCGCCTGCAATCCTACGCACACAAGGATCCGCTTACTGAGTACAAGCTGCTCGGCTCGAATATGTTTGGTGATCTTATAACCGAGATACGCGATAAGACTGCACGCGAGATGCTGACCGAGCGCATACCGGAGGTCATAGTTATCACCCCGGAGATGATAAAAAACATGCGCCTTGGTCGCAGTGCGGAAAAAGACAAAGGCTCATCCCCCCTGCCGACCCACCCCGCCGAGCGGATAGATCGCAACGCGCCCTGTCCCTGCGGCAGCGGCAAAAAATACAAAAAGTGCTGTGGCGCAAAAAGCCTTGACGACAATGGCGGCAGTAACTGACAATGACCGGCGGTGACATCTGATGGGATTTGGAGTGCTTTTTATAGGCTATCTTATAGCTTTCCCCATGACACTTACAATGTACGGCTGGGCTATACGAATACTTGGCTGTATCGTAATGATGGTTGGCTGCAAAAAGCTTTGCGATTACTTTCGCGGGTTCTTTTATGTCGGTCTATTGTCGGCACTGTTTGCTCTGACCGGCGTCTTTGAGGGCATAATAAAATATGCAGACCTGCCGGGTGTGGTCCAAACTATAGAGAGCTGGGTGTGGTTTGGCGTCGTCCTCGTCTTTCATCTCATAATAAACTGGGAGCTTAACCTTGCCGATGCCTCGGTAGGGATAGAACGCCAACGCTCCACGGCTCTTACAGCTGTGTTTATTTCTGTTCTCTGGTTTGTGACGTATGTTCTCGGTATAACCCAACTGATACCGCCCGGGTTTTATTGGCTGATGTTCTACGTGCTTATGGTGATCACTGCTGTGGCCATCTACGGCAGTTATCGTTATATCGCACCTGCAGGCGAGCCGGATACAGTGACCCGCCGCAAGACGGGAATAGCGTTTATTGATAAATTCTTTGCCGAGCTGGATAGGCGCGAAGCGCGTGCCATCGAGACTACACGCGCCGAGATAGAGGAACGCCAAAGAAAGCGCGAGGCGGCTCGCGCGGGCGGCAAACGCAAAAAACGCAAGTGAAGCTGCCGGGTGCCCGCGGTGGAGCCGACCGTTTACCCGAATGTGTAGACGAAATGATATAATTTTTTGAGGATCAAGGAGCATAAAAATGACAGATCGAGTAAAAAACGGATCTATGGGCTTTTTGGCGCTTATCATTGCGCCCTTTGTGATCTTTAATCCGGATCTGGCGATCGTGGACGTCCTACCGGATCTGATAGGTTATTTTTTGATCGCTTTCGGCATCACGTCGCTGTCTTATATCTGCCCGCAGATTGAGGCGGCTCGTCCGCGTTTTTTCGTGGCCGGCGTAGTGGAGCTTGCAAAGCTTGTGGCCATGTTTTTGATATTCGGGCTTGCCAATCAAAACGAGCGACCTGTTATGATACTGCTGGCGGTGTTTGCGTTTGCCGTTGTTGAGCTTATAGTTTTGGTGCCCGCATGGAATGGTCTTTTTGACGGTCTTTTGTATCTCGGTACAAGAACGGGGGCTATGGCACCGTATGCTTCACACCGCGGCAGAGTGACCATTACCGGCTATGCCAAAGCCGTGACAGGTGTATTTTTATTCTTCAAGCCCCTTTGTGCAGTACTGCCGGAGTTTGCATCTCTCACATCGGGCGGCTTTGATGAAACAAAGTTTGACTGGTATGAGTTTATAGGCCTCTTTCGCGAGCTTGGCATAATGCTTTCTGCTATAATGGGCATTTTCTGGCTGATAGTTATCGAAAGATACTTTATACGACTTAAGCGTGATGGCGAGTATATCGCGGCACTTCGCGCCAAATATGAAAGCGAGATACTGCCGGGGGATATTCGCTTTGTTAAACGCAGGATAAAGACGGCATTTGTATTATTGGCCGCGGCTTTCTTCTTTGAGATCGATTTTATGCTGGAATATAACAACGTGATCCCGGATGTGCTTGCTGCGCTTTGCTTTGCGGCGTTTTTTGCGGTGCTTGGCGGGGAGCTTTACCGTCGCCGCAATATCGCACTGCCGATATCCATAGCTTATGTCCTGTCTGCGGGGATTGGCGATTGGCTGGGATATGATTTTAACAACAGGTATTTCAACGCGCTCGTGTGGCAAAGCAGTGAGGTGCGTTCGGCATTCTTTGTGCGTTACACGTTTGTGATACTCAGCGCTGTCTTGTTTGTGGCCGTTACCTGCTTTGCGGCAGATGCGCTGCGGCAGATAGTTCGTGATCACGCTGGCTTTATTGCCGAAAATACCGACCGTGCGTTTGTTGAAGCTAAACTTTTGGAGATACGCCGCTATCTTTATCGCTTTATAAACGCCGTGGTGATAATGGCTGCGGTTTGTGCTATCAGCTTTTGCATAGGCGACGTCATAATCACCCTCAACTCTTCAATATACGAGAGCATGGGCGTTATCTCCGGGACCATGCGAACGCTGTCGAGCGTGTGGTGGATAATAAGCTCCGCCCTTTGCTTTGTTAATTTCTTGATCCTACTTAAAACAAATTCCGAGATAGATGCCGAGATCGAAAGCAGATATATGCTGAAATAAAAATTAAACGCTGTGTCTTGTTTATTCCTCGGGGCAAAATAAAAAACAAGGATAAAGTTAACTAAACTCCATGAATTACGAACTTGGGGACCGCTATCTTGCGGCCAAAAGAAAACTTTTTGATAAAGTGTTGTCGGGGCTTAACCCGCAACAGCGAGATGCTGTCTTTACTGTAAACGGTCCTTTGCTGGTCATAGCGGGGGCAGGGAGCGGTAAGACCACCGTTCTCGTTCGCCGAATAGCGCAGATAATCAGATACGGCAATGCGTATTATTCGGATAAACTGCCGGGCGATCTCTCGACGGCCTATGTTTCGGATCTTGAATCAGCCGCCGAGCTCTCGCCGGAGGATATAGAGCCGATACTTGATGAGTTTGCCTGCGAGCCATCGGTCCCTTGGAGCGTTTTGGCTATAACCTTTACAAATAAGGCCGCAAATGAGATAAAGGCGCGTATATCTGCCATGTTCAACGATACGGATATTGCATCCGATATCTGGGCGGGGACTTTCCATTCTATCTGCATGCGTATTATACGAAAGTACGCGGATAGGCTCGGGTACACATCAAATGTCACGATATATGATACAGACGATCAAAAAAAGGCGCTCGTATCTGCCATGAAGACAGCAAATGTTGATGATAAGCAATTCCCGATAAAAACAGTTGCGGCTGCGATCAGCCGCGCTAAGGAAAAGCTCATCACTGCCGAGGCATTTGCAGCAGAGGCGGGCGGGTATCGTGAGCGCGAATTTGCAAAGGTGTATTCTGTTTATCAATCCATGCTTAAAAAGTCAAATGCAATGGATTTTGATGACATTATAATGCAAACGGTGATACTGCTCCGCGAAAATAATGATGTGCGGCAGTATTATGCGCATAAATTTAAATACGTTTGCGTTGACGAGTACCAGGATACAAACCTGGCACAGTTTGAACTTTGCTCGTTGTTTGCATCCGAGTGGCGTAATATAATGGTCGTTGGTGATGACGATCAAAGCATCTATCGCTTCCGCGGTGCTACCATCGAGAATATTCTTTCATTTGATAGGACATATGCCGATGCCAAGGTCATAAAGCTTGAGCAAAATTACCGTTCCTCCTCAAATATACTAAATGCCGCAAACGCGGTCATCAGTAAAAATGATTCGAGACATAAAAAGACACTTTGGACCTCAAATGATCCCGGTGCGCTTATTTCATACCGCACAACGGATGACCAAATAGCAGAGTCCCGCACGATAGCGGATATCATACTAAAGCATATTGCCACTGATAAGTATACATACCGTGATTTTGCCGTCCTTTTTCGTGTAAACGCACAGGCCGGCAGTATTGAACGTACATTTGCAAAAAGCGGAATACCGTATAGGATATACGGAGGTGTGCGTTTTGCCGACCGTAAGGAGATACGCGATACCGTGGCTTATCTGCAACTGATAAATAATCATTCCGACCGCGAAAGATTGCTCCGTATCATTAACGAGCCAAAGCGAAAGATAGGTGCAAAAACCATCGAGGCATTGTCGGATATTGCCGCAGAGCAGGGAATATCCTTGTTTGATGTAATGTCTCGAGCATCCTCCTATACATCGCTTTTGCGTGTTGCTCCGATACTTGAACAGTTTGCCGCAACTATAAACGAGCTGACCGAGATATTGGCAATGGGGTGTCCGCTTGATGCCTTTGTACGGCAGGTGCTTGATAAAACAGGCTACATGCATATGCTTGAGTCCGCGGGCAAGGAGGAAGCCGAACGCGTTGACAACGTAAACGAATTTATATCCGGTATCATGGAGTATATGAAGTCAACGGATGAGCCGACACTTACCGGATTTTTGGAGGAAAATGCGCTGGTGGCGGATGTTGACCGCTTTGACGAGAGCGCCGATGCCGTTGTCTTGATGACTATACACTCCGCCAAGGGTCTTGAGTTCCCGGTGGTTCTTTTGCCGGGTATGGAGGAGGGAATATTCCCATCCTTGCAGGCACTTGCGGAACCCGCGGAGCTTGAGGAGGAGCGCAGACTGGCGTATGTGGCGATAACAAGAGCCAAAAACGAGTTGTTTATCCTGCGTGCAAAAATGCGCACCATGTACGGTCGTACGCAATTTAATTCGCCATCACGTTTTATAGATGATATCCCGCCGGAGTATATCAACGAAGAGCGCGAATATGAGCGGGATAATATTCCGGACGGTAAAGTACCGTTTAGGGCATCCTTTGACGAGGAGGGCAATGTTACTTATTCTTCAAGTGCCATGCGGCCAACTAACTCGCGCCCCAAGATGTCATCCATCTCACAGGATAAGCTCACTGTAAACAAGACAGCTGTCCCCAAGAGAAGCGCCGGAGAACTCCTTGATGAGGGCGACAGAGTGATCCATCCGGTCTTTGGAGAGGGTGATGTCATATCTGTCAAGCAGATGGGCGCGGATCGCCTTTATGAAGTCGTGTTTGACCGTGTCGGGACCAAAAAGCTTATGGGCAGTTACGCAAAGCTCCGTAAAGCATAAACGGTTATAAAGTATAGCTATTTGCCACGCGTAAAACCAAAAACAAACAGGCATGATCGAGGTCATGCCTGTTTTCACCATCTGGTTTTTATATTACTGATACTATTATGCTATTGCAAAAAAAATCTTATCTCAATCTCTTATCAAGCTTGCGGGATAGGTATGTGCCAAGGCTTTGGAATATCTGTACCATCACTATCAGCAGTATAACAGTCAAAATTATCACAGGGTAATTGTAACGGTTGTAGCCTATCATGATGGCTATATTTCCAAGTCCTCCTCCGCCTATCGCTCCGCTCATTGCGGTATAACCGAGGATGGTCGTGATCGCTATAGCGGCGTTGGATATAAGGGATGGGACACTTTCCGGTATCATCACCTTGGTAATGATCTGCAAAGGGGATGCGCCCATGCTTTGTGCGGCTTCTATAATATTGGGGTCTACCTCGCGCAAGCTGCCCTCAACGAGTCTTGCAACGAACGGGAATGCGGCAATAACGAGCGGTACTATCGATGCTACAGATCCTATGGTCGTTCCGACGATCAGCCTTGTGAGCGGGAAAACAACAACGATAAGAATTATAAAGGGAACAGAACGCAAAAGGTTAACTATCGCATTTATCAGCTTCATAAGCCAAGCGGGAAGGGGCAGAACGCCGTCGCGGTCGCCGCAAACAAGCAAAACACCAAGCGGCAGTCCTATAAGAAATGCAAAAAATGTTGAGACCACGGTGACATAAAAGGTCTCCCAAATAGCAAACGGAATATCATTCTTCAGCAACTCAAGTGCATACTTGAGTTTTTCGATCGTGAACATATTACCCGACATGTCATACCTCCTCCACAGTTACATTTTCTATCGCGCCAAGGTATTCTTTAACGGTCAATGTTTTTTCCTTGCCGCCGGGAACGCCAATTAGCATAGAGCCGTATGTTTTATCGTCTATCGTCCTTGTGGATGCCGACACGATATTAACAAGCAGGTTGCGTTCCTGTGCCATTTTGGCTATCCAAGGAGTACTTGCGGCCATAGCACCATTAAATACTATGCGCAGGCGCTGTTCGTGCTGAGGGTTGGATACACACTCGTCTGCACCGTTCGGAAACACAAGTCGTCTTGCGGCGGCAGAGCGCGGGCTTGCAAATACAGTTCCCACCGGGCCGCTTTCAACTATCTCGCCGTTGTCTATTATTGCAACGTGTGAGCAGATCTCTTCAACAACGCTCATCTGGTGGGTGATAACGATAACGGTAATGCCCAGTTGCTTGTTGATCTCGCGTATCAGCGCAAGTATCGAGTGAGTTGTATTGGGGTCAAGCGCGCTCGTCGCCTCATCGCAAAGCAATACCTTGGGGTCGGTAGCCAGTGCACGAGCTATTGCTATGCGTTGCTTTTGACCGCCCGAAAGCTGTGCGGGATAGGCTTTTGCTTTATCGGGTAGACCAACGATCTCCAACAGCTCCTTCGCACGCGCTTCCGCTTTGTCGCGTGGTATGCCCGCAAGCTCCATGGGGAAGCAGATGTTTTTTAGGCAATTCTTTTGCATCAAAAGATTAAAGCCCTGGAATATCATTGTTATATTTCTGCGGGCGGAACGAAGTCCTGCAGGGGTGAGGGAGGTCATGCTGACACCGTCTATCACCACGTCGCCCGATGTTGGTCTTTCAAGCAAATTGATGCATCTGACCAGAGTGCTTTTTCCTGCGCCGCTCATGCCGATGATACCGAAAATATCACCTTTATTTATTGTAAGGTCGATGTTGTGCAAGGCTTCAATTTTGCCGCCCGGACCGTCAAACGTTTTGCATAGTTGTTTTATTTCAATCATAACTCCGCTCGCTTTGCTTTTTATTGTTGCCGGCACCGCGGTCACGTATCTTGCTTGTGACCGATAGTGTATTGCCGAATTAACCTATATGCCGCACTCAGCCACGCAGAGCCCAAAGGTCTGCGTGGCGGTGCTGTTTTGATCTGTTATGGAGTTGGGGATCACTTTTTGAGTTCGTCAAGAGACTTGTGAGAGTTCGAATAAACACCCATTGGCTCAACGTGTACAGCGGAGATGGATACGATGTGAGTGCCGTTCTCAACGTTGAAGTTATCAAGGTAGGGTGCGTGCTGGAAGTAGTTTGCATCGCACTCGCCGTTCTCAACGACAGTATTGGGAACAACATAGTCGGAGAGAACTTTTATCTCAAGGGTAATACCCTTGTCTGCAAGGATAGCCTTGGCCTCCTCGAGTATCTCGGCATGAGGTGTAGGAGATGCGGCGACGGTCACTGTCTTGCCGGCAAGGGCTGCATAGTCAACGGTGGGATCATAGCCGTCGGTGGGGTTGTCGATAGTGCTGATAACAGAGCCGGAATACTTGGAGGTGATGAAATTTTTAACTCTTTCGCTTTCAAGTGCGGCCTTAAGCGCCTTGATGATGGGATCGTTCTCGCGACCCTCTTTTACCGCCAAAATGTTGGCATATGCGGAATAAGAACCTTCGATGGCAACAGAATCCTTGGTGGGGTTAAGACCTGCGGAGATAGCATAGTTGGAGTTGATAACGGCAAAATCAACATCGGTGAGAACATTGGGGAGAGCTGCGGCCTCTATTTCACGGAATGTGATGCCGTAGGGGTTTTCCGCAATATCCTTAACGGTTGCGGTGATGCCTGCGCCGTCTTTAAGCTTGATGATACCGTTTGCTTCAAGCAGGAGAAGTGCGCGTGCTTCGTTGGTGGAATCGTTTGGCACCGCAATAACAGGGCCGCTGTTGCCGCAGGATGTGAGAGAGAAGAGCGTGCAAAGCACTAAAATTGAGGCGAGGATGAGAGAAAGTGATCTTTTCATGATTTTTTGCTCCTTGTTTTAAAGAATAATATATTAAAAAGGGGAACGCCCGATTGCGTTCCCCTTTTTTTGACATTGCGGATCAAAGATCCTTGATATCTACCCCGGAAGGCTGCAATTCGGAAATATAGGCGCGACAAAACATGCACATGGAGCACATGCACATCGACATCATCATATCCATTGCAGTGTTGGCACAACGAGTCATGATGTTTTCTCCTTCTTTCCGACAGTAATTTCGATGTGTGTATTTTACCACACATCCGTGCATCTGTCAATAGTTTTTTTAATGTTTTTTTGTTTGGCAACCCTTTTTGTTTAAAATGTGCAATTTTCAAATAGCAAAGCTGCAAAATGCGTGCGCATTGACGTGGCTGTGCCCCTAAAAAGTTCCATGGCATATAATATAACAGCGGCTCGATAATGCCGGCTGATACAGCTTGTTTTACTGTTTTGATGGGACGGCACGGAAGAGCCTGAAAGTGAGGTCAATATTATATGAACTATAAAATAAAAGCCGCGTTGCTTGGCGGGGATATGCGGCAGTCCGCGACCGCGCGTTTTTTATCCGAGTGCGGGCTTGAATGTGCCGTATGGGGGATCGATCCGGCATTTGATATAGGCGGTGCGGTAAGATGCGAGGATTGGCGTTCGGCGGTACGCGGAGCTGCTGTTATCATTCTGCCGCTGCCTGCCTCCTATGATGGTGTCAGGGTAAATTGTCCGTCGCTTCCGGAGGCAAGACTGAGGCTTTCTGTTTTGCTTGAATCCATAGATCATGCTCGGGTATTTGGCGGGCGGCTGCCGGAGCATTTCGTTTCGGCCGCGGCGGAGATGGGTGTTGCGGTGTATGACTATTTTGAATCGGAAGAACTAAAAATAAAAAACGCACTGCCGACCGCCGAGGGGGCTGTCAGCATTGCTATGCGCGAGATGGAGCGCACGATAAACGGTTGTCGTGCCGCGGTCATAGGCTCGGGCAGGGTAGGATGGATAACGGCAATGCTTTTAAATTCGATGGGCGCGAATGTTACCATTGCTGCGCGAAGAAAAAGCGAGCTTGCAAAGGCGGGTATGATGGGCATGCGGATGCTGCGCATCGACAGCGAGCGTCCCATGTGCGGTCTTGGCGAGCTGACATGCGGATACGATCTTATAATCAACACCGTGCCGGTGCGGCTGATGAATGCAGAGATACTTGAGCGGATGAGCAGTGATGTTGTTATCATTGATCTTGCATCGGTTCCGGGCGGGATCGATCTTGACACAGCGGGCCGACTCGGGCTGAACGTAACATGGGCGTTGTCTTTGCCGGGAAAATACGCACCGGTAAGCGCGGGTGTCATCATAGGTGAGACTATACTTTCCTACCTTGAGGGTGTCGAGGAGCCGGGAGATATCGCGGATGCGCATGATGGCAAAAGCGATGGTGCGCCAGCTGAAAAGAGCGAGGAGGGTAGATCATGAGGATAGGATACGCGATCTGTGCATCATTTTGTACGATACCGCACTCGCTTAAAGTACTGTCCGAGCTAATAGCCGAGCGGACGGGGGATGAGTTCGTCCCGATAATCAGCGAGAATGCGGCACGCTATGATACGCGTTTCGGTCGCGCGTGCGATGTTGTGGGGTGCGCCGAGCAGCTGTGCGGCAGGGCGGCTGTGCTTGATATAGTAAACGCTGAGCCGCTCGGCCCTCGTGAACCGCTGGATGTTCTGATCATTTGCCCCTGCACCGGCAACACGCTTGCAAAGCTTGCATGCGGCATTACCGATACCTCTGTAACAATGGCGGCCAAGGCGCACCTGCGGAGCTCAAGACCCCTGCTGATCGCGCCGGCCACCAATGATGCCATGTCGGCAAATTTTAAAAATATAGCATTACTTTCGCAAAAAAAGAGCGTTTATTTTCTACCGATGCATCGTGATGACCCCACGGGCAAGCCGTATTCGCTCGTTGCGGATTTCCGCTCCGTAGGGCGAGTGCTGGTTGATGTCATGGCCGGGAGATATAAGGGTGAGCTTATAATTTGAGCATTCAAACTTATCCAAGTCGATATCCTCCACGTCCGTAAAGCTGTTTTTTCTGCTGCTTACATGCTCACCGCGTCCTCGGCCGTTATTTTGGTAAAGTCGGGGTCTCGAGCAAGTACCATCTTCTTCGTGAATTTTTAAGCTGCTTTTTTTCAGCCTCGGGCAGCGCATCTTCAAACGCGCCGCTTACATTGCAATACTTGGCATTAAAGGCATCCATATTACCCGCTGTTTTTAACATATAAACATCGCATCTCCAAAGCTGAAAAAGCGATATTTTTCGCGCACGGCAAGCTCGTAGGCGCGGAGCATGTCATCGCGCGAATACAGTGCGCTGACGAGCATTAAAAGGGTGCTCTCCGGAAGGTGGAAATTTGTGATCAGAGCATCGACCATCTTAAATTTATATCCGGGATAGATAAAAATACCGGTATCTGCACTCATTGCATGGAGCACGCCAGATTCGTCTGAGGCGCTCTCAAGCGTGCGGCAGGAGGTCGTGCCAACGGCAATTATACGCCCGCCGGCAGCACGGCGCTCGTTAATGATACGCGCCGACTCCTCGCTTACCGAAAAATACTCGGTGTGCATAACATGCTCGGATACCTTGTCCGCCTTGACCGGGCGGAAAGTGCCGAGCCCCACATGCAGCATAACAGGAACGACCGCCACACCCATGGCACGGATCATATCCAGCAGTTCGTTTGTAAAGTGCAGTCCCGCGGTGGGAGCGGCAGCTGACCCCTCCTCGCGTGAGTACACGGTCTGATACCGTTCGGAGTCCTCAAGCCGTTCGGTTATGTAGGGCGGGAGGGGCATAAGCCCTATTTCGTGTAGGAGCACATATGCGTTTTCGTATTTTTCATGATCGTACTCAAAACGCACGAGTCGATTACCCTCCTCAACGATATCGGTGACCTCGGCGGTCAGTTTGCCGTCGCCAAACACCATTCGCGCACCGAGTCTTGCACGCTTTCCGGGTCTTACGAGGGTCTCCCATATGTCGTTGCCGCGTTGGCGCAGGAGCAAAAGCTCTATCGCGGCATCGGGACGTCCCTCTGCGTGACCGTAAAGGCGTGCGGGGATGACCCTTGAATCGTTTATTACCAGTGTGTCGGTGGGGCGGAGATAATCTATTATATCATGAAAGTGACGGTGCTCTATGCACCCGTCAGCTCGGTTTATCACCATGAGCCTTGATGCATCGCGCACTTCGGCCGGGTGCTGTGCTATCAGCTCCTGTGGCAGATCGTAATAAAAGTCGTGTGTTGACAGCTCGGTTGCGGGTTTGTTATTTACAATTACTTCGCTCAATTTAAAAAGCCATACCTTTCTTGGCATTTTGCGCCGCTGCGCGGCGATATACGAATGACGGCTGCCGTCTTCGCGTGTTTTTTGTTCTTACTGTATATTATATATCAAAATCGATCTTTTTGCAATGGATAGGGAGCATTTTATAATCAAATGAGCAGATACAATATATTCAGGGGTGCAGCTACCGCGCTTGCCACACCGTTTACCGATGATGGGACAGTGGATCTCGATACCCTTGGCAGATTGATAGACCGTCAAATTTCCGCAGGTATAGATGCAGTAGTGCTTTGCGGCACTACAGGCGAGTCCCCAACGCTTGCATCTGATGAGAAGGCCGAGATCTGGCACTATGCGCGGGAACGCATAGACAAGGCGGAGCGCCGCGTGCCGCTTATAGCGGGTACAGGCGGGAATGATACGAATGCGGCGGTGCGACTTTCACACTCTGCCGAGCTTTGCGGGGCAGATGCTTTGCTGGTAGTCACTCCGTTTTACAACAAAACCTCACAATTTGGCATAGCAGAGCATTACAGGCGGATCGCGGCCGGTGTCTCACTGCCGATAATTGTCTATACCGTGCCGTCACGCACCGGGGTGAATATCTCCCCTGCCACATGGAGAGAGCTGTTTAGTATTCCGAATATCGTTGCCGTAAAGGATGCCACCGGAGATCTGCGGCACACAGCGATGCTCACCGGGATATGCCGAGATATGGGGGAGGAGGCAGTCGATATTTATTCGGGTGATGATGAGCTGACCCTGCCCGTGCTTGCATACGGAGGCGCCGGGGTGATATCGGTGGCATCCAATATCATACCGGAAGAGATACATGAGATATGCCGCTTATTCTTTGATGGTAAATGCGGTGAGGCATTGCAGGCATGGCAGCATGCGCTCCCGCTGATGCGGGCTTTGTTTTGCGATGTTAACCCGATACCGCTAAAATATGCTATGTCAGAACTGGGCCTTTGCCGCCCATACCTGCGATTGCCACTGGTGCCCTTGGAGGATGACAAACGTTCCGTTGTCATGGATTCGCTGCAAAAAGTGTTGCAGATAAAATAAAAAACATTAGGGCCACCGCGCGGGGATCCCCCCGACTGCGGTGGCCTGATTTGATCGTTATAAGTATAAACCGTCGCTCGGATCAGCAGATGCCCTGCCAAAGCATGGCCTCGGCCACCTTGCTGAATCCTGCAATGTTTGCACCAACAACAAGATCGCCCGGATGTCCATACTGCTCGGCCGCCTCGGATGCATTTTTGTAGATGTTCTTCATAATGCCGTGAAGGCGCTCATCGACCTCTTCAAAGCTCCAGGAGAGGCGCATAGAGTTTTGCGACATTTCAAGACCGCTCGTCGCTACGCCGCCGGCATTGGATGCCTTGGCGGGAGCAAAGAGTATACCGTTTGACTTGAAGATCTCAATAGCTTCCGGTGTGGAGGGCATGTTAGCACCCTCGGCTACGGCCATAACACCGTTCTTTACAAGTGCCGCCGCGCCCTCTGCATCAAGCTCGTTTTGAGTGGCGCAGGGAAGTGCGATATCACAGGGAACTGTCCAGATCTCGCGGCAGTTGGGTACGAATTTAACGCCTTTTTGGGCCGCGTATTCGCTGATACGTGCGCGGCGGACCTCTTTTATCTCTTTCATGAGATCGATGTCGATGCCGTCCTCGTCAACAACATAACCGGACGAATCACTCATTGCAATGACCTTGGCACCGAGCGTCTGCGCCTTTACAGCGGCATATGTTGCAACATTGCCGGAGCCGGATATGACTACGCGCTTGCCCTCAAAGGATGTGCCTGCATCGCGGAGCATCTCATCGGTGAAATAGCAAAGCCCGAATCCGGTTGCCTCTGTACGCGCAAGCGAGCCGCCGGCTTTCAGTGACTTGCCTGTAAGCACACCTGTAAACTCATTGCAAATCTTTTTATACTGTCCAAAGAGATAGCCTATTTCGCGACCGCCAACACCAATGTCACCTGCGGGAACATCCGTATCAGGTCCTATATGCCTGTAAAGCTCGGACATAAACGCTTGGCAAAAGCGCATTATCTCGCCATCGCTCTTGCCCTTGGGGTCAAAATCAGATCCGCCTTTTGCGCCGCCCATGGGAAGACCTGTAAGCGAGTTTTTAAATGTCTGCTCAAAGCCAAGGAATTTGATTATTGAGGCATTAACGCTGGGATGGAAACGAAGTCCGCCCTTATAAGGGCCGATGGCCGAGTTGAATTGCACGCGATAGCCGCGGTTAACATTTACTTGGCCGTTGTCATCCACCCACGCAACGCGGAATGTGATCATGCGCTCGGGCTCTACGAGTCGTTCTATGATCCCCGCCTCGACGATATCGGGCCTTGCGCGAAGGATGGGAGAGATAGATTCAAGCACTTCTTTGACCGCCTGAATGAACTCGGGCTCGCCCGGATTCCGCTTTTGCACATCGGAAATGATTTTTGCAATAAAATCCTCGTTATATTTCATTTTTAGTACCTCCTGAGGCTTTCATTATCTTTTTAACGGCGATATTATAGCACAAAAAAGAATTTCAGTCAATACAAAATTGCAAAAAAATCAGGATCAAATGATGTTAAATATTAAACGATCTCTTGCTTCATCCAATGATACGTCGATATTGGATATATCCCGGTGTTCGGCAGACGATGCATTGATGATGATATCGGACAGTTTTTCCTCTATCTCGCGCCTGATCATTCCGCGTAACGGACGTGCGCCGCTGTGTTTTTCCATGGCAAGGCGACATATATGGGAAACTGTGGCATCATCAAAGGTAAGGCCTACGGCATGACTGCCCGCTGCACAGCGTTTTGTAAGCTCCCCAAGCATTATCCTGCATATTTGCATCATAGACTCCTCGCCAAGCTCATCAAATATCACTATCTCATCCAAACGGTTTAAAAGCTCGGGGCGAAAAGCTGCATCTATTGCCGCGCCGATACGCTTTCTTTCAGCTGCTGTAGCTGCAAGTGAAGCGCTCCTGATGTGCTCACTGTCGCCGGCGGCTCGGTCGTTGTTGTCGTTGTTATTAAAGCCTATGGAGTTGGCGCGACGGTGAGACGAACCTATGTTGGTCGTCATGATGATGACCGTGTTTTTAAAATCCGTCACGTTGCCCTCGCTGTCGGTCAAACGTCCGTCCTCGAGTATCTGCAGTAAAAGATCAAAAATATCCGGGTGCGCCTTTTCTATCTCATCAAAAAGCACAACGCAATATGGTCGGCGTTTTACCCGCTCGGTCAGCTGTCCGCCCTCGCCGTAGCCCACATATCCTGGAGGTGAACCTATAAGCCTTGATACACTGTGCTTTTCCATGTACTCGGACATATCAAACTTAATGAGAGCGCCCGAGGTGCCGAACAGCTCCTCGGCAAGCACTGAGCAAAGCTTGGTCTTTCCCACTCCACTCCCGCCGGCAAAGATAAAGGAGCCGGTTGGACGGTCGGGGTCAGAAAGGCCAAGCCGCCCGCGCTTTATTGCAGCCGTGACGGCTGCAACAGCTGCCCGCTGACCTATCACACGCCGTGATAGCACCGCCTCAAGATCTGCCAGTCGCGCGGCCTCGTCGGAACCGAGACAGCTCAAGGGAACACCGCTCATTTCCGTAACGACAGCCGCCACATCTTCGGCGGTGACAGACGCGGGGTCATGCTTTCTTTTTGCGGCGGCCAAGGATGCTGTGCTTCGTATCTCAAGCTCGCGATCGCGCAAAGACGCCGCAAGCTCGAAATCCTGATCGCGAATTGCATTTTCCTTGGCGCGGCTGACCTTGCGAAGCTCTCGCGCGATGCTCTCCATGCTGTCTGGTGAGGCAGCCATGGCTATACGCTTACCGGCCGCCGCTTCATCTATAAGATCTATTGCTTTATCCGGCAGACGGCGGTCGGTGATGTAGCGTGCCGATAGCCGAACCGCAGCCTCTATCGCCTCGTCTGTTATTTTAAGCCCATGGTGCGCTTCGTATCTTTGGCGCAGGCCCAAAAGAATTAGTCGTGCTTCGGCGGACGTGGGTTCTGCGACCATTATCGGCTGAAAGCGTCTGGCAAGAGCAGTGTCTCGTTCTATATGCCTGTGATATTCAGTGGTCGTGGTAGAGCCAATAACGCGTATCTCGCCGCGAGCCAGGGCAGGCTTGAGTATATTGGCCGCATCTATAGCGCCCTCTGCCGCCCCTGCACCGGTGATCATGTGTATCTCGTCAATAAACATAATAAGATCCGGTGCGCGGGATGCTTCCTCAATGACCTTTTTTATTCGGTCTTCAAACTCACCCCTGTACTTTGCGCCGGCTATCATTGATGGTAGGTCAAGAGTTACTATTCTTTGTCCCGCAAGCATATCCGGAACGTTGCCCGCCGCCACTCGCGCCGCAAGCCCCTCTGCTATTGCTGTCTTTCCCACTCCCGGCTCACCGATAAGGCATGGATTGTTCTTTCTCCTGCGGCAAAGCACCTGTATCATCCGCTCTGTTTCGGCATCTCTGCCGATTGCGGGGTCGAGCCTGCCTGCCTCCGCGGCGGCCGTCAGGTCACGGCCGTATTTTGATATGGTGGGTGCACCCTCGATCGCCGGTTCACGCCCTGTATCCTCCAATATGCCGCCGGAGGTCTTTTTTTGGCTTTCAAGATATGATAGTATATCTCTCCGCACCTCACTTACCGATACACCTGAATCTGTAAGCATCTTTATCGCCGCACCGTCACGACAATCGCAAAGTGCGAGCAGCATGTGCTCTGTGCCTATCAAGGATCTTGTCGATCTTGTGGCATTCCCTGCGGATGCTTCTATCAGCCGCCGTAGCTTTGGTGTCATATCCGAGGGTATCAGCTCGCGCGGGCGTTCCGTACCTCCGCATTTGTCTGCTATAGCGTAGAGCTTTTCATATTCTGCGCCGCGGGCATAGAGCAAGCGGGCGGCTACCGATGACTCCTCGCCGAGCATTCCGAGGAGTATATGCTCTGTTCCGATATAGCTGTAGCCAAGCTCGGAGGCGATCTCACGCGCCCTATCAAGCGTGTTTTGTGCTTTTTGTGAAAATTTGCTTTTCATCTGTCTCTCCGCAGTGCCGATCTCTGGATTTCTGCTTTTGTATTTTTATGTTGTACATAACATATATAGCACTTTTACAGCTATTTTTGACCATCAGCGTGGGATTTATGCCGTCAAGGATCGGTATATAAAAGATAATACCCGTAGGCGCGTGCCAGTGCATCCCATGTCGTTTTATCCACCTCTCCGTTGATCGGCAAAAGATTTACCGTCTGCAATTCGCGAACCGCCGCCTCTGTTTCCGTGTCATAGATGCCGTTGACCGTGAGGGATACGCCGTCGTATATTGCGGATACCTCCAAAAGCATGAACTGTATCAGCTTAACTATCGGTGCGCGGCTTCCGTGTTCGACCTTATAGCCGTCGGGTGTGCCTGGAAATGGCGAGATGCCAAGTGGCGGGGCATACTTTTCGGTGGTGTTCTCGTATGCCTCAAACAGTTGCTCAAATGTTTCTTTGTCGACAATGCCGTTCTCCGCAAGACCCTTCAGTGCCTGAAAGGCGCGTATGGCGCGTGTCGTCTCATCGCCTGCCAAACCGTCTATCGGCGGCGGTGGGATCGATGGCTCAAAATAGGATAACCTGCGAAGATATTTTTGGATGTTTTGCCGCGCCGCCTTTTCGGTGACTTCATTTATCGATTTGCTCATTTTCTCGTCTTATCCTCCGTGTGTATCATGTGACCCAAGGGATCGTGCGGTTCAGGATATGGAATACCCGGGATACTGCCCATCCGCCAGTTCGTCGCCGGCCGTTACATCCTCAAAAACACCGGCTATTGCATCCCATGTTTCGATATTCACCACACCGGTGACAGGCAGGCCGTAAAACTCTTGAAAAATGCGTACGGCATTGTCTGTTAACTCGCCAAAGTAGCCTGATGTGGGCACGCTCGGGATCTCACTAAGGGTCTCGGATATTCGTCCGAGATATCGCTGTAAAAGCACCACTGCCTCGCCCTCCGAACCCAGCCGCAGCGGTGTGCCGCCAAAAGGTACGGCGCTACCCTCGATATATTCAAGCGGAATGGTGCGAATGATCCCGAGGTATGCGTTATAAATGCTTTGCCAAGTGACGGGACCCACAATGCCGTCCGCCGTAAGCCCGAAGGTGTTTTGCGCATCTATCACAGCCGCCGCGGTTTCATTGCCGAATATACCATCTACTGTCACCGATGGAATACCGGGGTAGTAGCGCGAGAGGTAGCTTATGTAGTATTGCAGATTGCGCACCGATTGTCCGCGTGTGCCCTCACCGAGCTGACTTGGGAAGTCCTGTGACACCTCGGTTATCAAAAGCCCCTCGGAGTTAAGCTCATTCAGCCTTTTTACCGCATTAAAGTAAAAAATTATCGCATACCATGTTGCATTGCCGACCACGCCGTCGGTCGTCAGTCTCGCTATACGTTGAAATTCGATAACGGCATCCTCGGTATCTGTTGAGAAAAGCCCGTCGGTCAGTACTATTTTTGGTATGGCGGGATAGTTTTTTGATATCCTGTTCAGCCGTATCTGTAAATTCCGCACATCATTGCCGCCGCTGCCGAGCCGCAGGGGAACTGCGGGTGCCGATGCGCGTACATTTTCCACGGGAACATTCGTAATTATGTCTATATCCTCGCCGTAATAATATTGCAGTATCTCATAGGGAGTCAGCCCTCGCTCGGCAAGCTCGACCGTCCCCCATTGTGAAAGCCCGCCGCAGGTCACCGTGGTGCCGTTGCAATATTGGGTAAACAGCGGTTCGATACTGCCGCGGCGTACCACATAACTGTTAAACAGCTCACCTGCCAGCTCATTTATATTTTCAAATATGTCTCTGCCCTCAACAAAATACTGGTCAAAGGCTGTAGAATTGGTTATATCAAAATCATAGCCGCGCGATCGATAGTATTCGGTGTATACACGATTCAGCGCAAAGCTTACCTGCGCGTATATATTTGCGCGCAGTGCACTCTCCGGCCAGTTGGGATAGATCTCGCTTGATGCAACGTTGGCAATGTAGCTCCAAAAGGGAAGTGTAACATTGCGTGCAGCGGATGACGGCGGGCCGAGGTGCACTGTTATCATTTCGGGGATCACCGGTGTTACTGTTGGCATCATTGTCTCCTTATCTCTTCTGTCGATGTGTTTTGTGCTATCTTCGCCATTCAAAGCGGGGGCTGTGGAGATTCGGGATAGATGATCCTGTCATCCTGCTGTTTGCCGTCAGCACGCCCGTTCTCCGGCAATGGTATCATTCCAACATTTTGAACCGAAGTTATACCGTCATATATCGGAACGCTTTCAAATATAGGCGTGTAGTATCCGTCAAGGAAAACATCTATTCCGTATATCGAGTATGGCACAGCGCCCCCGGGGCGCTGTGCCCGGGCTCTCGGTGGTGCGGGAAGTGCAAGCGCAGGGGCAATGCCGCTGCGATCGGTTATCAGCGATGCTATTATTCCACCGCCCGACGGTGTGTTGCGCACAACGACTACCGCTCCCTCAAGCGGAACGGCACCCGATGCCGTAAAAACTCGTACTATCAGTCGCCCACTGCCGGCGACATCAGCATCGACTGCCATTTTATCATCCCCAACCGTTTCTCTGTCGCGAGCGGTCACGCTTTCTTTTTCATATTCATCACGATCTGCCATTGATCCACCTCCGTTATAGCACAGCGTGGCTGTTTTGTTCTGTACTATCTTATGCCGTCGAACTGCCATGCGACAACACGGGAGGAGGGAAAACCACCAAAAGACCTGATGTGCGTGGCAAAGAAACGAAAAAAACTTTCCGAAAACAGAATAAAAAAACGCTCGCGGGCTTGATTTTTAAGAAAATATGTGCTATAATAAAGATGTTGTTTGTATTCGCAACCGCACAATATGCCGGTGTGGTGGAATTGGCAGACGCCCGGGACTCAAAATCCCGTGTCTTCACGGACGTGCGGGTTCGACCCCCGCCACCGGCACCAAACGGGCTGTCGCATCAAGCGACAGCCCGCATTTTTCTTTATACTGAATACCGAGCGAGGTATTTATTCGTTCATGCTCAACCGCCGCATTGTTCGGTTGCAACTTGGGCTCTATCTAACATTAGCATCGGAACGGCGTATCGCGCGGAGTCCGATGCTTTTGCTTTTTTTGCAGCCGCCGGCAGGCCACGCAAAAACGCTTTTGGCTTTTGGGGCAGTAGTAAGTCAAAAATTCAATTCAATGGAGGCGTACATGAGGAATCTATTAACATTGCCAAATATGCTGACCGCATTGCGCATGGTGGGCGCGGCCATCCTTTTCTTCATACCGCCACTGTCGATGGAATTCTTTATTATATACAGTTTGTGCGGGTTCAGCGATGTTATGGACGGAGTGATAGCTCGCGCAAGCCACGGAACGACCGAGTTTGGAGCAAAGCTTGACAGCTGTGCGGACCTTTTGTTCTACGCTGCAATGATACTGCGCATATTTCCGGTGTTATGGGAAAAGCTGCCGAGGCTTATTTGGGTCTTTGTTTTAATTGTTTTGGCCTTGCGCTTGTCTGCTTACCTGACAGCGGCCGTGCGATACCACAGGTTTGCCGCGCTCCACACATATATGAATAAGCTAACGGGGCTTGCGGTCTTTATGATGCCGTATTTTATTGCAGGTAACGCCGGTGTGGTATACTGCTGGATCTCCTGTGCTATCGGCTTTTTGGCATCTGCCGAGGAGCTTTTGATCCACATGATCAGGCCCGAATACAAGCCCGGCGTTATGACACTGCTCGACCTTATTCCCAAGACCCATGCAACAAAACAAGGTAATATCAACAGCGACTAAAGATCAACAATCTTTAGCTAAAAAAATAAACGACCGCATTATTTTTTAAACGATGTGCGGTCGTTTTGTATTTAAAAAAGATTTTTATAAAATAAATATTTGACAAATCGATTTTTTTAGTGTATAATATTAAATGTAATAATTAAATTGCAATTTCATAGCTTGATGCTGAAAGGAGCGTAAAATGTTTAATATCGGAGAGCTGATCATGTATGGAACTAACGGTGTTTGCAGAGTTGACGGAGTAACGAACTCACCGTTTGATCCCGAGGATAAAAGAGAATATTATGTCCTAAAGCCGGTGCACGATCAATCCAATCTTGTGATCTACACGCCGGTGGAGAACGAAAATGTTATCATGAGGCCGCTCCTATCGCGTGAAGCGGCAGAGGATTTTATATACGCCATTGATGATATCGAGCCAATAGAGGTAGAAAACGAGCGCTCGCGGCGTGATGTTTACCGTGAGGCTCTGCGCACAACCATTCCGGAAAATTATGTTCGCATAGTTAAGGCTGTAAGATTTCGCCGTGAGGAATTCAGCCGTTCACGCCGTCGCCTGCCGGATCTTGATATCGATTTTGAGCATTCGGCATACAGCTGCCTGCTTGGCGAGCTTTCCGCGGTACTGGGCGTCAGCAGAGATAAGATGGACGAGATGATATCCAAAAAGCTCGGCAAAAAGGCCACGGTATAACTATAAAAACGCAAAAACAATACAAAAATTGAGTAGGATGCTACCCATTATTTGAGTAGCCGACCTCTCACACCACCGTGCGTACCGTTCGGTACAAGGCGGTTCAATCATATTGAGTGCATAGACTTGTACGCTTCGGATATGTCATAATATCCCTTGCGTGCAAGTCTTTCGTTTGTTATGGTATGATGTAATATACCACTTCCGGCAATTGCCCGGTAGCCCTTGCGAGTGTTTCCGTTTCGGTAAGCCTGCCATTCGGGCATACCTAATTTCTTTAGGTTTGCTACCCTTGTTTTCGGCTTCTTCCACTGCTTCCAAATATACATTCGTATTCTTCTTCGCAACCACTCGTTCCATTGCTTCATAAGCGTATCCATTTCCGCTATTCCGTAATATCCAAGCCATCCTCGCATAAATACCTTTATGTTATTGAACACGGTAACGTATCAATTATACCACGTATCTCCTCAACAAACTCCTCACCGATTTTTGCCATGGAAAAACCGTTTCGGTCAACATCATCCGAGCCGTATGTGGTACATTCAAAATAAATATTATCAGCATCTTCAAATAAATAAGAATGCCAAATAATACTATCACTTTCATTAAACTCTATTAGTAATGAATAATAACGCAAATAGCTCGGTTGATTACTGTCCGTTCCTCTTACCAATAGTGGATGACTTTGAAGTATCTCTGCAGTAGAATAGGCACTCTTTATCATATCAAGAAAAACCGAACCGTTGTCGTTGTCATAAGTATGAAGAACGGCAGAAGAAGCGAGAAGGGTTTCCATATATCTCTCTGAAAGCGATAAGGCGTTTCTCTTCGTCTCGGCGATTGGAGTCACTTCAAGTACTCTTATACTCTTGATCGTCCAATTCTTCATAGGTGACAGAGCATCGGCTGTTTGATAAACGAATACATTATACGACGGAGACCCCATATAGTAATCTTTTCGTTCGGTTACAGACACAAAATGTGCTTTATCAACAGTGTCGATGAGTGAAAGATATAATTTTTCATCGTTGTTGACTTTTATTTCTATCTCCCACGGAGAAGCAGTCACATATGCAAGCTGAGGGTCAACCAAGCGATAATCATCAGAAAAGCTGTTCACAAAGTCTTGAGAGAAATTATCAGAAGTTAAAGGCAAATCATTTCTGTCACATGCAAACAATTGAATACACAATAAGAGAATGAGTAAAAGTACAAACAATTTTTTTCATCGTCGCTTCCTCCGTTAATTGATAATGTTATCAATGTTTTTAGAAAGATGATTATTGCCAATCATACCCATATGGCTTCCTGATGTTGAATAAGCACCAGCCGAGCAATTCATGGATGCACTTATACTCGGAACAATACTATCACCAGAATTATTCCATGAGTATTCATACAAAAAGTAAATGCCGAATAGTTCGGGGTCATAGGTCAGCCACTGAACAGTTTCATAACCATTAGAATACACCGATGTTCTGTTAGTATACGAAGTAATATGTTGATTTCCAGAATACAAACTGTTATGAAAACTTTCCGCTTCTGCCGCCGTGCGTACCGCCGGAGGAAGAACGATGGGAAGACCCGCCCCCGCGACTTCCGCCGGAGCTTGAGGAAGACTGTGCACGCGGTGTTTTGGTGACGGTGCTGTACAGGTAAAGATCTGAGCTTTGAGTCAGCTTAAAGCTGTCCTTTCGCACGTAATTTGCGGCGCGGTCGCTCTTTTTTACGTTATTCATGCCGGAGCGCATTACACTGACCCAGATAAACGCAATGACCACCGAAATTGCAAGTATTGCCAGCAGTCGCTTGAGACAGCGCATGAGATAATCCGATGCATATCCGCTGTTATCTTCAGAAAGCTCCCCCAGCGCCTTGGCGATCCCGCTAAAAGACAGTTCGTCATATTCGTCAGGCTTTTGATAATGTACCCAATAGTCGCCTATGATCTCGTTGTAGCTGTCCTGCCAGTCATCATAGCCGACAGCAGGCTCGCCGTCACTTCCCGGGCGTATAGAGTCAAGACAGCTCTCCGTCAGCTTAGCAAAGGTCACACATGCGCTGTCACAGTCGCCGGCGCTCAAGCGTTCCACTACGGCATCCGTGATATTATCTAACCGCATATCCTCCTCAAATTCCCATATTGCCGACCCGCTCGTGGATATTCCAAAGTCGCGGTATTCCATACAGATCAAAAGCAGGATACCGTCGGAGTTGACGGAAAAAAGCGAATCATATATGTCGTCGGCTACCGACTCAGCAGGCAAGCCGCCAAGTGTTTTAAGCGTTACGACCGCAATGTTAAAGCCGTATTTTTCATCGACTTTTTCTGCGATCGCGCTTATGCTGTCCTCGGCGGCAGCTGTCAACAGATCATCCTCGTCAGTCACCCAAACCACGCCGGTCGAGGCCGCACCTGCCGGCAGCAAGAAAACAGATATGACTATAAGGAGCATCAGTGTTGTTGCCGCAAAACGGCTCGGGCGGGATGATATCGTGGCGCCGCAAAGCCGCGCCGATCTTTTTGTTATTGATTTATTAAGCATTATCCGTCGCCTCCTTACAGCAAAAACGAGATCACCGTGCCTATCAGTGCCGCTACGCCGAACACGATGCCCCAGTATTTCCAATACTTTGCGCGATCCACCGGCAGCTTGCCTATAAACTTGCCTGTTTGACCGTTCATTGCAAAGGTGTACATCTCATCCTTGTATTTAGTATTGAGGATCCACACCGGCAGTAGCGCATATTTGATAGTTTGGTTTGATAGGGATATGTTGGTTCCTGTAGTAACACAGCTTGAATATCCCTTAACAGTGTTGCGAAATGCCTCAGCGGTGCTGTTTTTTATGCGCTCGTTGGCGCGCGGCGCACCCGTATTTGCATCAACGTCATATTTATCTGCAAAATATCCTGCAAGGTAGGGTGTTGCAAAGTCCACCATATCGGAATAGTTGTACGGCTCGAGGGCTTCCATATATGTATCATCCATCTTTTTTGAGCCGTCTACCGGTACTCGATCAAAGGCGATCCGGCCTCCGCGAAGCACCTGGAAGTGAGATGTCCTTGTATAGTGATAGGAGCTGTCCGACCAGTGGCTCAGCCGCGTTGCCTTAAAGCTCATAGATGCATCAACATCGGCATCATAGAGCCAAAAAGGCACATATATCCCCTGAATGCTGTCTATCCTGTTCTCGTCGGTGAACGAGTCCGGGAGGAGTTTTTTCCCGCCCATGAACTTTTTAAGCGCCGACTTGGCCCCCTCCTTATCGATCTTAAACGGTATCACGTAATCAGGGCGCAGCTCGCCGGCGAATTTTTGCGTTACTATTACATTGCTGCCGCAAAAAGGACATATCGTTGCCGCGGTGTTGGCATCACCTACGACCTCGCCGCCGCAGGATCGGCATATGTAGGAGACCATATTGTCCGTCTCCCCCTCCTGCCAGCCGCCGCTGCCGCTCTCCGCACCGTAGCTTGCCCAGTTGGGGTCATTGTCTGCGGTCGAGCGGGATGCGCTGTCAAAATCGCGCAGTGTATCAACATCAAACTCGGTGTCGCAATAGGGGCACCTCAGCTTTTGCAGACTGCTGTCAAATTCAATACTGCCGCCGCAGCATGGACATTTGTATTGAAGCATGTTATCGTTATCTGCCATCTATTTGAATCTCCTTATGATCGGTTAGTGCATGCCTTGAGGGCACGGCAATGCGCAATGCATGCCTGTGGCGACCAATGCTGCCGTGCGGGGTGGGGAAGAGCTCCGCAAAAGGCAGAATGGACTCCGGATTACATAATATAATTATACAATATTCGGCGCGATTTTACAAGAAGTTTTTTCTCCGCCGAGGCTTTTGCCGCGATCTTTTGCTTTTTTTAGTTATTTCAGTTCTAAATCACAAAAAAATCAGATAGCCGTGACAGCTTTTTTTCACTAAATCGCTAATGTTCACAGAATGTCTATTTTTTCGTGTTATACTTTACAGAGCGCAACAAAACAAAATGAAAGGAAACCCGCTTTTATGATTAAAATATCTCACCTGGTCAAAAACTACGGCAGCTTTTGCGCCGTTGATGATATCAGCTTTGAGGTCGAGCGCGGTGAAGTTGTAGGCTTTCTCGGCCCCAACGGTGCCGGCAAAAGCACAACGATGAATATTCTCACGGGATATCTTTCCTCAACCTCGGGGAGCGTATCCATCGGTGGCGTTGATATCCTGGATGACCCGCTCAATGCCAAACGACTGATAGGCTACCTGCCGGAACAGCCGCCACTGTATCCCGATATGACGGTTGACGAATATCTTTCCTTTGCATATGACCTCAAGGGTTGTGTGCTTAGCAAGTCAAAGCATATTGAGGAGGTCTGCGCTGTCGTCAAGATAGGCGAGGTCAGAAACAGGCTTATAAAAAATCTGTCAAAGGGCTACCGGCAGCGTGTCGGTATAGCGCAGGCTCTTATCGGCAATCCGCCGGTCATTATTTTTGACGAGCCAACGATAGGCCTTGACCCCAAGCAGATAATAGAGATACGCAACCTTATTCGTACTCTCGGCAAGGAGCATACTGTTATCCTTTCCACACACATATTGCAGGAGGTACAGGCAGTCTGCGACCGTATCGTTATCATCAACAAGGGTAAGATAGTGGCCGACGAGCTGACCGAGAACATCTCCCGCGCGGTAGAAAATACCAGACGCTTTAATGTTAAGATATCCGGTCCTCAGCGTGATGTGCTGGCCGCTCTGCGTAACCTCTCCGGCGTTACATACGCCGAGGTGCTTGCCGCACGAGACGGGGATGCATACACCTACATGGTCGAGAGCGAACCCGGAATTGACATTCGCAAAAAGCTGTTCTGGACGATGGCGGAGAAGAAATGGCCGATCGTTGGACTTGAGGCATTGGGACTCAGCATTGAGGATATCTTTATTGCCGTTGTGGACAAGACCGGCTCGCAAAAGCCCGGCAACAAAGAAACAAAAACACGCCGTGCCGCGACCGAGCGTGATCTTGCCGGTGAAATGATAGAAAAGACCGCGGAGCAAAAAAAGGCTCTTGCCGCGGGCGATGATAACGCCGCCGAGAATGAGGGCAGGTATTACGAGGATTACACCATAAAGACCGATACCTTTGCCAAGGAGACAAAGAAAGACGATGTCGGAGAGGGCGAATAAGACCTCGCGATCCTTTTGTGCGCCCATCCCGCGCTCATTATGGTTATCCCTGTGACATTTATATCGATCAAACGAAATCATCCCTAAATAATCTCTGAAAGGATTGACCGCCAAGCGGCGGTCGGTAAAGGCTTATGCTTGCAATTTACAAAAAGGAGATGCGCTCATATTTCATCAACGCGGTGGGATATGTTTATGTTGGAGCTTTTATGGCACTGGCGGCACTGCTTTGCTGCTATACCACCATTCAATCCAACTCCTACAGCACATCATCGTATTTTCAGTATATAATATTCGCCATGATCATCCTTATCCCTCTGCTTACGATGAGGATGTTTGCAGAGGAGCGCAAGATGCGCACCGAACAGATGTTGCTTACAGCTCCGGTTACCATTTTTGGTATGGTAATGGGTAAATTCTTGGCCGCTCTCTCTATCTTTGTGGGCGCGCTTTTGGCATCCTGCATCAATTTTATTCCGCTTTATTCTACGGCAGCTTCCGAGATCGCCGCCAAAAAGGCAGAGGGCGACTGGCTCTCGGGCGATCACATAGGTCCCAACACCGCACAGATCTGGGGCTCGCTGATAGGTATAATACTTATCGGTGCCGCGTTTATCGCCGTTGGACTTTTTGTCTCCTCGCTTACCGAAAATCAGCTTTCCGCCGCTGTTATAACTATCGGCGTGCTGATCACAATGGTAATACTCAATATGCTCAGCCAAGCGGGCAGCAGTGAGGAGGGCACCCGCCTTGTAAACAGCTATGTTGTAAGATACGTTCTTGACTGGTTCAGCGTGCTGTCGAGATTCTCAAATTTCGGCTACGGTATACTTGACTGGTCGGCGCTTATCTACTACGTATCCCTTACATTTATTTTCCTGTATCTGACCGTGCGCGTATACGAGCGCCGTCGTTGGGCCTGATGGAGGTATCGATAGATGAAAAACACAAATAATAATACCGATGCCATGCGTTCGCGCCGTGTAAGATACGGCGGCGTTGCCATAGCTCTCAGCTGCGTGCTTATTGCAGCCGTGATACTTTTTAACGCACTTTTCTCACTTTTGGCCACAAAATTCGGTTGGTATACGGATATGACGACCGAGAGCCTGTATACTCTTTCGGACGCGGCGATAGAAACGCTTCGCGGTATAGAGACGGGTGGGCAGGATGTTAAAATAATATTCTGCGATGAGCCGGATAACCTCACTGCCAATTTTACACAGCGCCTTGTATACGAATCGGCGCTTGAGATAGAGCGCAAGGTGGATTATGTTACCGTTGAGAATATAAACATATTCCGCAACCCCACCGCCGTGAACCAGTACAAGACCACATCAAAAACGCAAATATATTCTCACTCGGTTATTGTTGCCTGCGGCAGCGAGTTCAGACTTTACTCTCAAAGAGCGTTCTATCTGTTTGACGAGAGCGATACCAGCACGCCCGTTGCCTACAACGGTGAGAAAAAGCTCGTTTCGGGCATTCTTGCCGTAACACAGGCAGAATCTCCTATCGTTTGCTTGCCCTATAACCATGGCGAACCCTTTGTAACAAGCGAAGAGCTATCATCCAGCGCCGCACTGCTTTCAATGCTTGAGGATGCCGGTTACAAGCTCCAGCTCATCGACCTTGCAAACGAGGATATCCCCGAGGATTGCCGTATGCTCTTTATATACGATCCGAGCGATGATTTCCTTGTAAAAGAGGAGGGCATTTCGGATAAATCCGAGATAGAAAAGATAGATCGCTTCCTTGACGGCACAAATGCGCTTGCTGTATTCATCGATCCCGCAACACCGCGCCTGCCGCATCTTGAGGAATACCTTGAGGAGTGGGGCGTATCCTTTGTCAGAAGCGAAAATGCACTCGGAAAGGTCGAATCCTGTGTGGTATCCGATGATGCTCACTCGCTCACCACCGATGGTCTTACAATTATCGGCGCATACACGACCCAAGGCCTTGGCGCATCTATTCACAGCGATCTTCGCACACAGTACCCACCCAAGGTCATATTTAAAAACACGATGCCTCTTGCATATGCCGATGGTTATCTTTTGAGCGAGCATGTGGATGAGGATGATGATTCTATCAAATACAGCTACGGCAGCTTTTATCGCGATGGTGTATCCCGCGATATCTATGATGTATTTGTGTCCTACACATCCGCCAAGGCTATGGCCGGCGGACGTGTTGTGAGTTCTGCAACCGAGGCGGATCCCTATAAGCTTATGACAGTCACACGTGAGACACGTATGGTAAACAACAGCGATGCCGATTATTCCTATGTGCTTGCCTGCGGCTCTACCGATTTCCTCAGCACGAGCATGCTGCAATCCAACGTATACGGCAACTCGGATGTTATGCTCAGCGCCATGCGCGCCATGGGCAAGGAGTTCGTTCCGGTTGGACTGGAGAGCAAGATGTTCGTTTCCACTACCATCGAAAGTCTTACAACGGCCGAGGCTAATCGCTATACCCTTATCCTTACCATCCTGCCGCCGGTCATCGTGTTCGGAATAGGTATATTTGTTCTCGTCAGGAGAAAGTACGCATGATGCAAAATACAGGATCAGAAAAGGTGACGCAGGGACGCCGCCGTCGTTCTATGCTTAAAATGCAAAAACGTATTACCGCAATATTGCTCGTATGCGTTATACTGCTTGGCATAGGACTGGGCGTTGCGACCTACTATGTAAACAGGATCATATTTACAGACCTTGACGGTCTGAAGTATTACGTTAAAGAAAAGGGCGGCTCCTACGTTTTGTGCGATAAGGATGGTTATACCCTTGAGACGACCAAGGACGGTTACTACAGCACCGCACTCGGTACTCTGGTTGAGGTGGATCCCAAGACCGGCGAGTGCGAGATAGAGGCTGTGGTTGACACGGAAGAGGGCGAGGATGTGGGAACCTCCAAGCGTATACTCATGTTCCGCCACACCTCACAGGCAAATATAAAGTCCATGCAGGTACACACCGCCGAGAATGATTACACATTCTATCGCGATACGACCGACACCTTCCAGATAAAGGGGTTTGAGGGTACACCTTACGATCAGGCGCTCCTCTCACAGCTGGCTGTATCCTGCGGTTATCCCTTGACGATGGAGAAGATAAAGGATCCAATCAAGGATGCTGCCGGCAAGTTTACCGAGTACGGACTTGATACCGAAACACGCACCGATGAAAATGGGCAAAGCTATGAGTACTCGCCTGCATGGTACCGCATAGTTGATACGTCCAACAACATGCACACAGTGTATGTAGGCGATATGATACCCTCCGGTGCAGGCTACTATGTGCGCTACAGCGGACGCGATGCGGTTTATATTATGAATTACAGCGTTGATGCCTCGCTTATAAGCGTTTACGGTCAGTCTACCCTTACCGAAAATGTCGACAGCGTTTTTGAGCTCCCGATCGAGATGTATGTAACTCCCACCGTGTGCTATCCCATGACGCTCAATAACTATTTTAACGTTAAGGGATTCTCGATATTCCGCGGCAAGGATCTCATAGGTGTCAGCGACGTTGACAGCGCGATAAATCCCGTTGTAAGCTTCTCCTACTGGGATCTTGATGCCAGAACAGGCACATTCTATGCTAACACGGCATATGTAATGAACTATCCGGATCAGTATGATATCGACCCGGATGCCGCAAATGCCGCCCTGCAGTCCTTTTATGATATGACATTCCTTAATGTCACAAAACTCGGACCTACCGAGGAGGATATGAAGGCGCTGGGGCTTTATGAGCCGGAGTATGTCATCTACTTTGATTATTATCCCGTTGATGATGACGGCAAAAACCTCGATGCCGTTGAGCACACCATATTTGTAAGCAAGATGACAGACAGAGGCACATATTATATGACCTCCGCGCTTTACGATATGGTGGTAGAGGTCAGCCGCACACAGCTGCTGTTTTTGGACTATAGGCTCGTCAACTGGGTAAAATCCTCCTACTTCTCAATGAACCTTGCATGGGCTACCGAGATACAGATAGACACCGCTGAAGGAGCATATCATTTTTATCTCGATAACTCGGAGAGCGATTCTGTAACAAACAGCAATGCATCTGCCGATGCAATAAAAAAGGGAACTATCACGTCGGATAAAATGAAGCTCCGCGCAGTTGCGCCGGATGGTACCGAGATGGAGGCCATATCCTCGCTTACAGTTACCGATGCCAAGGGCTTTACCTGGACGATAGATGCCACGACCGTTAAAGCGGTAGATGCTGATGGGAACAAGTCCAGCATCCGCGGCGCAAAATACGAGACCAACAGCCGTGGGGAAGAGGTAGTCGTGCTTATCGGCAGTATCACCGATGTTACCACAGGCAATAAAGTAGAGGTATCGGCGAATACCATTACCGTGACCACGCCCGACGGTATTGGCAAGACATATCTGCGATGCGGCATGGCAAACTTCCGCAAGTTCTATCAGTCGATTCTTTACGCATCAATTGCCGGTGATGCGCATGATGGCGATGGCGGTCTTACCGATGAGCAGATAGCAAGCTATATTGCCGATCCCTCAAAGGCTCAGGCCAAGATCACGATATATACCTCGTATGATAAAAAGCCGAAGTTTGAATATACTTTTTATTCATACTCCGAGCGCCGCTCTCTCCTTGACGTTGGCGGCAGTGCCGAGTTTTACGTAACACGGTCGTTTGTGGATAAGATAATCACAGATGCAGGCCGCGTAATGACAGGCGAGGTCGTGACCCCCACCAGCAAGTATTGATCGTGCACGAAATAAAGATAGCGCCAGATCAATAAACACCATAATAACGCCCCTGTGGAACACCGCAGGGGCGTTAAAAATAAAAAAAGCGCTGAGTTGAAAGCTTGTGGCTTCCAGCTCAGCGTTTTTTGACATCAGGCCGACCTGCCGAACAGGAGGTCGATACTGATACCGAAAATGTCCGCTAAAGCGGGCAAGAGTGAAATGTCGGGACAGCAAACAGCGCGTTCCCATTTAGATACCGCCTGTGCCGAAACACCAAGGCGAGTTGCCAAGGCATCCTGCGTCATCCCGGTGCGGCGGCGGAAAACAGCGAGTCTGTCACCGAATTCTGTTGTGAATTGCATTTTGCGCCTCCTTATCCCAGACATACCGCAACTACCCTCGGGTGGGTATCGCGGCTGCCATCTGCCTCCGAAAAACTGTGGGGTATGATCAAATATCGTCGTATGTCATCGGGGGCAGGGATGCGCATCTCTGCTTCATTTCAAATACAGAGTTTTATCGGGCGACCTCGGGGCGAGAGTTCCCAAGGAAGCTACAGATAATTGCGCATCCGATGCCGTTTTTTTCAGCATTGTTCAAAACGATCGCCTCCTTTTTGCCAAATTTCCGACAAGGCCCGTGTTGCCGGATGTTATGATTATAGCACTATTTCTTTTTCGTGTCAATAAACCACAGGTTGTTTTTGGGGAATTAAATTTCTCTTTTTAGTATTTATGAGTTTTTATTTACGGATTCTTTGGTTTTTGTCTTACCGGAGCTTTCAAGATCGATATCAAGCTGTGAAAGCAGGATGCCGCCAAACACCAAAATGCACCCTAAAAGGCCAACGACTGAAAAGGTATCTTGACCGTAAAGCACACCTCCGATAGCACCAAAGACTGCCTCAAGCGAAAATATTATTGCCGCATAGCTCGGGTCACTGAGCCGCTGACCGTAGGTCTGCAGGGTATACGCAACACCGACAGAAAGCACACCGCAAAAGAATATGGCATAGCGAGCATTCCATACCATCTCAAGCGTTGTAGTCTCAAATATTATGGCAAAGATCGAGCATTCGGCCGCCACTATCAAAAACTGCAGGCTTGAAAAACGCAACGGATATATGCCACTGCCGAATCTATCAATAGCAAGAATGTGAAAAGCCCAAAAGAATGCGCCTGCAAGGATGAGCAACTCGCCCACTCCAAAGCTAAAGCCCTCGCCCGGCTTGACACACAAAAGATATATGCCTACAAGAGCAATGGCCGCACCTGCAAAAACGGTGGGCTTGGTCTTTTTTCTGAAAAGCACAGTGGAAAAGAAGGGCGTCAGAATGATATAAAGGTCGGTTATAAAGCCGGATCTGCCGGGTGATTTAGTTATCTGTGCGCCCGCCTGCTGCAGCGAGGAGGCCATAAAAAGGATCGTTCCGCACACAGCGGCGGCGATAACGGTCATTTTTAGTTTTTTTCTGTCGGCTGTGTTCCCCTCAGGGGTCATATCGCGCCCGCGCGGACGGCGTTCAAGTAAAAACAGCACAGGCACGAGCGAGATGCCGCCGACACCAAAGCGTATTGCGTTGAAAGAAAACGGATCAAGTGAGTCACTGCCAAGGACCTGTGCCACAAAGGCAAAGCCCCATATTATCGCTGTGGTGAATAAACATATATTTGCTAAGATCTTCTTTTTCATCTGGGAACAAAACTTTCTTTATTTTATTACTTGTGTTTTTATGATCTCTGTTGCTTTATAATTGGACATAACCATAAAACTAACTTTTATTGATCATCGGGCACAAACTCTATTATCTGCTTAAAGAACGCCTCCGACGCATCATACGAGGCATCAGCCCTGTGTCCGCCAAAGGTGCTCTGCGTGCGCAGACACAGCACGGTATCGATCGGCATGGCCTTGAATACATCATAGTATTTTGCAAATTCGGTATCTTTGAATCTTATCGAGTACTCGTCCGCGGCATTTTGCGGAGTGTACCCCAAAACATCACTGAGCTTTCTGAATCCACCTGCTTTTTTTACGCGTTCATACAGCGTGGGATCAAGCAAGCAGACCGAATATTCACCCGCGATTATCAGCTGGTCGAATTTTTGGAGCTCCTGCGTGTTGAGTTCGGTGTTGATAAATACTTTTTTGCTATCAGAGGCGGCTTTGTCGCGTATCTCTTGTATCTGATCATCCGAGTAGATGATAAGCGCGATAACATCGCAGCTTTTTTCGCCATTGCCGTCATTGTCGTCAGGCAGAACATAATTAAACGCGTTTTGTATGCCGTTAAAGGTCGCTTTTACGTTAATTTCTTCATACGGTCCGGCGTACATGAGAGTAGCATCATAGTTCTCCTTGCTGCAGCTCTGCCAAATGCACACGCCAAGCACCAAAACGATAAATGCGCCTATGATCATCTTCCATTTGTTGTAAAACCAAAAGTTTTCGGCTTTTTTCAGATTCGGGTCATCAATAATAATCTCGCCAGCTTGGAGCTTTTGATCTCTTTCTATATCCCGTCTGTTTTTGTCTTCCATCGGATGCCCCTCCTCAAGTAGTTTATCAAGCAATAATATATCTTATTATACCATACACGGTACGCTAAATTTGATGGAAATTGTAAATCTATTGTATGTTTTTTTACTTCATGATTGACAATCGGCCCTAAAGAGGGTATAATATATAAGTAAATCAAAGGGTGCCCAACATCCGCTTGACTTTTTGGGTTTGCGGTGTCGATGATAGGTTTGCCAATTCAGAAAGGAGCGTGCAGATGCCGCGTTTTTTTATTTCGCCGGAGAGCATATCCGGTGACGGAAGCAAAATAATACTCACCGGTGATGATGCGCATCATGTTTCACGCTCGCTCAGAATGCGCCCCGGAGAAAAGCTAACGGTCTGCGACGGTCTCGGGACCGATTATTTTTGCCGCACCTCCGCCTTTTCCGGAGAATCGGTCACACTCGATGTTGAGGAAACGTCCAAAAGCCGCGCCGAGCCGCCGGTGAGCATAACAGTGTATCAAGCTTTGGCAAAGGGAGATAAGTTTGATACCGTCGTGCAAAAATCGGTTGAGTGTGGGGCATCAGCTATTTGTCCGTTTTACAGCCGCAATTGCATAGTGCGTCCGACCGATGACGAGGAAAAACGCCGTCAAAGACGTGCGCGTATCGCACGCGAGGCAGCAATGCAATCCGGGCGTGGTGTTGTTCCTACTGTTGGTGGCTGCATCTCCTTTGACGAGATGATACAGAGTGCCGCCGGAGATGATGTTGCTTTTTTTTGCTATGAGGGGGATGGAACGGAGCAGCTCCCGTGCTTACTCGAGGGAATAAAACGAAAATGGGCGGATGAACAGCATGATCGGCAGGGTCATCCCAAAGATGGCGAGCGCCAACGGCGCGTGGCGGTGATAGTTGGGCCCGAGGGCGGATTTACGCCGGATGAGGCCGAAACGGCAGAAAAGAACGGGCTTTATATGACAGCTCTCGGCCCTCGGATATTGCGTACCGAGAGTGCCGCAGAGTTCGCTCTGGCGTGTATTTATTATGCATTCGAAGTTTAAAATGCCATTCATGTTATTTTTTTGCTGTGTTTAGTTTATTATTCACAAAAAAACTTCGTGTTTTTTTGAAAAAAACAGCTTTTACCTATTGAAAAATCACAAATTTTGATATAAAATATAGGTGAGTTTTCACAAACAAATCGTCAAAATGAACATATGAGAGGAATAAAAACAAGTCATGTCTAACAGGTTATTTCAAAGTGTTATTCATCAAATGAAGGACAGCGTTGACCGCACCTTAGGCGTTATTGATGAGACCAACAATATCATTGCATGCTCGGAGCTTGTAAGAATAGGAGAATTCATGCCCGGTCTGCGTGATGATCTGCTTTTCTCCTCCGATGTGATATGCAAGGGCGGGTACACATATCGCCCGCTGGGTGCTAATTTAAAATCCGAGTATACTGTTTTTGTTGAGGGCGAGGATAAGATGGCAGAGGTGCTTACCAAGATGCTTTCTGTTTCGCTGGCCAACATCAAGGAGCTGTACGACGAAAAGTACGACAAGGGCTCATTTATCAAAAATATCATACTTGATAACATTCTCCCCAGCGATATCTATATTAAGTCCAAGGAGCTTCACTTCAACACCGAGGAATACCGTGTGGTGCTGCTTATCAAGTTCAACGGCAAGACAGATATGATGCCTTTTGAGATGCTCCAAAACATGTTCCCGGATAAGCCCCACGATTATATCATCAGTGTCGGCGAGCGCGATATCGTTCTTGTAAAAGAGGTCAAGCCAAACACCGAGATGCGCGAGATAGAAAAGATAGCAACAAAGATATCCGATACACTCAGCACAGAATTCTTCTCCAAGGTCTCGATAGGTATATCCACCATTGTTGATAACATCAAGGATCTCGCACGCGCTTACAAAGAAGCGCAGATCGCCATTGAGGTCGGTCGTGTGTTTGAATCCGAAAAGAACATAATCTGCTATGACAGTCTCGGCATCGGCCGCTTGATCTATCAGCTGCCAATAACGCTGTGCGAGATGTTCCTTCAGGAGGTCTTTAAAAAGGGAAGCCTTGAACTGCTCGACCGCGAAACGCTCATGACCATCCAGTGCTTCTTTGAAAACAATCTCAACGTCTCCGAAACCTCACGCAAGCTCTTTGTTCACCGCAACACGCTTGTTTACAGACTTGAGAAGATCCGCAAAGTCACTGGACTCGATCTTCGTGAGTTTGAACACGCTATAACCTTTAAGGTCGCCTTGATGGTAAAGCAGTACCTCAACTCAAAGCCGGTCAAATATTGATACAGCTCTGACAGATCGTTTATTTTATGGTTTCCGTGTTTGCGAACAAATATCAATCGTTGATTTCAAATGATCGAATTTAAAAACGTTGTTAAAGAATATGCCGATGTCACAGCGCTCGATGGGATATCCTTTCGTGTAAATGACGGCGAGTTTGTGTTCGTTGTAGGGCACTCCGGTGCCGGTAAAACGACCGTCACGCGTGTGTTGCTGAGGCAGGAGCGGGTCACATCCGGGCAGATACTTGTTGATGGCATAGATATCACAAAACTGCCGGAACGCGCGATCCCGTATTACAGGCGCAAGATAGGCATGGTGTTTCAGGATTTCAGGCTCTTCCAGGATAAGACCGCCTATGAAAACGTTGCATTTGCCATGCATGTAGTTGGCACTCCTGCGGCGGAGATACGCCGCCGCGTGCCTGCGCTTTTGCGCATAGTGAATATGGAGAGCAAGTCCGAGCATCGTCCCGGTGAGCTATCCGGCGGTGAACAGCAGCGCATTGCACTGGCGCGTGCTATTGCCAATAATCCCGATATCATCGTTGCCGACGAGCCTACGGGAAATGTAGACCCCAAAATGAGTCTTGATATCATGCACATGCTCCAAAGGATAAACCAAAAGCTCGGCAAGACCGTTGTTGTGGTTACCCACGAGCAAAATCTTGTTGATACGCTTGGGCAGAGAGTGATAAACATATCCCATGGACATGTTGTCGGCGATAGTGCTGCGATGGGCGTTGCCCCGCGTGCGTAACGGAGAGTGTTTAGATCCTGAAAGGCTTGGAATATTTAAAATAATGAGAAAAGAAAAAGACACATCCCGTATCAATGAGACTGACACCGATGCCTCCCGCGCCATAAAGCGGGAGCGCGCGGACGGTCGGGGAGTGTATAATCCCTTTTACTTCATATGGCTCTCGCTGCAGAGCATGTGGAGAAACAGAATAATGACTGTAGCATCTGTGCTTGTTCTCACCTCGTGTTTGACATTGCTCGGATGCTTTGGCATGCTTTTTGAAAACTTAAACTCAAACCTGCTTCGCCTGCGCATGCTCAACGAGATGGTGGTATTTGTTGAATACGATCTCGATGGTGAAGCGGTGAATGGCATATACGATCAAATAAAAGAGCTTGACAACGTAAAAAGCGTTGATTTTATATCAAAGGCCGATGCGCTGGATGATATGAGGGAGACCTACTCTGACTATCCGGAGCTTTTTGAAAAGCTTGAGGAGAACGGTGACAACCCACTCCCGGACTCTTTCATCGTCACCTACAATGACAACGAAAAGGCCAGTCAGCTTGAATTCAGCCTGCATTCGATCAGCGGTATAAGCAAGGTGAACAACCGACTTGAGCTTGCCGGACAGGTAGAGAGCCTTAAAAACGGAATATCGATAGTTTTTCTTTGGTTTTTCGTTTTACTGCTCCTCGTCAGCGTATTTGTTATATTCAATACAGTAAAGCTTGCGGTGCATTCCCGCCGCGCCGAGATAGACATTATGCGCTATATAGGCGGAACCAAGGGCTTTATTGTGGCACCTTTTCTTATCGAAGGTGTTTTGATCGGCGTTTTATCAGCCGTCGCGGGCTATTTTGTTTGCTCCGGCCTTTACCGCTACACACTTAAAAACGCTGCCGAAAAGCTTCAAATGATAGAATTCACCCCCTTTGAAAGCTTTAGACTTATACTCATGCTCGGCTTTATTGCAATTGGAGTTTTGACCGGAATTGCGGCCAGCGTAATGTCACTGAGGCGCAATCTTCAAAAATAAAAGAATGAAAAATGTTTGCCGCTGATCATTGAGATCAACGGCGACCGTCACCGATCGTGTACGATGCAACTTTACAAAGGATATTGTTTGATCTTGAGGCGTCAAACCCGATCTGAAACGATAACCCGAAAGGATAGCTATGTTTAAAAACTCCAACAAAAACGGCGGCGCGGATTTCGGCAACCGCCGACGCGGCGTACGGACAATTATAATCAATGTATTGTCGATGCTGCTTGCGGTAATAATATCCATACCCGCACTACCTTTTGCCGCTGTGGCCAAAGAGGTCACATATGATGATATCAAAAACGACACCACCGAGGCATTGCTGGCTCGGCTTAATGAGCTGAACGAGGCAAGCCGAGAAATGTCTGATAAGATAGCCGAGGCAACAAGTGCTCGTGCTGATGCACTGGCATGCAAAGAGCTTTATGACAGCATGCACAATATATATGTTGAACAGCTTGAGCTTTTGATGACCCAACGCACAAAGCTTGAGGAGGAACTGGCTGAGTGCCAAGCTGATGCCGATCGCCTTGAGGAGGAATATGAGCAGAGCTACGAGAACTTTCTCAGTCTGCTTCGTATGACCTACGAGGAGGGCACTGCAAGCTATTTGGCAATACTGCTTGGTGCCGAGAGCCTTGGTGACCTTTTGGCGCGTATAGAGCGAATTTCGGGCATGCTGAGCTACAACAAGCGCCTGATGAAGCGCGTGGAGTTGGCAAGCGCGGAGCTTGACGGCAAACGCACCGAGCTTGAAGCGAGCCGAGCAAAGGTGGATGAGGCAGCAGCGAAGATAAACGCCAAGGAGACCGAGCTTGACGAGCTTGATGAACAAAACGAGAAGCTTTTGGCTGAGCTTGAGGCTAAAATAAAATCTGACGAGGCCGAGGCCGAAAAGCTTAAAAAAGAGCGTGACTCCGCCAATGATGAATTCGACAGTCTGGTAAACCGGCTGATCGAGGAGGAGACGGCGTACTGGGCAAAGATCGAGGAAGAACTTCGCCGAAAAGAGCTTGAGGAAGAGGAGCGCCGCCGACTTGAAGCGGAAAAAGAACTTCAAGAGGCGATCGAGCGCGAAAATTCTTCATCCGAGTATGTTTGGCCACTCCCCACAAATTATGCGAGAATAACATCCTTCTTTAACGAAAACAGAAATCTTGTTGAGATAGGCTACAAGGATACACACGGCGGTATGGATATCGCCGCCCCGAGAGATACACCCATATACGCCGTAAAGACCGGCAGAGTCGTTCTTGCAAAGGTCGTATCCGGCTACGGTAACTGTGTTATGATCGACCATGGCAACAATATAATGTCGATATACGGGCACGCCTCAAAGCTGTTGGTCAAAGAGGGCGATATCGTAACAAAGGGACAAACCATCGCTTTGGTCGGCCTTACCGGCATCACTACGGGCTATCATCTGCACATTGAGTTTCGTAAGCTCGGCGCTCGAGTTGAGCCGCTCGATTACATAACTATCCCCAAGAGCTGAGGCTCTTGACCGAAAGGCATAAAACATGCAAAAAAAGATATCCCTTTCTGTTTTTATATTTGTCCTGCTCGCCGCGATCCTTTTGGCGTTCATGGGCGCATATGCCGTAAGCGCATCAATGTTCCGCCAACAGCTCGTGGCAGTTGAGCAGGCCTATGCAAAAACGGATAACTCAAAACTCAATAAACTTCTCGAGATAATATCCGGTGCAGGTCTTTTCAGCGTCGAAGACTATGCCGATTTTTCCGGTCTTTTGGATTGGTATTCAAGCGTCTCCGGCGACAGATATGCCTATTATTACAGCGCAGAGCAGTTTGATGCACTTAATTCCGATAACGCGGGAAGCGGCGTTGGAATTGGTGTTATGGTAATTGAAAATGCCGATGAAAACGCGATAGAGATCACAAACGTTATGCCGGAATCTGCTGCGATCGATGCAGGTCTGCTTCCGGGAGATCTGATAGTTGCTGTTATCGACCGCTCGTCGGGCAGCGAGGTGCGCACATCTGTTTCCGAACTTGGTTTTGAGGGCGCACTTCAGCGGTTGAGGGGCGAGGAGGGAACATACGCCGAATTCGTCGTCAAACGCACGGACGGTGAGCATATTTTCAGTATACCGCGTCGCGCTTATGAGTCACTTTCCGTAACGTATCATGTAAACACAGAAAATTCAAAGGTCGGCGTTATCAAACTGATAGAATTTGATCTTACAACACCGCATCAGTTTCAAAAAGCAATGGATGAACTCATCTCCGCGGGCTGTGAATACTTTGTTTTTGATGTAAGATATAACCCGGGAGGGGATCTTGCATCGATCTCGGCTGTGCTCAGCTATATGCTGAACGATGGTGATATCATAATCCGCACATCCGGTAAAGATATGTCGGATATGACGACCACAAAGGTGTCGATAGTGAACTATGATCAGTCATCCCCTTACGCCGCTTGCAACGTAAGGAAAGCTGATATAGGCAAATACCGCAACGCGGTCAACGGCAAATGCGCCGTTATAGCTAACGGAAGCACGGCGAGTGCCGCCGAGCTTTTCACATCTGCGCTCAAGGATTACGGCATTGCCAAGGTCGTTGGAACCACCACATTCGGCAAAGGTTCGATGCAGAGCGTTTACGATCTTTCTGCATTTGGCTATGACGGTGGACTCAAGCTCACCACGCGTTTTTATTATCCTCCGCTCTCGGACGGCTATGACGGCATCGGCATTATGCCGGACGTGACCGTTGAGCTCGACTCGGCGCTCAGCGGCAAAAATATATACAAGATCACTGATGCCGAGGATAATCAAATGAATGCGGCTCTCTCAGCGATCATCGGCGGGTGAGGGGCGATTCAGCAGAAACAACGAGCTTGATCTGAAACAGATCAAGTCAGACCCTATAATAAATCCATACTAAACTGTAATATCATTTAAGGAGAAATAGAGATGTCTAAGGAACAAAAGCTCACATTTACACAACAGGGCTACAATGAGATGGTTGCCGAACTCGACTATCTTAAAAACGTACGCCGTGCAGAGGTCGTACACGAGATAGAGGTTGCGCGTTCATTTGGTGACCTTTCCGAAAACGCCGAGTATGACGAGGCAAGGACCGAGCAAGCAAAGGTCGAGGCAAGGATCAAAGAGCTTGATGAAAAGATCAACAATGCGATCATCATCGATGAGACCAAGGTCGATTTCTCCGTTATCAGCGTTGGTTCAACGGTTAACGGACACAACATCACAGACGATGAGGATTTTGAATATATCCTTGTCGGTTCAAACGAGGTCGATCCTCTTAGCGGTAAGATCTCCGATCTTTCCCCTATCGGGAAAGGGCTTATCGGTAAACGCGCAGGCGACACGGTAACAGTTGAAACCCCCGGTGGAGAGATAAAGCTTAAGATAGAGCGGGTTGCCAGAACCAAAACGCACGAGTGATCGATCAGGAGACAACGAAAGGATACAGTAAAATGGCAGACAATCAGAACATAAACGAGAATCAGCAACAGCAAGATGTTGCTGATATGCTGGCTGTAAGGCGTCAAAAGCTTGATGATCTGCGTGCCGCCGGACAGGATCCATTTGCAGAGACTAAATACGACCGCACACATCACTCCACAGAGGTCAAGGATAATTTTGAGACGCTTGAGGGCACAGAGGTCGCAGTAGCCGGCAGACTTATGTCCAAGCGTATCATGGGCAAGGCATCATTTTGCCATCTGCAGGATCTTATGGGAACGATACAGATCTATGTTGCGCGTGACAGCATTGGCGAGGATGAATATCGCGGCTTTAAAAAGCTTGATATAGGTGATATCGTTGGTATGAGAGGTACTGTTTTTAAAACAAAGACAGGCGAGATATCGATCCATGCAACAGCTCTCACACTCCTCTCCAAGAGCCTCAAGCCGCTCCCCGAGAAGTTCCATGGGCTTACCAATACAGACCTGCGGTATCGTCAGCGCTATGTGGATCTTATCATGAATCCCGAATCCAAAGATACACTTATAAAGCGCTCAAAGATAATCAACTCTATCCGCCGTTACCTTGATTCTAAGGGCTTTTTGGAGGTAGAGACCCCCATGCTCGTCTCAAACGCCGGCGGAGCCTCCGCTCGCCCCTTTGAAACGCACTTTAATGCATTGGACGAGGATTTCAAGCTTCGCATCTCACTTGAACTTTACCTGAAGCGCCTTATTGTCGGCGGTCTTGAAAAGGTCTATGAGATAGGCCGTGTTTTCCGCAACGAGGGCATAGATACCCGCCACAACCCCGAGTTTACGCTTATGGAGCTGTATCAGGCATTTACCGACTATCATGGCATGATGGATCTCACCGAGGATCTCTATCGCCATGTGGCAATGGATGTGCTTGGTACCACCACCATTACCTACAACGGAATCGAGCTTGATCTCGGTCGTCCGTTTGAGCGCATAACCATGCTGGATGCGGTAAAGAAGTATTCCGGTGTTGACTTTAACGAGATCCATTCGGACGATGAGGCAAAGGCTATCGCCCGCGAGCACGGTATTGAATTTGAAGCTCGCCACAAGAAGGGCGATATACTCAATCTCTTCTTTGAGACCTTTGCTGAGGAGCATATGATCCAGCCTACATTTGTTATGGATCACCCGATAGAGATATCCCCCTTGACCAAGAAAAAGCCGTCGGATCCCGCATATGTTGAACGCTTTGAGTTCTACATGAACGGCTGGGAGATGGCCAATGCCTATTCCGAGCTCAACGACCCGATAGATCAGCGTGAGCGTTTCCGCGCACAGGAAGAACTGTTGGCGCAGGGTGATGAAGAGGCTAACCATACAGACGAGGACTTCCTCAATGCGCTTGAGATCGGCATGCCCCCCACAGGCGGCATAGGCTTTGGTATCGACCGCATGTGCATGCTTATGACAGATTCCTCTGCCGTAAGAGACGTGCTGTTGTTCCCGACAATGAAGTCGCTGGACTAAGTCCCATGACCACCCCAAGATATTTTGAGGATATCTTGGGGTGTTTTAAGATCAAATAATTCCATGCGGCTGATACTATCACTTGATAGTTTTTTACCGCACCCGTATCACGAGGTTACAAATACAAATGGACGACCGAAACAAATATATATCCCCATTTTCAACACGCTATGCCGCCAAAGAGATGCAGGAGATATTCTCGGATAATTTTAAATTCCGCACCTGGAGGCGGCTTTGGGTGGCACTGGCGCGCGCCGAGCAAGCACTGGGGCTTGACATAACAGACGAACAGATAAACGAGCTCGTAGCCCACATCGATGATATCAACTATGATGTAGCGGAAGCGCGCGAGCGTGAGGTAAGACATGATGTGATGAGCCATGTTTACGCATATGGCAAGCAATGTCCGCTGGCCGAACCGATAATACATCTGGGCGCCACCAGTTGTTATGTTGGCGATAATACCGATATCATTATTCTGCGCGAGGCATCCAAGATCATAATAAAAAAAGCGGCGCAGGTGATAGCTAACCTTGCCGACTTTGCAAAAAAATATCGCGCACTGCCGTGCCTTGCTTACACACATCTGCAACCGGCACAGCTCACAACGGTGGGGAAGCGTGCAACACTTTGGATGCAGGATCTTATCACTGATATAGAAAATCTTGAATTTCAGCTTGAACGGCTCAAGCTTCGCGGCGCAAAGGGAACCACCGGAACGCAAGCAAGCTTTATGGAGCTTTTTGACGGCGATGAGGTCAAAGTTCGCCGCCTCGAGGAGCTGATATCTGCTGAGATGGGATTTTCCGGCTGTGTACCGGTAACCGGGCAGACCTATTCGCGCAAGACTGATGCCTACTTTCTTTCGGTTCTCTCCGGATTTGCGCAAAGCGCCTACAAGTTTTCAAACGACATGCGCATACTTCAATCATTTGAGGAGATGGAAGAACCGTTTGAAAAGGATCAAATAGGCTCGTCCGCCATGCCGTACAAGCGCAATCCCATGCGATGCGAAAGGATCTCTGCTCTGGCAAGATATGTGATATGCGATGCGCTCAACCCCGCAATGACAGCCTCTACCCAGTGGTTTGAGCGCACACTGGATGATAGTGCAAACCGCCGCATTTCGGTATCCGAGGCATTTTTGGGAGTGGATGCGATACTTAACCTTTATATCAACGTAACATCCGGAATGGTGGTATATGAAAACGTAATATCCCGCCGAGTAATGGAAAAGCTTCCTTTTATGGCAACAGAAAATATTATGATGGAATCTGTAAAGCGCGGCGGCGACAGACAGGAGCTGCATGAGATCATAAGAGTTTGCTCGCATGATGCAGTTAAAAAAATAAAGCTTGAGGGTGGAGAGAACCATCTGATACAGCAGCTCGCCGATGACGAGAGGATACCTATGACCTATGACGAGATCTGCGCTACCATTGATCCCGCAAAATATATCGGCAGGTGTCCCTCGCAGGTGGATGAATTTCTATCGGATATCGTAGGACCGTTGCTTTGCAAATACCACACGGATAACATAAAGGCCGAGGTGCGTGTCTGACCGATATTCTCGGCTGAAGAAAATATTTGGGTGTCGATCTTCGACACCCTTTTCTATCCGTAAAACACGCCGCTCCTGCGACAATGATCCATATCTTTATACATTATGTGACACATCTCGCGTGCTTTGAATATACTTTTAGTGATATCAGACCGCCGCCGCGGTTTGGGAAAGGAATGGTTATATTCAATAATGGTCAAACGAAACATCTACACCGTAGATAACTCACGGTGTATGGCATCAGCCACACGCGCAAGACCCGCAGGGGCATCACCGATCACTGTACCTGTACCTCCACTCGATAGAACCGCATCGAACCCGCCAATGCCTGACAGCGGCATCGGATCGGGATGCGGCGCGGGGAGTGGTTCTGTATGGGGGCTTGACGGATATCCGCTCGCCCAGGTATATGCGCCACTGCAAAGCTTTAGCGATATATATACACCGGAGCGAGGCCTATCTCGCGGCACAATATTTGCCGAGCTTGATCTGCCGATAGGGGTTCTCTCGCCGCACAGTGACACCAGAGGAGGCGCACGCAATGGATAACAGAAGATATTCACCTATCTACAACAATACGGTAACAGGAAACCGTGCCGCGCAGGATAGCAATAAGCAATCACTTGCCGCCAAGATCCAACAGCTGGATTTTGCAATACAGGATGCAGTACTTTATCTTGATGTTTACCCCGACTGCCGTGATGCGCTCAGTTATATAACAGGGTTGAACGATCAACGTGCCGAGGCTGTGGCGAGTTATGAATCCATGTATGGTCCGTTGACTATGTACGGTATCAGGAGTGAACAAAACGGCGATCCTTGGCCGTGGCAATATAGCATGCGCTGATGAGTGGGAGGTGTTAGTGTGTTTTTATATGAAAGAAAACTGCAATATCCGGTAAAAATAAAAAATCCGGATCCCGCGCTTGCATCCCTGATAATATCGCAGGTCGGTGGCCCGGATGGCGAGCTTGGCGCTTCAATGAGATATCTCAATCAGCGCTACACGATGCCATCAAATGAGACCGTGGGACTTTTGACCGACATCGGTAGAGAAGCCTCTGAAATGTTCCTTTCAGAGGCTACCG
>CAZFVR010000002.1:144782-147072 GCA_964522215.1 uncultured Ruminococcus sp. | reverse complement strand
TGAGTGTCTGATTTAGATGCAGGCACGAAAAAACGAGGAAAACGGAGATTTCGAGAGATTTCTCCGTTTTTTTCGACTCTATAGTTTTTCGAAATTTTGTAGATGCATTTCGGGCATTTCGGGTCTGTAGACAGATTCGAACCGGCGAAATGCATTCTTTGATATAGATTCCCTCAAAGCGCAAATCTGTGTAGGGATTCGAACCGCCACATCGGGTTGAAACAGCTTCAAACAGTTAATACGAAATTGCGTTTTTCTTTCCACGGACAGATCCGAACTACCGAAAACCAAATATTGACCTACAGAAGACAAAGATAATCCTTCTGCATACATAGCCAAATGCTTATCAGCCAAATGCTTGATGCCGGACATTACGTTTTTGGTAGGTATAATGAATATTGTATTCCACAAAAGAAATCATACCATACCCGTTATTATGTTCATGATTTCATTATATACGGGTATGACAAGGTTGAACAGGTATACTATTCTGCAGGGTACCACACTGCAGATGTATTTTTTGACCAAGGCAAAAGGCTTTTTTAAGTTGAAAAGTAACCGTATCTATGATATAATGGAGCAAAAGCTGCGATAAGATCGCCTTGGAGGTCAAAAATGAGGATACACGATATTTCACAAGAGGTCTTGGGGTGCAGGGTCTACCCCGGCGACCCCGGGCCGCGGCGCGAGGTGCTTTCGTCTATCGATGCGGGCGCGGCATATGAGCTTTCCGCGCTCTATATGTGCGCACACAACGGCACTCACATAGACGCACCGCGCCATTTTATCAAGTGCGGCAGGACGGTAGACGAGATCCCGCTTGATGCATTTGTTGGGGCGGCATATGTGGCGGAGCATAACGGCATCGTTACCGCCGATGATGCCGCGGCGATAGTGGCGCGGGCGCGGGCGCGGGATGCCGAGGCGGCAAGGCGTATACTGTTGCGGGGCGATGTTGAGGTCTCGCTTGAAGCGGCGCAGGTATTTGCCGCGGAGGGGCTGCTGCTTTTGGGTAACGAGGGGCAAACGGTAGGACCGCCCGAGTCACCTATGGCGGTTCACCTTGCCCTGCTTGGTGCCGAGGTGGTGCTGCTTGAGGGCATCTGCCTCGCAGGCATTGCCGAGGGCGTTTATTTGCTAAACGCCGCGCCGCTTGATATTGCAGGCGCCGAGGGCTCTCCCTGCCGTGCGATATTGATGGAATTATAAAAAAATTCGACAGGGGCGACCGTGGTTCGCCGCGCGATCATGTTTAGCACCAACCGACCCGGAAATGTTTTTTGCTATGCGTCCCCCCGCCAGTGCTGATAGACGAGATCCAATAGCGCCCGAGTGGTTCTTGTACATCAAAGTAAAAATTGACAACGGCGCACCTGCGGGCAGCTATTGGCTTACCGGTTTGCAATCATTTAAGCTCATGCAGCTTGCACAGGAAGCCTTGGCCGGCTGAGTTGCACTTTTACATTGTAATTCCCGCATGGACGATATGATCATCGGTACAATATATCTCTTATATTATATCGCGGTCACCTCATACATGTTATTTTCCAAGCGGCCTTGATATGACCTTTCCCGATTCCCGAACAAACTCCTCGGTATGTTCGGACAGATATTTTGCTACCGGGTGCCATGCATTTTTATAGATAAAGCACAGCTCGCCGTTTATTTCTTTCATCGGACAGGAGTGCCGTATTCCGCCCGAGATCACCTGACATATATTTTGTATTTTGTTTACACCGAGAACCAGCATGATGGAAGCCTCCTCACTTGCCTGCACATACGGCAGTTTGATCTTGATCATATTATAGCATATCTCGCTTTGGCTGTCTACACGGGCACAGATTTTTTAACAAGATCTTCGAGTAGTATTACGATATCTCACCAAAGTGAACTCCCGTGGCATTGACATTGTCGACATTATGTGCTACAATTATACTCAACATCAAGGATCGCGCGGGGCGAAGGCGGGCAGACCACTCCCCGTCCCACCGCCGAGAAAGGACACTTTTTAGTAAAAGTAATGCGATAAAATGAAAAAAGGATCGATATTCTCCCTTAATGCAAAGACCAAAAAGCTGCTGCTTGGTGCGGCGCTGCTGCTTTTAGCCGCGATAATATTCTTCTTTTTCCCCGAGCTTATAACAGATGGCAGCGAACTCCCCGGCGAGCCTTCGGGCACTCCCGTCGCCTCATCTCTCTCCCTGCCGCAAAGCACGTCCGCGCCGGGTACGGAGGATCTGCCTGACGATACTTCAAAAGCACCGGAGACCACAAAAACACCCGAGACCAC
>CAZFVR010000002.1:122280-144682 GCA_964522215.1 uncultured Ruminococcus sp. | reverse complement strand
GAGACCACAAAAACACCCGAGACCACCAAAGCGCCGGAGACCGAACAAAAGCTTGACCGCAACGGCAGCTACACACACCGCGATGACGTTGCCCTGTACATTCATCAGTACGGTCGCCTGCCCGGCAACTTTATAACCAAAGCCGAAGCGCGAAAGCTTGGCTGGTCAAGCGGCGGGCTGGAATCCTACGCGCCCGGCAAATGCATTGGCGGCGACAGGTTTGGTAACTATGAGGGTGTGCTCCCCAAAAAATCCGGCCGTACATACACCGAGTGCGATATTGACACGCTTGGTGCATCCGCGCGCGGAGCAAAACGAATAGTATTTTCCAACGACGGTCTTATATATTACACCGACGATCATTACAGCACGTTTACCCTGCTTTACGGCGAACCGTAAAACCGGCAAAACGGCGGGTGGCAAGCCCAATTGCCACCCTTTTTTTGATGATTTTTTCGGCTTGACAAACACTCCGTTGTGTGGTATACTATGCACTTGTGGCAATGATGATCGAAAGGACAAAGATAAAATGACCACTCTTTTAAGCATTTCAATAGCTCTTATTGCCGGACTTATGCTCTCGCGCGGCGCAAAGCTTTTAAAGCTCCCCGCGGTAACTGCGTATCTTGTTGCCGGTATTCTTGTTGGCCCTTACTGCCTTGGCAGACTGGGAATAGAGGGGATGGGCTTTACCTCCACCGCCGCCGTTTCGGCACTGGGGCTTATCAGCGATGTTGCCTTGGGCTTTATAGCCTTTTCGATAGGCAATGAATTCAGACTTCGCGAGCTTCGCCACATAGGCAAGCAGGCGGTAGTGATAGGCGTTATTCAAGCCCTGGTAGCGACCCTGTTCGTTGATGTGACACTGCTCGTGATGCACCTCTTCCTTGGTGACAAGCTGCCCGTCTCCACCTGCATAACGCTTGGTGCGATAGCAACGGCAACCGCCCCTGCCGCTACCCTTATGGTAGTGCGCCAGTATAAGGCGCGAGGCAAGCTGACGGACATACTGCTGCCGATAGTAGCGCTTGATGATGCCGTGGGGCTTGTTGTGTTTGCCGTCTCCTTTGGCATTGCAAAAGCGATAAGCACCGGCAGCTTTGACCTTGTTTCGATAATAGTCAACCCCATACTTGAGATAGTGCTATCTCTCCTGCTCGGTCTTATCGTGGGCTATCTCTTCTCTATCTTTGAGCGCTTTTTCCACTCCAAAAGCAAGCGTTTGTCGCTGGCAGTGACCGTGGTGATCCTCTCCGTTGCGCTCTCTAAGCTTGAATTTGACATAGGCAGCGTACACATTGGATTTTCCAGCCTTTTGGTATGCATGATGGTAGCCACCGTTTTTTGCAACATATGCGACTTTTCGGAGGAGATCATGGAGCGTGCCGATGCTTGGACGGGCCCCCTGTTTATTCTTTTCTTTGTGCTCAGCGGTGCCGAGCTTGAACTCGGCGTATTTACCGATATCGCCGTTGTGGGCATTGGCATAGCTTATATCATCTCCCGCTCTGCAGGTAAGATATTTGGAGCTAAATGGAGCAGTGAGCTTATGGGCTGTGACCGCAGCATAGTTCAAAACCTTGGCATCACCCTGCTCCCGCAGGCAGGCGTGGCACTTGGCATGTCGGTGACAGTTGGCGTACTGGGCGAGGAGGGCGCGATAATTAGAAACATAGTGCTTTTCGGCGTGCTGATATACGAGCTGGTGGGTCCTATGCTGACCAAGATGGCGTTGACCCGCGCAGGAGATATCACCAGCGGTGCAACAGACTCCCGCCGCCCCAACACAGGCAAGCGCAGATGATATTATATCCGCCGTATCGGATATAAAAACAGAGCCTACATAGAATGTATAGAATATAATAAACAAAAAACGCCCCGCGGCTTTGGTGCAAAACTCGCACAAAAGCCGCGGGGTATCATGTTTTTAAGGTTATTTTCTTCTTTTGCGGATATACCGATATTCTAAAGCTCGCCGCCGCGTCAAATATCCCGCCGCCCCTCAAGTGCGCGGGAGAGCGTGACCTCATCAGCATATTCAAGCTCGCCGCCAACGGGAATGCCGTATGCCAGCCGCGTGGTCTTGATGCCCAGCGGCTTAAGCAGCCTTGCTATGTACATGGCGGTCGCCTCACCCTCAACCGTCGGATTGGTGGCGATTATGATCTCCTCGATATCATTTGTGCCTATACGCTCCATCAACTCACGCAGGCGGAGCTTATCCGGGGTGATGCCGTTAACGGGCGAAAGTGCTCCGTGCAGGACATGGTAAGTCCCGCGGTACTCGCGCACGCGCTCCATAGACATAACAGCCTTTGTATCCTGCACCACGCAAATGGTACTGTGATCGCGCGTGGCATCGGCGCATATGGGGCAGACATCAAGATCGGTAAGGTTTTGGCATATCGGGCAGAGGTGTATCTTATCCTTTGCCTCGATTATCGCATGGGCAAAGGCCTCCGCCTCCTCGCGGCTCATGTCAACGACAGAGAACGCCAGCCGCATTGCCGTGCGCTTGCCAATTCCCGACAGCCGTGCAAATTGCTCGGCCAGCACCTCAAGGGATGCAATATAATCGGCCATGCTTTAAAATCCAAGCCCACCGGCACTGGGAAGACCGGAACGTGCGGTAAGCGCCTGTGTCTCCTCATCGTACACAGACTCAACCTTTCTTATCGCCTCGTTTACGGCGGCAATAAGAATATCGGAGAGAGTTTCGGTATCATCGGGATCAACGACCTCGGGTGCCATATCGATCGACACAAGCTCTTTTTTGCCGTTCATTTTGACCTTAACTGCGCCGCCGCCCGCGGACACCTCATACTCGCGAGCTTCAAGCTCCTCGGTCAGCGCGGCCATATCGTTTTGAAACTTCTCATACTGGCGCATCAGCGCGTTCATATTGGCAGGACCGCCCCCGCCAACGCCCTTGGGTATTCTTGCTTTCATTTTTCCGTCCTTTCACTGCTCGTGGGCAGTTTTTTGCCGCAGTTATTGCAATAGGCGTAGTCTCCCTCGACTGCGTTGCCGCAATACGGGCAAAAATTGTTGATTTTATCGTTATTTTTATTTTTATTTATGTTTGCTGCGGTCTCGGTGCTGCGGATGCGGCGATCTGTATCGGCATCGATATTTGCGCGGCCGCCGCCAAAGCGTGTATTTAGCGGGTCGGGCTCCTCTGCGCTGTCGGTGATGTCAAACTCGGAATATCTGTTCTCCCGTGTAGCGTTTTTAAAGCTATATACCGCATCTATCACCGAAACGGCAACAAATATCAGCCCAAACGGAGCCATGAACCATCCGCCCATGGCGCACGCGGCGATTATCCAAAACACACCAAAAAGTGCCACAAGCACAGACAAGATCCCACCCTTGAGGGACGGACCGCGCCCGCGTTTTATACTTTTCATGATCTTTTATGCGCCTCCTGCGCGAACTTTACCAATACGCGGCTCACCGCGGTATATCACCAAAAAACAGGCTATGCCCCTTTTTAACTTATCTGTTCTCGGATGCCAAAGCCGAAAGCTCATCGTCAAGCAATGCGGCTGCATCGGGATCATCCGAGGCGGGCAGGACCTCGACCGTAATGCTTTGCGGGGTCAGGCGGCGACCAAGCACCGCAGATGCGGCTGTGGCCAGAATGCCAAGGCTCTTCTCCCGCGCCAGCAGATTTTTGGTGAACTGCGTTTCGCAATAAATGATCAGCGAGTCATCACCGTCCGAATACGCGCGGCACTTACGTACAAAGCCGCCAAGACCGCGGTCGGCCTCCGCCACGCGCTCCGCTATCTCGGCAAAGCTGCGCACCGGCTTGCGGGCGGGCCTTGCATCCTGAGCGGGCTGTGCCGGCCGTGTAGGTGGTGCGGGTGGTGCGGATCTTACCGCAGATACAGTGAGATCGACAGCAGGTGCGGACTCCGCCGCGGGCGCCTCCTCCCACGGTGCACGGTCGGTCACCTCCGGCTCGGGCACTCTTACGACCGGCGTGGGTGTATTGCCGTTAAAGCCGATGGTGGGTGAGTTATCCGCCACAGGGTATTCATCATTTACCAGTGGCAGGGTCATGGGAATGCCCGCCAGTGTATTTTCAAGCGCCGCAATGCGGGAAAGCAATGCCTCGGGGCGGGTATCGAGCCGCTCGTCCGCCATGCGAAGCAGGGTCATTTCGGCAACGGAACGGCGGATGGCGCCGGCGCGTTGCATTGAAAGATACGCTTCGTCCAGCAGGCGGCTGTGATAGAGCAATGTCTCGCGGGTAAAAAGCGCCGCATCGCGGAGAAGCTCCTCGCCCTCTGCCTCGGTAAGGTCAAGATATTTTGCCGCATCAACACCTGTTTTGGTCACAAGCATATCACGATAATAGGATATAAGCTCGCTCCAAAAAACCGTTATGTCCTTAGCTGATGCATCTGTTTCAAAAACTATATCAAACAGCGTTGCCGCATCACGCGCCGCCAACGCGCGCACAGTGCGGGAAACGTTTGCGCGCCCCGTAGATCCCACCGCATCATTGACCACGGCGGGGGTCACGCGCTCGCGCCCGCCGGCACAAAGCTCAAGCAGGCTGATGGCATCACGCATGCCGCCCTGCGCCAGTCGCGCCAGCATGAGCGCGGCATCATGCTCCAGCGCTATCCCCTCCCGATCGGCGATATATTCAAGCCGTGATGTCAGCACCGGCACGGATATGCGCCTGAAATCAAACCGCTGACAGCGGGAGATTATGGTCGATGGGAGCTTTTGCAGCTCGGTGGTAGCCAGAATGAATATTACATGCGCGGGCGGCTCCTCAAGCGTTTTGAGCAGAGCGTTGAACGCGCTTTGCGAGAGCATATGCACCTCGTCGATGATATAAACCCGATATTTGAGGCTTGAGGGAGTGTATACGACCTCGTCAAGGATGGCGCGGATATCGTCCACCTTATTGTTTGATGCGGCATCCATCTCAAGGATATCAGTCTCGCCACCGGAGGCAATAAGGCGGCAGGCATCACACTTGCCGCAAGGACTGCCCTCCACCGGGCTTTGGCAGTTTACCGCACGCGCCAGTATTTTGGCCGATGTGGTCTTGCCTGTTCCGCGAGAGCCGCAAAACAGATATGCATGGCTTATCTGACCCTGCGCTATCTCATATTTAAGCACGCGCGTGATATGCTCCTGCCCGCACATGTCATCAAATGTGCGCGGGCGGTATTTGCGATATAATGCCTGATGCATACTGTAGCCTCCAAAAAAGATAAAGCGCCAAGGCACTGCTGCAGACAGTCACCCAAAAAGCCGCTATAGAAATCGGCTGCAAAATAAGACCATACACCCCAAAGTCGAACATCACCGCCGCGCGTTACTCGATACCTGTGCTCAGAACAGGCATCCCCGCGGCACATCCGGATCACCGCTTAATGCTGCTTGGTTCCCCACCTGACATGGTTCACAGCTCCGAATTGCGCAGGACCCGCTCCTCAACACACAAATACCGTCTCAGACCGCGTCGGATCAGCCCTCGTTCGGGGAATGCACCCCCGCTTAGCGGATCTCGGGTACAGGGCACCGCTAACTCCCCGGCTGGTATGGCCTTATTTCACAGCCGAAGCCTGAAACAAGATTTTACTTGTATATTATATCAAAAAACGCACCGGATTGCAATACCCTTTCGCGATTTTTTTGGGATGCAGTGGTTTTTTTCAAGCAGGCACGCCGCGGCCTTTTAAAAATCCTACTTTTTGTGGCAGAATAATACTTAAATGCGCGGTGGGTGGCGGGATATGATTGACAAAACGGCGGCGTGTAATGTATAATCTAATATACCCCCGACTGATCGACCGAAAGGCCGAGCCCCTACGATAAACAAAGACCGAAGATCAAAAAAGATCAAAAGAACAAAGCGGCAAGGGGATCACGCGGGGGCATTGCCGCGAATACAGGAGCATTGAAAGCACAATGGATAATATTGAGCACCGTGAGCATATCACGGAGACACTGAACACCGAGGTGCGGGAGAGCTGCGCCGTAGCCGTATGCGGCGGGGGCATAGCCGGCATTGCCGCGGCCCTCGCTGCGGCTCGCGGCGGACGTGACGTTTTACTGATAGAGCGCGAGTTTGCACTTGGAGGACTTGCGACCCTTGGACTTGTGACCTACTATCTACCCATATGCGACGGATGCGGGCGGCAGGTAGTTTACGGCATTGGCGAGGAGCTTTTACGCTTGGCGATAAAGCACGGCTGTGAATGTGCAAGACCCGACCCATGGCTTGACGGCGGCACAGAGGAAGAACTGAAAAAGACTCGCTTTAAGGCGGGGTACAACGGTCCGCTGTTTATGCTTGAGGCCGAGCGTCTGCTTACCGAGACCGGCGTGCGCATCCTTTACGGCACATCGGTATGCTCGGTAGTGACGAACGGCGGCAGGATAGAGGCGCTGATAGTTGAAAACCGCGGGGGTCGCTCGGCAATACGAGTGAGCGGAAGCGTTGTGGATGCAACCGGGGATGCCACAATTGCTGCAATGTGCGGAGCGGAAACAGCCGTATACTCGCGCGGCAATACTTTGAGCGGCTGGTACTATTTTATAAATTCCCATGAGCGCCGATGCCTTATGTACGGCGGAGCGGAGATAACGGACGAACAGTTGGCTGCCGGCAAAAAACAGCCAAAGCTTTTGTCCGAGCGCCGCTTTTGGGGGCTTGACGGCTATGAGATAAGCGAGATGGTACAAATGTCGCATGATGCGACATACAGAGATTGGGCCAAAAAGCACGCATCCGATCCCTCATATCTGCCGGATGTTTTGGCAACGATACCGCAGCTTAGAATGACCCGCCGCATATGCGGTCATGCCACACCCGACCTTTGCGAGGTGCATGCCGAGGACAGCATAGGTCTTATCAGCAGCTGGCGCACGCGCGGACCGATATATGAGCTGCCGTTTGGTTGCATAGTTGCGCGTGGATGCCGCAATCTTTTGGCAGCAGGGCGCGACATATCGGTCACCGAGCGGATGTGGGACATAACGCGCGTTATCCCGCCCTGCGCCGTAACAGGCGAGGCGGCAGGTACTGCGGCCGCGATGTTTGACGACTTTGCGGTGATAGATGACTCAATGACCGCCGCCCTGCAGGCAGAGATAAGAAAAGGCGGCTCAAAGCTCCACCGAGAGGAGCTTTAAGCCGCAAGCGGATAATATCAGATCATTTTATTTAGAACAAAGCAAACCAAGCATACAGCATTCAAAGAGGACTCACCCTTTTGCCGAGTCGGCGTGCATGCGCATGAGCGCGGCAAGCAATTCGGCGCAACCGAGGCGGTCGAGCTTTGCGCGCGCCGAGTCAGCCAGACCCGCGCCCATGAGTCCGACCGCCCTCATTTTGCCAAAGCACTCGGCAGCCCATGACGGCGCACCTGCTCCGGCCGCACACCACACGGATGCGGCGGCATCCGGCTCTATCCCCAATATACGCGCGGATATGACAGCCGCCTCCGCTACGCTTATCTGCTCATTCGGCAAAAAGCACTGCCGCCCGTCCCTTATCCATCCTTGGCAGATGCCAAGCTTATATGCGGCATCAACATACGGACGCGCGGCGGCGGAAATATCATCGTCATCCGCAAAGGCTGTTGCCGCACACTGCGGCAGGTCGCCGATCCCCGCCGCCGTCATTGCCATAACGATAAAATCAGCTCGGCTGACCGCCGCCTGCGGCTCAAATTGCAGGCTGCCGCCTATCTCCTTGGCATCCATGATGCCGCCCTCGCAGATGCGCATTGCGGTGCTCTCATATACACTGCCGCTCATATCCGCAAAGCCCCCGCGCCCCGCGCGGCGGTCTATCTTGATGCTCACCGTTGCCTCACCCTCGGCACGCTCGCCGCGGCTGTCACGCACGATGTAGGAGAAGCTATCCCGCCCCGAAAAGCCGGAGGATGGGATATATATATACCGCCCCGCCGTTCTGTCAGTCAGCAGCACACTGCCGTGTGCGGGTGTGGCCGATATTGAATAAAACAACTCATCGCCATCGGAATCATAGGCCGCCAACCGACCTATGACCGGCATTCCCGAATATGTGGCATTTGTAAGTGCCGCCGCACCGACCTCGCCAAGCGTGGGGGCGGTGTTTTCTTTATCGCTGAAATTCATAGTGCAGGTATAGCTGTGCGCCGCACCGTTGACACTAAAGGAAAGCTCGCACTGCTCCACCTCTGCACTTGCGGGAACAAAGGACATGCGCGATAGATTTATGCGCGAGATGCTCTGCCCCACCGCGACCGCCAGCGAGCCTATCTGCAGTCTGCCCTCAGAGAGCGACGGCAGCTTGGTAAGCGTTATATATTCGATGGCGGACGTTCCTGCCGCCGCCTCAAGATCCTCCACCTCAAACACCACATCCCGCCCGCGCCCTGCCGACATTACCATGCGCTCCGACTCGGCAATAACATAAAGTCCGGGCGAGAGCGGCTCGCATACCTCGGTCGCGGCAACGTCCTGCGACTCACCGCTCACGCTACCCGCCGCGAGACTTCCCATGGTGGGCGAGAGGAGAGTTCCCGCCGTTGCAAAAAACATTAAAGCAAGTGATAACAGCTTTGTCATTTCATTCGATCGCCCACGTCGGGCGTCCTTTCCCGCATTTGGCTTTGATGCTGTCGCCGCATGGTAAAATATACTCGCGCAGCGATATTTTTATGACATCCCCCGCCAACAGCGCACAAAATTACATTTTGTTTTAGCTCTATTAACGAAAATACCGTAAGCATCATTTATAATATACGGTAGAGTATTATATGTTATGCAAAGGTTAAAACGGTATGACCATGGAGATAAAGATAACACGCGAGCTTGACGGCGCTACGGTATTTGATATCCTTCGCCGCCGCATGCATATATCCACAGGCACGCTGACCCTGCTTAAAAATTCACCGACGGGGATCACCGTAAACGGCGAGCGGGTGACGGTGAGATACAAGCTCAGCGAGGGTGATGTACTGCGGCTCGACACGGCGGACAAGCCTGAGACGGGAATATCCGAGATAATCCCCAAAAAGCTGCCGCTGGCGATAGTTTTTGAGGATGACGATATAATAGTTGCAGATAAGCCTGCGGGCATGCCGACCCACCCAACGCACGGTCACCTTGACGATACACTTGCCAACGCCCTCGCCTACCGTGCGCAAAGACTGGGAGAGCCTTTTGTCTTTCGCCCCGCAAACCGACTTGACCGCAACACCAGCGGCCTTGTGCTGCTTGCCAAGAATCGGTTTGCATCGAGCCGTCTTTTTGAAGATATGAAGGCCGGCAGGATAAAAAAGGCTTACACCGCCATCACCTGCGGCATACCCTCCCCCACCGCGGGCAGGATAGATGCGCCGATAGCCAGAGCCGAGGAGGGCATACTTATGCGCACGGTAAGAGAGGACGGCTCGCCCTCCGTCACCGATTATCGCACCATGCGCCGCTCGCGTGACGAGTGCCTTGCGCTGGTCGCCCTTGAACCAAAGACCGGCCGCACGCATCAAATACGCGTGCATATGGCGCACATAGGCACTCCACTGCTTGGCGATTTTCTTTACGGCGTGGAATGTCCCGAGGTGATCTCACGCCATGCACTGCATGCGGCACGGCTTGAATTCACCCACCCCACGAGCGGACAGCTGCTGCGCATGTCAGCCCCTCTGCCCGCCGACATGCTGAAGATAATAAACGAAAAATTTTAAAAAAACAAAAGGAGCGTGGCTTAAATGATGCAAGACTCCGCGCAAAACGAAAATATCAAGGATATTGAGAATAAAAACACGCAGACACCATCCGCGTCCGATGCAACAGACGCGAAAACAGCGTCCGACATCACGCCCGAACTCCCGCCCGACACCGCAAAGGCAGGGGGCGAGGGTGTACCCGAACTCACCGCCGCAGGCAATGCCGCACCGCGCCGCCTGCCCCGCTTTGCGATAGCTCTATACGCGCTGGCGGCGGCCTCTCTCGTGATCTATACAGTCGCGCGCCTCTCACCCGCCTTTGCCGACTTTTTTAACCGCTACATCGGCGCGGTGGTGCGCGGGGCGCTCGCTCACCTGACCGCCATCCTGCCATTTTCACTCGGCGAGGCGCTGGTCATCTTTTTGCCGATCGTCGCGGTGTTTATGGTGGTGCTTGCCTGCCGCCGCTATGCCGACAGCTGGCGCTCGGCCTTTATATACCTCGGCTCGCTCATATCGGTGGTATCATTGCTGTTTACCACCTTTATTTGGAGCTTTGGTGCAGGCTACTTTGGCAGTACGATAGATAAAAAGCTGGGAATTGACCGCTCGGATGTTTCCCCGGAGGAGCTTTATATGACAGCGGCGATACTTGCCGCGCATGTAAACGAGGAGGCGAAAAATGTAAGCTTTTGCGTGACGGATCGATCTGTTATGCCCTACAGCTATGATGAGCTCAGCCGCCGCCTTGTTTCGGCCTATGACAGCGTTTGCGATAAATATGATTTTATCCCGCGGCTCACCTCGCGCGTCAAGCCCGTGATGCTGAGCGAACCATGGACATACACGCACATCTCCGGCGTTTACACCTATTTTACCGGTGAGGCAAATATAAACGTTAACTTTCCCGATTACACCATCCCCTACACCGCGGCGCATGAGATGGCGCATCAGCGCGGTATCGCGCGTGAAGATGAGGCCAACTTTGTTGCTTTTTTGGTGTGCACGGCATCCGATGATCCTTATATCCGCTACAGCGGATATCTTGAGGTCTATGAATATGTGGCATCCTCCCTCTACTCCGCAAACAAAAGCTACTACAGCGCGGTGTACTCCTCGCTTGATAAGCACGTGCGCGAGGAAATGACCGCTTACTCAAGATTTTTTGATAAGTACCGCGAAAACCCCGCCGCAACGGTATCCGAAAAGGTAAACGACACCTACCTGCAGATGCAGGGAACGGTCGGCTCACGCAGTTACGGATTGGTTGTGGATCTTTGTGTGGCATATTTCCGCCGTGGTGAATAATATGCAAACGGGCGGGCGTGGCCATTTATTACATTTTTTCAATTAATGGCACCTCACGCCTTTTATTGATAGCCGGTCGCCCGATCCGATGCAAAGTAAGAGCGGGAGGGAAAATATTTTATCTTTTTAAAAGATATTTGAGATTTTTTTCTTTTCCCCCTCTTTTCTTTTTTCTTAATGTATGGTATAATTAAATAGAATAGAATTACTGTGCTCCGAGAGAGCCATACTATATATCGAAAAGCAAACATACACCCGCTCGATGCCGCCGTGCTCGCCACGCAGTATCGGGCTGTACGACGCGCACCGCGGCGGCGGTGCGGCATTACCTTTTATTTTCAGAAAGGCATCAACATGAACAAGATCATTATCAATGGGGGACGCCCCCTTTTTGGTGACATAACGGTCAGCGGAATGAAAAACGCCGCTCTGCCGATAATTTTTGCAAGCATACTGACCAAGGATCGCTGTGTTATTGAAAACCTGCCCGAGGTCAGCGATGTGGCGATCTCCCTGCGCATACTCGGCGCCATGGGCGCATCGGTCAAGATGCTTAACAGGACCACGGTAGAGATAGATACCACTCATCTTGTGGGCGGCACATCCCCGGTAGAGCTTGTTTCCAAGCTTCGCGGCTCAACATATCTCCTTGGTGCGGAGCTCGGCCGCTTTGGCGAGGCGCGGGTCGGTTTTTCCGGCGGATGCGACTTTGGCACTCGCCCCATCGATCAGCACAAAAAGGGCTTTGAAGCGCTTGGTGCCACAATGACGATAGATGGCGGCTGTAACCACGTTAAGGCCGCGCCGAGCGGACTTTGCGGTGCATCGGTTTACTTTGATATCGCAAGCGTCGGAGCTACCATAAACGTCATCCTTGCCGCCGTTACCACGCCCGGCAAGACCTCGATCGATAACGCCGCGCGTGAGCCGCATATAGTGGATCTTGCAAACTTCCTTAACATGTGCGGCGCTCGTATATCCGGCGCCGGCACATCCTTTATAAAGATACAGGGCGTGGAACGTCTGCACGGCTGTAACTATACGATCGTGCCGGATATGATAGAGGCCGGCACATACATGGTCGCCGCGGCCGCCGCGGGCGGACGTGTGACACTGCGCGGAGTCATTCCCAAGCATATGGAAACCGTGACGGCAAAGCTGCAGGAGATGGGCGTTTCGGTAGACGAATGCGACGACAGCATTGTAGTCAGCCGCATGGGTGCTTTGCGCCATGCGAATATAAAGACCTATTTTTACCCCGGCTTCCCCACCGATATGCACCCGCAGTTCAGCGCACTGCTTGCAATGGCTGAGGGGACATCGATAATCACCGAGGGCGTATTTGAGAGCAGATTTAAATATGTTGACGAGCTTGCAAAAATGAACGCCGATATATCGGTTGACGGTCGAAACGCAACGATTGTCGGCAGGGACAGACTGACAGGCGCACCCGTGAATGCTCCGGACCTGCGCGGCGGAGCAGCACTCGTTATAGCGGGACTTGCCGCCGAGGGCAAAACGGAGATATCCCACATCGAATATATAGAGCGGGGCTATGATAACATCGTTGGCAAACTGCGCGGTGTCGGCGCTGACATCTCCATGCTGAGCATCCCCGACCCTGCAATGGAAAAAGCCAACTGATCAAATATCGATCATTATAAAATAAGCACCGACCGTTGGGCAACTGCCCGACGGTCGGTGCTTTTATTTGTGTTTGACAGCTCACCCCTCAAGCTGACGGCCGAGAAAGCCTGCCGCGGTCTCGATAAGCTTTGCCTCGGCATCTATGGGCGTGCTGCCTCTTTGAGCCTCTGCGGGCAACACAGAGGCCACACAGCCCACAAGATCGCCATCACTGATTATAGGCATGGCACAGCTGATATAATATCCCGTGCTGTCCCGCATGGGCGAGAGGCGCTGCTCGCCCTCCCGCCACACGTAAAGCGTGCGGGAATCGATCACCCCGTCCAGCTCCTCCGAGAGCTGTTTTTCGGCATGGTCGCGCCGCGGTATTCCCGCCGCGGCAATGATGGCATCGCGATCACATATGATGACCGCCAGTTCGCCGATCTTGTGAAGCGTGTCGGCGTATTGCGCCGCAAACGCATTAAGCTCGCCTATTGGTGAATATTTTTTGAATATTACCTCGCCGTCCCTGTCGGTGTATATCTCAAGCGGGTCGCCCTCTCGTATCCGCATGGTGCGCCTTATCTCTTTTGGAATGACTACACGACCGAGGTCGTCTATCCTCCTGACTATTCCTGTTGCTTTCATATATAAAACTCCTTTATTATCGGTTTTATACTTTTAGTCTTTGCAACAAGGAAGTTTTTATGTAAAGAAAATTTTAGCAGGGCAAAAAGATGGTCGGGGCGACCGCTCGCCCCGACCGTTTTATTTAAAAATTCAGCTGCCGCTCACTTCATCCACGCAACGCCGTTTTGGTCAAATGACGTGCCCACCGATGATGTGCCGGAGGTGATGGCGGCTGAGGTATCGCCCAGCAGAACGACCAGGGCGTTCATGCTCGACGGCATTCTTACCGACACTATGCCGTCTGCGGTCAGGATGTTGTTCTTTTGCAGGCTCACGGTAGCCTTTTTGCCGACAGACGAGAAGTTTTTGCAGTTTGCGGATTCACTGCCCATGCCGCCCGACATACCGATGCCGAGAACATATCCGCCGCTGAAGGTGTAGCCGTTTTCGGTATCGATGGAAGAATCCGCGCGACCGACCGAGACGATCACCGAGCGCCCACCGGAGAAGACGATACCGCTGTAGGAGGTGCGACTGTTTGAGTCCACACCATCTCCGCCGGCCATGACATAGATCCTGCCGCCGGAGATCTTGATAGCCGTGCCGGAGGTAGCGGTGCCGTTGATACCATCATCGCTTGACACCACTGAAATATCACCGCCGGATATCACCACGTTATTACCCTCTATCCCCTCGTAGCTTTTGGGGATAGACAGCTCGCCTCCGCTGACCGTTGCCGTTCCGTCGGCATGAATGGCATCGTCATTTGATGCCAATGTGAGCCGACCGCCGACGATGGTAACGTTACCAAGCGGCACTACACCGCTCTCAATAGTACCGTCATTGTTTGCGTGCAGTGAGTCATCGTAGGAGGTGATATTAATACTGCCGTCACTTATAACTATCTCGTTTGCGGCCTTGATGCCTTTGGTTGAAACATCCGACTTATCGCTGTTGCCGTCCCCCATGCCGCCCATGCCGCCGGGGCGACCACCGCCGCCTTTGCCGTCATCACGACCATCGCCCTTACCGCCGGGACGGCTGCTCATACCAACGGCACCGTCACCATAGCCACCGCTTGGGCGCTCACCCGGCGCCGCATCCGGTCGCCCGCCCGGCATACCTCCCGGCATACCTCCCGGCATATCGCCCGGCATGTCGCCCGGCATGTCGCCCGGCATATCGCCCGGCATATCGCCCGGCATTTGGGTGTTACCGTCTGTTGCGATCCCCTCAGAATAGGAGGAATATCTATCGGTATAGATATCCACACTGCCGCCGTTTATATAAACATCAAACGCGGCATCTATCCCATCGAGAGCGGCGTATATTGCAACATTGCCGTCATTTATCTCAACGCTACCCTTTTGCTTGCCCTTGGACGAGAGCGAGCTGATGGAGGTCTTGATACCGTCCCCGCCGCGCGAGATGAGGGTCAGCTCGCCGGAATCGATGATCACACCGTCATTTCCCTTTAGCGCGTTGTCAACCGAGCTGACGCGCAGGGTGAGCTTTTGAAGCACGAGGTCATCCTTTGAGTGGATGCCGTTGTTGTTATCCGACACCACATTCAAAACTCCCGCGCCCTTGAGCTTTAGATCGCACACGGAATATACCGCCCCCTTGCGTTCCTCTACCGCCGCGCGGGTATCGCGGATGCTGTTTTCGGTATTCTTTTTTGCGGAGATATCGGCACTTGCCGCGTTTTGGATATATATCGGGCATTCGCGTGCCGAATCCATGCTAAAGCCCGCAAGCTCGATAAGGATATCATTATCCTCCCCCGCATCAAACAGCAAGGATCCGCCATAGCTGCCCTCAAGCACCCATGTCACATCCTCGGCGGATGCGCCGGGGTAGCTGAGCGTAAGCGCGCCGCTTGCCTGATCCAGAGAATATTCCCCACCGGCGGGCATCGTGATATCCGCCGAATAGGAGACCGCACCCTCCGGGTGAGTGATGTGCAGCACCGACCCCGAGAGCGTGACCTGATAGGAGAGGCCATCCTCACGTATCGCCCATGCAAATACTATCGGCGCGATGGTTGAATCTGCCCATGCACAGCCCTTGGTATCCTTAAGCGACACAGTGGCGGTGTACTCACCCACCTCACGTCCGACAGCGCCCTCTATCTCCATCAGCTCGCCGTCAAACCCGCTCGGCAAAAATTTAAGCTCGCCGCCTGTGTATTTAAGCGTGGCATTAACAGCCGTGGGCTTCTCTACAGCGCGGCGGCCCGACATATCTACCTGTTCGGCCGTCTCCTGCGGCTCCCAGCCCGCCGTGGCGGCACCCCCACCGTCGATCGGAGCAGTCGTCCCCTCCCCGGGTCGATCGCCGCGGCGACAGCCTGTAAGGCTTAGGGCCAGTGCCGCGCAAAGGATGCCCGCAACAGTGCGAGCGCCAAACCCGCAAGGCTTGCCCGCCAAGCGCCCTTGGCGCTTGGCCTCATCCTCATCATTCGTTACTTTTTGGGGTTTACAGCTCATCGTTTTCCTCCGTTTTTAAAAGGGATATCTCAAGATTCCCATTGCGCACCCGCAAGCTATCTATAAAATCCTTTTCGGAGCTTTCCTTTTTAAGCACCACACGATATGTCAGCTTAAAAAGGCTGCCCATATTTGAGGTCTTGACCCCGCACGGCTCACAGGTAGTAGTAAAGTCGGCAAAGATATCATCAAACGCGCCCGTGTAGTCAAGATCCTCCGGTACCGTGAGCTTAAGCGTGCGGGAAAGATCCCGCCGCCGTCCTGCGGCAGAGACAAGATTGCAGGTGATGACTCCCACACACATTATTGCGGTAAAAAGTATGGAATATGCAAGATACCCCACCCCTGCTATCAGCCCGGAGCACATAGACATAAATATAAGGCTTATCTCCTTGGCACTTCCCTGCGCCGAGCGGAAGCGCACGAGCGAAAACGCGCCCGCCGTTGCAACACCGATGCCGATATTGCCGTTTACCATCATGATAACGACTGCCACCACCGCGGGGAGCAATATAAGCGCGGTGCGAAAGCTCCTGCCCGCGCGATTTTTTACAGAGTACGCCACGGCGTACATCAAGCCCGCCGCCAACGCGGCTGCAATGCACCAAATAAAGTCGGAAACGGCAATGGTAGACTGCCCCGCCCCCATCAATATGCTGTCAAATAAATTATTCATTACAGATGCTCCTTGATCTTGATTTCATTTTTCTTTAGCCGATATGAGACCGCGCACCGAAGTTAGCACTCACATTCGTATTCACATTCGTATTCACATTCGCGCCCGCACCGCGTTGCTCGGCCATGCGAATGCAATATGCGCGACCGTATTTTGAAAAGGATGTGGGATATATCCGCGCGCTCGCCAGCGCTCCCGAAAGCCACAAAGGGACCGCCCCCGCGACCTTTATCTCCATCAGCACCGCATCCCCCGCCAGTACTGCCCTGCCGCCCGCGCCCAAGCGCAGATCCATCTCGCTGTCCCGCCAAAGGATATTGCGGTCAAAGGTTATGCGCAGATCTCTGTCATCCGCGCCGAAGTAGGCCTCCCTCTCACAGGAAATCAGCATAGCAGGGACAAGCGGTGACATTTTTGCTATAAAATATGCCAGCTCGCGCTTTATCTGCGTATCCAAAGCGGGACCGGTAAAAAACGCCTCTGCCTCGCAAAGTTGCATTGCCGCACGCCGCTTGTAGACCACAGATCTGTATTTCTTTTTAAGCTCTAAGAACACACGGCTGTCATCCCGCGCCGTACCGTAGCTCCGCAGGCGGAGCTTTTCTTTATATATCGGCTTTTCAAGCGAACGGCGGATGAGTTGCATATCCGGTGTGTCGTAATATATATTGCACACCGTGCTCCTGCCGTATTCATCCCCCACCGTGCGACCGTCCATTGCTCGCCGCACGGCCTCATATTGCCCGACATCCATGAGATACTTAAGCTCGTATCGCTCAAAGCGGTTTTGAATATCCACCACATGCCTCCTATTATCCATTTTTGTGTCGATCCGCGCCGCCGCATCGTCGCGTAGCCGCGCACATCGCCCGTCACAGCACGACGGTAAAGATCGCCCACTCCCCGTCCGGTGAGGCGGCGGTTATCCTGCCGCGGTGTATCTCAACTATCGACCGCGCTGCGGAAAGGCCTATTCCGTGCCCGCCGCACGCACTGTTGCGGGAGGAATCGGGGCGGTAAAAACGCTCAAACAGCATTGAAAGATCGCCGTGCGGCAGCTCCGCCGCGGGATTTTTTATGATAATACGACGCCCCTTGCCGCTTGCCGCCACGGTCAGCGTTATCTGCCCGCCGGGTGTCGAGTATTTTACGGCGTTATCGAGCAGGATCGAAAACAGCTCACGGATAAGTTCTATATCGCCGCAGTAGGTAAGATTTTTCTCTATCTCACAGCAAAGCGTCAGCCCCCTCGCCGCGGCGGGAGCGGAATATTGCCGCGCCGCCTCGGATGCTATCTCGGAGAGCGAAAAATCCGTCATTACCGCGTGCTCGCCGCCCTCATCCATTTTTGACAGGAACACCAGCTTGTTCGTCAGCTCCGAAAGTCTGCTCACCTGCTCGCCGATCCTGGCTATCCACTCGCCGCGCTCCTCCTCGTTGCTGTATTCAAGGATCTCGCATGCCGCGCCGATGATGGTGAGCGGGGTCTTTAGCTCATGGTTGGCATCGGTAACAAAGCGGCGCTGCTTTTGATAGACCTCGGCAAACGGGCGCATGACCATACCCGAGAATATAACGAGTAGGAAAAATACGACCAATAGCCCCGCCAAGCTTATGATGATACTGCTGAGCAGGAACACACGGAAGGTCTCAAGGCCGCGCCCGCAATCAAGGAAGATATACATCACGCCGCCATCCGCAGTATCGAATGCGCCGCAGCGATAATCGCCCCAATAGCCGCCGCGCCGCCCATCAGTCGCCAAAAGCACAGCGGCACGCCCTGCCTCATCGGCATCAACTGCGGCGATCTTATCGGTATCGATATTGATCACATTCCCCGCCGCCGACAGCGTTACGGTAAAAAATCTTGTTTCAAAGGGAAGCTCCGGTGACATCTCCCTCGGCATGTCTCCACCCTGTCCGAGCCATGCGCCGCCCGAGCTTTCGTGCTTACCGTGGTCATCCTCGGAGAGTTCATTATCCGGAGGCTCATCTATGGGCGGCTCCTCTATGGGCGGCTCCTCGCGAAGCTCATCGTGCGGCTCATCTGCATGCTTTGCGGGAAATCTGCCGCCGTTCTCTCCCAAAAAGCTTATCATTTGATCGGCCTCTCGCCCCACGCGCAGATAGTTTTGAACGTTTATAAAGCCTATCACCGAGCCAAGCACGATAGCGGCGGCTGACATGGCCGCAATTATAAACTTTATGCGCAAGCGCCTGAGCTGGCGCGGCTCGGCCTCGCGGCGACCGCCGCCCAACCTGCGCCTACACATTTTGATCCTCCCTGCCGTCAGGGCCGCAGTCCAGCGTGTAGCCGATATTGCGCACCACGCGAATGCTTGCACGCGACCCCAAAAGCTTTAACTTTTTGCGCAGGTAGGATAGATACGTCCACACCACGCTGATCTCGGCATCGCTGTCACTGCCCCAAATGCCGTCCATTATCCGCTCCGCCGAGATAACGCACCCCGGTGAGCGCATAAGCAGCTCCATAATGCCAAACTCCTTTGCGGTCAGCGAAAGCTTGCCGCCCGCACAGCAAAGCGCAAACTGTGAGCAATCAAGGGTTAGATCCCCCACCTTTAGGATATTTTCGGCTCGCCCGCCACTGCGGCGAGTGATGGCACGCAGTCGCGCCAACAGCTCGCGAGTAGCAAAGGGCTTTGTAAGGTAATCATCAGCGCCGCTATCCAGCCCCTTTACCCTGTCATCGATATCACTCTTGGCGGTGAGCATCAAAACAGGAACGGCATTACCCGCCGCGCGTATCCTACGCAGGACCTCAATGCCGTCCACGCGCGGCATCATTATATCAAGTATCACGCCGTCATACTCTCCGCAGGCGAGATACTCCAGTGCCTCCTCGCCATTGTAAACGGCATCAACACTGTAGCCGTTGTGCTTGAGTATCGCCGCCAATGCATCGGAGAGCGCACGCTCATCCTCGGCAAGTAAAAGCTTCATAGTCTCCCCTCCTAACCCGACCGATCCCAAAGCCGACGGGCATCGTCAGGATAAATAATACACCACGAACCTTAATTACAGCTAAAATGATCGCGCCCGTGAGGGGCGCAGCTGAGTTTGTTCGTTAAAATTATATCACACAATGATCAAAATTTCAAGCCACGCGGGCTTGACAGCGGCGGCATATGGATATGATCTCTTCCTTTATCGATCACACCCGCCCCGCGCAGGCGATGGTCTGCACGGGGCGGGTCGTGTTATATTTTGGATGATGCAAGCATTAAAGGAACTTATCAAGCTCCGCCTCAACATTTTTGCGGCGTTTAAATTTGGGGTCGGCCATTATCTCCCCGCGTGCTATCACCATATCAACATGGCGGAGTGCACGAAGGTCGGCCAGCGGGTCGTCGGCGGTAACTATCATATCCGCCGCAAGTCCCGGGGCTATACTGCCGGTAATATCCCCAATGCCCGCAAGCTCGGCACTGCGCGATGTTGCGGTATAAAGGGCAAAGGAGTTTTCCGCTCCCACGAATTTATGGAAATAATAAAGCTCCCGCCAAAAATCATATTGTGTGATCCAAGGGCAACCTACATCGTTGCCGAGCACCAGCGGGATATCATTTTCAAGTGCCGCGCGGGCGCATTCGATGATACCCTCAAACACCATATTGCCGTTGAACTGCTCGACCTCGGAGGCGCTTGAGATCGACCTATCAAACAGCGCGTAAGGAAGCGCCGGGGATAGCGTTGTGCACAAAAACGCACCGCGCTCTTTAAAGAGCGAGATCATCTCGGCATCCGGCTTAGCTCCGTGCTCGATAGAGTCAACGCCGCCCTCAAGCGCCGCGCGCACGCCCTCGGCAGATTCAACATGCGCCGCTACGCGGTAGCCCATTTTGTGCGCCGCATCGCACACGGCACGTATCATCTCCCGCGGCATCTTCAGCTCGCCCGGAGTCCCCTTTTCCTTGGCATCCAAAACACCGCCGGTCACCATAAGCTTTACAAGGTCAACGCCCTCGGCACGCGCACGCTCAAGCTGCGCCAGAGCCTCCTCATTATTGTGTGCCGCCACCGCGACCGACCCCGCCATGTGTCCGCCCGGGACGGATATGCCCTCATTTGCGGCAAGTATGCGCGGTCCGCGGCAACGCCCGGCGGCAATATCATCACGCAGGCGGGAATCGAAATCGCCCAGTCCACCGACAGTGCGGATGGTGGTAACGCCGCTCGCAAGTTCTGTCATCGCAAAGCCGCCAACCATCTTGTACGCCACGGCGCGGGTCAAAGCGGTGCTCATTATCATATCCACCAGCCGCGCGTTGTCGCGCTGCTTTTTTTGCGGCTTGCCACTGCCCGCCAGGTGAACGTGCATGTTTATAAGACCCGGCATTATATACTTGCCGCCAAGATCCACCCTCTCGGCGCCGCTCGGCACACGCTCGCTCGGCATGATCTCGGCAATTTTGCCGTCGCGCACCAATATCGCCTTACCGCGCTGCGGCTCCATGTTTCGAGTACCGTCAAGGATCACTCCGTTTGTTAATACATAAGTGCTTTTGTTTGTGTTTTTCATAGATAACTCCGTTTTTTGCCGCACGCGGCGGCAGAATAGTGATATCAAGCATTCGGCCCTAAAGCCACACAGAGCGATAGGTCCGCCAAGGTGCGCACCCATCGCTCTGTCATTTTTGATCATTTAAGCATTGCCGCTCCCACGATGCCGGCATCATTGCCAAGCTGTGCGATGCGTATATCGGTCATGCTGACCAGTCCGCCGCCGTACTGCTCGGCACGTACGAGCGGGATCAGCGGCTCAAGCAGGAAGTTGCCCTCGTTTGAGATGCCGCCGCCCAGCGAGATTATCTCAGGCTGGAATATATTTATGATGTTGGCAAGTCCGCAGGCGAGATAATGGAGATACTCGTGAAAGACCTCTGCCGCCGCCTCGTCACCCGCGCGCATGGCATCGCACGCCGTGCGGCCGGATATTTTGCCGCGCTCGCGCACCATATCCTCGATAAGAGTGTGCCGTCCGCTTTTTTGGCACTCCTCAAGCTTTTCTCGGGTCATATTAATCATGGCTGTGGCAGAGCTATAGGCCTCCCAACAGCCGTAACGACCGCAGGAGCAGGGTCTGCCGCCTGCGGCGATAACGATGTGACCAAGCTCGCCGCCGGCATTATTAAAGCCTGTAAGTATCCTGTTGTCGATGATAACACCACCGCCGACTCCCGTGCCAAGGGTGATCATAACGGAATCGCTCGTTCCCTTTGCAGCACCCGCAACGGCCTCGCCCCATGCGGCGGCATTGGCATCGTTGGCAAGATGTACCGAGACCTGACCCAGTCTTTCCGCCAAGAGAGCTGCAAGCGGGAACTGCCTGAACGGCAGATTGTTTGCGTACTCTATACGGCCGCTGCTGTCGTTGGCGATACCGGGGGAGGCTACGCCTACCGACTCCACATCGCCCATCGAAACGCCGTGAGCCTCCGCCACCTTGCGGCAGAGCGCGGCCATATCGTCAACTATGCAAAGCGGATCGCGCTCGGCAAGCGTCGGAGTGCTCTGCTTTTCAACGATATTCATATTTTCATCAACAAGTCCTACGGCGATGTTGGTTCCGCCAAGGTCAATGCCTATCCTATACAATTTTGTCCTCCCGCCGCAGTTGCGGCTGTTTGCTGTTTTTGGCATATGTGCGACACAGCGCACTGCCTCTGATGATATTATACCGCAATACACGAGCAATGTCAAGCAACAAATATCGTTTTTGCGGCCACCGCAACCGATTTTTTGACTTTTTTCGCAACCGTCAGTTGCGATGCGACTGTAAAAAACAGAGACTGTCGCCGTGGCGACAGTCTCTTATATTGAATGATAATTCGATTATTTCTCGCGAACAGTCTTAACTGTTACGGCAGTGCCGAGCAGTGCGACCATAGCAACGGCCAGAACGATGATAACAGCGTTATCGCCGGTGGAGGGAGCGGTGGGCTCAGTGGCGG
>CAZFVR010000002.1:49038-122180 GCA_964522215.1 uncultured Ruminococcus sp. | reverse complement strand
GCGGTGGGCTCAGTGGCGGGAGGCTCGGTTGCAACAGGCTCGGTTACAGGCTCGGTGACAACGGGTGCGTTGTTAACGACATCGCCCTTGTAGAGAACGAAATCCTTGGCTGTGATAGCGGAGTTCTTGTTGTAAAGATATACAGCAAAGCCAAGGGAGCTGTTGGTGCAATCAGCCGCAAAATCATTGGCAGTACCAATGTGCTTATCAAAGAGAACGCCGTTGAAGTAAACGGAGTAATCCCAGCCATCAACAACGATGTCGATCCGGCAGAAGCCGTCAGCGTTAGCTGCCATAGCGGCCTGGAAGTCATACTTTGCGTAAGCAGAACCATCGCAAACGAGTGTACCATCCTCCTTAAGGACGGAACCAACATACTTGGCACCACCACACACAAGGGACATATCGTGATTATCCGCACGACCGCCGTATACACCGTACATCTTCTTGTAGTTAGAGCCGAGATTTTCCTTGGCTACATTGTAGTATACACCGGCATTTGTACCCTCTATCTGGATCTTACCGGAAAGAGTGTATGTTTTGCCTTCGCCGACCTCAAAGCCGTCAAATGTACCGCCCCAGTAGAATTTACCCTTGGTGACGTCATTGTAGGAAAGCTTTACTGTTGTGCCGTCCGTGGAGACGTCCACAGTGTGACCACCTTTGTCATCAACAAGGATCGTGGGGACAAAGCCTGCTGTCTCGTTAAACTTTACATCGTAAAGAACATCGCCGTCAGCGGCAGTGGCGTAATCAGCGGCGGATATCGACATGCAGAGCATGGATGCCAGCATCATAGCGCAAAGAAGAACAGAAAGTACTTTTTTCTTTGTTTTTTCACCTTTCTTTATGGCCTATGGCCAATTAAGATGATTCAATTATAGCACAATAAATTAAGCGTGTCAATATTTTAATCAATTCTACAACAAAAAAAGATGCGATATTTATAAAAAAATATGCATCTTATACGAAAAACGAAGCACCGAAATTGGCAAATAAAAGAAAGATATCCGTCCATGCACACGTCTTGCACCCACGTCCAAAAAGAAGCCTGCCGCCGCAGATATCTGCGGCGGCAGGTAGTATCACGACCGATGCACGGCCGAGATATTATTTAGATCAATACATTCCTCCGCCTGCGTTCATTGCGGCATTTGCGGCAGCTGCAGCGGCGGGATCTTCCTTTTGATTTGCAACGACCGACTCGGTGGTGAGGATGGTCGCTGCGATGGAAGCGGCGTTCTGAAGTGCGGAGCGCGTGACCTTGGTCGGGTCAACGATGCCTGCGCCGATCATATCGACATAGGTCTCATTGTAGGCATCAAAGCCCCAGCCGGGCTTGCGAGCGGAGAGGATCTTGCTTACAACAACGCCCTCGTCAAGTCCTGCATTGGCAGCGATCTGGCGCACGGGAGCCTCAAGAGCCTTAAGAACGATGCGAACACCGGTCTTTTCGTCACCCTCAACGGTCTTTACAAGCTTTTCTACCTCGGAGATGACATTGAGATATGCTGTTCCGCCGCCGGGGACTATGCCCTCCTCAACTGCGGCGCGAGTTGCGTTAAGCGCATCCTCGATGCGGAGCTTCTTTTCCTTCATCTCGACTTCGGTAGCGGCACCGACCTTGATGACCGCAACACCGCCGGCGAGCTTTGCAAGTCTTTCCTGAAGCTTCTCGCGGTCGAAATCGGAGGTCACGTGCTCGATCTCGGAGCGGATCTGCGCTACGCGGTCGCTGATAGCCTCGCTGTTGCCGGAGCCGTCAACGATGATGGTGTTCTCCTTGTTGACCTTGACCTGGCGTGCGTGGCCGAGCTGCTGCATAGTAGCATCCTTAAGCTCAAGGCCCAGCTCGCTCGTTACGACCTCGCCACCGGTGAGGATAGCGATATCGCGGAGCATCTCTTTTCTCTTTTCACCAAAGGAAGGAGCCTTAACGGCAACGCAGGTGAATGTGCCGCGGAGCTTATTGAGCACGATGGTGGTGAGAGCCTCGCCCTCAACATCCTCGGCGATGATCAAAAGCTTCTTGCCGGCCTGAACGATCTGCTCAAGCAGGGGCAGGATATCCTGAACGGAGGAGATCTTTTTATCTGTGATAAGGATGTAGCAGTCGTCAAGCACTGCCTCCATCTTTTCCATATCCGTTGCCATGTAGGGGGAGAGGTAGCCGCGGTCGAACTGCATGCCCTCAACGACCTCGGAATAGGTCTCGGAGGTCTTGGACTCCTCAACGGTGATAACACCGTCGGCGGTGACCTTTTCCATAGCGTTGGCGATAAGTGTACCGATCACCTCGTCGCCTGCAGAGATAGTGCCTACGCGGGCGATATCATCCGAACCGTTGACCTTTTTAGAGCCGGCCTTGAGGCACTCAACAGCGCGATCGACAGCCTTTTTCATGCCCTTGCGAAGGACCATGGGGTTGGCTCCCGCAGTAACGTTCTTCATGCCCTCGTGGATCATTGCCTGTGCAAGCAGGGTAGCGGTGGTTGTACCGTCGCCGGCTGCATCGTTGGTCTTTGTGGCGACCTCTTTTACAAGCTGTGCGCCCATGTTCTCGGCGGGATCCTCAAGCTCGATCTCCTTGGCGATGGTAACACCATCGTTTGTGATGAGGGGTGCGCCGTATTTTTTATCAAGAACAACATTTCTGCCCTTCGGGCCGAGTGTGATCTTAACTGTGTCCGCCAACTTATCAACGCCGCGGAGCAGTGCGTTTCTTGCGTCTATACCGTAAAGAATATCTTTTGCCATAATGATCTGTCCTCCTGTGGTTTACTTTGTTCTCAGTCGATAACGGCGAGAACGTCTTTTTCGGAAATGATGGTGTACTCGGTACCGTCAAGCTTTACCTCGGTGCCCGCGTACTTGCTGGCGATTACCTTGTCGCCTACCTTGAGAGCAACGGGAACGAGCTTGCCGTCATCGTTGGTCTTGCCGGGACCCACTGCCACTACCTCAGCGATCTGGGGCTTTTCCTGCGCGGCGGATGTGAGAATGATACCCGCCTTTGTTTTTTCCTCCGCCTCGACGAGCTTTATTACAACTCTGTCAGCCAACGGTTTGATGTTCATAATTATTCCTCCTTGGAATTCCGCGCAGTCGTCTGCGCTATTTCTTTTATCGTTCTATTGGCACTCGTTTGACCCGAGTGCTAACTTACAAGTATAATTGTACCACGATATTGGAAAAAATCAAGGGGTAAGAGCGTGAATTAACACATATTTAACATTTATTTTTAGCAGACGATTTTGTAATTGCCAACACTGTGTCCGAATATATATTATAATGCGATAAAACGAAAATATATGTCGCACGGAGCTTACATGATAGATCTTTTTAACCGTATACTCGGCACACTGTTGCCGGCGGCACTCTCGGCATCCGGGCTTTACCTGGGTATATACACCGGTCTTTGGCACCCACGCCGACTATGGCGCGGCGTGCGTATGCTGTACTCACCACCGTCCCGCGCCGCCGGTGAGCGTGGCAATGAATATGAAAGCAGAACGATCGAAGCGCGGGGCGATCAAGGGAGGCGCAACTCACCTGCCCGCGCGCTGGCACTGGCTCTTGCGGGAACGCTTGGTGTGGGCAATATTGCAGGCGTTGCCGCCGCCATATGGGCGGGTGGCGCGGGCGCGGTGTTTTGGATGATGATATCCGCACTGCTTGCCACCTCGCTTAAGTATTCCGAGACCTTGCTTGGCATAAAGCACCGCCGGCGCATTAGTGGGGAGTGGCACGGAGGTGCGCCGATCTATATAGAGGATGCCTTGGGAGATCCCGCACGCCCGCAGCGCGGCAGGCTGGCGGGGCACTTATTCGCACTGCTTTGCATCCTCAACGCCATCGGAATGGGGTGCATGTTACAGGTCAACGCCGCAGCGGGAGCTCTTTTGGGCAGTACCGGCACAGACCCACGGATATTCGGTGCGGTGATGGCCTTGGCGGTATTTTTTATCGCACGCGGAGGCGGACGGCGCATCTCCTCCATTTGCGGCGTGATAGTACCGTTTATAAGCGTTGGTTTTTTTATTCTATCGATAGCGGCGCTGATCCTGCGCGCGAGTGAGCTGCCGCGAGTACTTGCATTTATCCTGCGCGATGCCTTTAGCTTTACCGACGGCATTGCGGGCAACGGGAGCATATCAGCACGGATCATCGGCGGCATATTCGGCTTTTTTACCTCTCGCGCCGTGCGCTGCGGCGTCAGTCGCGGGCTGATATCTAACGAGGCGGGCAGTGGAACTTCCCCGCTCGCGCACGCGACAGCCAACACAAGCTCGGCGGTGCGGCAGGGCTTTTTGGGCATCGCTGAGGTGGTAGTTGATACGCTGGTGCTTGCAGCCGCGACTGCTTTGGTGGTGCTTACTAATTATGATGCGGCTGTGCTCTACAGCCACGATCCTGCCATGATGACGATAGCGGCGTACGCCTCAGCGCTTGGCAAGTGGGCGGTATTGCCGCTTGCCGCCGCCGTATTGCTGTTTGCCGCCGCCACCGTTGCATGCTGGGCATTTTACGGCCAGGAGTGCATAGCTCAGCTCGGCCTCGGACCGTCCGCCCGCCGCCGCACCGTTGCGTGGTTTAATGTTGTCTATGCCGCCTCCGCGTATATCGGCGCGGTTATGACAGCCGCCTCCGCTTGGGCGATCGCGGATATGATCATCGGTGTGATGACTATGATAAACCTTGCCGCCCTACTCGCCCTCCGCCGCGAGGTCCGTGGGGAGACGGCGACAATATCAAAAAAGGACGGCAGCTGACACGCTCTCCCCCAAGAAACAAAGCCGAGTCGGCGACTCGGCTTTGTTTCTTGAAATATTATATAGGTAGATCAATACTCAACGAACTCTGTATATCCGTCCTCCGAAAGCTTGGTCTTTTGGAAGCCCACATTTTTCATACGCGGGGTAACGAGCACCTGTGCGCCCTCGGCACGCAGAGCCGCCGCATCCGCAAACATGGCAAGCATGCGCTCCTCCTCCATGCCCTTAGCGGCCAAAAACACCACGCGACGTTCTGCCGCCGGCGGCTCAAAGCCGCGGTCGGCCAGTGCGGCCACTATGCGCTCAAAGCCAAGTGAAAAGCCACATGCAGGGGTCTTCATTCCTGAGAACTTGGCCAGCATCTCATCATATCTTCCGCCGCCGCCAACTGCGTAGCCGTAGCCATCCATGCTTATTTCAAATATCGTGCCGGTGTAATAGGACATGCCACGCACGAGAGTGGGATCGAATTTAAGGCTGCATCCGCCCGCCGTTGCCGCGGTGGCACAGCGCATTATCCCCTCAAGAGATGCCGCTATATCCGCACCGTTGCCACCGAGACGGTCACGCACAAAGTCCGCTACGCTTACATCTCCGCCATCATACAGTGCGATATATTTATCTACCATTTCAGGCGCAAAGCCCTCGGATATAAGATCCTCTCTGACACCGCCAAGACCGATCTTATCCATCTTATCAAGCGAGATGAACACACGGTCGCAGTCCTCCGGTGCAAAGCCGCAATAGTCGGCGCACACCTTAAGCAGGCGGCGGTCGTTTATGCGGACGGTAAAGTTATCAAAGCCCAGCTCACGCAAAACGCCCGTAGTGGCGGAGATGAGTGTGATCTCGGCCAGCGGAGTGGCATCGCCGAGGATATCGATATCGCACTGCGTAAACTGGCGAAAACGCCCCTTTTGCGGACGGTCGGCACGCCAAACATTGCCAATTTGCATTGCCATAAACGGAGTTGTAAGCTTGGCTTGATTGTTGGCGTAGTATCTTGAAAGCGGCACGGTAAGATCGTATCTGAGCCCGCTGTCGCAAAGCTCGGCATCGCCCGCGGCCGCCTCGTTGAGTTTTTCGCCGCGCTTCATGATCTTAAATATCAGCTTTTCATTATCTCCGCCGTTTTTTCCGGTAAGGTTTTCTATATGTTCAACTGCCGGGGTCTCTATCATTGAAAATCCGCTCTTTTCGTAAGCACGGATTATTACGCTCTTAACATACTCGCGCAGTCTGGTCTCGCGCGGAAGATAGTCGTTCATACCCTTGGTAGGCGTTTTTATAAGTTGCATCTTTTCTCCCTTTTCCCCGCGCCATACGGGGAGGCTCTGTTTTTGTTTTCGTGTTCTTCTACGTTTTGTATTTACATTCTATCGATCCGATCGTTCCATCTATCGCTCGTCAGGCCGATACGAACGATCATTTTCACGTCTTTTAATTATACATTATCGGCATGCGATTGTCAATCTTTTTTTAAGAAAAAGTGGGCCGACCCACCTTTGGCGGGTCAGCCCTTGAGTGCGCAGGCTTATTCGGCCTTTGCGTCCTCTGCCTTATCAGCGTTCTTGGCTTTCTTCTTGCTCTTTTCCTCGACCTTTTCCTCAACGCTCTTTGTCAGAGTGATGATGGCCATCTCGGCTGCATCGCCGCGACGGGGACCGAGCTTGTAAATAGCGGTGTAACCGCCGTTTACATCGGCATAGAGGGGTGCTATCTGTGTGAACAGCTTAGTAACAACATCCTCTTTGGTAATATAAGCAAGAGCAGCACGGCGGCTTGCAAGTGTGTTATCTTTGCCGAGAGTGATCATCTTATCAGCCATCGCGCGAACTTCCTTCGCACGGGTGAGAGTCGTCTCGACCTTACCGTTCTCAAGCAGATAGGTCACAAGTCCGCGAAGCATCGCGTTTCTGTGAGCGGTGGGTCTGCCGAGCTTTCTGGTTCCGGGCATCTTATGCTCCCTCCTTAATGTTTCTTTTCGTTTCGCTTTACCCTGCCCATCGCTTATTCTTCGTCACGGCGCAGGCCGAGACCAAGCGATTGGAGCTTTTGGGTAACTTCTTCAAGCGATTTCTTACCGAGGTTACGCACCTTGATCATTTCGTCCTCGGAGCGGCTGACAAGATCTGCGACCGTGTCGATCTGTGCGCGCTTCAAGCAGTTGAAGCTACGCACGGACAGGTCAAGATCCTCAATGGTCATCTCAAGAACTTTTTCCTTCGGGCTTTCGCCGCTAACGACCATTATTTCAGCGTTCTTTGCTTCATCCGACAAATCCACAAACAAGTTGAGATGCTCGTTGAGAATCTTGGCGCCGAGTGAAATCGCTTCTTTTGCCGTTATAGTCCCGTTTGTAAGGACTTCAAGAGTCAGCTTATCGTAATCGGCAATGTTACTGCCCACACGTGTGTTCTCCACATTGTAGCTGACGTTATAAACAGGTGTGTAGATCGAGTCGGTGTATATGAGACCGATAGGCGCGCTTACATTAGGACCGTATGCATCGGCATGGATCAGCTTGTTTCGATCCTGTGATACATATCCGCGGCCGCACTCAAAGGTGAGCTCGGCAAACAGATGTCCACCCTCTGAAAGTGTTGCCAAAACATGATCGGGATTGAGTATCTCAATATCAGAATCCTGCTTTATGTCTCCTGCAACCACCTTGTGGGGTCCCGTTACGTCAAGAATGACGGTCTTGGGATTTGAGGTGTGAAGCTTTGCAACTATGCCCTTTACGTTAAGAACAAACTCGGTCATATCCTCGGTCATGCCGGGGACTGTGGAAAATTCGTGCAGCACGCCATCCACCTTGATGGAGGTGACGGCAACGCCGGGCAGCGAGCTGAGCAGTACACGTCTCAGCGAGTTGCCGAGAGTGATGCCGTAGCCACGCTCAAGCGGTTCAACAACAAATGTTCCGGTTCTTCCGTCCTCGCTCAAATTCACCGTTGCGATATTGGGCTTTTCTATTTCAATCATTCCAAATATACCCTCCAACTATATTTTTCAGCTTGCGTTTTTATATCTATGCGCAATTGTTGATGCCATAAGGTCCGTGGCCGTCGATGTCGGTTCCGGCTGCCATGGTGACCCCGTGGCTGCCGGTATTACTTGGAATAAAGCTCGACGATAAGCTGCTCGTTGAAGCTCTGCTCGATATCGTCTCTTGCAGGAAGCGATGCGACCTTTGCAGATGCATCGTTTGCATTGATCTCAAGCCACTTCGGAGCGCTCTTCTTCTCCAGGGATTCGATAAAGGCTTTCATTCTCTCGCTCTTGCGGCTGTTTTCTGCAACGCTGATAACGTCGCCTACACGCAGACGGTAGGAGGGGATGTTTACCTTTTTACCGTTTACAAGGATGTGGCCGTGCAGAACGATCTGACGGGTCTCCTTGCGGCTGTCGCCGATGCCCATTCTGTATACGGCGTTGTCAAGTCTGCGCTCAAGGAGTATAAGCAGGTTCTCACCGGTCATACCCTCAAGGCGGTCGGCCTCGTGGAAGTAGTTAAGGAACTGCTTCTCGACCATGCCGTAGTATCTCTTGACTTTCTGCTTCTCGCGGAGCTGCAGACCGTACTCTCTCTGTTTCTTTCTGGCTGCACCGTGCTGACCGGGAGCAACAGGTCTGCGCTCAAATGCGCACTTGTCGCTTGTGCAGCGCTCGCCCTTAAGATAGAGCTTGGTGCCTTCTCTGCGGCATATCTTGCATGCAGAGCCAATATATCTTGCCATTCTCTGGTTCCTCCTGTGTTTTTTTGATCAAACGCGGCGGCGTTTGGGGGGACGGCAGCCGTTGTGAGGAACGGGTGTTACGTCCTTGATCATGGTGATCTGGAGGCCTACGGTCTCAAGCGCACGGATGGCGGACTCACGTCCCGATCCGGGGCCTCTGACATATACCTCTACCGACTTAAGGCCGTGCTCGATGGCAGCCTTTGCAGCTGTCTCGGAGGCGGACTGTGCGGCAAACGGAGTGGACTTACGGGAGCCCTTGAAACCAAGCTCTCCGGCAGATGCCCACGAAATAGCGTTGCCGTCCATATCGGTGATTGTAACGATAGTATTGTTGAAGGTCGCACGGATGTGTACCTGTCCGAACTGTATATTTTTACGTTCGCGGCGCTTTTTGATGACCTTCTTGGCAGAAACGTTAGCCATTTCTTATGCTCCTTTACTTCTTCTTGTTTGCGATGGTCTTCGCCGGACCCTTGCGTGTTCTTGCATTGGTCTTGGTTCTCTGACCTCTTACAGGGAGACCTTTTCTGTGTCTGATACCGCGGTAGCAGTTGATCTCGACCAGACGCTTGATGTTAAGAGCAACGTCACGGCGGAGGTCACCCTCAACCACATAGTTGTTCTCGATCTCATCACGCAGCTTGGCAACCTGCTCTTCGGTAAGATCCTTAGCGCGGGTATCGGGGTCGATGCCCGTCTTTACAAGGATATCGTTGGCGCTCTTGCGGCCTATACCGTAAATGTAGGTAAGGGCGATCTCGACGCGCTTCTGATTAGGAATATCAACACCAGCTATACGAGCCATTCTGTTTGATCCTTTCTTCTACTGTTTTTCGCTTAACCCTGACGCTGTTTGTGCTTGGGGTTTTCGCATATGACCATTACACGGCCATGTCTTTTTATGATCTTGCACTTTTCGCAGATCTTTTTTACGGATGGCTTTACTTTCATTTATCTGACCATACCTTTCTGATTTTTTACCAACGAACTAAATAACGATAGGATAGTGAGCTTTCTGTAACATACGCTCTTGCATTAGATCCTCGCTTGGAGCCCTTAGGGTTCAAAGCAAGAAGCACCGCGTTTATTACTTTGCTCTCCATGTGATGCGACCCTTTGTAAGGTCGTACACCGAGACCTCGACCGTCACGCGGTCGCCGGGCAGTATCCTTATATAGTTCATCCGCAGCTTACCCGAAATATGCGCGGTCACTATATGACCGTTGGGGAGCTGCACCTTAAATACCGTATTCGGCAGAGCGTCGATAACGGTACCTTCAAACTCAATTACATCATCCTTCGGCAAGTTTCATTCCTCCTATCGATATCAGACGACCGTAAGTATCCTCGGTCCGTCCTCAGTAAGTGCTACCGAGTTTTCGTAGTGCGCCGATAGCGTTCCGTCAGCGGTCTTGACCGTCCAACCGTCGCTAAGCTCACGCACCTCATAACGTCCCATGTTTACCATGGGCTCGATCGCAAGTGTCATGCCTGTGCAAAGCCGCACGCCTCGCCCGGCTACTCCAAAGTTTGGAACCTCCGGATCCTCATGCAGCTCATGCCCCACGCCGTGACCGATATATCTTCTCACCACCGAGAAGCCGGCCGCCTCGACGCAGCTTTGGATGGCGTGGCCGATATCCCCTATGCGGTTGCCCTCGCGGAATTGTTCAACTCCGCAATAAAAGCTCCGCTCGGTGGTATCGATCAGCCTTTGAACATCCTCGCTCACCCGCCCGACGGGTATGGTACGCGCCATATCGCCGGTAAAACCGTGATAAAACGCACCAACGTCTATCTTCACGATGTCACCCTCAAAAAGGATCTTCTTTTTGGAGGGGATACCGTGAATGACCTCATCGTTCAGGCTTATGCATGCACTTCCGGGGAATCCGCCGTATCCGAGAAAGGTAGGTTTAGCACCTCGGCTCTCGATATATCGACGGATGACCCGGTCGATCTCCCATGTGCTGACGCCCTCGCGTATCACCTCTATTGCCTTGGCCATGGCCTCGGCGGTGATGCGGCAGGCATCGCTCATTTCGGCTATCTGTTCTTTACTTTTTAACGGGATCATTTCACTTGCCCACCGAAGCCAAGGCTTTTTCCACAAGAGCTGTAGTATCCTCTACGCGCTCCTGTCCCTCGACGCGGATCAGTTTTCCGCGGCGATCGTAGAATTCAAGCAGCGGCTCGGTCTGTGCGTGATAGGTCTCAAGGCGTTTTGCTACAGTCTCGGCGGCGTCGTCACTGCGTATTACGAGTTCCTTGCCGCATTTGTCGCATTTGCCCTCTTCCTTCGGGGGAAGATACTCGGTGTGATAGGACATTCCGCATTCGCAAACGCGGCGTCCGCTCATACGTTTGATGATCTTCTCGTCTCCGACCTCTATCGAGAGGACGGCATCGATGCGCACACCCATGTTTTCAAGTGCCTCAGCCTGAGCTAATGTGCGCGGGAAACCGTCAAGGATAAAGCCGCGGCGGCATTCATCGGAGAGCAGATACTCTCTGATGATACCGTTTACGACCTCATCGGGAACAAGACCGCCTGCATCCATAAAGGATTTTGCCTTCATGCCAAGCTCTGTCCCCGCCTTGATTGCACCGCGAAGGATCTGACCCGTTGATATTGCGGGGATCCTCTCTCTTTTAGAGATAAGCTCTGACTGTGTGCCCTTGCCTGCGCCGGGGGCTCCCATTATAATTAGATTCATAACGTTCCTCCGTATGCCTTTGGGGGTACACTCATCAACCGAAGATTCCTCTTGACTTTGAGCCGCCGTAGTTGCGAAGTGCGACCTGCGCCTCAAGGTCATGGACTGTCTCAATTGCAACGCCAACAATGATCAGCAGTGAGTTACCGCCGAATGCAAGATTCGAGATCGGGAAGCCGGTCGTGATATGTGCATCCTGAAGCAAGCTGTTGATTATTGTAACGAGCATGGGAAGTCCCGCAACGATGCAAAGGAATATAGCACCGATGATGGTTACTCTGTTGAGTATTTTGCTGATATAGTTTACGGTAGGTCTGCCCGAGCGGATGCCGGGGATAGAACCGCCGTTTTGCTGAATGTTGTTTGCAACCTCAACTACATTGAAGGATATCATGATGTAGAAGAAGGAGAAAGCAACGGTGAGTACGAGATAGATGAGCAGGTAGAGCCAGGTATCATAGCTGAATATCTCGGAGACCTTTGTAAGGAACTTGCTGTTGGGGAAGAAGCCCGCGAGCGTTGCCGGGATAGATGCAATGGAACTGGCGAAGATAACAGGCATAACGCCCGCCATGTTCATCTTAAGGGGAAGGCTGGAGGACTGACCGCCGTACATCTTGCGGCCAACAACACGCTTTGCGTACTGCACGGGTATTCTTCTTTCGGATTCGGTGAACCAAACGATGAACACGATGATGGCAAAGGTGATGACAACTGTAAGAATAGCGAAAATAAGTCCAAGCCAGCTAAAGCCGTTAAAGCCACCGGCTGTGAATATCATGGTCCAGATCTCGCTGACAAGGCCGGGAACGCCGGACACGATGTTGGCAAAGAGTATCATGGAGATACCGTTACCGATACCGTACTGGTTGACCTTTTCGGAGAGCCACATGATAAGGGATGCACCGCCGCAATAGCAGGCAACGATAACAGTCTTACCAAACCAGTTGGTACCTTCGACCAGCCAGCTGGAGCCTGTTCCGAAGCCGGAATCAAGCAGTGTCATATAACCGTAAGCGGTTATAAGCGCCAGACCTACTGTTGTGTAGCGGGTGATGGCTGTGATCTTTCTTTGTCCCTCATCTCCGTCCTTGGCCATACGCTCGAGAGCGGGAATGGCAACGGTGAGCAGCTGGATAACGATCTGCGCTGTAATGTAGGGGGATACGGACAGAGCAAAGAGTGTTGCCTGACCGAAAGAGTTACCGGAGAACCAGTTAAGGTACTCGAATATCGATCCCTGCAGCGCTGCGCTGCTGCTTTCAAGGATAGCTGAGGAAACATAGGGTACGGGGATTTGCGCGCCGAGACGGTAGAGCAGGATGATCATTATCGTGAAGAGCATTTTTCTCTTCAGATCATCTATCTTCCAGGCGTTTTTAAAGGTCGCAAACATCCTTATACCTCCTCTACACTTCCGCCTGCCGCTTCGATCTTTTCTTTGGCGGCAGCAGAGAATTTCACCGCCTTCACAGTAAGCTTCTTTGTAAGCTCACCGCCGCCGAGAACCTTAAGTCCGTCATTTTCTTTGCGGACGATCCTCTTGTCCATAAGAGCCTCAAGATCTACAACTGCGCCGTCCTCAAAAACGTTGAGAGCCTCAACATTGACGTTGGCGTAAACGGTCTTGAATTTCTTGTTTGAAAAGCCCTTCTTGGGGAGCTGACGGTAGATGGGGAACTGGCCGCCCTCAAAGCCGGGACGTACACCGCCGCCGGAACGAGCGTTCTGACCCTTGTGACCCTTACCTGCGGTCTTGCCGTTGCCGGAGCCGGCGCCTCTTCCTTTGCGGAAGCGATCCTTTACCGAACCGGGAGCGGGAGAAAGTTCATGAAGTTTCATTATTTGTCCTCCTTTACGTCTTCGACCTTAACGAGGTGGGAAAGAACTCTCACCTTGCCGTCGAGTACTGCACCCTCCTCATGGATGATGCTGTCGCCGACACGGTGCAGGCCCAGAGATGCGGCTGTTGCCTTCTGGTTGGGCTTGCGGGCGATAAGGGATCTTGTAAGTGTTACTTTTTTCATTTCGCTGCGCCTCCCTTTACTTCGTCGGGAGTGATGTCGCGGCTCTTTGCAACTTCCTCAACAGAGCGAAGCTCCTTAAGACCCTCCATGGTTGCCTTAACAACGTTGATAGGGTTGTTGGAGCGCAGGCACTTTGCGCGGATGTTGCTGATGCCGGCGGCTTCAAGCACCATTCTGACCTTGGAGCCGGCGATGATACCGGTACCGGGGGCAGCGGGCTTGAGGAGCACCTTACCGGCGCCGTATACACCGGTCACCTGGTGCGGGATGGTAGTTCCCTTAAGGGAAACAGTTACCATGTTCTTTTTTGCGTCCGCAATTCCCTTATTGATAGCCTCGGGAACCTCGGCAGCCTTTCCAAGGCCTACGCCTACGTGACCGTGGCCATCGCCAACCACCATAAGAGCGGCAAAGCGGGCTACACGACCACCTTTAACGGTCTTGGAAACACGGTTCAGGGCAACGAGGTTTTCGATATATTCTTTTTCCTCGTAATTATTGTTTCTGAATGCCATAGTTTTCTCCTTGAATGTTCAATTATCAATTAGTTGAACAGTGTATAAACCGGAATCAGCCAAAAGGCTCAGAACTTCAGGCCGCCCTCGCGAGCGCCCTCAGCCAGTTCCGATACACGTCCGTGATAAAGATAGCCGCCGCGGTCGAATACGACTTCGGTGATACCCTTAGCAGCTGCTCTCTCAGCAAGAGCCTTGCCGACAAGCTTTGCAGCTTCCTTGTTGCTTCCGCCCTCAAAGCCCTTCTCGTAAGAAGATGCAGCGGCAAGAGTTACGCCCTTGACGTCATCAATGATCTGAGCGGAAATGTTTGCATTTGAGCGATACACAGCCAAACGCGGGCGCTCTGTTGTGCCCGAGATCTTGGCTCTGACCCGAATATGTCTTTTAAGACGGGCAGCATTTTTATTCTTTTTGGAAACCATCTGTGCTCACTCCTTTCATTATTTACCGGTCTTACCGGCTTTGCGGCGAACCTTTTCACCGGCATAGCGGATGCCCTTGCCGTGATAGGGCTCGGGGGGTCTCTTACCGCGGATAACTGCGGCGGTCTGACCTACCAACTGCTTGTCTGCACCCTTTACGACGATCGTAATGGGAACTACCTTTTCGTTGACCTCAAAGGTGATGCCCTCGGGCTGTGCAATGGTAAGTGCCTGCTGGGGCATACCGTTGACCAGTGAGTGGCCTACATAAAGCAGAAGGTTCTTGCCCTGCATTGTAGCTCTGTAACCTGTACCGATGACCTCAAGAGTCTTGGCATAACCATCTGTAACACCAACGACCATGTTGTTAACAAGGGTGCGGGTAAGACCATGAAGGCTTCTGTCCTCTTTCTCATCAGTGGGGCGGGTAACGTGAAGGACGTTGCCCTCGATCGTGAGCTGCATTCTGGGGCTTACTTTTTCGGTAAGAGTGGCGCGGGGGCCCTTTACCGTAACGAGATTATCCTCACCAACGGTGACTGTAACACCGGCGGGAATAACAATGGGCATTCTTCCTATTCTTGACATATCTCTGCCTCCTTACTCACCATACAAAGGCAAGCACTTCGCCGCCAACATTCTCTCTGCGAGCCTGTTTGTCGGTCATGATGCCCTTTGAGGTGGATACGATGGCGATGCCGAGTCCGTTCATTACGCGGGGCATATCATCGCAGCTTGCGTAGATACGCAGGCCGGGCTTGGATACTCTGCGAATACCGCGAAGTACCTTCTGCTTGTTGCCCTGATACTTGAGCGTGATACGGATAACGCCCTGCTTACCGTCCTCGATGGTCTCGAAGCTCTTTACATAGCCCTCGTTGACCAGTATCTCGGCGATAGCCTTTTTCATGTTGGATGCCGGAATGTCCACAGTCGCGTGCTTTGCATCATTCGCGTTTCTGATCCTTGTGAGCATATCGGCAATTACGTCTGACATTTGCATTGCTTTTTTCCTCCATTGCAAGTTCAAAATATCTTGCTGCCGTGCGTCCACGGCGGCGTATCGGCGGTTAAATCGGGCACGTAGCTTGATTTCCTTCCGATAGTGTGGGGTTTAACGGGTCACAGCTTTCGCTCTCCCGAGTGTTGACGGTAAACGGCTCGCTCTCCTCTGCCCTGCGGCTTACAGATAATGACCTGCGACCTTCGGTAGGGATCCTGCGGACGCTTTACCGTCGCCTTTCGGTGAGCTTGGCAATTACCAGGATGCCTTTCTTACGCCCGGGATCTCGCCCTTGTAGGCAAGATTACGGAAGCAGATACGGCAGATCCCGTATTTGCGGAGATAAGCGTGAGGACGACCGCAGATCTTGCAGCGGTTGTAACGGCGAGTAGAGAACTTGGGCTCTCTCTGCTGTTTGATGATCATTGACTTTTTCGCCATTTTACCTTACCTCCTATTAGTTTGCCGCAAAGGGAGCGCCCATAGCCTTAAGCAGCTCGCGGGCTTCCTCGTCGGTCTGTGCAGTTGTTACGAAGCAGATGTCCATACCGCGGATCTTGTCGACCTTATCGTACTCGATCTCGGGGAATATGAGCTGCTCCTTGAGTCCGAGGGAGTAGTTGCCTCTGCCGTCGAACGCGTTGGGGTTGATGCCCTTGAAGTCACGAACGCGGGGAAGTGCGAAGTTGAAGAGCTTGTCAACGAACTCGTACATTCTGTCGCCGCGAAGGGTGACCTTGGCACCGATCTTCATGCCCTCACGGACCTTGAAGTTAGCGACCGACTTACGGGCGTAAGTGGGAACTGCCTTCTGGCCGGTGATGAGTGTGAGATCAGCTATAACACTGTCGATAGCCTTGGAGTTTTCTCTTGCATCGCCGCAGCCGACATTGAGAACTACCTTGTCGAGCTTGGGGATCTGCATGGAGCTCTTGTACTGGAATTTCTTCTGAAGAGCGGGGGCTACCTCGCCTCTGTAGAGGTCCTTAAGTCTAACCGTATATTCAGCCATTGTCAATTCCCTCCTCAGATTTCTTTGCCGCATTTTGCACAAACGCGGACCTTTTTGCCGTCCTTAACGGCGGATTTTACTCTGACGCCCTTGCCGCAAGCAGAGCAGTAAAGCTGTACCTTGCAAGCATAAACAGCGCCCTCGGCATCGATGATCCCGCCTGTATCACCCTGTCTGCGGGGCTTTACATGCTTGCGGATCCTGTTGACACCCTCAACGATCACCTTGTCCTCCTTGGGAGAGACAGCGATGACCTTGTGGGTCAAAAGCTTTCCGTTGCCGTCCTTCTTTTCCTCGTACTTACCGGTAAGAAGAACAACGGTATCTCCTGTTTTGATATTCATTATTTCTTCCTCCTTTTACAGTACTTCGGGTGCGAGGGAGAGTATCTTAAGATACTGACGCTCGCGAAGTTCTCTTGCTACCGGCCCAAATATACGTGTGCCTGTAGGTGTTTTATCGTCCTTGATAATAACAGCCGCGTTTTCATCAAATCTTACATAAGAACCGTCCGCACGCTGAATACCGTGTGTGGTCCTTACGATAACGGCCTTAACGACATCGCCCTTTTTGACCATGCCGCCGGGAGCCGCTTTTTTAACGGTGGCAACTACTACATCGCCAACACCGGCATATCTGCGGCCGGTACCGCCGAGAACGCGGATGCAAAGGAGCTCTTTGGCGCCGGTGTTATCGGCGACCTTCATCCTTGATTCCTGCTGTATCACTTTGCGTTTCCTCCTGATTCAATACGATTTTTGACGTATCTACTGTTTCGCATACAATGTGTGCTGATTATTTGGCTTTTTCCACCACGGAGACCAAACGCCATCTCTTTGTTTTGGAAAGAGGACGTGTTTCCATGATGCTGACCTTATCACCTATGCCGCACTCATTGTTCTCGTCATGAGCATGAACCTTGAGCGTACGCTTGATGATCTTGCCGTAGATCGGGTGTCTTACGTTATCTTCGATGGCGACAGTGATCGTCTTGTCCATCTTATCGCTGACAACGATTCCGACGCGGGTCTTTCTGAGGTTTCTTTCTTCCATGATTCTGCCTCCCATACGCTTATGCGTTCTTCGCGTTCTTATCATTAAGAACGGTCATCACGCGGGCGATATCCTTTTTCACTTCACCGATTCGGTTGGTGTTCTCCAGCTGGTTGATAGCAAGCTGGAAGCGGAGGTTGAACAGTTCTTCCTTTAACTCCTTGAGCTTTGCTTCGAGCTGCTCAGAAGTCATCTCTCTGATCTCGCTGATTTTCACTGCGATACCTCCTCGTCCGCCTTTTTAACGAATTTGCACTTGATAGGCAGCTTGTGCGACGCAAGACGCATAGCTTCCTTTGCATCCTCCTCCGAGACGCCGCTCATTTCAAACATAACGCGTCCGGGCTTAACCACGGCTACCCAATACTCGGGTGAACCTTTACCGGAACCCATTCGGGTCTCGGCGGGCTTCTCGGTGATGGGCTTGTCGGGGAAGATCTTGGTCCAAACATTACCGCCACGCTTGATGTAACGTGTCATAGCAATACGGGCAGCCTCGATCTGCGCACTGGTTATCCATGCGGGCTCGAGAGCCATAAGTCCGTACTCACCGTAGGTCACGGTGTTGCCTCTTGTGGCTTTACCTTTAAGTCTGCCGCGCTGGACACGGCGGAACTTAACTCTCTTAGGCATTAACATTATTTCTTGCCCCCTTCTCTCGCTTCTCTGGGTGCACGGTCACCGGACTGAGGTCTCGGGGAACGATTACCATTACCGCGGAAGTTGTTGTTGCCGCCGGAACGGGGTGCTCCGCCGTTTCTGCGGTCGCCGCGACGGTCATTACGTCCGCCGTTTCTGCGATCGCCGCGGTTGTCGCGGCCGTCATTTCTGCGCTCGCGGCGCTCACGGTTAGCGCCTGCGGCATTCAGGACCTCGCCGTTGTAGATCCAGACCTTAACACCGACCTTACCATAGGTGGTATTGGCCTCCCAAAAGCCGTAGTCGATGTCGGCACGGAGGGTCTGCAGCGGGATGGTGCCCTCGTGATAGTGCTCGGTACGAGCGATCTCGGCGCCGCCCAGACGACCGCCGCAGGAGATCTTTATACCGCGTGCACCAAGTCTCATGGTGTTGCGGATAGCCATCTTCATGGCGCGACGGAAGGCAACACGGCCCTCAAGCTGGCCGGCGATATTCTCGGCGACGAGCTGTGCGTTGAGGTCGGGGTTGCGGATCTCAACAACGTTGAGAGACACGGGGATCTGCTTACCGCTCTGATCCTTACCGACGAGCTTTTCTACCTTCGCCTTAAGGACCTCGATATTTTCACCGCCGCGGCCGATCACAAGACCCGGCTTCGCGCAGTGGATATAAACTTTGACCTTGTACTGATCGCGTTCGATCTCGATCTTCGGGACGCCCGCCTTCTGCAGCTCGGTCTTGAGGAGCTTACGGATGTTGTAGTCGGAAACGAGAACGTCTCCAAAGACCTCATCCTTTACGCACCATCTTGAATCCCAGTCCTTGATCACGCCCACACGAAGGCCGTGAGGATTAACTTTCTGTCCCATTACGCATTGACCTCCTTGGTTTCTCTTTCCTTGACTGCAAGGGTTACATGTGACGTTCTCTTAAGGATCCTGTCGCCCGAGCCCTTGGCTCTGGGCATCATTCTCTTAAGTGTAGGTCCGGGGCACACGAAGCACTCCGAAACATAAAGCTTCTCGGTGTCCATGTGGAAGTTGTGGTCTGCGTTGGCTACCGCGCTCTTGAGCAGCTTGATAAGCTCCTCGGAGGCAGCCTTGGGAGTGTGCTTCAGTATTGCCATGGCGGTATCTACATCCTTGCCGCGGATAAGATCAAGCACGATCTTTACCTTGCGGGGAGAGATGCGCACGTATTTAAGATAAGCTTTTGCTTCCATTGTACTCATACCCTCCATTAGTTGTTGGATGTCTTAGAACCGGAATGGCCCTTGAAAAGACGTGTAGGGGCGAACTCGCCGAGTCTGTGGCCGACCATATCCTCGATAACATATACCGGAACATGCTTGCGGCCGTCGTGAACGGCGATCGTGTGACCAACGAATTCAGGGAATATGACCGAAGCGCGGGACCAGGTCTTGATGACCTTTTTCTCATTTTTTGCATTCATGGCGCAAATGCGGTCGTAGAGCTTCTTTTCTACGAAAGGCGCCTTTTTAAGACTTCTGCTCATTTATATTCCCTCCTTACTTAGCGTTTCTGTGCTTTACTATGAACTTTTCGGTTCTTGCCTTCTTATTTCTCGTCTTATAGCCGAGAGCAGGCTTGCCCCAAGGAGTAAGCGGGCCGGGATGTCCGACCGGAGACTTACCTTCACCACCACCGTGAGGGTGGTCACAGGGGTTCATGACCGAACCGCGGACGGTAGGACGGAAGCCACGATGACGTGTCTTACCTGCCTTACCGAGCTTAACGGTGTCATGCTCGATATTGCCGACCTGACCGATGGTAGCCTTGCACTCAAGACGTACCTGTCTCACCTCACCGGAGGGAAGACGTACGAGGCACACACCGTTCTCCTTGGAGATCAGCTGTGCGGCAGCACCGGCGGAACGAACGAGCTGTCCGCCCTTGCCGGGGTAAAGCTCGATGTTATAGATAACAGTACCAACAGGGATATTCGCCATGGGGAGAGTGTTGCCGGGCTTGATGTCGGCATCGGGACCGCAGTAGACGGTGTCCCCGGTGGTAAGTCCGACAGGAGCGATGACGTAGCTCTTCTCACCTGCCTCGGTCTGAAGCAGTGCGATGTATGCGGTACGGTTGGGGTCGTACTCGATGCCGATGACCTTGGCGGGAGCCTCGTTCTGACGGCGGAAGTCGATTATACGATATTTCTGCTTGTTACCGCCGCCTCTGTGACGGACGGTGATCTTGCCGTTCGCATTGCGGCCGGCGTTCTTCTTCTTGATAACGACAAGGCTCTTTTCGGGGCTGAACTTGGTCAGCTCCTCAAAGGTAGGCAGTGTCATTTGTCTTCTCGAAGGAGTTGTGGGTTTAAGTTTGATCGTAGGCATTACTTTCTCCTCCTACTTTCTCAGTTCATACCGTCGAAGAAGGCGATCGTCTTCGAGTCTTGGGTAAGTGTTACAATGGCTTTCTTCCATTCGGAGGTGTAGCCAAAGTGTACGCCGAGTCTCTTGGGCTTGCGCTTCATCGTGATGGTGTTGACAGAGGCGACTTTTACGCCGAACATGGTCTCGACCGCATTTGCGATCTCGGGCTTGGTGGCGCTGGTCATGACCTTGAAAACATACTTCTTCTGATCCATCATATCCATACCGGCTTCACTGATGACCGGCTTTATGATGATATCCTGTACCATTTTCTTCATGCGTACACCTCCTCAAGCTTCTGTACAGCCTCGCGAGTCATAACGAGCTTTTCAGCATTGAGAATGTCATAAACACTCAGGGTGCTGTAAAGTGTGGTCGCGGCTGTGGGAATGTTGTCGCAGCTCTTAACTACGAGCTTATCGACCTCGGGAAGGACCAGGAGAGTCTTCTCCGCGACCTTGGCGGTACGGGTCTTGATCTCATCGTTCTCCCTGTAATTCTTTGTGACTTCCTTGGTAAATCCGAGTGCAGCAAACATCTTTACCATTGCGGAGGTCTTGTAGCCGTCAAGCTTTACGGAATCCAGGATAACAAGATCACCCGAGGCGACCTTGGCGGAAAGCGCGCTTGCAAGTGCGGCTCTGCGTGTCTTTTTGTTAAGAGTTACGCGGTAGTCTCTGGGCTTCGGGCCGAGAGCGACACCACCGTGTGTCCACTGGGGCGAACGGGTCGAACCCTGACGGGCGCGTCCTGTGCCTTTCTGTCTCCAGGGCTTCTTTCCGCCACCGGAAACTTCGGTGCGGGTAAGAGTGGACTGAGTGCCCTGTCTCTGATTGAGCAGATATGCTCTGACGGCGGCATGGAGAACGGGTTCGGATACCTCAGCTCCGAAAAGCTTCTCGGAAAGAGCGATCTCGCCGACCTCTTTGCCTGTCATATCAACAACTTTTACGCTAGGCATTGCTTAATCCTCCTTCTCTCTCATGCTTTGATCGAGTCGCGGAGGAACACGATGCCGCCCTTGGCTCCGGGGATAGCTCCGCGGATGGCGATAAGGTTGTTCTCTTTGTCGATCTTAACTACGTTCAGATTAAGGATGGTGACCTGTTCGTGACCGTACTGACCTGCCATCTTCTTGTTCTTGAACACGCGGGACGGGCTGGAGTTAGCACCCATGGAACCGACTTCGCGGTGTACGGGGCCGACGCCGTGCGTCATTCTGAGCTTGTGGTGATTCCATCTCTTGATAACACCGGTGTATCCGTGTCCCTTAGTCGTACCGGTTACATCGACCTTATCGCCTACGGCGAAGGTTTCGACGGATACGACGTCGCCGACCGAATATGCCGAGCAATCGTCAAGACGGAACTCCTTGAGGTGGCGTTTCACCGCAAGTCCGTTCTTTTCAAAGTGTCCCGCATCGGGTTTATTGGTCTGCTTTGCTTTTGCATCCATAAAACCGAGCTGTACGGCCTCATAGCCGTCCTTTTCGGCAGTCTTGCGCTGTGCGACAACGCAGGGGCCTGCCTGAATCACCGTTACCGGTACGACATTTCCGACTTCGTCGAAGATCTGAGTCATACCGATCTTTTTACCGATAATTCCCTTTTTCATTTTTCCTCCTGTGGGTTATTGGTTGGCGTTTTTGGATTTTCCTTTCGGATTGCGCCAACTTGACCAACAAGCACCCTTTCGGGCTTGTTTTTAAGTGTTAGGGCCGCGGAGCATGTCCGCGAGTGCGACATTAGCCGCCGCTCTTGATCCTTTATTTGGATCAGAGGGTCACCTGAATGTCAACGCCGGCGGGAAGCTCGATGTTCATCAGCTCCTCGGTCAGCTTCTTGGAAGGCTTAACGATATCGATAAGTCTCTTGTGGTTGCGAAGCTCGAACTGCTCGCGGCTGTCCTTGTATTTATGGACTGCACGAAGGATGGTGACGATCTCCTTCTCCGTGGGGAGCGGGATCGGACCGGAGACCTCGGCGCCGTTGCGCTTTGCAACCTCGACGATCTTGGCGGCCGCCGCATCGACCAATGTGTGGTCGTAGCTCTTAAGGCGGATCCTGATCTTCTCTTTTACTGCCATTTCTTTTTCCTCCTTTTGGATTTACGCGCTGCGTATAATAAAATGTGGCTTTTGCGCGTTACTGCGTTCCATTTGGGGGATCTTTTTGCTTTTGCACCGTCCCGCGCGTTTCTTTTTGCTTCATACAAAAACCCGAAATCTGCCACCTCGTCAGTCACGACAAGACGACCGGCAAACTCCGGTATACGCTGGGGGGTGCTTGACATTACCCATCACCGCAGACGAACCATGTTCGATCAGCGGATCTCGCCCGTTTTTACGGACATACTCCACGAAAATTACCCGCCGCGGCGGTAGACCCCGACGGCAACCTTTCGCTTCAACGCACACTTCGCACATCAAGCTTTGATATTATACTATAAATAACGCAATTATGCAATAGGATCGCATGTAGAATTTTCACGATTTTTCACGGCATTTTTTGTGCAACATTCACACATCTCCGTTAGCCTTTATAAGTGACTCGGCATTTTCAAGCAATCTTTGCCTCAGCCACTCCGGGCTTACTATCGTTACCGGCGCCCCAAGTGCCATTATAGCGCCCAAAAAGGCCTCAACACTGCCGAATTCGCAGATGTATCTGCTCTTTTTGTCGCCGCGCCGCGCGGGCACACGACCACTGATGAGGCGGCCGAGCTTTATGACGGTCAGCTTATCCGGTATCTCGAGTATCGCGGTATAGGGAATGCTCATCTGTGTCAGCTCGCTATTATCGCCAATGCTGCGAGCACCGCCCGCCGCCGAGATATCGCCCATGGCGGCTATGCATTCAACATAATCATCCGGCTGTGCCACACTGATGGTCGCCGGAAGCGCAAAATCCGCAGAATAGTAAAAACCGCGTCTGCTCTTATCATATTCTATAGGCGCCGAAAGCTCGCGGCGCATATATTCAACATCTCGCGTGGCCTGTCGGCGAGAAACGCCAAAACGCTCGGAAAGGCGGACGGCATTGGGGTAAGAACCGTCCGCTATCTTTTTATGTAACCATCTTATCCGCTCATTCGCGTTTGCCGCTACGCCGCCCATATCATTGCCTCCACAGCTGCGGCGGGGATCACCCGGGGGTGCATCTCCCTCCCGCCGGTCATGCCATCATATATACTATATAATAAATAGGTAGGAATTCTCGGTCACAAATATCTTATCAATTGCCGCTGCACTGCTCGTCATCCACATCCGCATCCGCGGGCACGGGGGCGGGCTCGCACTCGGCACCATCGAACTCGTCCGCCTTGGTATACGGCCCTTCAATAAACGCCACCGTGCGCACCATGATGTATATCATCATATTAAAACAGAAGAAAGACTCGGTAAAGAAATACGCGTTTGACACCTGCCCCGCAAAGTACGCCGCAATAAGCGATACCGACGCTGCGACAGTAAGCACCGTGGCGGCAAGACCGACAGCGGCATATGCACGCGGTCGCGCTTTTTTTTCGCCAAGCAGCATGCGCAGCTCAAGCAGGAAGTAAAGCATAACGGATATCAGTGCCAGCTGAAGCAGCATCTTGTTGGGGCTGTTCATCTCCACCGTCATATCAAAATAGATCGTTGCCATGCCGGCAACACCGCGCATACCCGGGGCAAAGCCCAGTATCACATACCACTCGCGCCAGCCCTTGCCGCTGAGCCTGCAAAAGAAATAGACTGCGGAGACGGCCGAGGCGATGATTCCGATGATAATAAGCACGCCCTGTATGCGCAAGCTGCGCGCGGTGTACGCGTTGTCCACCGCGGCGGCTTTTTCAAAATTGGATGCCGCAGTGCGCTCGCTAAGGCAACGCCAAAGCTCATGCATGAAGGTCCCAAGCATCACGAACGCTGCATAAGCCGTGGCAAAATAGACCGGAGCGGAAGCACGTGCTCCGGCATTATATATCGCACGGCAGCGCGGGCGGCAAAAGAATGCAAAGCCGATAGCCGCAACAGTGCCGACGATACAGGTAACATCAGCAAGCACCGGCAGAGCCGTACCGCGTGCAAAATAGCCTATCTCGGCATCATACGAGAAAAGTATCGCCGCAGTTCTGAGCACGGCGGCCGCAAGAGCCGCGAACAGTACGAGCACAGCCCACAGGCGAGCATTCACCTGCGGCAGAGCGCTGCCCCGTCCTTTTTTATTGTTTTTTTCGAAATTATCTTTATTTGATATTTGCTTTGTGTTAGTATCCATAGTGTTACCGAAAAAGCTCCGGGTCCTTTCCGAGCGGCATGCGCCCTTTGCAGACCCTATTATAATACAAAATTATGAATTCATTGTGTACGCGGCACTCCAATTTCGCCCCCGGCATCAAATCGGAAAGAAAAAATGCAGGAAATCGCGACTTTTTTCAAAAAAGCTATTGACAAAACGCAAAAATGCGTGTATAATATCAACCGTTGACTTAAGACAGCAGGTTCCCGTAAAAGCGCAAGCCACCCTGCCGAGGTAAACACGATACTTGAAGTTCGTCTTCAATATATTTTGCGTGTCTTTCTCGGCGTGGAGCGTTTTCCGCGGGAGAAAGATATTTTTTTACCCTTTATGGGACCGATCAACGATCAAAGGAGATAATAACATGCCCAGCAACGCCATACTTGAGCAAAAGCAGCAGGTTGTTTCCGACCTTTCCGAACTGATCCGTAATTCCGTTTCCGGCGTTATTGTCAATTATCAGGGCATTACCGTTGATGACGATACCAAGATGCGTAAGGCACTGCGTGAAGCAGGCGTTAAGTATATGGTCGTTAAAAACACCCTGACCGGCAGAGCCTGCGACGAGTGCGGATACTCGGAGATCAAACAGCACCTCACCGGCATGACCGCTATTGCGATCAGCGAGAACGACGCGGTTGCACCCGCGAAGATCCTTAAGGAATACGCCGACAAGATCGAATCCTTCAAGCTTTTGACAGGATACGTAGACGGCAAGGTCCTCGACGAGGCTCAGGTAATCGAGCTCGCCCAGACTCCTTCCAAGGAAGTTCTCGTCAGCAAACTGCTTGGCAGCTTGCTCAGCCCGCTTTACAAGCTCGCATTTGTGCTTGACGCCGCATCCAAGAAGGACGCGGAGGAAGCCCCCGCGGCAGAAGCCGCTCCCGCAGAGGCCTGATAGGTCCGCGGATCTGAAATTTAAAAATATTAATCTATTCATTTTAGGAGGATTACTGAAATGGCATCCGAAAAGATTACTGCTATCGTAGAAGAGATAAAAGCTCTTACCATTCTTGAACTCTCTGACCTTGTTAAAGAGGTAGAGGAAACCTTTGGCGTCTCCGCCGCCGCTATGGTCTCCGGCCCTGTTGCCGGTGGCGCAGCTGCTCCCGCCGCTGCTGAAGAGAAGACCGAATTTGATGTTGTTCTTGCAAGTTTCGGCTCCAGCAAGCTCGGCGTTATCAAAGTCGTTCGCGAGATCACAGGTCTCGGACTTAAGGAAGCTAAGGAGCTCGTTGAGGGCGCTCCCAAGACTCTCAAGGAAGGCTGCTCCAAGGATGAGGCAGAGTCCATCAAGGCTCAGCTCACCGAGGCCGGCGCTACTGTCGAGATCAAATAATCGACCCTATACAACAAATCCTGCTGTAAAGGGACAGCCGAGCGTTATCGCTCGGCTGTTTCTTTTTATTTTCCCCGCCCGGCATCACACCCGGCTTATCAGTGCGCGGACGTTGCCGCGGAGGGTATAATCTCCAAGACCCGCGGGTATAAAAATGCTGTCACCCGCCGCAAGAGCAACACTGCCGCCCGACCATTCCACAGTCCCCTGCCCCTCAAAGCAGAGAACAGAATTAAAGGAATCCGCCCCCGCCGTAAAGCTGTTGCCACCTTGGCCGAGCTTTACGGTAAAATACCTGCAGGAGGCAAGCACATCGTCGGCACGGGAGCATTCAAACCTCTTCGCCTCGACCTCGGCGGGCGTAAATGCGCGCACAACCTCGCAAGCGCGCTCCACATGCAGCTCGCGCGGCCGCCCCGAGCTATCCACACGCGCCCAGTCCCAAACGCGATAGGTAAGGTCGCAGTTTTGCTGTATCTCGGCTATAAGTATTCCTCTGCCTATGGCGTGTATCATGCCGGAGGGGATGAAAAAGCACTCCCCCGCCCGCACCTTTTTGCGGCAAAGCAGGGGGGATACATCCTCCCCGCGCCTTGCCACCGCGCGAAATTCGGCGGGATCTATGCCGTCGCAAAGCCCCATTATAAGCTCCGCGCCCGGCTCGGCGGCGATGATATACCACATCTCGGTCTTGCCGTTGCCACCCTCGATGCGGGCAGCGTAATCGTCATCAGGGTGTACCTGCACCGACAGCCTGTCGGCGGCATCGATAAACTTTATAAGCAGAGGAAAGTTATCACCCGGCGCAAAGCCCTCTCCCACCGCCGCGCCGCCGCTGAGGTCGATATACTCCGCAAGCGACATGCCGGCGTATCTGCCATCAAGTATGCGGCTCATGGCATCCTGCCGCACCGAAAGCTCCCACGTCTCGCCTATGTTAACATCCGCCGCGTTATTGCCCCCCGCTGTGGTCTTGCCAAAGCGCTGTGCGAGCGTTTTGCCGCCCCATATCGGGGATCTTGACGTATAGGAAATATGCATAGGATAGATCTCTGCCATTTTAGTCTCCCCCCGGCCCCGCCGCAGCGGGGCTTTTTGTTTTTAAGTTCTTTTTTGTTTTTTATGTGAGGATCTCAAGGAGTCGATCGCCAAAGCCCCTCATGTGGGGCATCGACCTTTATCATTTTTTTGATCGTCCGCCAATCACGGCCGCAAGTGCCGCTGCAGTACCGACCGCGGCGGCGGAAAGTGCCGCAAGGGCCGCCGTTTCGCTGTTTGTGCGCCTCAGTCTCTCGCGGCGTGCCTTTAGCTTTTGATCTCTCGCCACACCGCGTTTCATGTTGCGTTTCTCGCCGCGTGCGGGAGATGTGGGGATCTCGGGTGTGCGCTGTTCATCGCTGATGTATCCGGGTGTGGGATCAAAAAGTCCTATCGGCGTTGATGTTGGATAAAGCCCCGCGCGCTTTAGATATCTGCGTGCTCGACCGCGATGCGCATCGCCGTCAAACGCCATACCGTAGTTCCAATGCACGCGAGAGATGACCTCACCCGACACCAGCTCAAGGCGACGTCCGAACTCGGAGTGCGATAGTATCGCCTTATTGCAGATTATGATATCCTCCCCCGCCTTAAGGGTAGTGCCGTAGCAGGCGTTAAAATCGTCAACGCCCAGCCCTGCCGCTTCTGCCTCTGCCGAGCGGACCCAAACAACAAGGGCGGAGCGCGGCGCGATCACAGTCCCCGCCGGGATGCGCCATGTGCGAGCCTCGCTTGGTGCTTTGCCCGTGGTGTGCCAAAGCCTGAGGGTCATTCCTCCAAGCTCCTGTGCGCGAGATGAGGAATTGTAGAGCGTAAGGTAAGGATAGGGATCATCTATCATGACGCCGCCGTGCTCCGCCGCCATGCTGTAGGGCAGCACCTCGGTTATCGTTACCGGCGAAATGATGGTAGATGCAGTCGCCATGGCACGGCGAGTGCCGTCCACCTCTGCCGTTACAACAACACAGAGCCTGCGCAGATCAGCATGCTCGGGAACGGAACGGCTGATGCGAACAGACCTGCCCGCCGACATATCACCGCAATGCACCACGCAATACGGCTCCTCGTCCCTGATGTCCAGTCCCGCGGTGCTTGAGATATAAAGCTCGGCGCGAACATCGCGCAATTTATCCTCGCCGGAATTAGTCACGCGCAGGCGCACGGCAGTGCCAAGGCGCGTGTTGTATGACATTCCGCTCTCGATAGCACCGATAGTCACCTGCCGCCTGTTTTCTATCCAAACGGGGGCGGTGACCGAATACTTACCGTGTGCCGTTATGCGCAGGTAGTAATAATCAAATTCCGGGAGTAGAGTGGGTGTCCATTTTACAGAACGCCGCGCACCCGCGTTTTTTGATGCAACGACTATATTATCCTCTGCCACTATCTCGATCCTGCCGATACCGCCCTCATCCTCGGTGGAGATATCAATATCAAAATCAAGCTTTTCCGGGGCATTAAGGCGAGAGCCGAGCCATTGTCCGTTTACGCGGTATTTGATCTTAAGCGTGGGCTCGGCCGCGGTATAGGTTCGGCGCGCCCTAAAGGCATCCATTATATTCTCGCGGGTCAGGGACGGTGCCAAAACAAAGCCAATGGCGCGTCTGGCCGTAGTCCAGTTAGCAGAGTGGTTATCCTCATTTGAAACCGGTCCCGTATGCCAGCCCGCGGCAAGGGATGCGGCATACTCGCGATCATATGACCCCTCGCGTATCTCGGAGAGGCAAACATGCTCATCAGCTCCGGGGGTGAGGTAGGCAAACTCATCAAAGTTGCCCCAAGGGTAGCCGGGGTGGTTGAACATTGCAACAGCGGAGCTATCCTCGGATAACCTGCTGTAAAGCTCGGGGAGCGTGGTGGTAAATATGCGGTTTTGTATCTCGGATGCACCGAGTACATTCATATGACCCCAGTAACCGCACTTCATGTTCCAAGTCATCTCGTATCCGTAAAGCGCCGCAAAGTGACCCGGATCTTCAAATTCGTCCGCCACCTCGATCAGGCGATCCTGCGACTCCTCGTCATCCACCACATAATGCGAATGGTCTGTCACGGCAAAATAGTCAACTCCGCCAACGTCACGCGCGTACCTGTAAGCATCGGCAGGCGTGCCAACGCCATCGGAGGTAGACGTGTGTGTATGCACTTCGCCGCGATAGGCAAAAAGCTCGCTCATATCCGAGACCGAAAATTCCACTCGTCGCACGGTCTTGTTGCCGAGCATATCACAAAGTTCAAGGCGCAGAGTGTGATCTCCCGCCCGCATGAGGTGCGGCGCCGCAAGGCGCACACCATCCGCACTCCAATCCGCCGCAAATGTAGTATCGCGACCATCAAGCAGCAGGCGGCACTCGGAGAGACGCACGCCGGAGATATCGAACCAGCTTGCCGTTATATCCAAATTCCCGCCAATGTCATATGCGTAGTGCTGTGTGGGGCGCATGGAGAGGATGCGCGGACCTGCGTTATCGAACACGGCGGCAGTAAGTGACCTCACCACCGTATCACGAGTGCCGTTTGTTGCACCAATGGAATATTCAAGCCGCGACATGCGCTCAATGAGCTTGCGCGGGATCGATGCATGCCAAAGGCCATCCTCCCCCGCCACGGCATTAAGGCGAACGGTCTTGCCGTCTGCCGCAACATCAGCCCAAGCGGCGGTCACGGTGCTCTCCCCATTCGGGGTCAGCGCGGCAAATACTATCTCATGCCTCTCGTCACCGATATAAAGATCCCCCTCGGGCGCGAGCGGCAGGATAAGCGGCGCGGGAGAGTCAGCGTTCGGCAGTGCCTGCATGGGACTGAGCAGCCCGGGAGTCGGGTCGGCATTATGGCGCAGATTTACCGCAACATTGGGGTGGCGCAGATCGATCCCCCACTCGGAGGCGCGGCGCACATGCGCATCCCACCTGCCCCAGACATTGTTATAGGTAAGCGTGTAAACGGCATCCGCCGTATCTCCTCCGCGCGGTACAAGGCTTATAATCCAAGGGTTGTATTCATACGGGAACGGCTCAACATCGACCTTGACCTGCACCGCTCCATCCTCACCACGCTCGGCGTATCCGGCCGAAATTATCCTTATCTCCGCAGGATCTGCCGGGGGAACGGGCGGATAGTACATTGAATTAAGATCCGCGCAAAAATCGGTAGGTGTCGTGGCATCGCGCCCCGACTTGCCTATGCCGAAATTGCGCTGCATTATCGGCCACCATGCCGCCACCTCGCCCGCGTGCAGGATAGTCCCGCGCTCAAGTGCCAGCGGATAGCGCACAGGGGAGGTCAGCTCGGAGATGAGCATAAGCTCCCAATCATAAAGATCCACATCCCTGCCGCCCGCAGCGCAAAGCTCAAGGTACGCGGCGTGCTCCGCACCCTTTGCCCTCAAAAACATCTCGGTTATAATTATCGGGGGAGGCTCGGGGAGAGATGTGACCTCAAGCGAATAGTCACCGCGCATGCCGCCGCCGGATATTGAATAGGAGAGCCGCCCAGCCGTCATCAACGCGGCGGGAATATGCGCCGAATATATCTCAAATGAACGATCCCCGCATGAAAAGGAATCGCACGGGGTCATTTGGCGCGTCTCCGCCGATGCACCGCAGGGCAAGAGCGAAAGCTCAAGTCTTGGCGGCAGCTCCCCCTCAAGTGTGGCCGCGGAATGCTCGATAGCCGCAAATATAGCCTGTCCGTGCCCCACCACGGCATATGCCGCGGGTGAATGCCACAGTTTTATGTTGTCCTTACCGATAGTATTCATTGGTTTTCCCCTTTCCCGGAGTGATGATCAGAATAATGGATCAAGCGTTGCATTATATGCTACATTAAATGTATCCATAATAATTATACCACTAACTGACCGCCGCCGCAAGTACAAATTAAATCTTTACGCAGATATCGAAAATAAAAGATGATAATATAATTCTCCCGCGCGGTAAAGCAAAAAGCATCCGCCGGCGGACTTATCGCCCGCACGGCAGATGCTTTTGATATCGTTTTATTTTATTCTCGGCCAAGCTTCATCGGTAGACCGCGATCGACGCCTACAGGACCGCGAGATCAAACGATGCCCGCGCCGATGATGCGCTCCCAGTTATTGTAATTGATATAGGGTGAGCGCTCATCGTCCGCTCCGCGACCGTCCATTGAGAGGATCGGCTCCTCAAGCTCGGCTATGCACTCCACCTCACCGTCAAGCCATGCATCAAGCCGCAGCATAGTGGATCCAAGGCGCAAGCGAAGCCCACCAAGGCGCTGTTCCTGTGCCGAAAAACCAAAGGTCTTGTTTTCGGCATACCATTGACGGCGGAACGCATCCACAAACTCATCAAGCTCGCTGATTATCGCGGGTATATCCCTGTGTGCCAGGCGGCGCACGGCCTCGCGGTCGCCGTCAAGATACGCGGCGCGAATGCGCAGGGTAAGATCGCACTTATCCGCCAGCAGTGCGCAAAGTGTACCGAGTGTGCGGAAGATATACCCCCACCGCTCATTCGACGCATGCTCAAGCAGGCGCGCGGCAGCATTTTTGTAAAACTCGGGTGCTTCGTCACCGACATGCCGGTCCATCAGCCCCTCCAGCGGATCGTTAAAGAGCAGATATTTCGAGGGGCAGACCGGGTGCGACATCTCGCTTGGGGATGTTCCCGGGAGCGCATTTGGCAGATCAAGCAGCATAAGCTCAGAGAATCCCATGCCAAAGATAGTGCGAGCACGCGCCTCAAGCCATAGGTCATCCGTCGCCTCGCCGTGATAGAGCCGCTCGGCAAAATAAAGCAGAGTAGGCAGGGTGGAAAATTGCGATGCCTCGCCGCCGTTATCTCCCCAGCCTGTTACTATAACGCCGGACAGTCCGTGCTCGGCGCAGGAGTCAAGCTGCAAACGGGTAGATGCAAGCGAGAACGCATTGTGCGGTGCAAAGCCCGACCACTTCCACGCGCCGCCCGCAAACACGAGCGGATTATCGAATTTTTGATGGCACTCGACCATATGATCAAAGATCTGGCGATCAAGCGAATAATAATCCCAGTAAACAAGTGTCACGTTTTTGGGGACCTTTGCCATTATCTCGGGAGATATCTCCCCCTCGCGAACGCGATAAGCGCCGCCAAACGCCATACGGAAGAACATATCGCTCCACATCATGGGGCTGTAGCCCACCTCGGCGCACATCGCGGCAACACGTTCAAGATGCTCAAGCATTATCTCGGACGCCGGGCGATGGCCGTTGTGAGTCAGGTATCTGCCGCGTCCGAGCATGTGCGCCTCATCCATACCGATGTTGATCCTGTTTGAGCGGAACACGCCACGGCAGGTCTCAAGGCAGGCACGTATGAAGTCATATGTGCGCTCCTCGCCGACCATGAGGATATCATCGCAGTCCCAGATCTTGGACATTCCCGGCCAGCGCAGGGCGGTGGCAAGGTGAGCCAAGGTTTGGATGCAGGGGATAACCTCAATACCAAACATATCGGCATAGTCATCTATCTCGCGCAGCTCCTCTGCACTGTAACGACCGCGCATACGACCAAAGTAGGGGTGATCCTTTACCTCATATGTATCCTCGGTGTAGAGCATAAAAGAGTCATATCCCATCGCCGCCAAAAGGCGAATGAGCTTTTTGGCACCCTCAAGACTCGGCACGGCGTTGCGGGAGGCGTCTGCCATATAGCAAAGCATATCGCACCGCCCTACCTCACGGTGATCCTCGCCATCCGTCATCGCAGTGGCAAGAAGGGAAAGTCCTCGGAAAAACTCATGTTTTTTGCGGTATGTGAGGATATATCCGTCGCCCTCGCGGCAAACGGACAGCTCGTCTCCCTTGGTGACCCTGACCATGGTTCCGGAGGTGCTGCGGCGCAGACCAAGCATTGGGGCAAGCTCGGAGGCGGCAGTCAGGAGCGCATGATCTTCGCAGATCAGATTTACATTTTTAGACATGGTGTGATCTCCTCTTCTCCGATCGCGGCAGGCTTTGCCCGCCATATCGACCGGCTGTTATTTTTATAGGGGAATTTATTTTGGGTATTTTGCTTTTATTCGATCATCGGTCCGTTCGGTCCCGTATCCGCTCGACGATACCTCGTCACTCACCTATGCCGGAAAGCTTACAAAACAGATCGGCATATATCGGGTCGCGGTGTATACTGCGAACATAAACGAACGGCTCGCGCGCGGCATCAAAGGCATAGCGGCAATCGGATGTTACATATGGGCGCGGCAGTACTACCATATCAAGTGCCTCCGGTTTTGTCAGGCACGCCACGGCGGTAACATCCCATATCACCTTTGACCAACCGTAGGGCCGGTCGGTATATGATGCGGTGATATCACAAAGGTAATCGCAAAGCTCTCCCTTGCCGCGCAGGTAGTATTCCACCTCCGGGATGGTAGTGATAAAGGCACTGCAAACGCCGTTGCAGGGGATCTGCAAAAGCGGCATTTTAGAATCAAATACCGTTTGCGCCGCGGGGATATCCTGCCGCAGATTAAATTCGCGCGTATCGGGATAGTCCAAGGCATGCCCGCCAAGCCAGATCAGCGCGGCACGCTCGCATATGCGCGGCTCTTTTATGATGGCGGCCGCAACGTTGGTGATAGCTCCTATCGACACTATATAAACGCGCTCGTCACTCTCCATTACGGTGCGGATGATATTATCGCAGGCCTCCGACTCCACAAGATCCCCGCGCGCGGTCATAAACCGCTCCGAACCGCGGTATACGGGTATCGACTCCGCTTTTTTCGCGTCTGTTAGCTTGGTAATATGAAATATCTCACGCCTGCTCTTTTCCATACCGTCTGCCGCTGATGATGACCGCCTGTTAAAAAACGGTGCGGCGTTTATCGATGATATCTCAACTCTGTCGTCGGACAGCATGGCGTAGGCAATAGCATACTGGTCATCTACCTCGTTATACGCATCGGTATCAAGAATGATCCTTTTTCGCCCGCAGTCTCGAAGCGCCTCGATCAGCTGCACGGGTGTAAGTTTTTCCATGGTGGACCTCCGTTTATCTTAAGCTTGAATCAGTGCCTGCGGGATACCCCGCTTGATTCTTTCTTGACCGATCAAAGCACAGCTTTGCGATCGATCATTTTTCCTTTGCTTTATAATAGAGCATGCAGTGGCAGTAGCCCTCAAAATCAGGATCAGCCATCTGCTCGCGAAAAGCGCGGCAGATGCATTTTGTATCCTCACTCTGCTCACGCACGCAGGGACAGTACCCGCCCGTGCGGCGCAGTCCCTCTTTCACCGCCGCCACAACGGCGGCATCCTCGTTAAGCCTTATCGCGGGCTTCATGCGCGAGCCTCCGCCGCACGCAGGAACTCAAGCACAGCCGCCTTGTCCATATATCTGCTTACCGAGTCAAGCAGACGGCCGCCGCGCAGCACCGCAAGAGTGGGAATGAATTTAATTTCAAATCTGTTTGCCAGCTCCGGCTCCTCGTCAACATTCACCTTGCAAACGGTGATCTCGGGGTGCTCGGCGGCGACCTCCGCAATTATCGGGGCTATCATGCGGCAGGGACCGCACCACTCCGCCCAAAAATCTATCAGCACAGTGCCGTCCGCACCGCCTACGACCTCGTCATACGTGGCCGCTGTAAGCTTTATCTCCATGATCGCTTTTATCCTTTCCACAGTCATACCTTGGTATGACATTTTGTCGCAGGGCTCCGCGCCCCACCGATCTTATTATACAACAAAAAAATCTCCCGCGCAATAAAAAAACCGTAATATGCGAAAAAAACATATAAAAAGCGGGAGAGCGCAAAGAAAGATGGCGCGTCATTCATAAAATGCTCGCACCTCTTTGCTGCCCTCCGCATTTTTTCATTTCCGCATCATCAGATCAAAAGCAACATTTTGACACTCATATTACTTTTGGATCTACCACCCATCGATATCAGCCCCCTTGGTTGGCATTTCGACGTTTGGCGGCTCTTCATTCCGATACTCGGCGCACGCGCCGCTCACGGGGCGAGGGTCACGGTCAATTTTACGGGGTTATGGTCGGAGTTTTTAAAGCTCAGGTCCACTGTTTCCACGCGGTCGAGGCGGACGTTCGGGGAGATGATAAAGCCATCAAGCACATATTTTTGGCTATCCGCATCAAGCGGGCGGTCAAGCAGACGGCAGGTGGCGCGAGAGCTGTCATAGGCGTAGCTAAAGCCTGCAGGCAGGTCGGCCGCATCAAGGCTGCCGGGCATCCACACGTCCCCGATTGCCGGGTATATATCCCACGTACCGGGAAAAGCCTGGTTAAAATCGCCGCCCGCGATAACGTAATTGCCCTTTTCGTATTCCGCCGCGAGCAGCTCCATCAGCTGTTTGGTTTGAGCTATCTTCCCCTCGCCGTCATCATATGCCTCAAGGTGCAGGTTTACAAGCACGACCTCGCGATCACTGCCCTCCACCGGCAAACGCGTGATCAGCAAGCAACGCTTTAGGTTTGCGGTACTGACAGGCCATGAAAACGGGCACGGCAGGGCCATCCGCTCCGGTGTGCCCACCACCGCTTTATCGGTAAGCGTTGCAATGCCGCTTGCCACACGGCCTATCGGCGGCCACGGAATTGGCACAAAGCCGCATTTATAGTTATACGCCAGCGCCGCATTGCCGCGATACGCCTGTGAGACAGCTCCCAGCTCGTCCACGCCCCCGGTACGGGAGGAGTTTATATCCACCTCCTGCAGCAGCCACGCGTCCGCAGGGCGGGAGGCGATGTCATGTCCTATGGCCGCAAGATTTGCCGCCACCTGCTCCTCGGTGGGGTTGACTTTATTGCCGCCGTCCATAAAGAAATCCGCCTCCGCTCCCAGCCCCGCGTAGCCGATGTTCCAGCTGTAGATCGTCAGTTGTGCGCCGGAGGAGACGGCATCGCCATCCTGCCGTTCCCACAGATCCGCCGCCTGCCTATCCGCGGGGCGGTACTCGGTTACCGTGAGGTAGCCCACAAGTGCCGCCACAGCAAGCATCACTGCGCCCACGACCGACACGAGAATCTTCAGCCATAGATATTTTTTCATATTTATCTCCATTCTGCCGCTAAAGCGTCAGCTCAAACAGGAATGAAAGCCGGCAGTCAGCGACGATTCGGTAACAAATTCGTTGTATACTGTTTACAAGGAAAATACGCACTATAACGCACGGTAGGAGGAGTCGCAAAAGTACTTCTTGCCGCAAACAGTATATTAACCGGTGTTAGGATCCCCCCTTGCCAAGCACCAATAGCTCTTCGCCGCGCGATCGCAAAATGTTATCTTCACAACAGCGCCTCCGCATCGGTTAGCTTCCGCTAACCTGCGGCCTTTCGAAAAGCCGCAATGCGGCTTTTCGAATACTTTATTTGTTTTTGCTTATTTTATTCCCATTCTATGGTTCCGATAGGCTTTGGTGTAAGATCAAGGCAAACGCGGTTGATGCCCTCGACCTCATGTGTGATGCGGTCGGTGATATGGTGCAGGAGCGCGTAGGGGATCTCCTCGATGGTGGCGGTCATGGCATCGGTGGTATTGACGGCACGGATGATCGCGGGCCAGCCCTCATATCTCTTACCGTCGCGCACACCGACACTCTTAAAGTCCGGCACGGCGATAAAATACTGCCACACCTTGCCGGCCAGGCCGTTTTTATCAAACTCCTCGCGCAGGATGGCATCCGCCTCACGCAGTGCGGCAAGTCTGTCGCGTGTGATAGCACCAAGGCAACGCACGCCAAGTCCCGGGCCGGGGAACGGCTGACGGTAGACCATGTTGTGGGGCAGGCCAAGCGCCTCGCCGACCACGCGCACCTCGTCCTTAAAGAGCAGTTTTACAGGCTCTACCAGCTCCATCTTCATGCCCTCGGGCAGGCCGCCCACATTGTGGTGAGCCTTAACGCCCTTTGATTCGAGTATATCGGGGTATATCGTACCCTGTGCCAGGAAGGATATGCCGTCAAGCTTTGCGGCCTCCTCGTCAAACACGCGGATAAACTCAGATCCAATGATCTTGCGCTTGCTCTCAGGCTCGCTGACGCCCGCAAGCAGATCCAAAAATCTGTCGGTGGCATCCACATATATAAGATTTGCATCCATTTGGTCGCGGAAAACGGCGATGACCTGCTCGCTCTCACCCTTGCGCATAAGGCCATGGTTGACGTGCACGCAGTAGAGCTGCCGACCTATGGCTTTGATCAGCAACGCGGCAACGACAGAGGAATCCACTCCGCCGGATAGTGCCAGCAGTACCTTTTTATCGCCAACCTGTTGGCGAATAGCGCTCACCTGCTCGTTTATGAACGCATTTGCAAGCTCGACGGTGTTTATTCGAGCCATTGATTCGGGACGCACATTACTCATGATAATTCTCCTTGAACGTTGTTGCACCATTCCAACTCTGCTTGAGGCTCCGCGAAAGTAGGCTCGTTTTTGCGTGGCGGTTGGGATGCTTTAAAATGACCTGCCTTTTCAGACGTGTTCATTATAGCACGTTTTTGCCCCGTGTGCAATATTTTTACTTGTATCTTTTTTATAAACAAAATGACGTTTTTAGGGGGATATTTAGTCGTGGTCAAGCGCAGTCAGGGCGATGATGTAGATTTGACTTTTTGTCGTTTTTGTTTATTTGTTTTTTCGTTTATTTATTTCTCCCCGACTATTTCCCGCCGCGCCATTTTGCGGGCAACGGTCGCCATGATGACGGCAAAAGTGCAAAGCAGCACCGCAACATCAACAAGCGCATACCAGTAATAGCCGATGCTCGTTGCATTACTTAGCAGATTTACAATATGGAGCCCCGCAAGCACCAAGGAAACAAAAAAACCACCATTATCGCACCCTTGGCAATACGACCGTGCTCGGCCTCTATCCTTTCATCATAAAACATGGTATCATTCCCTCCAAAACAGATCATTAAGCGTTACACCAAGCTCGCGGCAAATGCGGATGCAAAGCTCGATCGTAGGATTATAACCTCCGTTTTCTATCATATTGACAGTTTGCCGCGAAGCTCCGATGCTTTTGGCAAGATCCGCCTGTGACAGCCCCCGCGCAAGCCTTGCCTGCTTCATTTTTTCATTCATTGCCTCACTCCCTCATACGGCGCCGTTAATGTCGAATATATTTGACATGCATATTATATCATTTCAAAAGACCCGTGTCAAGTATATTTGACAAAATATTTTCACCATCCCGCCGTTTTTTATTGCTTTGGAAGGGCTTTTGTGATATAATATGCTCGTAATTGCGGTACGCATAAATGCGATGCCGGTAACATTTTGGAGTGAAAAAGGATCGAACTCATATGAAAAGATCAAGATATGATACAACACGAAAATGGCTGATATTTTGGACGCTGTTTGTCGGCCTCGGCGCGGTGTGGGGCGGGGCGTGTATGCTTTTTGACCCCTCGGGCAAGCTTTTGCATATGGATGCCATGCTGCCGTATTTTAAAAAGCTGCCGTTTGCCGACATTTTGTTCGTTGACTATATATTTTCGGGTATTGCCCTGCTGATCGTCAACGGAATAACCAATCTGGCAGCGGCGGTACTGCTTATAAGGCGAAAAAAGCTTGGCGTGGTCTTGGGCGGAGCGTTTGGAGTGACGCTGATGCTGTGGATCTGCATTCAGTTTTATATGTTCCCGATGAACGCTTTGTCAACGGCATATTTCATTTTTGGCCTTTGCCAAGCACTGACCGGCTATGCGGCATACGTTTTCTATCGGCAGGAGAGCTTTTCGGTCGATACGGCGGAATACCCAAATATCGGTACAGACAAAACAAAGCTTGTGGTCTACTTTTCACGTATGGGATACGTGAAAAAGGTCGCTTTTGAGGCCGCAAACCGAACAGGCGCAGAAATTTATGAGATAAAGTCCACAGAAAAAACGGACGGCACACCGGGTTTCTGGTGGTGCGGTCGCTTTGGCATGCACCGCCGGGATATGCCCATTGAGCCGATCGACATTGACTTAACGCGGTATGACCATGTGACGATCTGTTCCCCGATTTGGGTATTTGCCATTGCCGCCACCGTTAGAAGCTTTTGCCGTCAGGCGGCAGGAAAGATAAAAACAGCGGATTATATATTCGTCCACCACACTGCCGGGCACTATCAAAAGGCAGCCGATGAGATAGATTCCCTGCTGGGGGTTACCCATACCGGCTTTACCGATGTGGTCTGCCGCATGGGACGGTTCAGGCATGTGTAATATAGATCCTCCGATCGGCCAACTGAGCCCGGTCACAAAAAATCCGTAAGTAATCCGGCACAATGAAAAAGCAAGCCATCTGCCTGCGCCGTGCCTTTAAAGGTACCTTCGCAGGAACTCAGCGATATGCTCATTGAGGCTTTGAAAGACGAAGAAAAATAAATTCCTCTACTTAACATATTTTTTGAGCCGTTTTTACACCTTTTTTGCACTTTTCGGACAACAACGCATTTCCTTGGACGGATTTTCACCAGAAAGCGTAAGAGCTTTGATAAAGGCTTTCATCTAACCCATCGCGGAAAGCCGTTTTGCAAGTTAGACAACAAAGAAAATAAAGAAAACAAAAAGAGAGCTAACTGACTTAATCAAAATCAGTTAGCTCTTTACTTATGAATAATGAAATTTTGTTGCCAAATAGTTGCCACAACTTCGCAAAATCGAGACTTTTACGGCTCTACAGCCGGGAAAGTGCCTCTGCAAAATTATTCCCACTCTATGGTTGCCGGGGGTTTGGCGGTAATATCGTAGACCACGCGGTTGACGCCGCGGACCTCGTTGGTTATTCTTGAGGACATACGTGTAAGCAATGGGTAGGGGAGCTTTGCGTATTCGCAGGTCATAAAATCCCCCGTGCGCACGGCGCGGATGGCCACAACGTTTTCATATGTGCGATAATCGCCCATCACGCCAACGCTTTTTGTATCGGTAAGCACCGCAAAATACTGATCGGCCTTGGCGCGGCAACGCCCCATCTCCTCGCGCACGATGGCATCGACACAGCGGAGCATATTCAACTTTTCCTCCGTGACCTCGCCTACGATGCGTATGGCAAGTCCGGGACCGGGGAAGGGCTGGCGCCACACGAGCTTTTTGGGGAGGCCCAGCAATACGCCAAGGCGGCGCACCTCGTCCTTGAAAAGTCCCGCCAGCGGCTCGATAACGCCGACAAAGCCCAGGTCCTTCGGCAGTCCGCCAACGTTGTGGTGGCTCTTTATCACGGCGGAGCGGTTTTTTGATCCCGATTCAACGACATCGGGATAGATAGTTCCCTGCGCCAAAAATTCCGGTGAGCCGTGCCGCTTTGCCTCATCCTCAAAGGTGCGAGCAAATTCTGCGCCTATCAGCTTGCGCTTTTCCTCGGGATCGGTCACGCCCGCGATCGCGGACAAAAATCTCTCCTTTGCATCAACATACACAAATTCAAGCTCGCGCCCCTCAAAGACCTCGCGTATCTGGTCTGTCTCGCCCTCACGCATAAAGCCGTGATCTACATATATGCACACCACCTGACCGGGTATTGCCCTGGCCAGCAGTGCGGCGCAAACAGAGGAATCCACTCCACCGGAAAGGCCCAGCAGAACGCGCCTGTTGCCTACCAAGGAGCGCACCTCCGCCACCTTGCGGCTGAGGTAATCCTCCATTGAATAATCCCCTACCGCGCCGCAGACGCGATAGAGAAAATTATTTATCATTTTCATACCATTTGCGGTATTTTCGACCTCGGGATGGAACTGCACGCCGAATATCCGTTCACCGTAATTTTCAAAGCCTGCTATGCGACAAAACGGCGTTTGCGCTATGATGCGGAAGCCCTCCGGCAATCTTTGGACCATATCGGTATGGCTCATAAGCACCGGTTGTTCGGCGGATAGGCGGGAAAACAGATCTGTGCTCGTATCCACCTTTGCATCCACCGTTCCGTATTCACTGGAGTGGCAGGCCACCACCTCTCCGCCAAACATATGGCAGATCAGCTGCATGCCGTAGCAGATGCCGAGTATCGGCACGCCAAGCTTGAAGATATCGGGCGAGCATTTCGGCGAGCCCGCCTCGTACACGCTGTTAGGTCCGCCGGTAAAGATCAAGCCTATCGGCTTTAGGGCGGCGATCCTGTCAGCATCGGTATCGTAGGGCAGGATCACCGAGTATACGCCACACTCGCGTACGCGGCGGGCGATAAGCTCTTTGTACTGTCCTCCGAAATCAAGAATGACGATGGTTTGGTTGTTCATGGTATGTGCGTAGTCCTTTCGTCCCATCGCGGCATTAGCCGAGATAGGTTTTCAAAATGTTTTTTGCGGCTTCAAGACGGGTAATGCGCTGGTCCATCGCTTGCTTTTCGATATATCGGTGCGCCTGCGCCTCGCTCATCTTAAGGTAATCGATAAGGAGCCATTTGGCCCTGTCAACTATTTTTATCTCGTCCATGCGCTGTGCTATCTCGCGCTTGCCGCCGCCCCCTCCGTTCACTCGAACGCAAGCGGTAGCAAGCAGCCAAAGCACCGAAAACATAACACTTTCGGATATCGGTCGCGGCAGGATAAATACACCCTCTGCGGCCGCCGCGCGGGCGGCGGGGTAACGCTCCTGCGGCAGGATGACCAGCGTCATATGCCCGATGGCAGTCAACTCGTCAGCGAGCTTTATACCATCGCCGTCACACAGCGGAGAGTTGATGATAACCACTCCGCGCGCCTCCGCGGCCGTGCATTCGCGCCTTGCCTCGGCAAGGCTTACAAGATGTATCGGCGCCGCAAACGGAAGGGCGGGAGCAGCCGAGGCTCCCTCGCGCAGGTAGGACATTATCCCATCGGCTGATCTGCCCGGAGATGACACCACCCAAATCGGGAGCATAACAGACTCGTATGACTTGATATCAGACACAGTCGCACCTCCCGCAGAAATAGTTATCAAATAAAATTATACCGCAATATAGTTTACCTGTCAACAAGCAAAGATTGAATTAAAGATTAACTTTGTAGGACATTAATGAACGACAGACACGTCTCACTCTGTCACAATATTCGCCTATATAGAACAGAAGATCGTATTTTTTTCAAAAAGCTATTGACAACTCGGCGCTGTTCGTGTATAATTATCGCATTAAAGGCAATGGCGCCACTGTGGCATCACTGCCTCTTTTTGTTTTTTGTTTCTTTATTTTCTCCGTTTGATCACACAATGATATAAAATTGACATAAAAAAGGATGCTCTTGCCATGGCAAGAGCAAAGGTACACGCATGACTTACCAAACCGCCACAGGCACACAAAACACAAGCTACACACCGGACGACCGCTGCATTCCCGAATATTTCGGCGACATGGTATTTGACGATGCCGCCATGAAAACGCGCCTCCCCAAGGATGCATATGACGCAATGAAGCGGACGATAGAGGACGGCCGCTCGCTTGACCTTGGCATTGCAAACGCGGTCGCCGCGGCAATGAAGGACTGGGCCGTCTCCAAGGGTGCCACGCATTTTACCCACTGGTTCCAGCCCATGACCGGCATCACCGCCGAAAAGCACGACTCCTTTATCACCCCCACCGCAAACGGAAAGGTGATAATGGAATTCTCCGGGCGCGAGCTGATAAAGGGCGAGCCGGATGCCTCCTCCTTCCCCTCCGGCGGACTGCGCGCCACCTTTGAGGCACGCGGCTACACAGCGTGGGACCCCACCTCCTATGCCTTTGTAAAGGGCAAAACGCTTTATATCCCCACCGCATTCTGCTCCTTTGGCGGTGCGGCTCTTGACAAAAAAACGCCGCTTTTGCGCTCGATGGAGGCACTTAACCGTCAAACGATGCGCGTTTTGCGCATTTTGGGCAACAATGATGTTACCTCCACCAAGGCAACGGTAGGTCCTGAGCAGGAATATTTTTTGATAGATAAAGAGATGTACGATCGCCGCCGCGACCTGATATTTACCGGCCGCACCCTTTTTGGCGCAAAGCCCCCCAAGGGGCAGGAGCTGGACGATCACTATTTTGGCACGATAAAGCCGCGCGTGGCGGAATTTATGGAGGATCTTGACCGCGAGCTGTGGCATCTCGGCGTGCTGGCAAAGACCGAGCACAATGAGGCCGCCCCCGCGCAGCATGAGCTTGCCCCCATATTTACCACCACAAATATCGCCACCGACCACAATCAGCTCACCATGGAGCTGATGCAAAGCATCGCAAAGCGGCACGGGCTTGTTTGCCTTTTGCATGAAAAGCCCTTTGCGGGTGTAAACGGCTCGGGCAAGCACAACAACTGGTCGATACAGACCAACACCGGAGTAAATCTTTTTGCACCCGGCGACACACCGCATGAGAACGCACAGTTTTTGCTCTTCCTCAGCGCAGTTATAAAAGCAGTGGATGAGCACCAAGACCTTTTGCGCCTCTCTGTTGCCTCTGCGGGTAACGACCATCGTCTTGGCGCAAACGAAGCCCCGCCCGCCGTTGTATCCATCTTTCTTGGTGACGACCTGGGCGAGATACTTGATGCGATAGAAAACGACAAGGGGTATTCCACTGCCGACAAAACGCCGCTGAAGCTTGGCGTACATGTACTGCCCAAGCTCCCGCGCGACACCACAGACCGCAACCGCACCTCCCCGCTCGCCTTTACCGGTAATAAATTTGAGTTCCGCATGCTCGGCTCCTCCGCATCCATCGCCACCGCCAACATTATGCTCAACACCGCAGTGGCCGAATCACTGAGGCAGTTTGCGGACGAGCTTGAGGGAGCTGAGGATCTCGGCACTGCCCTGCATGATCTGATACGCCGCACCATACACGAGCATAAGCGCATAATATTTAACGGCAACGGCTATGACGATGCATGGCTCGCCGAGGCAGAGCGGCGCGGTCTGCTTAACCTGCGCACCACGCCCGACTGCCTGCCCTATCTCATTGCACCGGAAAACATAGAGCTGTTTACGCGCCACAAGATCTACACCGCCGAGGAGGCTCACTCGCGCTATGAGATACTGCTTGATAACTACTGCAAGCTGCTGAACATTGAGGCCATGACAATGATAGACATGGTACGCCGCGAGATACTGCCCGCCGTAAGCTCCTATTCCGGCGAGGTGGCTGATACAGCACTTAAAAAACAACGCCTTGCCTCCGAGCTTGGCGCAGAGGTAGGCGCGGGGTATGAAGCAAAGCTTGCCGCAAAGCTTTCCACCCTTATCGGCATGATAGACACAAGGTGCGAACGCCTTGAGACCGCGCTTTATGAGGTCAAGACCATGGACGGCGCGTATGATCGCGCTTGCGGCTACCGCGACCGCATATTCCTTGCCATGCAGGAACTGCGCGCGGCGGTGGACGAGGCGGAATCGCTTACCGCCGCCGACCGCTGGCCCTACCCCACCTACGGGGAGCTGCTTTTTGGCGTGAGGTGACATCCCGCCCCTGACCGTTAAACGCCGCACCTGCCAGATAAAACACCGCCCCTGCCATAGGCATCAGCCTATGGCAGGGGCGGATCTTTATGTCATTGTTTTCGTGTCGGTGTGTTATTCGGAGACAGCGAAGCTTGGCATCGCCGTCTGCCGTTAACCATCAGCCTCTGAGTTTAACGCCGAGGTCACGTTCGAGGGCGGCGAGGATCTTCTTTGTATCCTTTTCGGTCTCCTCCTGTGTGAGCGTTCTGTCGGCGGCGCGCAGGGTAACGCGCATTGAAACGCTCTTTTTGCCGGCGCCGAGCTGTACGCCGCGATAGATATCAAACAGCTTGATATCCTCAACAAGCTTACCCACGGCTCCGCGGATGACCTCCTCTACCCTGCCTACCTCAAGCTCCTCATCGCAAACAAAGGAGAGGTCGCGGGTAACGGCGGGATATTTGGGCAGTGGGCGATATTCTATCTCGCCGCCGCAGTGCGCCATAAGCGCGGGCACTCTGATCTCGGCCGCATAGACCGGAACATCTACACCGTAGTTTGCGGCAACAGTGGGGTGGATCTGACCCAGCACACCTATTTTATCCTCGCCCGCGTACACGGCGGCACAGCGGCCCGGATGGAAGGTAGCATCATCACGCACGGCCTGGTATTTGGCCTTAACGCCCGCAAGCTCGCAAAGCTTTTCGGCAACGCCCTTGACGGTATAGAAATCGCAATCGCCGTACATGCCGATGGTGAGGGATGTAGGCTCGGCAGGGAGTGCGCCCTCCTCGTCGCTCGGCAGATAGATCGTTGCCATTTCATAAAGGCGCAGTCTCTCGTTATTAAAATTATTGTTTCTTGCCAGCACCTCAAGCATTGAGGGGAGCGCAGTGGTGCGCATAACGCTGGTATCCTCCCCCAGCGGGTTACGGATGACTACAGAACGACGCCTTGCATCATCGGCGGGCATGCCTATCTTATCATAGTACTTGGGGCTGATAAAGGAGAAGGTCTCTATCTCGGAGAGCCCCATGCCGACCAGCGCCTCCTCAAGCATCAATTCAAACTTTTGCTTTTCGGTGCGCTTGCCCTCTGTCGTGCGGGCGCACATGAGAGTGGACTCGATGGTATCATAGCCGTACATGCGGATGACCTCCTCCGCAAGGTCGGCATTGCCCAGCACATCATCGCGCCAGGAGGGGATGGCAGCATCGCCCCCCGCAAGCTCAAAGCCAAGCTCACCGAGCACGCGGCGCATGTAGTCCTCAGGGACCGAAGTACCGAGGAAGGCGTTGATCTTATCCGCATTAAAGCCGACATGGCGAGGCTCGCGGCGGCCGGGGTAAAGATCGATAAAGCCATCCACTACATCACCCGCGCCCAAAAGCTCAACAAGCTCGCAGGCGCGCTCGATGGCGGGCATGGTGTTTTCGGGATCAAGTCCCTTTTCAAAGCGGGCGGAGCTTTCTGTCCTCATGCCCTGCTTTTTGGCGGAAACACGTACCGATGCGCCAAGGAAGTTTGCACTTTCAAACACAACGGTTGCGGTGGCATTGGTTATCTCGCTGTTGGCGCCGCCCATGATGCCGGCAAGGGCTACGGCCTTTTTATCATCCGAGATCACCAGCGTTTTGGAATCAAGCGTATGCTCCTTATCGTCAAGCGAGCGGAACGCCTCGCCTTCCGCAGCGCGGCGCACTGTGATGGCCGAACCGTCAAGGCACTTATAGTCAAATGCGTGCATGGGCTGACCATACTCAAGCATTACATAGTTTGTAATATCAACGATATTGTTTATGGGACGAACGCCGGAGGCGCGCAGTCTTGCCCTCATCCAAAGCGGAGAGGGGGCTATCTTTACGTTTTTAACGACTCTTGCAGTATAGCGGGGGCAGAGCTCGGGATCATCTATTTTGACCGAGAGATAGTTTTCTATCTTATCGCCGTCTCCCGAGCCGCGGACCACAGGGGTATGCAGCTTGAGCGGGCGCTCAAAGGACACGGCGGCCTCACGTGCCAGACCTATGACCGAGAGGCAATCCGGGCGGTTGGGAGTGATCTCAAACTCAACTGCGGTATCGCGAAGGCGCAGTGCCTCGCAGATATCATGACCGATCATGGGGGCGTACTCCTCGCCGAGTATCAGTATACCGTTATTATCCGCGCCGGGCATATAATGCTCGTCAACATCAAGCTCCTCGATGGAGCAGAGCATACCGTTTGACGGCACGCCGCGCAGCTTGCCCGCCTTTATGGTAACATCCCCGGGCAGGTGCGCCACGGCGATGGCCGCGGGAACTATTGCACCCTCAAATACGTTTTGCGCACCGGTGACTATCTGCACCGTATCGCCTGTGCCGATATCGATATCGCATATTTGAAGATGATCGCTGTTTTCATGGGGGCGAAGACCGACTATGCGCCCCACCTTTACATTTTGTATATTGTCGCCAAGAACCTCATAGCCCTCGACCTTTGAGCCGGTCGCCGTCATCCTGTCGCAAAAACCGACTGCATCTATGCCCGCGGTATCTACAAACTCCGAGAGCCATTCAAGAGATAGGATCATTTTTATGACCATCGCTTTCGCATCGGCGAAAGCTTCCTTTCGTTTTGTCAACGTTTTTCAACGTTTGTTTATATCGGCACGCCGCCGTGCGGCTGCCGTGGGTGAGGATGCATTACGCTGTCAGCTCGTTTGCCTAAAGCCCTTGCCGATGATATCGCTTGAGCTTGATATCAAAACGAACGCATCCTTATCCACCGTGCGCACATAGGAGCGCATGTTCATGGCCTGTGCGCGGTTCATTACCACCAAAAGCACGGTGCGCCGCTCGCCTGTGTAGCAACCAACGCCATCCCACTCGGTAACGCCGCGGCGGAGCGTGGCGTTTATATACTCGATTATAGGCTCGGGCTTTGAGGTAACGATGATAAAGAATTTTGAAATATTGATGTTCTCGATGACGGAATCCACCAAAAACGCCTTTGCAAGCAGTCCAAGCAGTGAATAAAGTCCCGTTTGCACATTAAAGGTGAAGAAGGAGACCGCCACCACCAGGCAATCGGCCAGCAAAAGGGCGCGGCCGACCTCTATTTTTAGGTACTTTTTGAGTATGAGCGCCAAAATATCCGAGCCGCCGGTCGACCCCTCGCGGTTAAACACGAGAGCCGAGCCAAGCCCCGGCAGAAGCACCGCAAAGCAAAGCTCAAGGGTGGGTTGATCGGTAAGCGGTGCGCTGATAGGCACTGCCACCTCAAGCACGGATAGCGCCAGAGAAAACAAAAGACTGCAATAAACGGTGCGCACACCTATCTTTCGACCCAAAAAGATAAAGCCTATGATAAGATAAAAAACGTTTAGCACCGTAACGATCCCCGCCGGCGTGGCAAACGGCAGGATCCTTGCCAGCACCACCGAAAGGCCGCTAACGCCTCCCATGGCGAAGTTATTGGGGTACTTAAAGAAATACACACCAACCGTCAAAATAAGCGTTCCAAGCGTTAGCAGTGACCAGTCTGTTACGGTCGCCATGACCCCGCCCGGCGTTGATTTTTTTACTTTAACTTTATTACCGTCCATGATATCCGATCGATCTGTTTTTACGTCTTTATGCTGCACTGTTTAATGGGTAGAAGATCCAACAGGCAAAGAACTCAGATCGTCAAAACTGGGAAATAAAGCGGATATCGTTTTCATACAGCAGGCGCATATCATCAATATGATACTTAAGCAGTGCTATACGCTCGATGCCGAGTCCAAAGGCAAAGCCGGAATATTCCTCCGGGTCTATGCCGCAACCGCTGAGCACGTGCGGGTGCACCATACCTGCGCCGAGTATCTCTATCCAGCCCTCGCCCTTGCAAAAGCGACAGCCCTTGCCGCCGCAGGCAAAGCAGGATACATCGACCTCCGCCGACGGCTCGGTGAACGGGAAGTGATGCGGGCGGAAGCGGATGCGGGTATCCTCACCGAACATATTCTTGGCAAACAGCTCAAGCATACCCTTGAGGTCGCCCATCGTGATGCCGCGATCGACCACAAGTCCCTCAAACTGATGGAAGAGCGGCGAGTGGGTGGCATCAACATCATCAGAGCGGTAAACGCGGCCGGGGGAGACTATCCTTATCGGCGGCTTTTGCTTTTCCATAACTCTGACCTGAACCGGAGAGGTCTGCGAGCGCAAAAGGATGTTATCAGTGATATAAAAAGTATCCTGCGTATCGCGTGCGGGGTGATTTTCCGGAATGTTCAGCGCTTGGAAGTTATAATAATCATATTCGACCTCCGGTCCCTCAGCTATCGAGAAGCCAAGGCCCAAAAAGATCTCCTCAAGGTCGCGGCGGACGACAGTGAGAGGGTGGCGGTGTCCGCGCTCGGGCAGCTTACCCGGTGCTGTCACATCAACACGCTCGGAGAGCAGCTGTGCCTCCAGTGCCTTTTGCTTTTGTGCGGCGGCACGCTCGGCAATTGCCTCCTCTATCTCGCCGCGCACGCGGTTGGCAAGCTGGCCGACTATCGGGCGCTCCTCGGCGGAAAGCCCCGCCATACCGCGAAGCACCGCTGTAAGCTCGCCCTTTTTGCCGAGATAGCGGACTCTGAGAGATTCAAGATCAGCATCGGCCGCGCCGATACGCTCAAGCGCCTCTGTCCTGATCCTTTGAAGTAGCTCTTTCATTTTTCGATCATTTCCTTTCGGTTATCTCTATTATATTTTTTTGATCACACATAGATCCTCTTCCCTTTTTATATATTTTTTCCGTGAGTGACGGACGGCGGCAAAAAAGAGAATAAAAAAAGCCCGTCCCGATCAGGACGGAGCAAAAAACACCGCGGTACCACCCGAATTCCGAGGCCGCGCGGCATCGACACTCTCGGCAGATAACGGTGCCCACCGCGGATGGCTACAGGCGACCGAGCAGACATACGCCCGCTCGCTTTGACTATCCGTGCTCCGAAGCGAAATGCAGACGTGCGCGATCGACCGCTCCCAGCCCTGTCGGTCTCTCTGTGGATCGCCCATCCACGCCCGCTGTCTTCATCACAGCATTTATATATACAGTATACCACACTTTTATCTTTTTTTCAATAGTTTTTTTGCGGATGGGGGCATTTTTTCGCAAATATCGCAGTCAGTCACGCTTATGTGCCGCCGCCCTGCCGCTTGCAGGATCTTTCAAGCAGATCAAAGGTGAGCGTCCCCGCGATAACGATAAGATAAGCCATCATTATGTATTCAAGCATCGGCGCGTAATAGTTCTCGGCTCCGAGCGGATCGACCGCGACCGCCTCAGCGAGCCTGCAAAGCCACGCAACCGCCGCAAGTGTGGCGCTCCCCATGCCGCAGATAAAAACAGTCATCGCCTCGCGCCCAAGCCTCCCCGCCTCCGCCGCTATCGCAGATATGAACCGCAGCAGGCGCACGCCTGCACGTTTTGTTTGCTTCATTTTACCTTTCATCCCCTCTGCTTTTGGAACACATAAGATCAAAAGATCACCCTCTAACGCGGTGTCGGTGCGCCTTATTGGTATTTTTATGCATTATTGTCTTTCGAGCGAATAATGCATATGATCGTAAGATAATATGCAAATTGTTCCGGATATACGCCATTATATCGCACAATTCGAGCTTTTTCAACGATAAATATAAGGCAATTTTGGATAAAAATACATCTCTCGCAGCTATTTTGCTCAAATGTTTCATGCATTGCATATAATTGCACTTTTGTTTCCGCCAAATTGCATTTTTATTCCTATACTTTTTGTTGCTTTTTTGACGTTTTTGTTAATTTCGTTCATTATAATGACAAGCAATGTTACGATGCGATCTTTTTTGCAATTATTTCCGTTGCGCGGCGGCGTTATCATAATCAGCACAACGCGACCGCAGGCGGCAAGCACACAACGACCGCCGAATGTGGTTGCAAACCAAAAACCCACAGGGCAACACAGGAAGGACAGACCATGACCAAAACGCAAAAACAACAAAAATACAACAAAACACACGCATGTGAGTTTGGAGCCAAGCTGCTGCGTTCATCCACCGGCAACGTAGGAGGGCTGCGTGTAGGCTACCGACTGTGCGAACAATGCCGCGCCGCAGGGCGATACTATACGATATCGGTAACATCCGCCACTGAGCACACCTCGCGCACCGTTGAATGCGACAGGCAAGCCGCCCGCAGGCTTTATGAGAGCATACTGCGCGGCGGTGTAACTCCGATAACACTGACCTACATAATAGATGATTGGGAGGCCGCGCGGCGCGACGCGTAGCATCAGCATAGCAAAAAAACGCCAAACCTCTTTACAAATCGCCCGCTATGTGGTAGAATAAATGTAATAATGAAAGGCAGGTATTTATATTGAGATGTCCGAGCTGCGGCTGCCTTGAGAGCCGCGTTATAGATTCACGCCAAAATATAGACGGCAACAGTATACGCCGCCGCCGTGAGTGCCTGAACTGTCAAAAACGCTTTACGACCTTTGAGGTCATAGAATCGGTACAGCTCGTTGTTATAAAAAAGAACGGAACACGCGAGCTTTTTGACCGTTCAAAGCTGCTGTCGGGTCTGCTTAAGGCCTGTGAAAAGCGACCGGTCAACGCCGACAGGATCGCCGCAGAGATAGAGTCCGAGCTGCAAAACTCACTGCGGCAGGAGATACCCTCCGGGGATATAGGCGAGATGGTAATGCGCCGCCTGAAATCAGAGGATGCGGTGGCATATGTTCGCTTTGCCTCGGTATACCGCGAATTTAAGGATATCGAGACCTTTATTCGCGAGCTGAACGACATAAAGAGCCGCCCCGAGGGCATAACGATAGCAGACGAGGAGAACTGACACAGCGCCCGATACAACAGAGCAGTCGCGGCAGAACAGCAGCGACCGAAGTTTACAGCTACATAAAACACAGCCGACCCCAAGATCCGGCAAGTTTATTTTAAAGGAGTTAACGGAGATCGACCATGAACAGCAAAGATGTTTTATCCTCCATACGCCGAGTCCGGCGCATGGAACAGCTTTACACGATGCTTACGGAGGCGCAAAAGCTTGCCGCGAGTGACCCGACTGCCACCGACGGCGCAGAGATCAAAATGGCAAGCGCAGTGCTTTCAGAGTATATGACGAGCGGCAAGTGGCAGCATGACTTTGAGCTTGACGAGCAGGGGCTTTTGCCCGCCGACATGCCGCGCGGAGTTCTGTCAGAGGATGGACTATATGATCTTTTGTGCGCCCTCTCCGAATACGACTGCGCCACCCCCGCAAAACGCCGGAGGATACTTGCCTTAAACGGCAGCCCGCGCGAGGGCGGCAACACATCCATAGCACTCGACGAGATGCGTAGCGTATTTGATGCCGAGGGGATAGACATGGAGATAGTTCGCATCGGCGGTATGGATATACGCGGCTGCGCGGCCTGCCATGGCTGTTTTTCAAGCGGGCAGTGCGTATTTGATGACATTGTAAACGAGCTTGCCGTAAAATTTGAGGCCGCGGACGGTCTTGTGGTTGCAAGCCCGGTTTACTACGCCTCTGCCAACGCCACGCTTGTGGCATGCCTTGACCGCCTTTTTTACAGCACCCGCTTTGATAAGCGAATGAAAGTGGGCGCATCGGTAGTCTGTGCGCGCCGCAGTGGGTGCAGTACGACTTTTGACGAGCTGAACAAATACTTTACCATCTCCGGGATGCCAGTAGCCTCCAGCCGTTATTGGAACAACATTCACGGTCAAACGCCGGGAGAAGCGGCAGGCGACGCCGAGGGACTTGAAACAATGCGCGAGCTGGCCCAAAACATGGCATTCCTTATAAAGAGCATAAAGCTCGGTCGTGAGCTTTTCGGACTTCCGCAGACCGCAAGGCGTTCCTATACAAACTTTATAAGATGACTAAGCGGCAGCAGGACTAAAACAAAATGAAAAACAGCTTGACCCTCGGCAGAGGCGAAGAATGGTAGTTTCGCACATACCAAAACCACTTATAATTAAATAAGGATCTTCGCCATCCGAAAAACAGAGGTCAAAATGATACTTAACGCAGAGCCCATCGGCGCGGGACATCCGCTGTTGGGCAAAATAGAAGCATTGGCACTTGAGGCATTCCCGCCCGAGGAATATCTCGCACCCGACCGCATGATAGAAATGTCACAGCGCGAACAGCTTGAGATATGGGCGCTTAAAGACGGCGACATGTTTGTGGGTTTTACCGTTATCAAACTATATCGCAAGCTTGCCTATCTCTTTTTTCTGGCTGTTGAACCCGCGCTGCGCTCGCGCGGCTACGGCAGGCGCGCGGTGGAAACGATGATAGCCAAATAACCCTACCGTATTCATACCGTTGATTTTGAAATGCCGGACGAGAGTGCCGAAAACAACGCTCAACGCCTGCGGCGGCGCAATTTTTACCTAAGTTGCGGCTACCGCGAGACGGGTGTGTTTTTATCCTATCTCGGAGTTGACTACGAGGTCTTTTGCATGGGCAAACGGTTTGATGAGACGATGTTTGCCGGAATGATGCGATCGATCACCATAGACGGCTTTGAACCGCGCTTTTTTAAAAAAGCATCACGCCCCGTGCACGGCAACACACACTGATACCGTGTAAGATCAAACCGGCATAAAGCTCCCGATGCGCCACCGCAATATTGCGGTGGCGCATCGGGAGCTTTTGTGCATTGTTGACAAAAAGATCAACAACCACGCGCGACCGATTGATAATTATCGGCAAATGTGATATACTGTAAATGTCGGCAAAGAACACCTGCGGAACATTTAAAAGGTCGCTCACACACGAAAGGAGTTTGTCATGGCATTCGATCCACCGAGCCTATCGGCGGGTCTTACCCGCACACATCCACGCAAAACAATAACAACCACAACGAACCAAAAACAAGAAGCGACAAGATGACAAGAATATTCCGTTCATTTGTAATTACAACAGCCGTCTTGGTTTTGATTTGCATTCTTTCTTTTGCGGCATCAGCCACAAAGCAAAAAAGCGAAATCACCTCCGCCAACATACTTGCCGAAAATGCAGCAACACCGATCCTTGCCGATATGAGTTATACAGACATCTCACCTTGTATTACAAAAGACAATGTAGTATTTACATATAACAGAAACACTTTTTCTTAAGGAGGAATACCATGAAAAACACAAAAAAACTGTTTACTACAACATGCATATTATTTGTTCTTTTCGCAATGCTAACGAGTTGCACAACAGTTCAGCGGAATCCGCAACCTTTGCGTGCAGCAGCCGTATCATCGACAAGTGATGCGTACATGGAATTCGTGGCAGAAACCTCCACCGGCAGCAGCGATGATATTGCCAAGATAAATCAGATACTGTATTCTCAAAAAAGCACACACGACAACTACCACCCAAACGATGTTTCTATAACAATTGATAACAATGAATATACATTGCAGTTTTCAAAAGTTAAAAAAGTCGTTCGGACATAGATTGGGAAGTGGATGTTTATAAATTAAACCAAGGTGACTTACATATTTCCGTCTCTTTTGCTCATGGTGACACCAAGACTCCGATCGGATACAAATTCTTGTCAGAGGAGACACATTGGATGTACGATGACCCGTCAAGATGACCCGTCAAGCGGAATAGTGCATTTATCCGAAGACGAGCTTTTGGCAAAAGCCAGAGAATATGCCGAACCGTATGTTGACCTTGACGTGTACAACGATTACGTGATCGACTACAGCGACCCCAATATAGCGGGTGGTATATATAGCGGATGGTATGATATAAAATTTTGCACAAGAATATCCGGTACAGAATGCGTTGACTACACAACCGTTCGTCTTTATCCCGATGGCAGGTTAGTTTGGGTCGATGCACCGCCACAGACCACTGTATCAAAAATGTTTTCAAAAACAAAATCAATATCCGGATGTGATACGTTTGCAGAACAAAGCGCATGTGACATACGCACCAACATCGAACAGGCGTGGAGCACAAAAGACGAAAACGGATATCGTTTCTCCGAACAAAAGTGCATATGGCAGACCCTTACGCTTGATAGTGACGGGAACCCCGTGGTCATTTACTATTACAAACTCAACTACACCACCGATAAAACTCGTGAAGTCAACGGAAAACAGTTTAAATTGGGCGATATAACTCATTTTATAAACGTGGGAGTTTGGCTGGGATAATAATGTTTTAAACTCTCACTGTGCCCCTGTGCATTCTGCACAGGGGCACATATTTATTTGGCGTAACAACACAAAACACTTCGGGCTGTCTCGCTCACGCGAGACAGCCCGAAGTTTATTTATTTATGACCTTACGCCGATCATGCGCGAAGTCTTGCCTCAAGAGCGGCAAGCTCGTCATACAGCTCGGAGGGGACATGATCGCCTACCTGAGCGTAGAACTCTTTGATGTTCTCGATATCCTCAAGCCATGCATCCTTATCAACGCTTACAAGGTCGCGAACGGTATCAACGGTGATGCCGTCAAGACCCTCGATGTTGATGTCCTCGGGCTTCGGTACATAACCGATAGCGGTGAGATCTGCATCGACCTTGCCCGCGCAGCGAGCGAGGATCCAGTCAACAACGCGAAGGTTGTCGCCAAAGCCCGGCCATACAAAGTTGCCGTTATCATCGGTGCGGAACCAGTTGACGTGGAAGATCTGGGGCGCGTTGGGGATGATCTTGCCCATATCGAGCCAGTGGCGCCAGTAGTCACCCATGTTGTAGCCAACGAAGGGACGCATTGCCATAGGATCGCGACGGACTACGCCGATAGCGCCTGCGGCTGCTGCAGTGGTCTCGGAGGCCATGATAGAGCCAACGAAGGTACCGTTCTGCCAGCTGGTGGACTGGTATACCAGCGGGGCGGTCTTGGCACGTCTGCCGCCGAAGATAATGGCGGAAACGGGAACGCCTGCGGGATTATCAAATTCCTTGGAGAGGCAGGGGCAGTTAACAGCCTTTGCGGTGAAACGGCTGTTGGGATGAGCACCGGAGGTGTTGATCTTATCTGCCTTGTCATACTTGTTGTAGTCCCAGACCTCACCCTTCCAGTTGAGGGCGTTCTTGGGCGGGTTGTTATCAAGGCTCTCCCACCAAATGGTGTTGTTATCAAGGTTGTGGCACACGTTGGTGAAGATGGTATCCTTCATGCAGGTGTGCAGAGCGTTGGGGTTGGACTTTTCGTTTGTACCGGGAGCAACACCAAAGAAGCCGTTTTCGGGGTTCATGGCCCAGAGGCGGCCATCCTTGCCTATGCGCAGCCATGCGATATCATCGCCGACGGTCCAAGTCTTAAAGCCGCGCTTCTTGTATACCTCGGGCGGAATGAGCATGGCGAGGTTGGTCTTACCGCAAGCGGAGGGGAATGCGGCGCAAACATACTTAACATCGCCATCGGGATACTCAACGCCAAGGATGAGCATATGCTCGGCCATCCAGTTTTCCTTTCTGCCGAGGTAGGAGGCGATACGGAGAGCAAAGCACTTTTTGCCGAGCAGAACGTTTCCGCCGTAGCCGGAGTTGACCGACCAGATGGTGTTATCCTGCGGGAAGTGGCAGATGTAACGGTTGCTCTCATCAAGCTGTGCCTTGGAGTGAAGACCCTTTATGTAGTTATCGCTGTCGCCGATAGCCTCAAGAACGTCGGTGCCGACGCGGGTCATGATGAGCATGTTGAGCACGACGTAGATAGAGTCGGTAAGCTCGATGCCGTATTTTGCAAAATCAGAGCCGACGATACCCATGGAGTAAGGGATAACGTACATCGTTCTGCCCTTCATGGAGCCGCGGTAGATCTTTCTGAGCTTCTCATAGCACTCGGTAGGCTCCATCCAGTTGTTGATGTTGCCGGCCTCTTCCTTGGTGGGGGTGCAGATAAAGGTCCTGCCCTCAACACGAGCAACGTCGTTGATGGCGGTGCGGTGCAGGTAGCAACCGGGCAGCAGATCCTGGTTGAGCTTTATCATCTCGCCGGTAGAGCAAGCCTCTGCACGCAGAGCCTCTGCCTGCTCCTCGCTGCCGTCGATCCATACGATCTTATCGGGACAGGTCAGCTCGGCCATTTCCTTGACCCAGTCAAGAATGTACTTGTTGTTGGTCATTCGTTTTTATTCTCCTTTAAAAAAGATTAATTTTTTTCAAGCTTTAAGATTTTTGAATGCCTGCCCTACCCCGCCGCTAAAGACCTGCGGCACGGTCCATGGATCGTTATTTTTTTAACGATTATATGCCCCGGTAGAACATTTTCACTAATATTATACAACAAAAGTCGCACTTTCGCAAGCGGTATTTTAAAAGTTACATTTTATTAATTACCGCCCCGCGCCCAAACACAAAAAAATATGCACAATGCACACAAAATATCCCCCATGCGCCCTTGAAAATTATGCTGATTAGTTGTATAATATAATATCATGTTAACAAGGAGTTTCGTAATGCTTGAAGAAAAATACGTAGACCACAAGCGAGTATACGTTTTAAAACCGGCTGCAAACATCAGGAGCGCCTTGGGATTTCTCGGACGGTTCTTCTCACTTCGTAACCTCACCACCGCATTCCGCACGGTCACCCGCGGTTTTTTTGAATACTTCCCCTTCTTTGCCGCCTGCTTTGCGCTTCAGCTCATCTTTTGGGCGGGCATGACATACTCGGATATCCGCCTTGAATCCGCTATCAACGAGGCGTATGCATCAAGCGACTGCCACCTGATAGTTGACGGGCTGACATCAGACGAGCGCGCCGCCATTGAAAACGGCCGTCTGTGGATAGCCGGACAGCTGAGCCCGGAAAAACGGATGTATGAAGCATATGATTTTGATGAGTACACCGTCTCGCCCGGCGGCAAGAGATATGAGATGCGCATATTGCTGGATGTCGATTCACGCGAGCGCGGCGAGGACTTTTTGAGCTATTATCAAATAAGGGGCGCGGCCTCGCAGGTCCGCTACACCGAGCGAATAACGCTGATAGAGCAGGCCCGCACGCGCGACACCGTGGGCAGATGGGCATTTTTCATCGTTTTTCTGCTGTTTGCCGCGCTGGCACTGATGATACTGTTTAACATACGCACCAACCACTATAAGTTCCGCTACGGAATATACATGTCCTTTGGTGCCGGGTTTGAAAAGCTGTTTGAAACGGCATCGTGGGAGCTTTTTATGATCTCCATCCTCACCTTCATTCCCGCCGCGGCGGCGGGAGCGGGCACAGCCGCCCTTATATACCTGCCGCGCGGTGCCGCCTACGCATGGCGCTCCGCCGACCTGTGGCTTGCACTGCTGTTTGATCTTTGCGCCGTTTTTGCGGCGACCGCACTGCCGATACTGGTGCTTTCCAAAAAGTCGCCGGTCTCGCTTTTGACAGCGGAGGATAACTCAAACCTTGTATCCTCACCGCGCCGCTCGGCATTTATATTCGGCAAGCGCTTCCCGTCGGTATACGAGCTTTACGGAATGTTTCGCTTTCGCCGCTACTTTGCGGGACTGCTGCTGGGGGCTATATCCTTTTCCACCGTCTTTTTGTGCGGCGTGTTTCTATCATCAAGGCAGCAGGATATCGATGCCGCACCGGTGCCGCAATACACCCTGACTGTAAGCGACCGAGGTGGAGTTGATGAATTTGATCTTGAGCTTGCCACTGATGTGGAGGGCGTTGACTATCTTATGTGGGATGTCAGCCAAAAGGCCTCTGCCACGCGTGGGCATATAGTCCTCTCGCACGCACAGGCGGGCAGTCAAAGCTACAACACCACCCGTGCGCAGGACGGCGAGAGCGTGGCCACCAACAGCGCAAAATACATGGTGCTGGACGAGGCCCTGATCGGCATGGCCACGACCCACGGCGCGTGGGAGGTAACGGGAGATCTTTCATCGGTCCTTACCGACGAGTACACAGTAGCGGTCAGCGAGTACATATACAACGGCCGCGAGCTGAACTTTAAAGTTGGCGATAGGATCCGCGCGGCGGTATTTGTCAGCCATCAATCCCCACTTGATCTATCGATCACCGATGCACGCCTGAACCTTGAGCAGGAGATAAAAAAGGGCGAGTTTGCCTATATTGACCTGACGGTGGGTGCGGTGATTGACACCGGACGCGCCGAGGATGCGTTTACCGTTGCCGTCTCACCGGAGCTTTACCAAAAGCTTACCGGAAGTGCACCTGTGGTGCAGCGTGCCGATATCTATCTTTGCAAAGGCATTGATGACGCGGCGGCTGAGAATGCATTTTTTGAGCTGCGCCGACTTTTTGCGGGATACTCGGGCTACAGCCTGCGCGACAGCAATGCCGATGCCACCGACAGGCTGAACGGCCGCGCAAATATTCGCGGAGTCACGCTTTTGTGCCTTACCGCGGTGCTTGCACTCTCCCCGCTCGTTTGGTTCTTCTCGCAGTCGATGTTCTTTACCAAGCGCCGCGTCGAGTTTGAAATGCTTGGCGCTTTTGGCGCGGGGGATGCCGACCTGCGCTCGCTCCATCTCTTTTCCGGCGGTGTGACCGCTGTTTGCTCATTTTTTGTAAGCGTGGTGCTTGGTGCGCTGTTTGGGTGGCTCTCGTTTTGGGTGCTTGATAACTTTTTGCCCAAGTACGGCTTTACCGAGGCGGTGCGGCACGGCTTTGATCTTTCCATCCCGGCCTGCATCATCTGCCTGATAGTTTCGGCCGCGTGCGGCTTTGCCTCAGCATACGCTCCCTACCGCCGCTTTATAAAGGAGCGTGACCGCGCCGAACGAGCACAGCTCGGCGAATGACAAAGGTCTGTCGCATAAATATAAATATTAAAACACATCGCATTGGATAATAATCGGAATAATCAGAATTGTAAGGAACGATAAAGTCATGGAACAGGAAAAAAGAAAGATACTTGAGGCACGTGACGTTATAAAGCAATACCGCCAATATGACACGGTGGTGACAGCCGTAAACCGCGCGACCTTTGATGTGCGAGAGGGGGAATTTGTGGCGATAATCGGAACATCCGGTTCGGGCAAGAGCACACTGCTTCACATATTGGCGGGGCTTGACCGACCGAATTCCGGCAAGATAGTGGTTCGCGGCAACGATATTACAGCCATGTCGGCGGACGAGCTTGCCGAATTTCGCGGCAACTATATAGGAATGGTATTTCAAAACCACAACCTGATCTCGCAGTTCACCGCGCTTGAAAACATACTCATTCCCACACTTATGTGCAACAAGGATGATGTAAGCTATGAGGAACACCTGAAAAAACTTGTTGCCACACTTGATATCGGTGACAGACTGCACCACCTGCCAAGCGAGCTTTCCGGCGGTCAGCAACAGCGCGTATCGATAGCGCGTGCGCTGATAAACCGTCCGCAGGTGGTATTTGCGGACGAACCGACAGGCAACCTTGACCGCCGCAATGCCGATGAGGTACTTGAGCTGCTTTTGCGCACCAAGGAGGTCATGGGGCAAACGCTTATAATGGTCACGCACGATATGTCGATAGCCGAGCGAGCGGACAGGATATTTTCAATGGAGAACGGCCACCTTGAGCCGTATCATTCAAGAGGGTAAGCATCAACCGGAGCTTGGCTCGGAGCTTGACCCGGAGCCAAGCCCCGGGAGTCAGGAGAGCCGCCCGAGCAGCGCAAAGGCGCAAAAATACGATGGAACTAACAAGGCGGAGGCAAAAACACGGCCGATGCTGCGGTTTTATTCGTGTTTTTGCGCTTTTTGCGCTTTTTTATGTAGACATTTGCGCCGGTTTGTGATAAAATAAGATGTAATAATATTTTATCTTACTTTTATTTATTGCGGCATATTATGGCACCACCCCGACTTATTTGCTCAATAAACGCAATAAACACAAAAAGGACACCAGAGAGGGTAACATGGATAACGTTCGTTTAGCAGAAATGCTCTTTCCCGATGTTGAGATGACACCGGAAGAGCTTGAAGAAAAATATCCGCCCCGCGACCTGCCCGAGGGGGCAAAGGTCACGCGCTTTGCGCCAAGCCCCACAGGCTTTGTGCATATAGGCGGTGTATATCAAACAATGGTAGGCGAGAGGCTTGCCCATCAATCCGGCGGAGTTTTTTATCTTCGCATTGAGGATACCGATGCAAAGCGCGAGGTCCCGGGCGCTGCCGAGGGGCTTATAAACACTTTGGCACGCTACGGCATTCGCTTTGACGAGGGCGCGGCGATAGGAGAGGGCGGCGAGATAACAGACCGCGGCAATTACGGTCCCTATAAGCAGAGCCTGCGCGGAGACATCTATCACGTTTACGCCAAAAAGCTGGTTGCCGAGGGCAAGGCATACCCTTGCTTTACCACCGATGAGGAGCTTGTGGCGCTTGACGCGATAGACAAAAAGGCGGAGGTGAAGTCCCGTGAATGGACACCCGAGCTTGAGGCCGAGCAAAAGGCCGCCATGCGCCGACAGCGCGAGTTTACCCTTGAGGATGTAGAAAAAAATCTTGCCGCAGGCAACAAATTTGTACTGCGCATACTTGCCGACGGCGACCCTGAAAAGAAAACTCCCTTTACCGATCTTGTAAAGGGCAAGCTTGAGATACCCGAAAACGACGAGGATTTTGTTCTGCTCAAGAGCGACGGCATTCCCACCTATCACTTTGCGCACGCGGTGGACGATCACCTTATGCGCACCACACACGTAATACGAGGCGAGGAATGGCTGCCGAGCGTGGCAAAGCACATACAGCTTTTCCGTTATCTCGGCTTCCGCCTGCCCAAATATCTGCATACCGCACAGATAATGCGGCTTGACGAGCTTGGCAACAAGAAGAAGTTTTCAAAGCGCGACCTTGGCGCCAACATGAACGATTACGAGCGGGACGGCTACGCGCCTGCGGCGGTCTCCGAATATCTTTTGACCGTCCTCAACTCCAACTTTGAGGAATGGCGCATGCAAAACCGCGACCTGCCCTTTACCGATTTTAAATTTGACATTAAAAAGATGTGCGCCTCCGGCTGTCTTTTTGACCGTGCCAAGATAGAGGACGTCTCCAAAAACGTGGTATCCCGCATGAGTGCCGAGGAGGTCTACAGTCAGCTCTCCGCGTGGGCGCGGGAGTATGATCCCGAATTTTTCGCTCTCCTCGATCGTGACCCCGACTATGCGCGCGCGATACTTTCGATAGGTCGCGGCGGCAAAAAGCCGCGCAAGGATTACGGCCTTTGGAGCGAGGTGCGCGGCTTTGCGGGCTTCTTTTACGACGAGCTCTTCAGCCGCGAGGATGAGATACCCGAGAGCTTTGACCGCGCGGATGTAAAGACCGCGCTCTCTGAGTTTTCGGACACGCTTGACATGGGAGACGATACCGATGCGTGGTTTGAAAAGATAAAGGCGATAGCCGCAAAGCTTGGCTATGCCACGGATATGCGCAGCTACAAGGCAGACCCCACCGCCTACCGCGGCAGTGTGGCGGATGTCAGTATGTTCATACGCGTGGCGGTGACCGGCAGAATGAACTCGCCGGATCTTTACACCGTCATCCACCTGCTTGGCGCAGAGCGTACCGCCTACCGCGTGCGCGAGCTGTGCGCGGCACTTTGATCCCCCGCGGATCACCTAAATTATCGACCGAAAGGTATTTATGATATGGAAAACAAAGAAGAGATCAAAGAGATCAACAAAACTGAAAACGAGACCGCCGAGATAAACGGCAACTTTATTCACGATATAATCGATGAGGATCTGCGTGCCGACCCCGAGCTTAAGATCCACACCCGCTTCCCCCCCGAACCGAACGGATATCTGCACATAGGCTCGGCCAAGGCGATACGCATAAACTGGCTGATAGCCAAAAAATATCACGGACTTTTCAATCTCCGCTATGACGACACCAACCCCGTAAGAGAGGGAGACGAGTATGTTAAGTCGATATACGAGGATCTTTGCTGGCTGGGATGCAAGCCGACCGGCGGCATCTATTACGGGTCCGACTATTTTGACAAATGCTACGAGTTTGCCCTAAAGCTGATCCGCGACGGCAAGGCATATGTTGATGACCTCAGCGCCGAGGAGATGAAGGAGTACCGCGGCACGCTGACAGAGCCGGGACGTGAATCACCCTGCCGCAACAGAACGGTTGAGGAGAACCTTGAGCTTTTTGAGCGCATGAAGCGCGGCGAGTTCCCCGATGGCTCTCACACACTGCGTGCCAAGATAGACATGGCATCTCCCAACATGAACATGCGCGACCCCGCGATATACCGCATACTGCACACCGAGCATCACCGCCAGGGCAACAAATGGTGCATATATCCGCTTTATGACTATGCACATCCGATACAGGATGCGCTTGAGGGTATAACACACTCCTGCTGTTCGATAGAATTTGAAAATCACCGCCCGCTTTATGAGTGGGTGGTGGACAACATAGGCTTTGAGCAGAAGCCGAAGCAGCGCGAGTTTGCGCGCCTCAACGTTACCCACACAGTTATGAGCAAGAGATATCTGCGTCAGCTCGTGGAGGACGGTCTGGTGGACGGCTGGGACGATCCCCGCATGCCCACACTTTGCGGTCTGCGCCGCCGCGGCTACACACCGGAGGCGATATTTGACTTTGTTGACCGCGCGGGCGTCTCCAAGGCCTACAGCGTTGTGGATATAGAGCTGCTTGAGCACTGCATTCGCGAGGAGCTTAACCGCACCGCTCCCCGCCGCATTGCGATAATGAAGCCCCTGAAGCTTATAGTTGACAACTACCCCGCCGACAAAGCAGAGTACTTTGAGCTGCCAAACAACCCGCAGGATCCCGAGGCAGGAACGAGGCGGCTTGCATTCACGCGTGAGCTGTACATCGATGCCGATGATTTTGCCGAGGTCCCGCCGCCCAAGTTCTTCAGGCTCAAGCCGGAGGGCGAGGTAAGACTTATGGGCGGATACATCGTGCGCTGTGTATCCGTTGACCACAACGACGACGGCAGCATTGCAGCCGTGCACTGCACCGCCGATCTTGAGGCCGGCAACGGTAATCCCACCGACGGCAGAAAGATAAAGGGGACTATCCATTGGCTCTCCGCCGCCAATGCCGCACGTGCCGACATCATGCTTTACGACCATCTTTTCACGCTTGAAAACATCGATGATATGCCCGAGGGCAAGACCTACGGCGATTATCTCGATCCCTGCTCCGCCACAAAGCTTGAGGGCTGTATGGTTGAGCCGTCCTTGGCGGATGCCGCCCCCGGCGAGCGCTTCCAGTTCGTGCGCAACGGCTACTATGTTAAGGATACCAAAAACCCCGGCACGTTCAACCGCATAGTTGGACTTAAGGACAGCTTCCCCAAAAAGCAATAAAAGAGGACAGCTTTTTCGATTGCTTTGGAGATCAAGAGCTGTACCGGCCCCATCCTGCCGATATTTATTCCTATTATATATCTTGCGCTGATATCGCTTATATCCGTCATCATAACGATATATGATAAATGGGCATCCAAGCACCGCACCGACCGCCGCATACGCGAGAGCTCGCTTTTGGCACTCTCGCTCGTTGGCGGCTCGGTAGCGATGCTGACCACAATGCTCGCCATACGCCACAAAACAAAACACGCCAAATTTATGCTGGGCATACCTCTGATCATTTTGTGCCAGGCTGTGCTGGCATACCTTATATTTAAATACGTGGCCCCGGGTGTTAAAATAGTACTGTAATTTGATACCCGAGCAATAAAGATCGCCGCGCGATGAGCTGTGAACATCACACGCCGACAGGCCAAAACAGTCGCCCGGCATTGTCCGGCGACTGTTTTATTCTTTGTGCATCTGATTTTTATTTTTTGTTTTTTAAAAAGTTTTTTTGAAAAAATGCAACCTACCCGAAATTTTGCTGTGTATAAGGGTAGGAACGCAGTGATATGAGGTGACTGCATGAACGACGAAGCAATAGTTGAGTTGTACTTTAAAAGAGACGAGCAGGCGATAGCCGAATCGCAAACAAAGTACGGAGCGTACTGCACCAAGATCGCCATGAACATTCTTTATGACGAGCTGGACAGCGAGGAGTGTGTTAATGACACATGGCTCGGCGCATGGCGCTCGATACCGCCCAAGCGACCGTCCAATCTTGCCACCTACCTTGGAAAGATCACAAGAAACCTCTCGATAAACCGCTACAATATGAGGTATGCGGAAAAGCGTGCAATTAACGAGTTTACGGTTTCTCTTGATGAGCTTGACGAGTGCGTTCCGGGAGGTGAACCGGTGGAAAATGACGAGCGAGTCGGACTTATCGGAGCAAGCATCAGCGATTTTTTGCACACGCAAAAATCACTGGACCGGAGGGTCTTTGTGTGCAGGTATTTTTACTGTGATCCCATAGCGGAGATCGCAGAGCGGTTTGGCATAAGCGAGAGCCGCGTAAAATCGCTCCTGTTTCGTATGCGCTCAAAGCTGAAAGCACATTTGGAAAAGGACGGTATCACCGTTTAAAATGGGAAAGGAAGGCACGACAAAATGAAAAACGATCTACTGGCGCGAGCCATCGGTGAGATCGATGACGATCTGCTGGAAGAAGCGCGCCTGCCGTTCCCAAAAAGAGAGCGCACCTTTGTTATGATAACAAGATACGCGGCCGCCGCCGCATGCCTTATTGCGGTGTTTGCCATGGTGCTTGTAACGATGCAAAGGAGCGCTGACATCGTGGTCAGCGTAAACGGAACAAGGGTAGCGGCCCGCGGCATCTCAAATGAGCCGATAGAGATACCACTCGCCGCTCCCCTCTCCCCTCGTTCGACCCCGGGAACGGCCATAACCCTGCAGGTCTCGGCCAAGCATGGCGATGTAAGCATCACAGCCGGCAACGGCGGAGCGGTCGCACTTGACGGCGAGACGGCACACAAGGACCTCACCATCTCCGAGGTTACCGAGATCATTTGGATCATAGATCCTACCACCGGTGATTCCTTTGAGCTGACGCTGAGATCCAAGGACGAGTGCGTAAAACTGACGGCTACCGTCAGCGAGGGTGGAAACACGCTTACCATCACCTCAGCACTTGACTGATGGGACACCCGTCCCATACATCGGACAGACGGATCCCGAACATGATCCGCAAACAATAAAAAAACAAAACAAAACAGACCCACTATCGAAAGGAAAAACAAAAAAATGAAAAAAACACTTGCACTTCTTCTTGCGGCACTCATGCTGCTCTCCGTCTCTCTTGTAGCCTGCAACGCAAACGGCGACGGTGAGAATACCACCGCCGCTCCCGCAGACAGCAGCAACGCTCCTACCGGCAACACCGAGGCCCCCGAGACCGAAGCTCCGAAGCCTGCTTTTGACTCCGCCCTTGACCTTTACACCAAGATCTGGGCCGCTTTCGGCGATGACAACAAGTTCCCCAGCGGCGGCGGAAGCATGGGCAACGACACAATGGACGGCCCCGGCGCTTACCTTTTTGCTGACGTATACGAGACCATTAAGAACGGCGATGCTGAGACCGAGGCTCTTGTTATCTCCGGCGAGGACCTTAAGAACACCTTCACATACATGACTCACCTCACCGATGAGCTTTTTGCCATGATCGACTCGACCGATGTTGCCACCCTCCTCCACATGATGAACACCAACACCTTTGCCTCCGCCGCCGTAAAGCTTAAGGACAGCAGCAAGGCTGCCGAGTTTGCAGAGGCATACAAGACCGCTATCCAGGGTCAGCGTTGGATGTGCGGCTTCCCCGATAAGGTAGTTGTTATCTCCATCGGTGATTACCTTGTATTCGCTTTCGGTCACGAGGGCAACATAGATAACCTTGCCAAGGCTGCAGCCGCTGTTGAGGGATCCGCAAAGGTCCTCGTTGATGCTCCCGCCATGGTTGAGTGATCAAAAAGCAAAACAGATACGATCTTACAATAACCCAAATCCAACATAGGGGTCGCGCGCATGCGCCCGACCCCTATCATTATGCCGCAGAGCGGTAAGAGGCACAAGATTGACCCTCAAAAGCCTCTGCGAGACGCAAAAATAAAATTCAGATATAGGTATTTAAAATGTTATTCTCAAGCATACCGTTTTTGTTTTACTTTTTGCCCTGCGTGATACTTTTGTATATAATAGCACCCAAGTGCCTCAAAAACAGTGTCCTGCTCCTCTCAAGCCTTGTATTCTACGCATGGGGCGAGCCGAGATATGTAATTTGGATGCTGCTCTCCATCGCGCTCGGCTATGTATTTGGCCTTCTTATCGAGCGATTTCGCTCAAACCGTGCACTGGCTCAGCTATTTATCATCCTCTCCGTGGGATCAAGCCTTACCATGCTCGGATACTTTAAATACGTTGATTTCTTCATTTCAAACTTCAACGCGGTAACCGGGCTCTCCATCCCCCTGCTTAAGATCGCACTGCCGATAGGCATAAGCTTTTACACCTTCCAGATCCTCAGCTACACCGTTGATGTTTACCGCGGCGATGTTGCGGCGCAAAAGAACCCCATAGACCTTGCCGCATACGTTGCACTTTTTCCCCAGCTGATAGCCGGCCCCATCGTTCGTTACTCCGACGTTGCAGACCAGCTTAAATGCCGCACTCACACGATAGAAAAGACTGCGATCGGCGCGCGCCGCTTTATGGTGGGTCTTGGCAAAAAGATACTTATCGCCAACACTCTCGGCGAGCTTTGCGATATCTTTCGCGCATCGGACGATAAGTCCGTCCTGTTTTTCTGGCTCTACGCCATAGCTTACTCACTGCACCTGTATTTTGACTTTTCCGGCTACAGTGATATGGCCATAGGTCTTGGAAAGATCTTTGGCTTTGACTTTCTTGAAAACTTTAACTATCCCTTTATCTCCTCCAGCGCGACTGAGTTTTGGCGCCGCTGGCACATGTCGCTGGGTTCATGGTTCCGCGACTATGTGTACATTCCACTTGGCGGCAACCGTGTGAGCCGCGCACGCCACCTTTTTAATATCTTTGTGGTATGGATGCTCACCGGCTTTTGGCACGGTGCGGCTTGGAACTTTATAATTTGGGGACTATACTTCGCTGTGCTTTTGATAATTGAAAAGGTGTGGCTGATGAAGTACCTTAAAAAGAGCCGCGTGCTGAGCCATGTATATCTTTTGATCCTGACCATCATCTCCTTTGTAATATTCGATGCATCAAGCATGGGACAGGCCTTCTCCTACATCGGCGCAATGTTTGGCGCGGGCGGATATTCCTTTGTCTCCGCCGAGTTCCTCTACTACCTGCGCAGCTACGGTGTGGTACTGCTTATCGCCATTATCGGAGCAACTCCCCTCCCCAAAAAGCTTTGGCAACGCGTCTCCACCTCTCGCGTTGGTCAAAGCATCATGACCTTTGCCGAGCCCATAACGCTTGCCGCCCTGCTTATCGTATGCACAGCATATCTTGTTGACGGCTCCTACAATCCCTTCCTTTATTTTAGATTCTGAGGAGGCACAAAATGATGAAAAAATATAAAAGCATTATCTGCCTTGCGCTCGTTGCGGTCGTTTTTGCGGGCATGACGGTGGCCGCATGGGTCTCCCCCACCCGCGAATTTTCTGACAGTGAGCGCCGCGAGCTGAGCAAGCTTCCCACCCTTTCTGTCTCCACTCTGCTGGACGGCACTTTTATGACTAAGTTTGAAAAATACACGCAGGATCAATTTCCCCTGCGCGACACCCTGCGCACGCTTAAGGCCATGGCCGCCTACTATATGTTCGGTCAGCTCGACAACAATGATATATACATCAAGGACGGCTACGCCGCAAAGCTTGAGTACCCCCTCAATGAAGAGAAGCTTGACCATGCCGCCTCAAGATTTGAGTATGTATACAAAAAGTTTATTGAGGGCAAGGGCGCCAATGTTTACCTCTCGGTAGTTCCCGACAAGAGCTATTATCTTGCAGAGGCGGGCGGATATCTTTCGATGGATTACGAAAAACTGTTTGCCACGATGCAGGATAAGATGGACTATGCCACCTATATCGATATAGCCGGCACGCTTGATATTACCGACTACTACAAGACCGATACACACTGGCGTCAGGAAAAGCTTACCGATACCGCCGCCGCCCTCGCCGCTGCTATGGGTGCTACCGTTAGCGGTAAGTATGACCAAAACACGCTTGATCATCCCTTTTACGGCGTGTACTACGGTCAGGCATCCCTCCCGCTCCCTGCAGAGACGATATACTACCTTACAAATGATACACTGAACGACTGCATCGTCACCAATATGGAGGACTCAAGCGTTGGCGGCATCTACAACATGGATAAGGCGACAGGCCGTGACCCTTATGAGATGTTCCTCTCCGGCTCTGTTTCGCTCCTGACCATCGAGAACCCCAACGCCACCACCGATCGCGAGCTCGTCATCTTCCGTGATTCCTTTGGAAGCAGCATCGCTCCCCTCCTGGCCGAGGGCTACTCAAAGATCACTCTGGTCGATATTCGCTATCTCATGCCCGACAATGTGGGAAGATTCGTAAACTTTGATAACTGCGATGTGCTCTTCCTTTACAGCACGCTCGTGCTCAATAACAGCGAGACCATCCAGTAACCACCGCCGCCCGCTCATCCCGCAAAAGATCACAGGATGAGCCGGGCGAGCAAATAAAAAATAACAAAGCCAAAAAACAGGCAGTCCTTGATGCTATGCGTTTGCATTTGCACCGGGGACTGCCTGTTTTGCTTTACTGTGATATCCGAATGCGGAGATCAGTTCAATTCCTCATCCGAATATTCGCGGAATATATCGATGATCCTTTGCTCTGTCAGCTGCGGGCTGAGCTTATCCACCGCGTAAGCACGGCGTAGGAGGGATGGCGGTATGCGGTCATCATATTTTTCAAACACAGGGCATTCGCCGCCCGCCACCAAGGACTGCGGGTCTATCCCCTCATGTGCCACACGGCGGGCAAGCCCGCGCGCAAGCTCGTAGTCATTTGCGCGCTCCATTTTAAACGTAAGGTAATAGCAGCCCTCGTATTCAAGCCCGCTTATGCGATAGTCTGATGCGTTTTGCGCAAGATAACGACGTAGCGTTCTAAACTCGCGCGTACCCAGCCACGGGAAGATGCACCAGCTGTAGCCACCAAGATGCACTATTGAATGCTCAAGCATGCCGGTCCCTCTCGCCAAGCGGCGTGCCGCATCAAGTCGTTTTGCGGCATTTGGCTTAAGATAGGGATAGACGGTATCCTCCTCCAGTATCTGCCGCATGCGGCAAAGGATCTTTGTGTGTATCTCGCCAAAATCGCCCGGCCAGGATATCTCCATTTTCCCCTCGACAGGGTGGACGTATATCAGCTTGCGGCGGATATCCAGCTCCTCCACCTCCCAAACTCTGCCCGCCAGCGCAAAGCGGTCGCCAACAGGCGGCGGTGTGGTGATGGTACCTATCTCATCCGACTTGCAACGCACGGTAAAATCCTCGCTGTCCTTAAAAACGGCGTAGAATTTAAAGGAGGACAGCAGTCGCTCGCCCGCAAGACCCACAATGATCCCGCGCTCCTCGGTGATCTCCAGGTAATCCCCCTCGCACATCGATATCATAAGCTCGCGGTAGTCGTCCCGCGAGATCGATGACAGCGGCGGCAGGGAGAGCACACGCTCGGCAAGCTCGCGTGGGCGCATCTCGCCCATGGCGGCGGATATGCTGAGCGTTTGATGAAACGCAAGGCTCAGCGGCATTTTTTTTACGCGCGGCGGCTCGATAAAGCGCTCCTCTATATAGAGCTGAATTATCGCTATCGCACGCAAAAGCTCCCATGGTATCAACTGCGGGAGCGGAGTGTTTGGCAGGGCATCCTCCTCGCGAAACACCATCATCATCTCAGGCGGCTGACCTCGCCTGCCGGATCGCCCAAGCCTTTGCAAAAAGCTTGTTACGCTGTTGGGCGCTCCGTTTTGCGCCACCCGCTCAAGGCGGCCGATGTCAATGCCCAGCTCCATGGTCACGGTGGCGCAGGTCACGGCGTGGACATCGTCATCCTTCATTTTAAGCTCTGCCTCCTCGCGCAGGGCGGCGGAGAGGTTGCCGTGGTGGATGAGAAAGATATCAGCATCTCCCCTACGCCGCGCTATCTGTCTCAGTGTGGCGGTAACATACTCGGTCTCCTCACGCGAATTTGAAAAGACCAGGGACTTTTTATCCCTAACGCAGTCATAAAGGTATTCATACCCCGCGTCTGTCTCGGCTCGCTCACCGCCGCTCACGTCCGATCCCGCACCTGCCTCCCCGGCATTATCTGATGCTGGCGGCAGCATATCCTGCGCACGCTCGGCAGTCTGATCGTAGGCTGTATTTTGAATAAAAAAGTGCTCAAGCCCCAAGCGCCAACGCAGCTTTTGCGGCGGCACGGTGGGAATATCCACCCCGTGCCCACTGCCGGCCGAAAGCCATGCCGCAGCAAGGGCGGGGTCGCCAACCGTGGCGGAAAGCCCCACGCGCCGCGGCGAGTGACCGATAAGCCCGGATATGCGGCAGAGCTGACAGATTATCTGATTGCCGCGGTCGGAGCCGGTGAGTGTGTGTATCTCATCGATAACGACATAGCGCAGATCCCCGAATATCCTTGGAATATCATTTGAGCGATTGATAAGCATAGCCTCAAGCGATTCCGGCGTTATCTGCAATATGCCGCGCGGGCGATCCAGCATTCGACGTTTGTGTGAGGCGGCAACATCACCGTGCCAGTGGGTGACGGGAATGCCTGTCATATCCAAAAGCTCGTCAAGCCTTGAGAACTGGTCGTTTATAAGGCTCTTAAGAGGTGCGATGTAAAGCACCCCGACAGACTGCGGCTCGTCCTCCCACATCTGCGACAGGATGGGAAAGAACGCCGCCTCCGTCTTGCCGGATGCCGTAGAGGAGGTCAGCAGGAGGTCATTTTCGGTGGTGAATATGCTCTTTGCCGCCGCAACCTGTATGCCGCGAAGCTCCTCCCATGAATGAGAGTAAATATATTCTCGGATAAAATCCGGAAAGTGTTCAAAGATCTCACTGTCTTTCATTTTGATAAATACCGATCCCGGGGATCGCTCCACTTTGGTCTTGTTTTCCTGCATTAAAAGTCAATATCGCTCGGGTCAAATGCGGCGCGTCCCTCGGTGGGCTGGGCAGTATCCCCTGCCGCCGACACGGCACGCGATGAGTTGCCCGCGACAGCTGTATCCCGAGCCGGAGCCGATACTCCACCATCGGTATTCGGCGTATTCGGCGCACCCGCCGCATCGGAGAGTGCCCCTGCAATATCGGCAAAGCTCTTGTCGGGATTTTGCATCAGAACATTGAGGAGCGTCATATAGTCGCGCAGCATCTCGCGCGGCGTTATCATCATGTCCGCTCCCGCGCGGCGCATGCATATACGCATAAATTCAAGCTGATCCTCACCGCTTACTCGCTCGGTGATGCCGTAGTACTGCGCGTGCAGAGCCGTCATTCTGACCATCAATGCCAACAGCTCGTCATCAGCCAGTCGCGCCAAGCGCAGGACGGGACCTACGGTGTTTTTTATGCCGTCCGCCGTGCCAAAGCGACTGTCACACAAGCGGGAACGCAGTGCCTCATAGCTGAAAAGACCGCGGCGCGGATCCTCAAGAAACTGCGGCGTACCTCCCATTATTATCTCAAGATAGGGTGCGCGCCCCTGGCAGGTATCATTAAACATGGCAAGTATCTTTTCGTAATTGTTCTCACGCGCCACGCGGTTGGGGATCTTATAAAGATTTACGCACTCATCGATAAACACTATAAGCCCGCGGTAGCCGAATTTGTGAGAAAGCGCTGCCCAAAGCTTTATAAAATCATACCAGTTGGAATCTGATATAACGGTTGAAACATCAAAGCCCAGCTCACGCTTGGCCTCGGTCTTTGTGGTGTACTCACCGCGAAGCCAGCGCAGGCAGGAGGCGCAGGCGCGGTCATCATCGCGCTCGGCAGCAAGGTAATACTCAAATATCACGCGGGCAAAATCAAAGCCGCCAACCAAAAACTCAAGCTCGCGCAGCTCCCCACGCACCGCCGCCAGCAATGCATCGCCGTCCCCATCGGGGCAGCCCTCACGCAGACCCGCTATCCATTTTGCTATGACCTTTGGCAGTGCTCCGCCGTCCGGAGAGGAGCGGGAGGCAAGATTTTTCATAAGCTCGCGGTAGGTAGCCACCCCCGCGCCGCCACTGCCGTACAGCCTACGCTCCGGGGAAAGATCAGCATCCGCCGTTAAAAAGCCGCGCTCAAGCGCATAGCCGCGTATGAGCTGGATAAGAAAGCTCTTACCACTGCCGTATCTGCCCACCAAAAAACGCATCGATCCACCGCCGTCATTGACCAGCTCAAGATCCGAAAGGATGGCATCTATCTCGTCCTTGCGGCCTATCGCCATATAGGGTGCGCCCTCACGCGGCACCACTCCCGCCGAAACAGAGGCTAAGAGAGATGCAAGTATTCTTTTGGGTATTCTTTGTGTGCTTTTTTCAGCCATTTTCATCACTATCCTTTTCGGCGAACGAAAGTGCCTCGCGCACCTCGTCCAAATAGTCTAATATCACGCACCAAGCGCCGTCGCGCTCCTCAAGTATTATGTCACCAAAGCTTTCCGCCGCAATATCGTTGATCCTGTCCGCTATCACGCTCGGCATCAGCCCCATGCGGGCGGAAATTCTCCGCTCGGCTGCGCCGTCACCGTCCGCGGCGTAAAGGACGAACTCGCAAAGCTCGCCGAGTGCCGCGGCAAGCTCGGATGTTTCCGCGCCGTTCCCGCCGTAGGCATTCTCGGTTTGGACAGTGCTGCCGGCGAACGTGTTATCTGTTTCTGTTTCTGTTTCTGTTTCTGTTTCCGTTTCTGTACTTGCATCGGTAT
>CAZFVR010000002.1:0-48938 GCA_964522215.1 uncultured Ruminococcus sp. | reverse complement strand
TCTGTTTCTGTTTCTGTTTCTGTTTCTGTTTCCGTTTCTGTACTTGCATCGGTATTGTCTGCAGCATCTCTTGGGTTGTCCATCGCCGCAATTCCTGCCGGGGTATCATCATTAGCACCCTCAAAGGCATCAAGCAGGCGGTCGGTCGTCCCCCACGATTCCGCCTCGATCCGTGCGGCGTTTTCTATCGACAGGGTATTGTTTTCGGGCAGTGGATCGTACAGTCGCTCATACTCGGGCGGCGGCTCTACCTTGCCCTGAGGACGGCGGCGCTCGGCGGGCGGAAATACCGATCTGAAATACTCGTCCACCGCCGCGCGTGCCTCGGTGGGGAGCGGCCCGTATGAGAGCCTTGACTTTATACCGATCGCCGCGCGCAGCTTATTTTCCGAATACTTAACTATATCGGTAATGAGAAATCTCATCTCATACGAGCCGGTAAAGGAGCAATACTCTATCTTCATTCGCCGCTTGGCACAGGGTGCGCAGAGTGCGCCAACATATGCATCGCGAATGATACAGCTGTCACGCATGCCGGGCAGACTTCCGCTCTCCCCGCCCATGGCGCGAAGCGCCGCCCTGCCGGCCTCCGCCATATGCTTTTTGTAAAGCGGCAGGGCATCCCCCACGGCATATCTGCTGCGCCGCCAATCATAATTTGAACAATAGGAGATAAGCGCCGTCTCTATCCCGCCGGATGAGCCGTCAATATAAAACTCCCGCAAAAGATCCCGCCCCACGCACTCGGCAGCGGGGATGCCATCAAGCTTTTCTATGGGTGCGGGGAGCTGATTTATAAGGCACATGTCCCTTACCCACTCGGCAAGCTGAACATCCATCCTTGGATATTCCTCGCGGTAGGAGCGCCACAAAAAGCAGAGCCTGTCCAGCGCCTCGGCCGCGCGCGACGTGCCGGAATATAGATTTATAAGCTCGTAGATATACAAAAGGATATAGCTGTAATCGGCAGCGGGAGCGCGATCTGCCCTAACCTCGCCGCGCCAAAAAAGATAAAACGCCAGCTGCGCCGAATCAAGCTGTGAATATTGCGGCATATAGGAGAAAAACGGCACATGCGGGGTAGCGGGCGCTGTGGCATCCTCAAACCTTTTTGCGTTGCGCAAAAACTGCTCGTAATATGAATACCCTGTTTGCCAGCGCATAACGGTCACGCGGTGCAAAAGCCCACCCTGCGGCTCGTACACCAGCTCGATCTGCCCGCCGTCCTCTGTTTTCTTTTGGTATCCTGATATACCGGAGGTGTGCGTTGGCACATCAAGCCGATCCTGCGGCGGGATCCTTACCACTCCGCCGTCAGCTGCGGCATCGACTTTGGGGCGTGCCTGCGCCGCCCCTCCCGCGGTGGGGATCTCGACCTCCACCGCCTCGGTATGCCTGCGCGGCGCGGGAGAGCCATGCACTCTACGGCGCGGCATCAGCTCCGAAATGTTCCAAAAGCCGTCGGCATCCTCACGCGTCGAGCTGTCCGCCGACAACCGATCTTTTATGTCGTCCGTGTCGCGAATATCCATACTACACGCCCCCTTTGCTTTCATTTTGCTTTTTTATACTGCATCCCTACCTCACCCCCGCCGGCGTTGGCGCCCGCGGCAGAGGGATTGGGTTAATACATTATTGTACCATGATTTTTGCCGCCCGTCAATAGTTTTTTATACTTTTACCGCATGTCTCTGCGCACATGCCCGAAATCTATTAAATTTTTATTAAACCTCGGCAAAGCCCTTGCAAACCGCGGCGGAATGGGTTATAATTAATGTGGAATAAAATTTGCCCGTCCACCGACGGCGGAAAAGGTAAATAAAATGATAATAGGAAAAGAACTTAACCGCGAAACACGAGAATTCCCCAGCCTTGGCGATAATGAAAACATACTTCGTGAAACACTTAAGGCGGTTTACGAGGCACTCAGCGAAAAGGGCTATAATCCCATAAGCCAGATAGTAGGCTACATCCTCTCGGAGGATCCCACATACATCACGAACCACAAAAACGCGCGTACGCTCATCACTCGCTTTGACCGTGACGAGCTGCTTGAGGCGCTGGTGAAATACTACCTCGGAGTCTGATAGGCTTGAAGAGTATAGCAATCATGCCGGGCGTGGAGCTTATTCCGCTCTCGCCGCGCTGTGCCGCAGCTGCCCCTGACGATCTTGAGTGCGCCTTGGCACTTGGATGCTTTGACGGCTTTCACATTGCCCACCGCGCCATAGCCGATGCGGCACGCGAGCTGGCGGCGGTCTCCCCAACGATGCTTGCGGGCGCGTTTTGTTTTGCGCAGCCGCCTGCGGCGTATTTTGGACGGCCTGTACCAATGATAACCGACACCGCCGAGAAATGCCGCTTGTTTGCCGCGGCGGGGCTGGATCTTGCATTCGTTGCCGATCTTGCAGCGATAAAGGATCAAAGCGCCGCCGATTTTATCGAGATCACCCTGCGCACCCTTTGCCGCTGCCGCGCCGTTGCCTGCGGCTTTAATTTCAGCTTTGGGCGCGCTGCATCCGGCACTCCTGCCGAGCTTTGCCGCGCCTTTGGTGAGGAGAATACAAAAATTCTGCCGCCGCGCCTTATCGGCGATACACCGATAAGCTCAAGCCGCATACGCTCGCTGATAGATGCCGGGGAGATGGAGGCCGCCGCAGAGCTGCTGGGGCGTCCCTTTTCGATATGCGGCGAGGTGATACACGGGCGCGGTGACGGCAAAAAGCTGGGCTTTCCCACCATAAATCAACTACCCGCCGAGGGGATGCTGACCCCGCCGCCCGGTGTTTACATAAGCCGCGCGGAGATAGCGGGGGGCGAGAGCCTGCCCGCCATTACAGACATAGGCACAGCTCCCACTATCGACAAAACGGGCGTTTTGCGCTATGAGACACACCTCCTGACCCCGCCCGCGGGGTCGCTTTACGGATGCTCACCGCGCGTTGAGATACTGCACCGCCTTCGCGGCGAGGTGAGATTCCCCTCCACCGCCGCGCTTACCGAGCAGATAGAACACGACGTTGAGCGCGCTCGCGAGTTTTTTGGTCTTGGGTGAGGTCGAGCGGGGGCGAAACGACAAGCACCGAGGCTCAAAAAATATACCGACAATAAAACGAAAGGACCGCCGCCACGGCGAGATATCATGCCAATACCAAAAAAGCACACTGCCCGCCCGCGGCAGTTGACGATATTACTGATATTTGCATTCATCATGGGTATGCTCTCCCCTGCCATGACAGCCACAGCGCACGCCACGGCGGCCGGCGACGCGGGTGACAGCCCGGGTAAGGCCGCAAATAACAGCACAACCGATTCCGCACACCAGAGCGAGGGGGATACCGCACCGAGCATCCCCACCCCGCCGACGCTTGACGGCGTGGATGCGGCATATCTTGTAAATCTTGACAGTGGAACGGTCATCTGCTCAAAAGAGCCGGAGCGACTGCTTTATCCCGCCTCGACTGCCAAGCTGATGGCGGCGTATGTATCCCTCTCTCTGCTCTCCGACCGCATGAGCGAGGTGGTAACGATAACGCAGGACATGATAGCCGGCACAACAGGCACACGCTACGGTCTTGCCGACGGCGAAACGGTAACCATCGAGGATCTGTTTTACATCGCCTTTGCAGGCTGCTACAATGATGCCGTCATGGCACTGGCACGGCTTGCCTCGGGGGATCTTACATCCTTTATATCTGCCATGAATACCGCTGCGGGTGAGCTTGGGATGGAGAGCACCCACTACACCAATCCCACCGGTATGCATGACAGGCTTATGCGCACCACCGCCGCAGATGTGGCTCGCCTTGCCACCGAGCTGCAAAAAAATGATTTTTACCTGCGCATGACATCCGAGCCAAAGTATACCCTGCGCGGGAGTGAAAAGCAATATACGGTAGGCAACCGCAATGAGCTTATAATGAAGACCGGCGCGGCGCACGGAAAGTATTATAACTCGATATGCCAAGGCATGAATGTTGGCATGACGGAGGAATCCGGCTACGCGCTGACGACCCGCGCCGAGGACGGGGGCACGACATATATTTGCGTTATCCTTGGCGGGCGCGAGGAGGAGGACGGCGAGAACACTGCATACACCACCGCAAACGCGCTGATAGCTTGGGCTTACGAGAATTTCAGCTATCGCGAGGTCATAACCCCCGCGACCCTTGTGGCGGAGATACCGGTAACGCTTGCCACCGATGCCGACTCGGTCCTCCTGATACCGGAGACGTCATTTTCCTACTACCTGCCAAACAGCGCGGTGATAGGCAAGGATATAACCTACACGCAAAAGCTTACCGTTGAATCGCTTGAAGCACCCGTGAGCGCGGGCGTGGCATGCGGCTTTATTACGGTATCCTATCTTGGCGAGGAGATAGCTACACTCCCGCTTGTGACCAAAACATCGATCAGCGGCAACCGCTTGCTGAAGCAGATGGAGGAGATACGCGAGTTTTCGCAAAGCCGTGTGTTTACAGCCACTGTTATCAGCGCGGTAATAATAACCATCCTTTACTACGCTTTGCGTGCATTTTTGCGTGCATCGCACCGAAAAAAACGCGGCAGGTACTATTAAAAACAAAAAACCGCCGCAAACACACCATTTTTTGCATTGTGCCAAAAAAAGTGTTGACATGTTCATAATTTCGCGGTATAATAATTATATATGTACCACTATTCTATTGGAGGCATTCTTTAATGTTTGAACAATTCAAAGCACTGCTCATAGATGAGCTTCAGGTGGAGGAAGAAAAGATCACTCTCGAAGCTGAGCTGTCCAACGACCTCGGCATCAACTCGATAGAGCTGGCCGAGCTTGTTATGCGCTGTGAGGAGACCTTTGGTGTTGACATTCAGGACGATGACATTCACAACTTTGTTACCGTCAGCGATGTCGTAAAGTACCTTGAGGGACTTCAGAGCAAGAACTGAGATCAAAAGATCAACACGGCAAAAGGTCGGGCAAACATCTGCCCGCCGAATGCACATTTCAAAGACCGAGGAGAGCACGGCTCGCCTCGGTCTTTCATTTTTATTTTCATTGATCCGCCCCGATGGCCGAACATACTGCCTGTCATATATACGCCGCGAGCTATATATGCTATATTGAATGAGATCTTATTTTATTGAGCAAATAAACAGGGGGCTGAATGATAAACACAAGCAACAGAGAGACTGTTAAAGAGAGAAAGACAGTAAGAGATCAAAAACCAAAAGATCACGGCGTGGCTTTTGCGTGCGTTGCCATACTGCTTTTATTCTCCGCCGCCGCGCCTGCTGCGGCGTGGCTTTTGCGTGCGGTCTTGGCACCATCCGCGGGAGCGAGCCGCCCCGCCGGGGGCACTGCCGCCACGGCAACCGATGCGATGCCGCAGTTTATAATAGACCCGGGCCACGGCGGCGAGGACGGCGGCTGCGTGGGCATAGACGGCAGTTTTGAAAAGGATATAAACCTCCGTGTGGCACTGGCACTTGCCGATATTTTGCGTATGGCGGGATGCGAGGTGAGCCTGACCCGCACAGATGACAGGATGCTTTATGACCGCGAGAGCGACTACCGCGGTCAAAAAAAGGTGCAGGATCTGGCGGCAAGACTTGCCATCGCCCGCGAGCATCCAGATGCGTTTTTTGTAAGCATACACATGAACTCCTACCCATCACCGCGGTGGAGCGGACTGCAGGTGTGGTACTCCCAAAACGACCCGCGCAGTGAGGTACTGGCAGGCTCTGTTCAGGCGGCGGCGCAAGCATGGCTCGATCCGAAAAACAGCCGCCGTATAAAGGCCGCGGATGGCCGCATCTATCTGCTTGACCGTGCAGTGACCCCCGCCGTGCTGATAGAGTGCGGCTTTCTTTCAAACCCGGAGGAATGCGCGCGTCTTGGGCGCGAGGAGTACCAAAAAGACCTGGCGCTGACGATCGCTGCCGCATGTCTTGCAGGTGCTCAAAACAAAGCTATTGACTGACCGCCAAAAGTCGTGTATAATATAAACAAGATAAAAATTCAGGATGGTTACCGAGATGAAAGGTATAAAAACTATATACACCTGCACCTCCTGCGGCTATGAAAGCGCAAAATGGCTTGGCAAATGTCCGCAGTGCGGGGCTTGGAACTCCTTTGTTGAGGACGAGATAGAAAAGCTCTCCCCCGCCGAGGAGGCAAAGGCGGCCGCAAACGAAGCGCGGCGCGCGTTTACCGTGGGTTCGGGCAATCATGCCATGCGACTTGACGAGATGACGGCAGGCGACTGCGTGCGCTCGGATACAGGACTTGGAGAGCTGGATCGTGTGCTGGGCGGCGGTCTGGTACGCGGCTCGGTGGTACTGCTGACAGGTGAGCCGGGCATTGGTAAATCCACATTGCTTTTGCAGATATGCGAGATGCTTGGGCAAAACCGCACCGTTTTGTATGTTTCGGGCGAGGAATCGGGCGAGCAGCTAAAGCTTCGCGCCACAAGACTTGGCGTGCACGCGGACGGCCTTTTCTTGCTGACCGAAACCAATATAGATAAGATCCTCTCCGAGGCATCAAAAGTGCGCCCGGACGTGATGATAATCGACTCGATACAGACCATCTACACCCCCTATTCCACCTCCTCGCCGGGCAGTGTTTCGCAGGTGCGCGAATCCGCCATGGCCTTTATCGGCAAGGCGAAGAATGACGGTGTATCGGTAATAATAGTCGGGCATGTCAACAAGGAGGGCTCGATAGCAGGGCCAAAGATCCTTGAGCATATGGTGGATGCCGTGCTTTGCTTTGAGGGCGAGCATCAGCAAGCGTACAGGATAATACGCGCCGTTAAAAACCGCTACGGCTCCACAAATGAGATAGGCGTGTTTGAAATGACCGACCGCGGGCTTGAGGAGGTCCCCAACCCCTCTGAGATACTGCTGGCCGGGCGCCCCAAAAAGGTTTCCGGCAACTGTGCCGCCTGCTCGATAGAGGGAACGCGCCCGATAATTGCCGAGATACAGGCACTGGTAAGTCCCACCACCTTCCCCGCCCCGCGGCGCACCTCAAACGGTATGGATTACAACCGCGTTTGCCTGTTGCTTGCCGTACTTGAAAAGCGCCTTGGGCTTAGATTCTCAGCCAATGATGTGTATCTTAACGTTATAGGCGGCCTGCGGCTGGACGAGCCTGCCTGCGACCTTGCCGCTGCCCTGGCGCTGATCTCATCGATAACAGACAAGGTGATCCCCGATGATCTTGTGGCGATAGGCGAGATAGGTCTTGCAGGGGAGTGCCGCGCCGTGGCATCGCTTGAAAACCGCGTGCGCGAGGTCGAGCGGCTTGGCTTTTCCCGCGTGGTGGTGCCGGGCAGAAATATTGAAAAACGCCCCATCGAATGCAAGATCAAGCTTATTCCGATAAAAAGCGTATATGAGCTGCTGCCGCTATTGTCAGCTCCCGCAAAATAGGCCCAAAAAGCCTCCCTCGGCCGTGATCGCGAGGAGACTTATGTGTTTAGATACTCCTTTGATGCTTCCGGATCATTGATGAGCCAAGAAAAACCTGATGAGGTCGTTGTTTTCCGAAAATATTATTCGAGTAAAGTAAAAAGGTGCCGACCATGGGATCTCCCCACGGTCGGCATTGCTGTTAGCTATCCATTGACTTATACTCTGTGGCTGTTCATACATATTACGGGCAGCTTAATTCTCCACAGCAACCGTAACGAGCGCAATTATGCTGCCGTCCCTGAATTTCAGTTCCAAACAGCAATTATCCATATTGCAGGCAAAAGATATTAAGATCATCACGGTATGTCCTCCGTAATTCGAAATATAAAGCGAAAATCCCGTATGACATCCTGTTAGAAATCAAACGGGATTTGTCCGTATGAACCCCGAAAGCCGTCAGCCAACAGTTGATAAGTGATTTGGTTCCTTATCACTGTTAAGCCAACCCTTAACGAGCCTTTTTTTATATTCTGACGGCAAACAGCCCATCTTGCGGCGAAATGCGGCGATATATGAGGTCTGATTGCCAAAGCCCACGGCATAGCAGGCATCAGCCACGCTCATATGCTCAAGCAGAGTCAAGCTCTCCTGCACCCGCCGACTTTTCAGATATTCGGAGGGCGAGATGTTAAAATGCTCGCAAAAGGTGCGAGAAAGATGCTCTCGGCTGTAAAAAAACTCGGCGGCCACGTCATTTATTGTTTGAATGGAGGCATAATTTTCATCGATATAGCGCTTTATCCTTGCCGGCTCGCCCGTCAGCGCACCGCCCGCGACCGTGCCCTCCTCCCCCTTGGCGGAAAGCATCCAGATGGCAGAGGTGATAAGCGAGCGCGCCGCAAGCCCGCCGCAGGGGGCTCCGGATAATATCGCGCCCTCCGCCTCAGCCATGCAGTCAAGCACGCGGCTGTCAGCGGGGAATATCCGCGCCTGCGCTCCGCCGCCCCAAAAGCCGAGCGGCGGAGTGAGCTCCCCCGCCAGTTCAAACAGGCGCGGCGTGTAGTAGATAACATACCTTTCATACACCGAGGAGGATCTGAGCCTTGCGGTATGCATCACCCCGGGAGGGATAGATACGGCACATCCCGCACGCGGGGTGAGCACGGCATCCCCCGCGATGTACTCCACCTCACCGCCGATATATATCGTCAGCTCACCGTACTCATGCGAGTGCATGCCCTCCCTAAAGTTCTCCCGCGTGTATTCCGTCCTGCGGTGGGAGAATATCACCCCGCCGCCGGGCGCAGAATCCTCCCAGCCGAACACACTGCGGTAGCGTACACATCCGCCGCCCCCATCGGCGGCGAGATACTCCCCGCGCCGTTCGTGGTTTTTTATATACTGCTCCATTTTTTATCCCCAATCAAATAATGATATCACATATATTAAAATCAATAGTCACATATACGGTAGTTTTTATCTTTCGTGTGGTTTATACTTATCATATCACAAACTGCGGCGGATGTCAATATCGCACCGCCTACGAAGAACGAAACAAACGGAGATCGATATGAGTGAGCTTAAAACGATAGTCCGCCGAGCGGATGTTTGCATTATAGGCGGTGGACTTGCCGGCACATTTGCGGCAATTGCCGCGGCAAGGCACGGTGCGCGGGTAGTGCTGATGCAGGATCGCCCGGTGCTTGGCGGCAACGCCTCAAGCGAGATAAGGATGTGGGTATCCGGTGCCGGCACGCGTGTACGCAACCTGCAGGAGACCGGCATTATGGAGGAGGTGCTGCTTGAGAACATGCACATAAACCCCACGCGCAATTTTTCGGTATGGGACGGCATCCTTTACGGCAAGGTAAAGGCAGAGGAAAATATTGAATTGCTGCTGAACTGCGCGTGCTGTGATGCCGAGTGCGAGGACGGCCGCATAAAAAGCGTGCGCGGCTTTCAGCTGACCACCTACACATGGCAGTGCGTGGAGGCGGATATTTTTATCGATTGCTCGGGTGACAGTATTTTGGCCGAGCTGTGCGATGCAGAGTATATGGTGGGGCGCGAGGCGCGCGACGAGTTTGGTGAGGCATTTGGGCTTGACCAAGCTGACCGCAAAACGATGGGCATGAGCCTTATGATCCAAGCACATGAGACCGACCACCCCTGTCCCTTTACCGCTCCCGAGTGGGCATACAGATATGATACCGACGAGGATATGAAATTTAAGCCTCACGAGTGCCTGCAAAAGATAAACACAAACTTTTACTGGATAGAGCTTGGCGGCGAGGCGGATTCGATCCATGATACAGAGACCACGCGTGACGAGCTGATAAAGATAGCCTTTGGCGTTTGGGATCATATGAAGAACCGCGGCGACCACGGTGCTGAGAACTGGGAGCTTGATTTTATAGGCTTTTTGCCCGGCAAGCGTGAATCACGCAGATATGTCGGCGATTACATTCTCACGCAAAACGATGTCGAGAGCGGACGCCGCTTTGATGATCAAGTTGCTTACGGCGGCTGGCAGATAGATAATCACCTCCCCGGCGGCTTTGCCATGAGCGGCAAGGACGGCGCACACCTGCAAAAGCGGCGCTTGACCGAGCCTTACGGCATTCCCCTGCGCTCGCTTTACTCCAAAAATATTGAAAACCTTATGTTTGCGGGACGCAACATAAGTGCCACGCATATTGCCTTCTCCACCGTTCGCGTTATGGGCACATGCGGAGTCATGGGGCAGGCAGTAGGCACGGCCGCGGCCATGGCAACGGCGGCAGGCATGACCCCGCGCGAGCTCTGTGCCCGGCGGATAGGCGAGCTGCAGGATGCGCTGATGGAGGACGACTGCTTTCTGCCGGGCATGCGGCGCAGGATCTCTCCGCTTTGCAACGAGCATACCCTCTCCGCCGTTTGGGGAGATGCCTCCGAGCTGCTCTCCGGCATCGACCGCAAGATCTGGGGGCGGGATAACGGCTACTGGGGCATAGTTGACAGAGCCGTGACCTACACCTTTGACGAGCCGACCGAGCTTCACGACTTTAGATTGATAGTTGACAGCGACCTTGACCGCGAGTACACCGAGGGCAATCCCGACGGGCTTAACATCTCAATACCGCTCTTCCGCCGCGCCGACTATCAAAATACCACCTTTGGCTTTCCCAAATGCATGCTGCGCTCCTTTAAGATCGAGGCGGATGACGGCTCCGGTGTGTGGCGCACGGTTTACGAAACGCATGATAACTACCAGCGCATGATACGCGAGCCGCTGAACATCCGCGCCCGCGCCGTGCGACTGATCCCCCTGGGGACATATTTTTCCGAGTCGCTTTGGACGACCTACGGCAGTGCGCAAGCGCACATATTTGCATTTGAGGTGAGATGATGTGCCACACCGATAAAAATGCGCTTTTTGCGGGCGAGCGGCCACTGCTTATCGCCCACCGCGGGTACACGCCCAAGGCGCCGGAAAACACGCTGGCTTCCTTTATGGCGGCGGCACAGCTGGGCTTTTGGGCGATAGAAACGGATGTTCACCGCACGCTTGACGGCGTGCTTGTGTGCTGCCACAACCACTCTCTTAAAAAAATGTACGGTGCGGATATGAAGATAGAGGAACACACATGGCGCGAGCTATCCACCCTCCACGCCATCTGCGGCGGTGAGCACGGCGGTATAGCACCGGAGCTTTTGCGCCTGCCGCTGTTTGGCGAATACTTAGAGATATGCGCTACTGCGGGGTGCGTTCCGTTTATTGAGACCAAGGGGGATGTGGTAGCGGAAACGCTGGCCGCCGTTGAGCGCGCAGGGCTTACCCACCGCGCAGTGCTCTCCTCCGCAACACTTGAGCACCTCACTGAGGCACGCCGCATCGACCGCAGGATCTTTTTGCATCATATCTTTACTACCGACGAGACCCTGCCGCGCGTGGCCGAGCTTGGGTACTGCGGCGTTTCGTATAACTATCCCGTACTCGATGAAGTCCCCGCAGGGCTTGTGCGGCGCGTTCACGAGAGCGGCGTGCTCCTTTGCCTGCGTGCGGGGGACAGTACCACCGATGTGCGCCGCATGATGGATATGGGGCTGGATTACATTCCAACTAACAAAATAACTCCTGCAGAGATAAAAAACACCGCCGCCGACAACGACCGGAGGTAATATTTGACCCCGACCGCCCATATAATCTACCAAGATGAGCTTTTGATGACAGGCAGATCCTGAAATCATCAAAAGGATAAAAGGAAAGGGACGGTCGGGGATAATGTTTATTTACACATGTCACGCGGGGACTATACGCTTTTTTGCCGTCTTGCTGTTGGCGGCTGCGGTGCTTGCCGCACTGGTGATATTTGTGCCCGCATATCAGCCCGTGGAGGCAAGCGCGGGATATGACATCACTGCAAGCTACAGCTACACCGGGATAAAAACAAACGAGGATAGGATCAGGTTTTTATCGCAATTCGGTTACGAGGTATCGGATGATCCCGTAGAAACTGTAGAGGTGACCCTACCCGCAAAATTTGATAAGGTCTTGGCGGGGTACGGCGAGCTGCAGAAGGCTCAGGGGCTGGATATTTCCAAATATCGGCGCAAAACGGTGACGCGCTATACCTATGAGGTCAAAAATTATGATGGCTACAGCGGCCGCGTACTGGCAAACATTCTTCTGTACCGCGGGCGCGTGGTTGGCGGGGATATCTGCTCGGAGGATCCGCGCGGATTCGTTCACGGCTTTGCGGGCGAGCTTAAAGCAGAATGATAAGCCACCAATTAAAACATCACAGCGGACGGTCAAGCACCGTCCGCTGTGATGTTTTATGTATTTGTTGTTTTTTGTTGTTAATGCACCACCGCGCAATTCACGGCCGGAGCCTTTTTCCTCCACTTGCTTGCATAAGCTCCATAATATTTCACAATCTTCCTTAGCGTAGGATAAGCTACGCGCGCGAAGATTTGTTTCATCTGACGATTTTTCTGACGGCGCAATTGAACGAAAAGATCAGTGCGGCGGTGCCTTAAGTTTCCGCTCCGTCAAATGATGCCTGCAATATCAGCACCGGAGTCCGCCTCCGAGCGCATACCCACGCCCTCTCGCTCAAAGAAGTATTTAACGCGGTGCGAAGCCACGCTTTGTACCATTCCAAGCAAAAGATAAACGGCAAGTGTTGATGAGCCACCGCCACTGATAAGCGGCAGTGTTATACCAACGACAGGGAGCATTGCAAGGCACATGCCTATGTTTTCAATACTTTGCACCATTATAAAGGCCGCCACTCCAACACAGATAAAGGAGCCCGCATCCTTTCGCGCCGTGCGTGCAAGCATAAAGATCCTTATCACCAAAACGGCAAGCGTTATTATAACTATCGCGCCGCCAATCATGCCAAACATCTCGCAAACGGTGGAAAAGGAAAAATCACTTTCCGCCGAGTAGAGCTTGCGATAAAGCTCGGCATCAAAGCCCTTGCCGAAAAAGCCTGCGGATTCCACGCAGCTGCGCCCCTGCAACGGCTGCATACCGCGCCCGAGCGGGTCACCCTCCGGATTAAAGCCGTAGATAATGCGCTCCTGCTGATACAGGTGCAGCTTTGGCCACACATACGGCACTGCCACAAAAAGCGCACCGAGAACACCGAGGAAATAAAAGCTGCTAAGCCCCGCGCAAAAAAGCATTACCGCCACTGCGCCGCAAAAGACCAGAGTTACGCCAAGGTCGCCGGACCTCAAGAGCAGCAGGAGCACCACGCCCGCGTGGATGCCGAGCCCACCAAGCACCCAAATCTTGTTTATATCCTTTTTTACAAGGTCAAGGTGCTTTGCAAAGGTAACGATAAATGTCGTTTTAACGAACTCGGAGGGCTGTATCGTCATAAATTTAAGATCCAGCCAACTGCGGTTCTCGCCCACCGCCACACCGAATTTTAATGTAAATGCCAAAATACCGACAGAGAAGACAGCACAGGGTATCCAAAAGCGCCGCAGTACCGTCTCGTAGTCGATCATAGAGATGATAAGCATAGCGATAATGCCCACCACCGTGGCGCCGACCTGCATTATAAACAGTCGCCCGCCGTTTTTAAGATAATTACGTCCACCAAAAAGCATAAGACAGCTGACCGCCGAGAGGATCACGGCGCATATCAGCACGCAAGGATCTATGCGCTTAAGCTTTTCGGTATATGTAGTCGAGAAAGCCTTCAATTATGCCGCCGCACCTCCCGTGATAGAATTCAGATCAGCTTTTTGAAAACTGCGGGATCAATATTGTCTGCCCCAAACGACCATATGCTTTGCGGGCTTGCCGCAGCACACGCAAACATCGGATATATGCTCCTCGTCAAAGGGAATGCAACGCGACTTTACGCCGTTAGTATCGTTTTTGATCTTTTCCTCGCACTCGCTGTCGCCGCACCACATGGCCTTGATAAAGCCGGACTTTTCGGAGGCAAGGCTCAAAAATTCGGGATAATCGTGGGCAACGGAGGTACGCGCGGCAAGGTTCTCTGCGGCGCGGCGATAAAGCTCGTCATGCACCGATGCCAACGCGCGCTCGACCTCCTCCTCGATATTCTCAAGGGAGACCACCGTCTTTTCACGGCTGACGCGGGAAACGAGCACGCAGTTCCCTGCCTCGATATCGCGCGGGCCAAGCTCAAGACGAAGCGGCACGCCCTTCATCTCATACTGCGAATACTTCCAACCGGCAGAGTTATCGCTATCGTCAAGCTTTACTCTAAACTTTGCGGCAAGACGATCGCGCAGAGCGGAGGCTGCCTCAAGCACGCCCTCCTTGTGCTGTGCAACGGGAATGATGGCCACCTGTATCGGCGCGATGGCGGGCGGCAGAATAAGTCCGTTATCGTCGCCGTGACACATGATTATAGCGCCTATCATACGTGTGGAAACGCCCCAAGAGGTCTGGTGCGGGTATTTTACGGTGTTATCGCGCGCGGTGTAGGTGATATCAAAGGCGCGGGCAAAGCCATCGCCAAAGTAGTGAGATGTTCCGCCCTGGAGAGCAAAGCCGTTGTGCATCATAGGCTCAACTGTGTAGGTCTCCTCCGCGCCCGCAAATTTCTCCTTTTCGGTCTTGCGGCCGCGCACCACCGGAATGGCCAGCGATCTCTCATAAAAATCGACATAAACGTCAAGCATGCGGCGGGTCTCCTCGCGCGCCTCCTCCTCGGTCTCATGCATGGTGTGACCCTCCTGCCACAAGAACTCCGCTGTGCGAAGGAAGGGGCGGGTGGTCTTTTCCCAACGCACTACATTGCACCACTGGTTGTAGAGCTTGGGCAGATCGCGATAGGAGTGGATGATATCACGAAAATGCTCGCAAAAGAGCGTTTCGGAGGTCGGACGAACGCAAAGACGCTCGGAGAGCGTGTTTTGGCCGCCCACCGTTACCCATGCACACTCGGGAGCAAAGCCCTCCACATGGTCCTTTTCGCGCTGCAGGAGCGACTCGGGAATAAACATGGGCATGTAGACATTCTCGTGCCCGAGCTTTTTAAATTCGGCATCCATGATGCGCTGGATGTTCTCCCATATCGCATAGCCGTAGGGGCGGATGACCATGCAGCCCTTAACGCCGGAATAATCGGCAAGCTCGGCCTTTTTTACAACGTCGGTATACCATTGAGCAAAATCAACATCCATTGATGTGATCTGCTCGACCATTTTTTTGTTCTTGTCTGCCATTGATAGATATCCTTTCGGAGATGATTTGATGATTTAATTATAGATCAAACAATTAGCTATTATATATTATAAATCATCCGACGCCGGATGTCAAGCGTCGGATGAATATTTACTGTTTTTCGGGTGTCGTGCGGCTGTTCTCCGGAGCAAAAGCACGCCCCATCACGCCTTATTTTTAAGGCAACCGGGGAAAAGCTCAATATACGCGCGGTACAGCTCCGCGGAGCTCGGGTGCCCGCAAAACGCTCGGCTGTCCGCAGGGTTCATAAGACCGATATACTGATAGCACAGCACCTCATCGCAGTACTCGGATATCGCCTCCAGCTGGCGCTCTACCCTGCCGATATCGGCGGGAAGCAGAGCCGAATGATATACCCGACCCTCGAATTTAAACAGCTCAAGATCCGCCCACATGGCGCTTCTGCCGGCGCGATCGTGTGCGCGGCGCAATGCCGCGTAGAATGCGCCTGTCTCATCTGTGTTGGATTTTTGCACGCCCACCTCATCCTGATACGCCATAATGTCAACGTCTATCTCGGAGAGCTGGCGCACATATTCATCGTCCGCCTCGACTATGCGCGTGCCAAAGGGCGCGATAAGAGTTTTGCGGCTCGGATCGATGGAATGCGCAAACGCACTGTAGCGGTTGCAATAATCGATAAATTCCGGGGAGAAGTGACCCCTGATGCAGGTCTCGTCCGGGAAGTACCAGCCGTAAAAGGAGGGATGGTGACCGTAAGCGGCATACACCTGCTCCATAGCGCGAAAGGCGCGACGAGTGACCTCGGGGCTGGTCATATTATCTATAGCTCGCGACCAAACACCGTAAAAGCCTGCCGACACGAATACCGATATTCCCTGCGCATCTGCCTCGGAGAGCAGTGCCTCCATAGGATCAGCACAAGCAAAGTCGCGTGCAAACGGGAATATATCGGTTTTAAAATAAGACTCGGCATAGTCCTCATACACCAGGGAGGTACACATGAGCACTATATACTTCATGCCCACCGCCGCTATCTCGCGCACCTTCTCTCGCCACTGCTCCTCTGTAAAGGCGCGGCATGCGGGATTCCAATACTTGCCCTCGGCGGGGTTGTGATGGGTAAACTCAAACCATGTTCCTGTGATAGGCTTTTTCATTTTTTCAGTTTGCCGCGCGATGTGGATCTTATGCCACACCGCGCGGCTCTCCTTTTTTCTAAATGTCAGTTATCGCTATCCGCCGATGCGCCGAGTATCCTCATAAACTCATCGCCCGTGATAGTTTCGTTCTCATAAAGATATTTTGCAAGCTCCTCAAGCTTTGCACGGTTTTCAATAATTATCTTTTTAGCCTTATCGTATTCGCGACCGATAAGCTCCACCACCAAGCGGTCGACCTCCGCCTGAGTTTGCGGTGAACAGGCAAGCGTTGTATCGCCGCCAAGATATTGATTTGTTACGTTTTCCAGCGCGACCATGCCAAAATCGTTGCTCATACCATAGCGCGTTATCATGGCACGGGCAAGGCGGGTGGCCTGCTCGATATCATTGGATGCACCTGTGGATATCGATCCAACTGCTATCTCCTCTGCGGCTCTGCCGCCGGTGAAGGTAGCTATCTTGTTTTCTATCTCCTCACGGCTCATAAGATAATGATTACCCTCGTCCACCTGCATTGTGTAGCCGAGTGCGCCGGATGTGCGCGGCACTATGGTTATCTTTTGTACCGGTGCGGAATGCGTTTGCATGGCAGCCACCAGTGCATGCCCGATCTCGTGATAGGAAACTATCATTTTTTCTTTATCGGTCAAAATTGCGTTCTTCTTTTGGTATCCCGCAATGACCACCTCAATGCTCTCCTCCATATCCGCTTGAGACGCGGCCTTTCTGCCGTTGCGGATAGCGCGGAGCGCCGCCTCGTTGACTATATTGGCAAGCTCGGCGCCCGATGCACCTGATGCCATTCTGGCGATATGCTGATAATCGATACCCGGCTCGGTTTTTATCTTTTTTGCATGCACGCGGAGTATCTCCTCGCGCCCGCGCAGATCCGGCAGCTCTACCGGCACGCGGCGGTCAAAACGACCCGGGCGGGTGAGTGCAGGGTCCAGCACCTCGGGGCGGTTGGTGGCCGCCAAAATGACGACCCCCGCGTTGCCCTCAAAGCCGTCCATTTCGGTCAGCAGCTGGTTTAGAGTTTGCTCGCGCTCGTCATTGCCGCCGATCCTGCCCTCGCGCTTTTGACCGATGGCATCTATCTCATCGATAAAAACGATGCAGGGGGCTTTTTCCTTTGCCTGACTAAACAGATCGCGCACCTTTGATGCGCCCATACCAACGAACATCTCAACAAATTCAGAGCCGGACATTGAGAAGAACGGCACGTTCGCCTCGCCTGCCACAGCCTTTGCAAGCATGGTCTTACCTGTACCGGGAGGGCCTACGAGCAGTATGCCCTTGGGCATGGATGCGCCTATCTCCTCATACTGCTTTGGGTCGTGCAGGTAGTGAACGATCTCGGCAAGGTTCTCCTTTGCCTCGTCCTCACCCGCAACATCCGAAAATTTTATGCCGTTTGACGACTTAACATAGACCTTTGCATTGCTCTTGCCCATGTTGAACATCATGGAATTGTTGCCGCCGCCCGCTTTTTTCATTATCATGCGGGAGAGCAGCTGACCTATAACGATAAACATAACGATCGGCAGCACCCAGGATACCAAAAATGATACGATAGGGGAGGCCTCCTCGATGATCTCGCCCGCAAAGATCGCGCCTGACTCGCGCAGGCGATCCACAAGCCCCGCATCGCTGAGCTTGCCGGTCTTGTATATCGTTTTGTCATCCTTAAGGGTAAACAGGATAACAGATTCCTGTATCTCTACCCTGTCTATCTGCTTTTCCTCTGTCCGGTCCATAAAGGTGCCGTAATCGACCTCCTTTATCTGACTGCGCGCTATCATGGGCGTTACAAAGATATTGATGAACAATATCACCGCCAGAACGATGCAGTAGTAAAATATCAGCGGTTTTTTGGGCTTTTTAACTTCATTCATATCGCAGATGCTCCATATCTAAAACATGTGGACCGCAGGCGGTGACCTCAGCCCCTCATATTATCATTATAATATCAGAGCGTGACAGCGCATAAATATATTTCTGACGAGTATGTGAATTTTTTATATATCTTGATTGCACAAAACAAAACATCGGGTCGCCGCGGTGCGGCGACCCGACAGAGAGATAAAACTATCGTTTGACCAATATCAAGTACAAGGACCCCCGAGCTTACTTGGTAGCCAGCATCTCGCAAACGATACGCCAGATGCGCTCTACGGAGGCGATGGAGAGTGCCTCATCGGGAGAGTGTATCCCGCGCATATCCGGCCCGATAGATATCACATCAAGCTTTGGCAGGTGAGAGCGGATAATGCCGCACTCAAGCCCCGCGTGTATCACGGTAACGCGCGGCGCGTAGCCCAGCACACGCTCCGCCACACGCAGATATTTTGTGCGCAGGGGGGAGCGCCCCAACATATCCCAACCGGGGTAGCGGCTGTAGTGACGTGTTTTTCCGCCCGCCATGGCCGCCAGTGCATCAAGCGACGTCACCGACGCATCAAGCTGAGATTCAACGGGAGAGCGAGAGGAAAATACAATGGAGACGCCATCCTCACATGTTGTAAGAACGCCAAGGTTACGGGAGAAGCCCACAAGTCCGGGAATTTGGCGGCTCATTTCAATAACTCCGTTTTGTACAGATGCCAAAACGCCTATAACGCGGCGGGTAGTATCTGCAGTCATCATCCTATCATGCTCCGCGGCGGAGAGCGAACAGCCAACGGTAAAGCCGGCATCCTCGGCGCAAAGCTCGGCGCGAATGCGCTCCGCCTCGCGCAGCACGGCCTTTGCCGCACGCTCGACATTTGCAACGGCAACGGTTGCCGTCGCCTCACGCGGGATGGCATTATCCTTGCCGCCGCCCGAAAGCGTTACAAGATCTACCCGCATACGCCCTGCAAGAGTGGCCAGCAGTCTGCCCATAAGCTTTATGGCATTTGCGCGACCGCAGTTGATGTTTTCCCCCGAATGACCGCCGGCCAAGCCGGAGACGGTAATATCAAGCGCCTCGCCGCGCAGATCTTGGTATTTGCAAGGGATGGTCATATCAGAGCGCACGCCGCCGGCACAGCCAACGGTCACCGCCCCCTCCTCCTCGCTGTCAAGGTTTATAAGCCGCTTGGCGGTGACTACCGAATAATCAAAGCTGCCCGCACCGAGCAAGCCCACCTCCTCGTCAACGGTAAAGAGGCACTCGACCGTCGGGTGAGACTCCACCTCGCCGTCGATCACTGCAAGCATCATGGCTACCGCCGCGCCGTCGTCGCCGCCAAGAGTCGTGCCACGGGCGCGGAGCCAGCCATCCTCAAGATAAAGCTCCAGTCCGTCATTCATAAAATCATGCGCCACACCGCTGTTTTTTTCGCACACCATATCTGTGTGACCCTGCAGCATCACGGCCGCCTCGCCCTCCCTGCCGGCAGTGGCGGGGATGCGCACAAAAACGTTGTTGTTTTTGTCTCTTTGGCAAAAACAGCCGCGCTCCTTTGCAAAGTTCTCAATAAATCCGGCCACCGCACGCTCATTTCCCGAGCCGCGCGGAATAGCGGATATCTCCTCAAAAAGCTCAAGCACTCGGCGAGGCTCAAGCCCCTCTGTTACATATTTCATGGTGATCACCGTTCCTTGGTTTAGTTTAATAATATAGATAGGATCTTATTTTCGTATTTGACGTTATGTTGTTATTTTTGCATCAGAGCCGCTGTTGCCGCGCCCTTGCCATGTTTATCGCACCCTCGGTCAGCGCATCGATATTCTCAAGCGAGCGACCGGTGCCGATAGCCACGCACTGCACCGGATTTTTTGCCACCTTGGTGCGAATGCCGGTCATTTCGGTCAGGAGCCTATCAAATCCGTAAAGCAAAGAGCCGCCGCCCGTCATAACGATGCCGTTGTGCAGTATATCCCCCACAAGCTCGGGCGGGGTGCGCTCAATGACCTGACATATGCTCTCTATTATAGCGGTTATCGGCTCGTACATCGCCTCAAGCATCTCGCGTGAGGAGAGGGTTATCACCTTGGGCAGCCCCTGCGCAAGACACCTCCCCTTGACCTCCATAAGCTTCGGCACATCGTGATCGTACACCGCGCCTATCCTTATTTTTATGCTTTCCGCCGTGCGCTCGCCGATAAGCACGTTATATTTGCGCCGTACATAGCGCATTATCGCCTCATCAAACTTATCTCCTGCAATCTTTATCGACTCGGATACCACAACACCGCCCAGCGAGATAACGGCAATATCCGTCGTGCCGCCGCCTATATCCACTATCATGTTGCCGTTTGGCGCGGATATATCTATCCCCGCACCGATGGCGGCCGCCACAGGCTCCTCGATAAGATACGCCGAGCGTGCGCCCACCTGCTTTGCGGCATCCACCACAGCGCGCTCCTCGACCTCTGTAATACCGGAGGGTATGCATATGACCACGCGGCGCGGGCTCATGAGCGTTCCGCATGCCGAGCGTATAAAATGCTGCAGCATTTTAAGCGTAACATCATATTGACTTATAACGCCGTCCCGCAACGGTCTGACCGCCAAAATATTTTCAGGCGTGCGCCCCAGCATCATCTGTGCCTCGCGCCCGACCTTGATTATCCGCCCGCTGTCCGCCTCAAGCGCGACCACCGACGGCTCGGTAAGCACTATCCCCTTGCCGTTGACGTAAACAAGTACCGTTGCCGTGCCAAGGTCGATGCCTATGTCCTTTCTGAATGTAAAATCAAACATTTATCTTTATCCGTTCATTTTTATCTTTTTTATATCTTATATATCATATGTCACCCTCCCGCGAACGGCGAAAACAATGACACATAATAATTATATACTACATTCGGCCAAAATGCAACCGTTTTCGATAAATTTAAGAAAAATATAAAAAAAGGACTTGCCAAAAGCCCGGCAAGTCCGGATATTATCTTTTTTTCAGGGATCATATTAGGGAAGCGTCCCCGCTCGCGCCCTCCGCACGCGGAGGTGTATATGCCACTGCCGCGCAGATCACCTGCGCACCAAGGGCCGAGAGCACTGCAGCACAAGCGCCGGCTGTTGCGCCTGTGGTGACCAGATCATCCACCAGTATCACCCACTTGCCCGCAATATCATCCCCACGCACTCCCCGCGCAACGGCAAAGCGCGACTGCACGTTACGTTGCCTCTCGGCGGCGGTAAGCTTTTTCTGCTCACGTGAGCCGGCTCGGCGGTAAAGCGTTTGGCGCATCGGCACCAAAAGCCGCTCGGCCAGTGCGGCAGCCAGCATTTTGGCTTGATCGTGCCCTATCTCGCGCACCTTTGCGGGATCGCGCGGCACATAGCTTATTATAACATCCGCGGGGCGGCAGCCCATGCCCTCCATAAGCTCGCAAAGAGGCGCTGACAAAAGCTCTGCCAAAAAGCGGGCCGCTTCGCTATCCCGCAAGCGCTTTTGCCGCGCTATTATCACATTCAGCGGACATTCCGAGTCACCGGCATCATACGCCGCAAGCTTTAAGAGCATATCGCACCCCGCCTCGCGCAGGTGCGGCGGCGCACAAAGACAGCGCACTCGCTCAAGCCCGCACTCGGGGCATATCTCCACAAGCTTTGCTTGAAAGCGCGCGGCGCATTCACCGCACAGCAGCTCGTCACCCACACCGCGGTCGCCGCAACAGATACAGCTCTCACCCCAAAGCACGCGGCGCACGCGTCGGGTGATGCTCCGCCATGTTTCCCTCGCGTGCCGTGCTCTCCGCTCACGTTCGGTCAGTGGGCTGTTCCAGATCCTCGCCGTCGTGACATCGCTCGCACGTGCCGAGCATTTGCCGACATCCGTCATTTTTTGCCTCCCGCGGCCTCTGCCAATCGCCTGTCAAGTCCTGTATAACGAAGCAGCTGGCGCTTGTTCTCTACCATCGTGCGGACGATATCCTGCCTGCCGACCAGTATCACCATGCGCTGTGCCCGCGTTACCGCAGTGTAAAAGAGATTGCGTGTGAGGAGCATATACGGCGCCTCATACATAGGTATCACAACTATCGGGTATTCACTGCCCTGGCTCTTGTGCACCGTGATGGCGTAAGCCAGCTCCATATCCTCAAGAGCGGAAAACTCATACTCGACTATCCGCTCGTCAAAGTTTATCGTCATGCTTTGCGAGGAGGTGTTTATGCTCTCGATGATGCCTATATCACCGTTGAATATCCCCATACCGTCCTTATTGCCGCGGCTCCACTCTATCTCGTAGTTGTTGCGGGTCTGCATGACCTTATCCCCAACGCGAAAGATGATATCCCGCGAGCGCACCTCCCGCTTATCCGGGGAGGGCGGATTGAACGCACGTTGCAGCAGCGCATTAAGGTTTTGCGTGCCGCCCGCGCCCTTACGCGAAGGGGTTATCACCTGTATCTCGGAGGCGGGATCTACACCGTAGGCGGCAGGCAAGCGCCACACGCACAGCTCGGCCACCGTGGCGGCAATATCATTATCGCTCGAGCGCGACAGAAAGAAGAAATCACGGTCCTTTGCGTCAAGCGTTGGCATATCCCCGTGGTTTATGGCATGCGCGTTGGTAACTATCAGCGACTCGCGCGCCTGACGGAATATCTCGGTAAGGCAAACAGTCGAAAAAGCTCCGGATGCCACAAGATCGTGCAGCACGTTACCCGCGCCGACCGACGGCAGCTGATCGGCATCCCCAATGATTATCAGCCTCGCCCCCGGCTTTATTGCGCGCAGCAAGGCGGCGGTAAGGGCGGAATCAAGCATTGATGCCTCATCAACGATAATTACATGCTCGTCCAAAAGATCCTTTTCGCAGCGGCGAAAGGTTATCCGCTCGTCGCCGTCCTCACCCACCGAATACTCTGCCTCAAGCAGGCGGTGGACTGTCCTTGCCTCATGCGCCGTAGCCTCGGAGAGTCTTTTGGCAGCTCGTCCTGTCGGCGCAGCAAGCGCGGTATCAAGATCCATGCTGTCAAATATATCAAGCAGCGCACGTACAACGGTAGTCTTGCCTGTTCCGGGGCCGCCCGTCAGTATCATAACACCGCTGGCCAGCGCATCGGATATAGCCCGCCGCTGTGCCTCGGCATATTTTATGCCGCGCGTCATTTCTTCTTTATTGATAAAGGCATCCACGTCGCACGCATCTATCGGAATGCACCGCCGATCAAGCTTGCAAAGCTTATCGGCTATATATTTTTCATCCTCATATGCCACACGGTCGTATATCAGCCGCTCCTCACCGTCCCGCTCGGAGACAACATCGCCTGCCGTTATAAGCCTGTCGATGGCCTTCTCCACCGCCGCCGCATCTACCTCCAGCATGCTTGCGGCGGTAGAAGAAAGCTTGCCGCGCGGCAGGCAGACATGCCCGTTTTGCGCGGCGTTTGAGAGGAGTACATGCCGCACGCCGCTCTCTATCCTTGAAGGAGAATCGGCAGGAATGCCCAGCGAGCGCGCCATGGCATCGGTGCGGTCAAAGCCAACGCCGCGCACCTTGCCGCAAAGCGCGTAAGGATCCTCCTTTGCCAGCGCCACCGATTCCTCACCAAAACGCCGATAGATGCGCATCGTTATCTCCGGACCGAAATAATCTCTAAAGAACATAACCGTTCCGCGCATATCCGATTGCTGTTTAAACTCCTCGGATATCTCACGCGCACGCTTTAGCGTAATGCCCGGCAGCTCCGCCAGCCAGTCCGGATGATTTTCGATAACATCAAAGGTATCCTCGCCAAACTGCATAACGATCTTGTGTGCGGTCTTTTGCCTGATGCCGCGTATCGCGCCCGAGGCAAGATAACGCTCTATCGATGCCGCATCGTTAGGCAGCTCGCGGGTGTATTCGAAAACGCGGAACTGACGGCCGTATTTTGCATTGTTCTCAAACCGACCGTGCATACGCAAAAGATCGCCCTCGGTAACATCCGGCATCACGCCAAGCACCGTGTGCATGCCGCCGTCCTCACCATCAAGTGTCAGGATCATAAAGCCGGTGTCCTCGCGCATGTAGATTATCTCATCCACCGTACCGCAAAGCGTTCCGTCATCACGCGCCGCGCCCGCGTCTTCACCACGGCGACCGAACGCCTCTTCAAATATGCTCATCGGAGCCATCCGATCACCTCCCGATCAATTAAAATAAAAACTCAATTTCAAAACAATAAAAGAATTAATAAATGCCAGACTCGAAAAGCTCAGCTATTCCTCGCCGCTCCGAGATGCAGTCTCAACTATCTCCGCCCCCGGGCAAAGCCTTGACACGCGTTCGGCAAACGCCGCCCCACCGTCCGCGGCGGGAGGAGTCAATATCACTAAGCGGCGCGAATGAACCCACATAGCGCCGGCGCCCTCCGCCATTGCCGCTATCAGCTCGTCATCCTCGTTGCCGTCAAGATGCAAGGCGACCGCGGGTCTAAAGCGCCGCGGGGTCAAGCACCGCTCGGATAACAGCTTTAGTGCAGAATACCCGCCAAACACGGCGAGCACTGCTACAAAAACATCAAAAAATATCTGCATTAGGACCTCCGCCGTATGATGGTATGCCACGTGGCATCCTTACCTATTGCATAATTGCATAATTGCATCATTAACATTATATGCAACTATACGGCGGAGGTGCGCAAACGATCAGTTAAGCGCGCTCAGCAGTGCGGGAACAAGATCGCGGCGCTCCCAAGGAAGATCCAGCTCCTCACGTCCCATATGTCCGTATGCGGCCACCTGCGAGTAGATCGGGCGGCGCAGATCAAACTTGTTGATTATCGCAGCGGGGCGGAAGTCAAAGCACTCGGATACCGCGGCGGCAATTTGCTCGTCCGGGTATTTACCTGTACCGAAGGTATCCACCAAAACAGAAACGGGACGTGCAACACCGATGGCGTAGGCGACTTGGATCTCGCAACGCTCGGCCAGACCCGCGGCAACGATATTTTTGGCAACATAACGTGCGGCATAGGATGCCGAACGGTCGACCTTTGTGGGATCCTTGCCGGAGAAAGCTCCGCCGCCGTGGCGAGCATATCCGCCGTAAGTATCAACTATGATCTTGCGGCCGGTAAGACCGCTGTCTCCCATAGGACCGCCTATAACAAAGCGGCCGGTGGGGTTTACGTATATCTTGGTATTCTCATCAAGCAGCTCGGCGGGGACAGTGGTATTGATCACCTCGCGCTCGATATCGGCGCGGATCTGTGCCAACGTTACGGTATCGCTGTGCTGTGAGGAGACGACTATCGTATCCACACGCACCGGGCGGTCGCCGTCATACTCTACCGTCACCTGCGTTTTACCGTCCGGGCGGAGATAGGGGATAGTGCCGTTTTTTCTCACCTCGGTAAGCTTCAGGGCAAGCTTGTGAGCCAGCGAAATGGGCAGGGGCATAAGCTCGGGTGTCTCGTTGCAGGCATAGCCAAACATAAGACCTTGGTCACCTGCACCGGTATCAAGACCATCCGATTCACCGTTTTTAGCCTCATAGGAGCGGTCAACTCCAAGTGCGATATCCGGGGACTGCTCATGCACCGAGCTGATGACAGCACAGCTGTCACAGTCAAAGCCGTATTTTGCGCGGTCGTAGCCCACGGCTCTTACCGTGTCACGCGCGACCTGCTGAAAATCAACACACCCCTCGGTGGTTATCTCGCCCATGATAAGGATGAGTCCTGTCGTGCAGGTGACCTCACAAGCCACGCGCGACATGGGATCCTGCCGCAAAAGCTCATCAAGCACGGCATCGGATATCTTATCGCAAAGCTTATCGGGATGCCCCTCTGTTACCGACTCGGATGTAAAGTAATGCCGACCGCAGGCGGGTGCGCCGCCCATCTGCTTTTCGTTTGTTTGTGTGTTCATGTTTTGTTTTGCTTCCTTTCCTTTGAGACCGATCAAGAAAAGCGGCCCGGACAGACCGAGCCGCTTACGTCTCATCTGTCAGGATTTAGCACCTTGCCAATCGGTAGGTTGCTGTGACATCATCAGGCCTGTCCTTACGTCACTCTTGATAAGATCAATATTCATCTGATTATATTGTATCACACAGCGCGCGGATTGTCAATACTGAACGCGCAAAAAGTGCGATCTATGCAAAGATCTTAAATGCGGCCACCACACCATAGGAGGCAAGTGTCATTATTCCGCCCGCGATCATAACGCCGATCAGTGCGGAAAGCATAGCCTTCCAAAATCGCATCTCGATGGTTGCAGCCACAAGCGAGCCGGTCCATGCTCCCGTAGCGGGCAGGGGGATGGCCACAAAAAGCGCTACTCCCCAAAAAGAATATTTTTCTATCTTTGCGCGGTTTTTTTCAGCCTTGGCATTGACCCAACGGGCAACGCCGGAGAGAAATTTTACCTTTGAGGCGGCCATCCAACCCAGCACACTACGCACAAAAAGCAGTATTATCGGGACCGGCAGCATATTGCCGAAGACGCTGATAAGATAATTCTGCCACCATGGGAGCCCCAGTGCCGCGCCCATGGGTATTGCTCCGCGCAGCTCGATGATAGGTATCATCGAACAGAAAAAAACACTGAAATACGGGCCGACCGTTTCTGTAAAAAAGGCTTTGATCGCTTCTACCATTATTTTTATCTCCGTTTTGTTTGGCCGCGCACGGCGGCATGTTTATTGGCGGCAAGCAGGTATAACATTCACGCCCCTGCCGCCATGCTTTAGCCCTGCCCTGCCCTTTTGCGTGTTCCTTTAAGTATCGGGGAGATATGCTTATACACCAAAAAGGTTATCACTGCACAGCAGAGGCACTTTACCAGAGTGAACGGCACATTTACAATAAGCAATGCGCGCACCAAAGTGTTTGCGGGGGGGATAATGGCACTGTACATGGCAACAATGTTTTCGATCCCCATGAAGCTGCCGAAAAAGGGATATGTAATAAAATAATTCACCGGAAAGCTGACAGCCGCAGACACGACCGCTCCCACCACGCAGGCAATGAGCGCACCGCGGCGCGTGGTCATTTTGCGATACAACAGCCCCGCCGGCAGGACCATTGCCGCGCCGACAAGAAAGTTTGCAAATTCGCCCACACAGGATGTATGCGAAAAAGGCATATGCAAAAGATTTTTTATAAGCTCAACTGCCGCGCCCCACACAGGCCCCAGTGCAAACGCTGTGATAAAGGCAGGCAGATCGGAAAAGTCAAATTTCAAAAATGCGGGTGTCAGCGGCGTTGAGAACTCAAGCAGCATTAAAATAAACGCAACCGCCGACATGACCGCCGTAACGGTCATTTTTCTGGTAGTAAATATGGTCTTGCTTTTCATTTTTGTTTCCCTCCGAAAAAATAAATATAATATTCATAATATTCATTCCGGAAAAAGAAACCGGCGCGGCATGCGCATTCGGCAAAGCTCGCGGCTCGGCACAGCGGCTCGTCACAGCGGCTCGGCTCGGCAACATGACACACCCGATCTTTTCCCATCCGGACTATGACCGTCGGCACAGGAATCTCACCTGTTCGGCTCAACGCTTGCGGGCTTTACCGCCGGTATGGAATTACACCCATCCCCAAAGATCTTATTGGTCTTTATTAGTTTTTTAGAATCGTGAGGATCACAGCTCCAAAAGATTTAAAAGGGACCGCCGCACCGTAGCGCGGCAGTCCCAAACCGAAAAATTCGAAATTAAAATTATTCGACAATCTCGGAAACAACGCCCGAACCAACGGTTCTGCCGCCTTCACGGATAGCGAAACGGAGACCCTGCTCGCAAGCGATAGGAGTGATGAGCTCAACGGTGAAGGTGACGTGGTCGCCGGGACGGCACATATCAACGCCTTCGGGAAGCTCGATAACACCGGTAACGTCGGTGGTTCTGAAGTAGAACTGAGGTCTGTAACCGGATACGAAGGGTTTCTTACGGCCGCCTTCTTTTTCGGTCAGAACGTATACCTGGCCTTTGAACTTGGTGTGAGGATGAACGGAAGCGGGTTTGCAGAGAACCTGTCCACGCTCGATCTCGTCCTTGGCAACGCCGCGGAGGAGGCAGCCGATGTTATCGCCGGCCTCTGCCTGGGGCAGGAGCTTGTGGAACATCTCAACACCGGTTACAACGACGGAGCGCTTCTCTTCGGTAAGACCGACGATCTCAACAGTGTCGCCAACCTTAACTGTACCACGCTCAACACGACCGGTAGCAACGGTGCCACGACCGGAGATGGAGAAAACGTCCTCAACAGGCATAAGGAAGGGCAGGTCTGCCTTGCGCTCAGGGGTGGGGATATAGCTGTCAACGTTGTCCATGAGTTCCTTGATAGGAGCGTACACGGGATCGTTGGGGTCTGTGGATGCGGACTCAAGAGCCTCACGAGCGGAACCGCGGATGATCGGAATATCATCACCGGGGAAGTCGTACTCGGAGAGGAGGTCACGGATCTCCATCTCGACGAGGTCGAGCAGCTCATCATCATCAACAAGGTCAGTCTTGTTCATGAAAACGACGATGGCGGGAACGCCAACCTGACGAGCAAGAAGAACGTGCTCACGAGTCTGCTGAAGAGGACCGTCGGTACCTGCAACAACAAGGATAGCGCCGTCCATCTGGGCAGCACCGGTGATCATGTTCTTAACATAGTCAGCGTGGCCGGGGCAGTCAACGTGAGCATAGTGACGGTTTACAGTCTCGTACTCAACGTGACGGGTATTGATTGTGATACCTCTTGCCTTCTCTTCGGGGGCGTTATCGATCTGGTCGTATGCCATGAATTCGATGTTGCCGTTGCCGAGAGAGAGATACTTTGTAATGGCAGCGGTCAGAGTGGTCTTACCATGGTCAACGTGACCGATGGTACCAATGTTTACGTGGGGTTTTGTGCGTTCAAATGTGGCCTTTCCCATTTTTGGAATCCTCCTGCAATTGTTTTGTTATTTTAATTTTTAATAGGTTTTTGGTTTTATACCGTTATATGATCTTTCGGCTGCGCGGCATGGGCCGCGCTGCCGTCCCACCGCAGGTCTCCCCGCGGGAGTTAGTAATAATTACGATCCGTAAGCTGCCAGCGATATCGTCACTCAAAGCTATCAGTTATTTGTCTGACGCTTTGCAACGATAGTCTCAAGCACGGATCTGGGAACCTCGGCAAAGTGGCTGGGCTCCATGGTGTACTGACCGCGACCCTGGGTACGAGAACGCAAAGCGGTAGCGTATCCAAACATCTCGGACAGCGGCACGTGCGCATCGATCTCCCACACACCGCCCGTCTGGGACTCGTTGCGGATGATCTCGCCGCGGCGCTTGATGATGTCACCCATAACGTCGCCCATGTATGTGTCGGGAACGATAACGGTGACCTTCATGATAGGCTCGGTAAGAGTAGGATCTGCCTTTCTCATAGCATCCTTAAATGCCATCGATCCGGCGACCTTAAATGCCATCTCGGAGGAGTCGACCTCGTGGTAGGAACCGAAGAACAGTGTGACCTTAACGTCAACTACGTTGTAGCCCGCAAGGACACCGCTCTCCATTGCACCGCGGATACCTGCCTCAACAGCGGGGATGTATTCCTTGGGAATAACACCGCCTGTGATAGCATTAACGAACTCAAAGCCCTTGCCGGGCTCGTTCGGCTCAAGCTTGATAACAACATGACCATACTGGCCGTGACCGCCGCTCTGACGAGCGAACTTTGTATCCTGCTCGACTGCCTTTTTGATGGTCTCCTTGTAGGCGACCTGGGGCGCGCCGATGTTGGCCTCTACCTTGAACTCGCGCAGAAGTCTGTCAACGATGATCTCAAGGTGGAGCTCACCCATACCTGCAATGATGACCTGGCCGGTCTCATCATCGGTGTAGGTGCGGAAGGTGGGATCCTCCTCTGCCAGCTTCATAAGAGCCTCCATCATCTTCTCCTGACCCGCGCGGGTCTTGGGCTCGATAGCAACTCTTATAACAGGCTCCGGGAACTCCATCGACTCAAGTATAACAGGATGCTTTTCGTCGCAGAATGTATCACCTGTTGTTGTATTCTTTACGGATACGACAGCGGCGATATCACCGGTGCGTACCTCCTCAACATCCTTACGGTTGTTGGCGTGCATCTGGACTATACGTCCAAGTCTTTCACGTGTACCCTTTGTGGCATTGTAGACGGTAGAGCCGACTGTTGCTACGCCGGAATAGACACGGAAGAAGCAGAGCTTACCCACATAGGGGTCGGTCGCGATCTTAAATGCGAGAGCAGAGAAAGGCTCATCATCGGATGCGCGGCGCTCGGTCTCCTCCTCGGTGTCTGCATCGATGCCCTTGATAGGCGGAACATCGAGAGGCGAGGGCATATAGTCAACAACAGCGTCAAGCAGCTTCTGCACACCCTTGTTCTTAAAGGACGTTCCGCAGATAACGGGTACAAGACGGTTCTCAAGTGTCGCCTTGCGCAGGGCGGCCTTGATCTCGGGGACGGTTATCTCTTCCTCGGCGACGTACTTCTCAAAGAGTTCCTCGTCAACCTCGGATACCTTTTCGATAAGCTCGTTATGGTACTGCTGTGCCATCTCAAGCATATCGGCAGGGATCTCCTCAACTCTCATGTCCTTGCCGAGGTCATCATAATAAACATCGGCAACCATGTTGATAAGGTCAATTATCCCCTTGAAGGTATCTTCCTTGCCAATGGGGAGCTGGATCGGAACAGGATTAGCGTGAAGCCTGTCCTTCATCATATCCACGACACGGAAAAAGTTTGCGCCCATTATGTCCATTTTATTGACATAGGCTATGCGGGGAACCGAGTATTTGGTAGCCTGTCTCCATACAGTTTCAGACTGAGGCTCGACACCACCCTTTGCGCAGAATACCGCCACGGCGCCGTCAAGCACGCGCAGCGAACGCTCCACTTCGACAGTGAAGTCCACGTGACCGGGAGTATCAATTATATTGATGCGGTGCGTGTTTGCCTTTACTTTTGCGGGATCATTGTGAAAGTCGGAATGGGCCCAAAAGCATGTGGTGGCAGCAGAGGTGATGGTAATACCTCTCTCCTGTTCCTGCTCCATCCAGTCCATCGTGGCTGCGCCCTCGTGAGTCTCTCCGAGCTTATGCGTTTTACCCGTGTAGAACAAGATACGCTCTGTGGTCGTGGTCTTACCGGCATCGATGTGTGCCATTATACCGATATTTCTGACCCTTTCGAGCGGATATTCTCTTGGCATGGAATTCTATGTCTCCTTACTGATTCTTCTTTTGCAGCCGACCTTGGGGAAAGCCCCGCGACCTGCCGCGTTACTTTTATTACTTAAACTAAAAAACTTAAATTAGGTATTCTTTGACCTTAAACGTTAATCGTTTAGACCAAATAACACCGCAGATATAACCTTGCTGACAGCAGGTGATCAATATCTGTAGTGAGCGAACGCCTTGTTCGCCTCTGCCATTCTGTGAGTCTCTTCTTTCTTCTTGAAAGCTCCGCCGGCATTGTTCGTTGCATCGATTATCTCGGCTGCAAGACGCTCTGCCATTGTACGCTCTCCACGCTTTCTGGCAAATCCCACCAGCCAGCGAAGACCCAGAGTCTGACGTCTTTCTGCCTTAACTTCAAGCGGCACCTGATAGGTGGAACCACCTACACGGCGAGCCTTAACTTCAAGCTTGGGCATGATGTTCTCAAGAGCGGCAACAAATACTTCAAGGGGATTCTTACCTGTCTTCTCCTCTACGGTGGCAAATGCATCGTAAACGATCTTCTGGGCAACTCCCTTCTTACCGTCCAGCATTACATTGTTGATAAGCTTTGTTACGAGCTTGGACTTGTAAAGCGGATCCGGCAGTACGTCTCTCTTGGATATACGACCTCTTCTCGGCACTGTACTTCCCTCCTTCATTAATTTTGAAAATGAAATCACAGGTACTCAAAAGCACATTTTTACTCTTTTGTAAGCGCACGTCATTGCCAATTTATAAACATAAATCCGGCAGTCCTGGACATGCAAATATGCTGATACCTTTTACCCTTGGCTCATGCATGGGCATTTTATGCCGCAGCGCAAGCCCGAGCCGGCGAATTATTTCTTGCCTGCTGCTTTGGGTACTTTTGTTCCGTATTTGGAACGCGCCTGTCTGCGTGCCGCTACGCCCTGGGCGTCAAGCGTGCCGCGGATGATGTGATAACGCACACCGGGCAGGTCACGAACACGACCGCCTCTGATGAGAACGACCGAGTGCTCCTGCAGGTTGTGTCCTTCGCCGGGAATGTAGGTCGTAGCTTCAAGTCCGTTGGTAAGACGTACTCTGGCGATCTTACGAAGAGCAGAGTTAGGCTTTTTGGGGCTGGTTGTCGTTACCTTGGTGCATACGCCGCGTTTCTGGGGCGAGGGCAGATCGGTAGCCGCGTTTTCGATGGTGTTGAAGCCGTGCTGAAGCACAGGAGACTTCGACTTTGTCACCTTATCGCTGCGTCCCTGTCTGACAAGCTGGTTAAAGGTTGGCATTCTGACTTTGTTTCCTCCTTCTTCCGAAATATGTTTATATACCGACAAAGCATGCAATTTTGCCGCTTTTTCGGCAGCATTGATAGCGGAAAGGGATTTTTTCCGCAAACAATTACATTATATTATATCATTTTTGCCGCCCTTTGTCAAGGACGGCATAGAATCAAGATATTTTTCTGCTATTTGCACAATTTTGCGCCCTCCGCGCGGCCGCGCTGTGTGCAAAAGTCACAGCGCGGCCGCCAAAAACTATATGCGGTGGGCCGAACTCGGTCTTATCGACCGAATATTAAATATCATGCGGCGTGTGCCCGGATCTTACTGACCCGATGCGAGATCGCCCTCCGACTCGTGCTCGGTCTCCGTCTCCATAACGTCCATATCGGCGTAGCACTGCATACCGGTTCCGGCAGGAATGAGCTTACCGATGATAACGTTCTCCTTAAGACCCAGCAGGTGGTCTACCTTGCCCTTGATAGCGGCCTCGGTCAGGACCTTTGTGGTCTCCTGGAAGGATGCGGCGGAGAGGAAGGACTCTGTCTGCAATGCGGCCTTGGAGATACCAAGCAGTACCTGCTCGCCCTCGGCGCGGCGAAGATCGCGTTCGCCCTCTGCTACGCGGAGGTCGATCTTTGCGTTCTCATCCTCAAACTCGTTGAGAGAAACGACAGAACCTGTAAGCATGGTGGTATCGCCCGCCTCGTTGACGCGCACCTTACGTGTCATCTGACGTGCAATAACCTCGATATGCTTATCGTTGATGTTAACAGACTGTGCGCGGTAAACACGCTGAGTCTCACTGATGATATAATCATACACGGCATCAAGACCGAGTATATTCATGATATCGGCAGGGCTCTTTGAACCCTCGGTCAGTGCATCGCCCTTGGCAACGCGATCACCGTCCTTGACGGTCATGCGGCGGCCGTAGGGGATCTGATATCTGACAGACTCGCCACCGTCCATAGGTGTGACGATAATATCCTGGATATTGGGGTTCTCATCCGGAACGATCTCGGCAACGCCGTCGATCTCAGACATGATGGCGGGCTTTTTGGGCGTTCTTGCCTCAAACAGCTCTTCAACACGGGGAAGACCCTGTGTGATATCCGAGCCTGCAACACCACCGGAGTGGAAGGTACGCATCGTAAGCTGTGTACCGGGCTCACCGATGGACTGTGCCGCGATGATACCAACGGCCTCGCCAACACTGACGAGCCTGCCGGAGGCAAGGTCCGCGCCGTAGCAGTGAGCGCAGATACCGTGACGTGCATGGCAGTGTATGACGGTTCTGATCTGAACTGCCTCGATGCCCGCATCAACGATGCGCTTTACCATGGCCTCGGTCAGCATCACATCATCGTCCGCTATCATCTCACCCGTGTTGGGATCGATAACAGGACCCATGGTGTAACGGCCGATAAGTCTGTCCTCCAGGCTCTCAAGCGGCTTGGCGGCAGATCCGTCGGCTATCGCCTTTATCCACGCGCCGTGCTTTGTATCGCACTTTTCCTCGCGGATGATGACCTCCTGCGAGACATCGACCAGACGTCTTGTAAGGTATCCGGAGTCTGCGGTACGCAGAGCGGTATCGGAAAGCGACTTACGGGAGCTTCGAGCACCCATAAAGTACTCAAATATCTTCATTCCCTCACGGAAGTTAGACTTGATCGGGATCTCCATCGTTTTACCGTTTGTAGCAAACATCGGTCCGCGCATACCGGCCAGCTGGCGCATCTGCGTCATAGATCCACGAGCACCGGAATCAGACATGATCTTGATCGGGTTAAAGGTGGAGAAGGACTTTTGCAGCTCGCTCGTAACATCGGCGGTGGTGCGGTTCCAGATATCGATAACGCGCTCGTACCTTTCCTGCTCGGAAAGCTCGCCGCGCTGATAGTACTTACCGATCTTGGCAACGGTATTCTCGGCATTCTTAATGATCTCCGCTTTTGTCTTCGGAATGGTCATATCGTAGACCGAGATAGAGAAGGAGGCACGTGTGGAATACTTATATCCCATCTCCTTGATAGCATCAAGCATCTTGGCGGTGATCGCCGAGCCGTGCTTTTTGATGCAGGCGTTGATGATGGCACCAAGCTCCTTCTTTGTGACTATAAAGTCTACCTCAAGATCAAACAGGTGATCCTCGTCATTGCGATCCACAAAGCCGAGATCCTGCGGGATCTGACGGTTGAATATCATACGTCCGAGCGTGGTGGTTATGGTGCGGGATCTTACAACACCGCCCACCTCGCGCTCGTTTCTTACCTTTATCTTAACGTGCAGGCCCAGCTGTCCGTTGGCGTATGCCATTATCGCCTCGTTGTAATCACGATATGCGCCGCCCTCACCCGGCTCTCCGGGCTTTTCCATGGTAAGATAGTAGGATCCGAGGATCATATCCTGCGTAGGAACAGTAACAGCGCGACCGTCAACAGGCTTTAGGAGGTTGTTGGCGGAGAGCATAAGGAAGCGAGCCTCAGCCTGTGCCTCGGCGGAAAGCGGAACGTGAACAGGCATCTGGTCACCGTCAAAGTCGGCGTTGAATGCCGTACACACCAGCGGGTGCAGTCTTATCGCACGGCCATCCACCAAAACAGGCTCGAATGCCTGTATCGACAGACGGTGCAGTGTAGGCGCACGGTTAAGCAGCACGGGGTGCTCCTTTATTACATTTTCAAGCGCATCCCAGACCTCATCATTATTGATCTGCGCGCGGTCGATCTTCTTTTGAGCATCCTTGACGTTAGTCGCCTTGCCCATCTCGACCAGTCTCTTGACCACAAAGGGCTTAAAGAGCTCCAGGGCCATCTCCTTGGGCAGACCGCACTGGTAGATCTTAAGGGAGGGGCCTACAACTATGACCGAACGACCGGAATAGTCAACACGCTTACCAAGCAGGTTTTGACGGAAGCGTCCCTGCTTACCGCGCAGCATCTCGGAGAGTGACTTGAGCGGACGGTTGGAGGAGCCTGTTACCGGCTTGCCGCGGCGACCGTTATCGATAAGTGCATCCACGGCCTCCTGGAGCATACGCTTTTCGTTTCTTATAACTATCTCGGGGGTGTGGATCTCTATCAGCTTTCTCAGACGGTTGTTACGGCTGATAACACGACGATAGAGCTCGTTAAGGTCGGAGCAGGCAAAGCGGCCGCCGTCCAGCTGTACCATGGGACGGATATCGGCAGGCAGAACGGGAATGACATCAAGTATCATCCACTCAAGTTTGTTGCCGGACTTGCGGAAGGCCTCGATGACCTCCAGGCGCTTTATAAGTCTTGCCTTTTTCTGGCTCGTTGTGGTCTTAAGCTCCTCCTTGAGGTTCTCGGCCAGCTCATCAACATTGATAGAGGCCAAAAGCTCCTTTATAGCCTCAGCGCCCATGCCAACGCGGAACTCGTTCTCATACATCTCGCGGTATTCCTGATACTGCTTTTCGCTCAGCACCATTCCGCGCTCAAGCGGAGTGGTGCCGGGATCGAGAACGATATTTTCGGCAAAGTAGAGCACCTGCTCAAGCTGCTTTGATGAGATATCAAGCACCAGAGCCATGCGCGAGGGGGAGGCCTTAAAGTACCAAATGTGAGACACGGGAGCGGCAAGCTCTATATGTCCCATACGCTCACGGCGTACCTTTTTGGTGGTGACCTCAACACCGCACTTATCGCATATGATGGTCTCACGCAGATTGTGGGAGTTTTTGTATTTTCCGCAGGAGCAAGCGCCATCCTTGGTCGGGCCAAAGATACGTTCACAGAAAAGACCTCCCACCTCCGGCTTGAGGGTACGGTAGTTTATGGTCTCCGGCTTTGTTACCTCGCCGTGCGACCACGCTCTGATCATATCCGGGGATGCCAGACCTATTTTGATCGAATCAAACACATTATTTTCCAAAGCATTTTCCTCCGGTTCGGTCATTCGTTATCCGACAGACCATTGTCATCAATGCCGTCGTCAAAATCATCATCCGCGCCATAGTCGTCACCGTCGGCATCGTCGTCATCATCTTCGTCGTCAAAGATAAAGTGATCGGCAAAGTCATCGGGGGTGATGGTCTGACCGATGGCATCCTCAACGGCATCGGCATCGTTTTTATTAAGATAGGGTGACGGCTCGTCAACGCAAACGTTGGAGAGAGAGATCTCCTCGCCATCCTTGTTGAGCACTCTGATGTCGAGTGCCAGCGACTGCAGCTCTTTCATCAAGACCTTAAAGGACTCGGGAACGCCCGGGGTGGGGATGTTCTCACCCTGGATGATAGCCTCGTATGCCTTGCGGCGACCGTTGATATCATCCGACTTGACGGTGAGTATCTCCTGGAGAGTATACGCAGCGCCGTAAGCCTCAAGTGCCCAGACTTCCATCTCACCAAAGCGCTGTCCGCCGAACTGCGCCTTACCGCCGAGCGGCTGCTGTGTGATGACAGAGTACGGGCCGTTTGAACGGGCGTGGATCTTATCATCGACCAGGTGATGGAGCTTAAGATAATACATTATACCAACGGTTACAGGGTTATCAAACGCCTCGCCGGTACGGCCGTCATAAAGCACGGTCTTGCCGTCAATTACCTGCAGCTTGGTCTCGCCGGTGTCGGGATTTGTGACCTCGCGGGTCTCCTTACCGTCAACATTCTCGCCCGGGAAGACATCGCGCCACATGCCCGCCATCTTCATGCATTCAAGAATGTCCTTTTCGTTCGCACCGTCGAATACAGGGGTCATGATCTTCCAACCGAGCTTACGCGCGGCAATGCCGAGGTGGACCTCAAGCACCTGACCTATGTTCATTCGGGAAGGAACGCCCAGCGGGTTCAGAACGATATCAAGAGGTGTGCCGTCCGGCAGGAAGGGCATATCCTCGGGAGGCAGTATGCGAGATACAACACCCTTGTTACCGTGGCGACCTGCCATTTTGTCACCTACGGAGATCTTACGCTTTTGAGCTATATAAACGTGAACGACCTTGTTGACGCCGGCAGGAAGCTCGTCGCCCTGATCGTGCGAGAATGTACGCACGTCAACGACGATACCCGACTCGCCGTGCGGCAGGCGCAGGGATGTATCACGTGTTTCGCGGGTCTTTTCACCGAATATGGCGCGAAGCAGTCTTTCCTCGGCGGTAAGGTCGGTCTCGCCCTTGGGCGTGATCTTACCAACAAGGATATCACCCGCATGTACCTCGGTGCCTTTCTTTACGACACCGTTTATATCAAGATTGCGCAGAGCATCATCGCCGACGTTTTGGATCTCACGTGTGATCTCCTCCGGGCCGAGCTTGGTGTCTCTCGCCTCATGTGTGTATACCTCAATGTGAAGCGAGGTGTAAACATCGTTTCTTACCAGCTTTTCGTTAAGCAGAACGGCATCCTCGTAGTTGTAGCCCTCCCATGTCATAAAGCCGATAAGGGCGTTCTTACCGAGTGCGACCTCACCCTGCGAGGTTGCAGGTCCGTCGGCAATGGGATCGCCGGCCTCCACCATATCGCCCTCCTTGACTATCGGGCGCTGGTTGCAGCAGGTACCCTGGTTGGTGCGCTTGAACTTTATAAGCTCGTAAAGATCGCGGTGACCATCCTCGCAGGCAATAACTATCTTGTCTGCCTCAACGTGTACCACGCGACCCGCGCGCTTTGCAAGCACCACAACACCGGAGTCGGTAGCGACCTTGTATTCCATACCCGTACCAACGATGGGGGAATCGGTCACCATAAGCGGCACCGCCTGCTTCTGCATGTTTGATCCCATCAGAGCACGGGAGTTATCATCGTTCTCAAGGAAGGGGATCATCGCCGTTGCGGCGGAAACGACCATCTTTGAGGAGACATCCATAAAGTCGACTCTGTCGCTCTCTATCTCGATAAACTCGTTGCGGTCACGCGCCGTCACCTTGCTGTTGATGAAATGTCCCTCATCATCCAGCGGCTCGCTGGCCTGCGCGATAATGTATCTGTCCTCAACATCGGCGGTCATGTAGACTATCTCGTCGGTAACGACATGGCGCTCCTTGTCCACTCGGCGGTAGGGAGCCTCAATAAAGCCGTAATCGCTGATGCGAGCATATGTCGCAAGATAGGAGATAAGACCGATATTAGGACCTTCAGGCGTTTCTATGGGGCACATACGACCGTAGTGGGTGTAGTGAACGTCACGAACATCAAAGGATGCGCGGTCACGGGAAAGACCGCCGGGACCGAGTGCCGAAAGACGGCGCTTGTGAGTAAGCTCGGCCAGGGGGTTGGCCTGATCCATGAACTGCGAGAGCTGAGACGAGCCGAAGAACTCGCGGATAGCGGTTGCCACGGGGCGGATATTGATAAGTGCTTGGGGGGTGAGCTTTTCGGTATCCTGTGTGGTCATGCGCTCCTTGATGATCTTATCCATTCTCGAAAAGCCTATGCGCATCTGGTTTTGCAGCTGTTCACCGACAGAACGGATGCGGCGGTTGCCGAGATGGTCTATATCGTCGGTCGAGCCGATATCATGGGTAAGACCGAGCATATAGTTTATTGAAGCGAATATATCATCATGTGTGATGTGCTTGGGGCAAAGCTCTGCCATGCGTGAGCGCACCTTTGCCTTTATGGCATCGATATCACCGCCGCACTCCTCCATGATGGAGAGCAAAACGGGGGTGCGTACCTTTTCGCGAACGCCGCAGTCATGCAGATCGTCACCTATCACCTCTGCAGGCCAGCAGGTGTTATTGGAGAACACCTTAACGCGGTCGCCGTTATCGAGGGAGAGGATGACCTCGTTTACCGCCGCATTCTCGATGACGCGAGCATCCTCGGGAGTGATCACATGTCCGGCCTCAAACAGGACCTCGCCTGTCAGGGGGCTTATGATATCCTCCGCGGTGCGCTTGTTGGCCACACGAGGGGCAATGGCAAGCTTTTTATCAAATTTATAGCGTCCTACCGGAGCTATGTCATATTTTTTGGGATCAAAGAAATAATTATTGATGAGGTTCATCGCCGCATCGATCTGCACAGGCTCGCCGGGACGAAGCTTTTTGTATATCTCGCGCAGAGATTCAACAGCGGCATCCGAACGATTGCGGGAGGCAAGATCGTTGCTCTCATCCTTTTCTATCGTGATCTTAAGGCTGGGCTCCTCGCCGAACATGGCATAGATGGCCTCGTCATTACCGATATCGGATGCAAGTGTGCCAGTGGCGGGATCAAGGGTCAGACCAAGCGCACGAATGAGCATAGTTACCGGCATCTTGCGGTTTTTATCTATTCTAACATTCATAACGCCGTTGCTGTCTATCTCGTACTCAAGCCATGCTCCGCGGTAGGGGATGACGGTGGCGGCAAAGGTCTTTTTACCCGCTTTATCTATATCGGATTCGTAATAGATACCGGGTGAACGGATGATCTGGGAAACGATAACGCGCTCGGCACCGTTGATAACAAAGGTACCGTTTTCGGTCATGAGCGGGAAGTCGCCCATATATATATCCGTTTGCTTTACCTCGCCCGTCAGCTTGTTGGTAAGGCGGACATTGACCTTAAGCGGTGCGGCATAGTTCACATCTCTTTCCTTGCACTCCTCGACCGGGTATTTCGGCTTGGAATCAAGCGAAAAGGACACGAACTCGATGGAAAGATTGCCGGAGTAGTCTACGATCGGCGAAACATCCCGAAGTACCTCCATAAGTCCCTCCTCGAGGAACCATTTGTAGGATTTTGTTTGGATCTCTATGAGATTCGGGATCTCAAGCGTCGTTCGCGTTTTGGAAAAGCTTTTACGCAGAACATTTCTGCCAAGCTGCTGGTCGGTGGTATGGACCATTAAATCAATCACTCCATTCAACGTAGTTTAAACGCTCACTTCACACCAAAAAAACGTGCAAAGTGCCGAAAATGCATCTCCCCCGAGATATTTTCCCCACTCTCATCGGCTGCAAAAGCCGATACGCCGACATGTCGGCGGCCGTTTTTTGACATATTAAGCGATTATAATTCAGTGTATTATTATATCACTCGAAATCGGCCATGTCAAGGGATTATGCAAAAAAATTTAAAAATTATTTTCTCGGCACGTGTTTTTTCGCCCACGGCACCAAAATCGCACCTCCAGCGTCTCTGCTTGTGAATATTTTCCCCCCGCCAAGGTAAATATCTATGTAATGATAAAAAAGCCGCCTCCGGCGGCGCGGTAGGAGATACACGCTTTGCTTGATGGCATGCAGCATGTATATGATAGGCGCGAAGTTCCGTAAGCTCCCACATTATATATTAGGAAAGGAATCTCCCAATGAGCTCAAGACCACCGCAGGACACAAAGGATGATCGCCCCAACTGGGAGGGGCGAGCGGCAAGGCTTTTTTGCCTCCTGTGCGCCGCCGGAGGCATATATCTGGCGGGCAAATATATGCTTGGCATCGCCCTTCCCTTTTTGGCAGCGTGGCTGGTGGCCTCTGCCGCCCTGCCGATAGCCAAGCGCTTAGCCTCCGGCTCTCACCTGCCGTCGCGGCTCTGCATATCCCTGACGGTGCTCGCGATCTGGGCCTTGATATTTACACTGGCGGCGATGGCGATCGACCGCGCGGCCATGGAACTTGGCTCACTGATAGCAGGAGGAGAGCGCACCGATGCCATCGGGGGCATGATCGGGCGTGCGGTGGAGCTCTTTGATTCTCTCGGCTCGCGCCTGCCCATACTCGGGCATCTGCGTGAGCGCGAGGAGCTTGCCGGATTTTTTGAGGGAATAGACACTGCCATGGGCAGTATTGCCGGCAAGCTTTTGGGCGAGCTGACCTCAAAGCTCCCCGCCCTTGCCGCTTCGGCAATAGCGGCAATGCCCTCCATCCTTTTGTCGCTGACCGTTGCAGTGATATCTGCCTTTTACTTTGCCCTTGATCGGCAACGGATACTTGATGCCGTCACCCGCGTTCTGCCAAAAAGCATACGCGGGAGCATTCCCGAGCTGCGCCGCCGCGCCGCCATGACCGCCGCGGGCTATATAAAAGCTTATCTGATCATACTCGGCATAACCTTCATTCAGCTCTACATTGGCTTTTTGATACTCGGGATCGATTACGCATTCATTCTTGCGGTACTCATCTCACTTATAGACATCCTGCCCGTCCTCGGCATCGGCACGGTTCTGATCCCCTGGGGCGGGATAGAGATGATAATGGGTCACCCGGGGCGCGGTGTGGGGCTTATAGTGATCTTTGCAGTGATCGAGATAATAAGGCAGTTTATTGAGCCGCGGATACTCGGGCGCACCCTTGGCATCCACCCGCTGCTCACACTGACCGCAATGTATATCGGCTTTTCGATATTCGGCGTAGCAGGGATCATGATCGGTCCGCTCCTCACTCTTGCCCTGCGCGCCGCGGCAGATGCAAGTGGCGAGGGGGACAGCATCGCTGAGGAGAGCCGACCTCACACCCGATAAAAAAGACAAATACCGACCCTCGGGACTGCCCGAGGGTCGGTATTTATCATATAGATATTGTTGTTTTTTCTGCTTTTGAGCTTTTACCTGTCAATCACTGCATGGTATTGGTGATGCCGCGCAAAAGTGCGGGAAGTGCGGGGTCGATGTTCTCCGGCGTGCCGAAGACGATATAGGTCCGTCCGCCCGCGCGGTCATACTCCTCATACGCCACGATCTCCTCCTGCCGCACCACAAGCTCCGGGGCGATGCGCCTTGCAGCTTCGACCGCACCCTCTCCCGCATGTGCGGTGATCACGTCTTTACATTCGATCCCGCCGGCCTCCAAGGCCGCAAAAAGGCGGGGCGGCACGGTATCCGACGGCAACCACACGATATTTACCCGTTTGCCGAACACGCGCTCGGCGTATTTCATATCCGCCACAAGTGTATCAAAAAGCACCTCGCGCTGTGCATCCGTCCATGCGGGGTCGGTAAGCTCCGGCGGGACAGATGCCACCACCGCCGCGGGCTTTATTGAAAGCACCCTGCCATGACTGTCGGCCGGCGTTTTGCGTATTCCCGCCGCCACAGCCTCATCGGCTATCTCAAATCCCGCACGGCGCATTGCACGCACGGCATCGATGGCAGCGCAGGCGGAATCGATGAGTGACAAAAACACCGACGGCAATCTGACCTCCACCCCGCGATAGCCAAAGGTGAAGCCGGCAAAGGAGAAGGAATGTATCTCCGGTCCGCCGAGCAGACCAAGCTTTGCGGCGGTGGTCAAGCGGCATCCCGCCGCAGCACAGCGGTCGATTATGGCACGCTGTACCTCCGGGCGTTGCCCCGCGCTCACGGTCTCGTCTGTATTCTTTTGTATCGTGTTTCTGAGCAGTATCGATGGGTCCTCCGACACCGCGCCGAGTATCACCACCGATGCCGGCGGCAACAGCTTTTGCGAAAGATATGGCAGATCCGTTACATCGGTTATCAGCACCGAGGCATCAACAGCGCGGCAAAAGGACAGCCCCAGTGCCACCAGCGCCTCATAGCGACCTATCTCGCGTATCTCGGGGTCGCGCCGCACCGCCTGTGACATGGAGGTGACCATTGCAGCCATCTCGTTCATGGAGGGGCGCGCACCGTTTACCCAAAGCGGCTTGAGATTTCCCGAAAATGGCGCACCAAAGGAGAGCCGCACCGATGTGATGCCCGCCTCGGTAAGGATAGCGTTGAACTGCGCGGCGGTGTGGCTGGCGTAAAGCCCTGCACAGCATACGTGAAATATCCTGCGCGCCGTGTTATCCGTCCCCATCGTAAGCAGGAGCGAGCTGAGCCTTGCCGGTGCTCCGATATCATTTTTAACGGGCAGCTCCCGCATGTATTTTTCTGCATTAAGTGGTGTCATGGACGCCTGCCTTTCAGGTGCTGTGGTCGCACCGATGCCATCTGGTCTTTTAGGTCTTTCGTTTTGCGCTTGTTCTTATCTGCTTGTTTTCTACTTAATTATTATATACAATAATGTCTTTGTCGCTTGCCGCGAGAGCTACTCGACTATATCCGGCAAAGCGGAGGATGCATCCGCCGTGCCTGCAAGAAAGCGGCGTATCGACTCATATTCCCCGCGCCGCCGTGCAAGCTCGCCCTCCGTCACCGTCCGCTCACGCACCGCGCGAAGCATCACGTTTTTGGGGGTATCATCGGGATCCGTCAATTCAAGAGCGGAGACATCATACCCCTCGGCGGAAAGCCGCGCAAGCCTTGCCGCATCCGTCAGTACATCGCAGAGCTTGCGTGACAAAAACGGATGCTCGGTAACAAAGGCAAGCTCGGGGCAATCGATGATATTTGCCAGCGCGTGGTGACAGCAGGGGGTGGAGAGTATCACCTCGGCGTGCCACTGCGCCGCCTTTGTAAGTACGATATCGGTTGCCACATCGCAGGCATGGAGGGATACCACCAGCTGCGGCGCACCGCGCTCGGCACTGTCATATTTCAAAACATCGCCGCAGATAAACTCAAGCCCGTCATAGCCGAGCCGAGCTGCAACCGAGGAGCAATATTCTATCACATCCGGCTTAAGATCCACCCCCGTCATGCTGACGCTGCGACCGCGTATCACCGCAAAATAGTGATAAACGGCAAAGGAAAGATAGCTCTTGCCACAGCAAAGGTCGCATATGCGCAGCTCGCCGTCCTGAGGCAGGCGCGGCTCGATATCTCGGATATGCTCAAGAAAGCGGCATATCTGCCGAAACTTTGGCTGTTTTTTGTCATATACTCGGCCGTCCGGAGAGCTGACACCCAGCTCACGCAAAAATGGCTCGTCCCCGCGCAAAAGGCGGTGCTTTGTGCGATCATTTCCGGCGGACGTTGCAGCATCGCCACCAGCTGATGCTGCGGCATCTATCGCGCGCGCCACGGCACTCTCGCCGATAATGGCGCACCTGCCCTTGGCATTTGCACGGAATTCACAGGATGCGCCGCCCGGCGTTGAGAGGATAAGATTTACGCGCAGATATCCGCCAAGGATCTCGCCGAGGGCGGCAACATCCGCCTCCTGCAGATTCTTTTGCAGCGCCTTGCCGTCCCGCATAAAGGTCTCGGCCTGTATCATCCGCGCGCCGCCTATCACAACCGAGCGCAGAGCGGCGTTTTTGGCCTCCCCTGCCCACGGCATTGAAAGCGTACATTTTTTCATGACCCCCGCGGCGGAGGCGCGAAAGATCAGCTCCGCCATGCGAAGCAGAGTATCGTTTTTTTGATCGTCCATAATATTTGATATTTGCCTTTTCGGTCTGTTATTTTTTCTTTTTTCCGTAATTTGAATGCTTGCTTACACGGCGGCGGTGCTCCCCGCTCGCTCCCTTGGTGGCGGCTGTCACTGCCGCGCTTGTATCCTGCTCGTCTTTATCACCATTGGCATCACGCTCGATGTCATCTGCATCACTCAGTCTTTTTGCCTCGCTGTCCGTCCCACGGCCGCCGTCATCATGATTCCAGGGGAAATTTATCTTTCGCTCGGTGCCGGCATAGATGCGTTTGAAGTTCTCGCGGTGCATAAAAAGTATCATAGCGGTAATAAAAACTGCTATCGGCATGCGCATGCCCGCCACATTTGCATTGCCCGTCATCATGGCATACACAGCGCTCAATACCATCGGATAAAGCAGTGCCGCCATGGCGGATGCCATGGATACCATGCGAGTGCCAAGCAGAACTATGGCAAAAATAGCCACCAGCACCACAAATGCCAACGGCTCGGTCAAAAGTATCATGGTTGCCGCCGCCAGCACGCCCTTGCCGCCGCGGAACTTATAAAACACCGGGAACATGTGCCCGATGATGCAAAACATGCCCGCAAGATACGCACCCATGTATCCCATGCAGAGATAGCCCACAAGGACGGCTATGACGGTCTTTCCCATATCCCCCGCAAGGGTCAAAAGCCCGCCTTTTTTGCCAAAGGTGCGGAACATGTTTGTCATGCCCGCGTTGCCGGAGCCGTGCCGGCGCACGTCATCGCCAAAAACAGAGCGAGATATTATAACGGCGGAATTTATACTGCCAAGCAGATAGCCGCATACCGCACAAACAAGGATCGGCGGTATCATCCAAAGCAGCATAGGCACACCGCTGATGCCGAAATGCTCTGTAAGCAGGCGGTAAAGCCCGCCCGAAATAATTATATCCATTAGTTCTTTCCCTTTCCGCACGTCCCGCCGTGTTCGTTTTTTATATATTTAAATATATTATCGAACAGGTAAGACCGCCTCATATTAATTATATCAATTCTCCGCCGTGTTGTCAATATTTTTTTACATCGAGTCTTGTCGTCGCGGGCCTTTAGGGACAAAAGGCGGCATGGGATGCCCATCAGCGTTTTGACAGCACCGCCTCATCGGCTCGGAAAAGGTATGACGTGTACAACGCAAAAAGAATTTTTTATTTTTTTCAAAAAAGACTTGACAAAGCACTCGGTTTGTGGTATCATATATAGGCACCAAGGGAAAGCAAGCTTTTCTGCGGGCTTTGCGTCGTTAGCTCAGCTGGATAGAGTGTTTGGCTACGAACCAAAAGGCCGGGGGTTCGAGTCCCTTACGACGCGCCAATAAAAATGGGATACCTCGTTGGGGTATCCCATTTTTTGCATCTTCACAATTCGAACCCCCAACAAGGTCGCCTTGGCGACCTTGTTGGGGGTTCTGTGTCCCGTGTTATATACGCCTTGCGGCCGGATCGTCAGTTTTCCTCGGCAAGGGCCACAAATTCGTCGATCAGCTCAACGAAATAGTCAAGGCCGCGGCGCCAGAAATTCGGATCGGTAAGGTCGATGCCCGCGATGAGCGCGGTATCCTCAACAGAGTTGACGGTGGTTGCGTGCAGGAGCTTTTTGTAGAGCGGGATAAAGTCCTTGCCCATCTCCTTGTATTTTGCAAACAGGCCCTGCGCAAAGAGGCCGCCGAACGCATAAGGCCAGTTATAAAAGCTGAGTCCCGCAGAATAATAGTGGCTCTTGCAGATCCACATGTATTTGTGCATGCAGTTTTCGTCCAGACCGTCACCGTATGCCTGCTTTTGTGCATCAAGCATCAGCTCACAAAGCTTATCCGGGAACATAAAGCCGGACTCGCGAGAGTCGATAACAGACTTTTCAAAGAGATAGCGAGAGTAGATATCGCAGATTATCTGCGTGGTATCCGAGAGCTTACCGTTGAGCAGCGCCAGCCGCTGGTCGCGACCCTCGGCATGAGAGAGCGCATAGTCCATCGTCAGCACCTCATTAAAGTTTGAGGCAGTCTCGGCGACAGGCATTGAGTAATCTGTATTGAGCGCGCGGTGATCCTTTATGCAATAGTTATGGAAGGCATGGCCAAGCTCGTGAGCCAGTGTCATAACATCGGTAAATCTGCCGCCGAAGTTTGTGAGCACGCGGGACTGCTGTATAGAATGCAGACCCATGCAGAACGCACCGCCGCGCTTGCCGTCGGCAGGGAAAAAGTCGATCCATTCCTCGGCAAATGCACGATCCACCATTGCGGCAAGCTCTCCGTCAAACGCACCAAACACCTTTGCAAGATACGCTCTTGCATCCTCGGGCGTGTATTTGCTGTCATCATTGCCGACAGGTGCAAAAAGATCGTACCAGGGCAATCCGCCCTCGTGACCGAGCAGCTTTGAGAGCGCACGCAGATAACGTCTGAAATGCGGCATATATTCCACCATAGCACCAAGCAGTGCATCAAGCGTTTCGGGCTTGAGCCTGGAACTGTGAAGCACCTTTGCCATTGGAGAATCAAACCCGCGCAGCTCCGCCTCGGTTATAGCCTGCATCTTTATGCTGTTGAGCGCAAACGCTACGCTGTCCTTTATCTTTTCATAGGAGGCCATCTCCGCCTCGTATGCCGTGCGGCGCACCTCGGGATCATCCTCATAGGCCATGTTGCGGATATCAGAAAGATTGGTAACACCGCCGCGGTACTCGACCTTGACTGTGGAGGTCAGGTGATCGCGCAGATCGCTCCACGCCGAGCCGCCGGAGATATTATACTTGGCCATTATCGCTTCCTCACGACCGCCGAGCAGATGCTTTGCATCGTCGCGCATGGTGCCGAGGAGATAAGCAAACTCACCTACAAAGCTGTCGCCGGCGATGATAGAGTCAAGATCCTCTATCTTACCGATATAAGCGCGCAGTACCGCATCCGCACCCGACATTTGCGAAAACAGCGCACGCATCCTGCCCATATATGCAATAGCCTCGGTATCCGACGAATTGACGGAAGCACGCAGTGACATATAGCAAAACAGCTTTTCCACCAGGTCGCTCAGTCCCTCTTGAAGCTCAAGATATGACCGCACAAGCTCCGCATCCGGGATACTGCCGCACTTGCCAGCAAGCTCGTTTATCTTTGCGGGTACCTCGCCGAACTTTTGCAAGTCACTTTTAAATTTTTCATCTTCGACGCCCGTGTAAAGCGTGTCCATATTCCAATGATCGTACATTTTTCAGCCTCCTGAAATTGAGATACTTAATTTTATCACATACCGAGAAATAAATCAACAAAAAACCGAAAAAACATTGAAATATTGATAGAACCGCGACTCACTCGTCTATCCCCAAAGTGTCATAATACAGGGACGTATACTTTATACTGTCGGGATCGAATTCTCGATACCGTTTCATCACAAGATCGTATGCGGACATCCCGAGAGGTGAGATGTCAAATCGATCTTTAAATTCCGAAAGCTCCGCGCTGTACGCGGCATCTTCGTTTGCAATATGACTTGCAAGCTCCGCCTCCAGCCAATCCTTTCCGGACATAGGGATCTGATCTATCAGTTGCGTTCCGTGCAGTGCCGAGATGAGTTGAAAAAATTCGCATATATCCTTTGCCACGGGAAAGACATAGCGGTCATCTCCAGCTTCGGGGTTAACGACAAAAATACTGTCGCCGTGTTTCGGGACGGTACAATAATGAATGCCGTCAACACCCAACGAAGCAAATATTTTCGCGCCTTTCGGTGTGCAAAAATACTCTTCCGCCGTCCGCGGATCTTCATAGCGCAGACCGAGCGAAAAATAATTGTGCCGATCTTTATTGTATATCGACCATGTTTCTTTTACTTTTTTTGAATTAATATCCATGGAACCACCCCGTTACTGATTTATGTAATTCTTTCGGTAGATGTATAAGATTATCGTAGCTATTGTCGCCACCATATGACAGCGGCTGAATATGGTGAACATCATATAGTGTTCTGTCAAGTGTTATTCCCGTTTCCTGTGTGTACTTGGTATAATAACTCGCGGGCAAACTGTTATCTCTCGAATAGAGTTGTCCTTTGGAATAATCTGCTCTCGGTTTCGGAAGCACTTTGCCTGTATCAGAAAAAGAAAATGTCCA
>CAZFVR010000001.1:0-167070 GCA_964522215.1 uncultured Ruminococcus sp. | reverse complement strand
TGCTCGGCGCGATCAACCATAAGGGCTTCATCCCTTGGGATGATGATGTGGATATTTCTATGCTTCAAAGAGACTTTACTGTATTCGTTTCCATCCTTGAAAACGAATATTCGGACAAGTATTTTGTAGAAACATACGATAATACTCCCTCGCACTTTAGTAAACTCAATAAAATTCGCATAAAAGGCGCAGAAGTCATTTATGAGGACGGTTCGCATGATGCAGTATTTATCGATTTATCGGTTTTTCATCATACCCCAAAAGGTAAATTCGCACGAAAGATCCAAGGCACTCAACTTAGGTTTTGGGATATTGTGATTTCGATCAAAAGTGGCTCAACGAAGCCAACATCGCTTGTATCCAAACTCTTATTTAGACCTTTGGCTTATTTGAGTAAGCCCTTTATTGGCAGAATAGTAAATTCCATCATGACTCGCTACGACAATAAAAAAACAGAGTATTATGCGTTAATGATCCATCATTTACCTAATCCCTACACCGGAACAAGTGGATATCTCAATGATTTTGTTCCATGCGAGATCTGTGAGGAACCGCAATATATTGATTTTGAAGACACACAATTTATGGTTTATTCTGATCCGATAAGAGATTTGGAGCGTAGATACGGGAAAGATTACTGGAAACCCTATCCCGAAGAAAAACGCCGATCCAAGCATGGAATTGTGAATTATGAACTGTCCGATGAATTAAGAAATCGTCTTGGATTATAAATCGGAGTATATTGCATGAATATATTACATATTACAGGAATGCCATTTCCAACCAAATACGGAAGCTTTGAGCAATGGCTTGCCGAGATCTGCAGACAAGCCGGTGCTGTTGGTCACAGAGTCTATATTGCTTACTCGCAACGTGCCGATGATGTGGCGCTCTATAATGAAAAAATTGCTGAATACGGCGGCAGATTGGTTGTGCTGCCCGATGACGCCGAAATCGAAGCATTCTGCAGCAGTGAGCAGATCGGCATCGTCCATCTTCACTTCTGCTTCAGCGGTCATAAACCGCTCTATCGAACGCTGCATAAAAACAGAGTTCGCCTATTCGTACACTATCACGGCGAAAACGGTTATTATACTAATCGCGACTGGTGTTCAAATTTGTACACTTGGATCCGAATCAGCGGTCACCGTATCAAAATGCGATATACTGCACGCTTTTTTGAGCAATTTCTAGGTTGCTCTAAAATTGTTGCAGATCAGCATAAAGCGTTTTATCATCTTCCGGACGGTAAAGTGTCGGGTCACTACCTCGGCATTCAGCGGGACGGCAACACAGAGCGGCAGGTTGAGCATTCGATCCCTACGATCACCTGTACAGCATTTCACAGCCCTGTCAAAGGTGTGGATGTACTCCTCGAAGCACTCGCACTGCTCAAAGAGAGGGGTGTTCCCTTTAGGCTTATCCAAATCGGCGGAGGTAGTTCCGAACTGGACGGTGAAGATACCGAGGTGCTAAAGAAACAATGTGACAGACTTGGGCTGACCGAACAGGTGCACTGGATGGGTGTGATCAACAATGTGAGAGATTATCTCAGAAAGACAGATATTTACTGCCAGCCTTCCCGGAGCGAAGCGTTACCGCTCAGCATTGCCGAGGCGATGCAGTACGGGTTACCCGTGATTGCAAGCAATGTCGGAGGGGTATCCGAACTTGTTCACGACGGTGAAAACGGTTATTTGGTCAAGGCAGAAGACGCCGGTGCATTGGCAGATAAATTGCAGCTTTTACTGGAAAGTAAAGAGAAACGGGAATCAATGGGTGCGATGTCCAAAACGATCCTTGATCGAATCGATTTTTATCAAGATAAGAGCGTGTCGAAACTGTTAAAGCTATATGGAGTCTAATAGCGATGTTTGCGAAAGGAAATGAATCATGAAATTCCTTATCTTCATCCCTCAGCTTATATTCGGCGGAGCGGAAAAGGTGCTTGTCTCCTTTGCCAACGAGCTTGTGAGCCGCGGGCATGAAGTCGAAGTGCTTGAACTCTACGAAAAGGGTCTGCTCAAGCCGCAATTCGATCCGCGCGTGACCTTTCACGCCATTTGCAGCAACGAATATACGAAGAAATACTACGCATCGCTCGCGCAGATAAGAGCCGCGCACTCATTTAAGGAAAAGCTCTCGGGATGCCTCAAGCTGACCTTCAGCAAGCTCGTCGGTTATCGCCGCTTTGCCGAAAAGCTCGCCGCCAAGCATTACGCCGATCAAGCATATGACGTAGCGATCAACTACCTGGAAACCGAGCCGCCGACCTTCCTGCTCCGCTGCATCAAGGCAAAAAAGTACCTTCAATGGTATCATACCGATGTTGCAAACATGTCTCATCCGGAGGAGACCGACCGCGTTATCCGAGAATGCGAGAGGATGGATGCCGTGATCTGCGTTGCGGAATCGGCGCGCAAGAGCTTTATCGATCGGTATCCGCAGCTTGAGTCCAAAACGCACGTGATATATAACTTTTTTGAGTCGGAGGCGATCCGCGAAAAGGGCAATGTCCCTTTTTTCTACGATGACGACCGCACCGTCCTGCTCTCTGTCGGCAGAATGACGGAGCAAAAGCAATACCTGCGCTTTTTGGACGTGCTCGCACGCTTGAAAGCGGACGGATACGCCTTCGCGTGGCATATTTTGGGCACGGGTATCGAGCATGATGCGATCGCAGAGAAGATCGACACGCTCGGACTTGCCGACTGCGTGTATCTCGACGGCGTGACCGACAATCCGTATAAGTATATGAAAAACTGCGACCTCTTCGTCCTGCCCTCGGGCTTCGAAGGCTTCCCGACCGTGACGGTAGAGGCAAAGCTCCTCGGCTGTTCGGTGCTTGCGACCGATGTGTCGGGCATCCGCGAACAGCTCATCCACGGTGAGACGGGATGGATCGTCGAAAACAGCGCGCAGGGGCTGTATACCGGGCTGAAATATCTGCTCGATCACCCCGAGCTGCGCGAGAAGCTGAAAAGCAGTGCCGGCGTCGAAAAGATCTGCGATAATGAGGAAAAATATCGCGAGATTATGGAAATATGCGAGACAGCAAATGGCTCATACTGAGGATTAATATTATGACGGAAAAACGAATTCTGATATGCTGCAATAGAATAATGAATCACGGTGGCATTGAAAAGGCTTTGATAACATTGTTACGTGCATTTAACACAAAAGATAATAAGGTATTGTTGGTTTTGCATAATAAGGATGGGGAGCTGTATCCGGAATTGCCTCTGAATAATATAGAAGTCTTTTATGTCAGCGATATTGAAGCTTCTGAATATTTAAGGCAGGACATAAAGCATTTCCGACTTGTAGCTGTAGCCAAAGGTCTGTGGAATCGCTTGCGGCTCAGATTTGAAAAGAATTGGTATGCACGGATCATGTACACGTATCGAATAATTGAGCGCGGCTTGAAATTTCCCGGTCATTTTGATTGTGCAATTTCATTTTCGACCGACTATTCGGATCTGGCTATGGTTGCATCAGCGGATGCTGATAAGCGTGTAGCTTTTGTTCACGGAGACGCGACACAAGGTAAACGGATCGCGAAGCTCAATGATCATCTTGTTAATAAAATGGATAGGATATATGCAGTATCGGATAGAGCAAAGGATCTGTTTGTAAAGATGCATCCGGAGTGCAAAAATACAATGGATGTTCTTTACAATGTTATTTTGCGGGAGGATGTTGAAGCTAAGTCAAACGAACATGCAGAAGATATGATATGTGACGGTACGCTCGCACTCTGCACTGTTGGTAGAGTATCTCCGGAAAAGGGTCAGCAGATGATCCCGAAAGTAGCGGAATTATTACGTGAATATGGGAAGAAATTCCGGTGGTATATAGTGGGTGATGGAGGGCTTAAGGAAGAACTTGAACAAAAGGTCGTACAATTGAGATTGGATGATTGTATCTTTTTGCTCGGTTCAAAAACGAACCCCTATCCCTACATCAAAAAGTGTGACATATATGTGCAACCATCATTTAGTGAGGCGTTTTGCACGACGACGGTCGAGGCGAAGATTTTGCAAAAGCCGATCGTTACCACCGATGCCCCCGGCATGCGCGAGCAATTCACGAGCGGCGAAAACGGTCTGATCGTCGATGCCATGACCCCCGAGGCACTGTTTGAGGGCATAAAAACGCTCCTCGATAACCCGGAGATATGCCGTAAATTTACCGAAAATCTTAAAAAAGAATCCTTCGACAATAATGCGGAGCTCCAAAAACTCTACGATTTCATCGAAAACTGAGGTCCCCATGAACAAAGAATTTTCCACAGTTATCACCTCCAAGCGGAGGTGGCTGGATCTGAACCTTAAGGAGGTCTGGCGTTATCGCGATCTGATCCGCCTTTTTACCAAGCGCAGCTTCATCCTGATCTACAAGCAGACCATCCTCGGTCCTGCGTGGATCCTCTTTCAGCCGCTTCTGACCACCCTTATCTATACCGTCGTCTTCGGCGGTATTGCCGGGATCTCCACCGACGGCGTCCCGCAGCTCCTCTTCTATATGGGCGGTACTGCCGTTTGGAGCTTCTTTTCCACCTCCTTGACTCAAACCTCAAATACCTTTACCGGCAATGCCGGTGTATTCGGCAAGGTATATTTCCCGCGCCTCGTAACTCCGATCTCAAATGTTCTCTCCTCCGCCATCAATTTTGGTGTTCAGCTTGCCATGTTCCTCCTCTTTTGGCTCTATTATGTCATAAAGGGACAGGTCAGCCCCAATTATTGGGGATTATTACTTTTGCCCCTGTTGCTCGTATATTTGGGCTTGCTCGGGCTGGGGCTGGGCATCATAATCTCAAGCATGACCACCAAGTACCGCGATCTTACACTGCTCGTAGGCTTTGGTGTCTCCCTTTGGATGTATATCACTCCCGTCGTTTATCCCGTCTCCTCGCTCGGTGACGGCATGCTCGCAAAGCTCGTAATGCTCAATCCCGTAACCTGCGCGGTCGAGGCGTTCCGCTGGATCTTCCTCGGCTGCGGTATGATGGACCTCGGCTGCTGGTGCATCTCGATCGCGATTACGATAGCTGTGGTCTTGCTTGGCATAGTCATATTCAATCGGGTCGAAAAGACCTTCATGGACACCGTATAAAGGAGGGATGACATGAGCGAACAGATGAAAGCTCGGGAAGTTGCCATTCAGCTTTCCGGTGTCAAGAAAATGTATAAACTCGGTCAGATCGGCGGCGGCACGCTGACAGCCGATCTGCAAAGCTGGTGGGCTCGCATTCGCGGCAAGGAGGATCCGAACTCAAAGATAGGCTCGGAGCAGCGCCTTGTAGGTCAGACCTTTATGGCACTTAACGGTATAGATCTGACCGTATATAAGGGAGAGGCACTCGGCATCATCGGCGGCAACGGTGCAGGCAAGAGCACCATGCTAAAGCTGCTCAGCCGTGTTACCGCGCCTACGGAGGGCGAGATCGGCATTAATGGCAGGATCGCCTCGATGCTTGAGGTCGGAACGGGCTTCAGCCCCGAAATGACGGGGCGCGAGAACGTCTATATGAACGGCGCGATACTCGGTATGACAAAGGCAGAGATCGATGCCAAAATGGAGGATATCATCGAATTCTCCGAGGTGCGCGATTTTATTGATACCCCCGTCAAGCGATATTCGAGCGGAATGTATGTAAAGCTTGCATTCTCCGTTGCGGCGCATTTGGATTCCGAGATCATGATCATGGACGAGGTGCTTGCCGTCGGCGATATGGCATTCCAGAAAAAATGCCTCGATAAAATGCGCGACGCGGCAAAAAAGGAGGGCAGGACCGTCCTTTACGTCAGCCATAATATGAATACCATTCGCCAGCTTTGCGATCGATGCATCGTCCTTGATAAGGGTAAGGTCATCTTCGACGGCGATGTCGAAGAGGCGATTTCACTATATTTAGGTTCTTTGGGCGAAATGAGACAGAACTACGAATATACAAAGCAGCATCACGGTAATTCGAAATCTGTGGATTCGTTTGAGATACAATCATTGCGACTTTTGGATAACAAGGATTCTCGTTATCATGCCGGTGAATATATTGAATGCGAACTTTCATGCAGCTCGACGAAACCGTGGAGAGATGTGAAATTTCGATTTGAGATCAAATATCAAGATGGCACTTCTACGGCTACAGCACTAACAGATAAGCCACTTCAGTTTGATCAGAAGCAGAAACGCATTGATAAAATGAGATTAGATACATCTCACCTGACCCCCGGAAAATATTTGGTAAATATTGTAGCGTATATCTACGATCAATTTGGAAATGAGCAATTCTTAGACGGCGTGTTCCCGGGTTTCTTGTTTGAAATAAATGACACCATTGATGAGAATAATCAATTGATATGGCTTCATCAGTATTGGGGTCATATTCGTTTGCATGATATAATAGTTGAGGGCAAATAAATTGTCAAAACCAGAAATTAGTGTTATTGTCCCGGTGTATAAAGCGGAAAAGTATCTGCATCGCTGTATTGACAGCATTCTCGAGCAAACTTTCACCGATTTTGAACTCATACTTGTTGATGACGGTAGCCCTGATATGAGCGGCGAGATATGTGACGAGTATGCACGTCGGGATGCGAGAATCAGAGTGATTCATCAGCCTAATCAAGGACAGGCGGCAGCTCGGAATCATGCCATAGAACATGCACATGGAGATTGGATCTGCTTCGTTGATAGTGATGATCTGATTCATCCTCAAATGTTAGAGCATCTTTTTCATGCAGCAGTTACTAATGATGTACAAATCAGTATGTGCGGAGCGATCGAGTCTGACGAAATTCCATCCGACTTTTTTACTCCGAAAGATACATCTTTTTCGATAGCTCGTATGGGTGAAGATGGTATGCTGGATCTATATGAGCATGGAGAACACCGTTATTGGGTGGTTTGGGGCAAACTCATTCGCAAAGAGATTGTAAAAAACATTCCCTTTACAGCCGTTCGTTTCTATGAAGACAATGCAGTTGTTTGTCGCTGGTTGCATGAAGCAAAGCAAGTCGCTAACACCAAGACAGCATTATATTTTTACACAATCAATCCGAACGGAACTACAAAAGGTGGATTTGATCTCAAAAAGACCGATTTTTTGTGGGCGTTGGATCAGCAACTCTGCTTTTACAAATCTATAGGGAGCACGAAACTGTACAAATATGTAGCTGATACATATTTTTTATGTGCGCCGATCTACTATAGGAAGGTTAAAAAAGAACTTGCAAACCATAAGGCAGCAAATTCGATTAAGAGGAATTTGCGACGAGTTTATAATGATAACAAGAAATGTATACTATTATCTCATTCTCAACGGTTGGAAGTTTTGGGGGTCATATCTCCTATAACCGCACGTGTATACAATGTTATGTATATAATAAAGCACAACGGAATCAAAGGATTATTGCAAAAGGTTTTGAATAAAATCAGGAGTATCAAATGAACAAAATTCCCAAGATCATACACTACTGCTGGTTTGGCGGAAATCCGAAGCCGAAGCTGGCGAAAAAATGCATAAAAAGCTGGAAAAAATATGCCAAGGGCTATCGAATAATCGAATGGAACGAAGATAATTACGAGCTTGCCGCCGCGCCGCTCTATGTCCGTCAGGCTTATGAGGCAAAAAAATGGGCATTTGTATCCGACTATGTTCGCTTACAGGTCGTCTGCGAGCAAGGCGGGATCTATCTTGATACCGATGTGGAGCTGAAAAAGCCGCTTGATCCCCTGCTTGAGCATTCCGCATTTTTCGGATTTGAAAACGGTAAATACATTAATACGGGCCTCGGCTTCGGTGCCGAGCCGGGCGCACCCATCCTGCGTGAGCTGATGGCGGATTATGCCGATATTCCATTCCTCCTTGAGGGGGGCGAATATGATCTGAAGGCGTGCCCGGTCCGAAATACCGAGGTGTTCTTGAGGCACGGCCTCAGACGGGATGACAGCGCTCAGCTCCTCGATGGTAATATCGCGATCCTGCCTACGGTCAAGCTTTGCCCATATGATTATCACCTGAATCCAATAGGAGATCTGAATGAGGCTTACTCGATCCATTGGTTTTCCGCAAGCTGGTTCGAGGAGGAAAAGCTTCGTGCATTGAATGCTTGGAGGCGAACGGAAAGGCTGGATCGTATGCGCCATGCGCCGAACAGAGCACTGCTCCGCCTTCTCGGTCAGAAAAGATATGATCGCCTGAAGAGCCTTTTCGGTAAATGATCGGCAGCTTATCTATTGGAAAAATAATCAAAGTCAAACGAGGTGTAATCGCGCGCGAAAGAGCAAAGGAGCGTATATGAAATGATGCGGGATAACATTGAGGTGATCGATCCGGTGTCCAAGTTTTAAGACTTTTACAAAAAGGCCGTGGGGCATGACAGTGAGACTCGTTTAGATTTGTGGCAAAAGCATTACGGCTTTGCGGCGGTGCCTCCGGGAGAGGAGTGGGCGCGGCTTGCAAGGCGGCAACTCGATGAGGCGTGGGACAAATACGAGAGTGTCGTTCTGTTTTTGGAGCAATGGTAGCCTGTTATTCAAGCGATCCGGCGCCATCTTTCCAAAATCAAAAGCGAGCTGGGGAGCGATGCTTCGGTTTACCATGGGCAAGGGAACTACCGGGCGAGCGCGGGAGGGCTGCTTTGCCGGCCGGCGATGGTTACAGCGCAGACTCCGCTCCGGCGGACCGACCTTGGGGGACTGCCGATGGCGCGTGCAGAATATAATTCGCTCTTTACGTTGAGGATCACATCCACGGCTCGGCAAAGTATCTTGAGAGCTTCGGTATAGACTTTACTGCCGTCCGTACAGCTAAGATTGATTGAGGAAAAAGACAAGGAGGCGTATAAGCCTCACATCTTTTTTCTTTGATGATGCAGCCGTGTATACGGATCTGATATGCAAATATAAAGCCTGATACAAAAAGCCCCTGCCGCGGCAATGCCGCGGCAGGGGCGAGCTTATTTGGGATGTTATTCCTCGTGCTTTTTATTGCAAACAAGGTTTACGAGAATGCCCAGTATCAGTGCGCAGGCGACTGTTGTGATGGTGACCTTTCCAAAGGTAAGGGAAAGCCCGCCTACACCTGTGATGAGTATCACGGATGCCACAAAGAGGTTGCGGTTATCGCCAAGATCTACGGGCTGGAGCATCTTAAGTCCGGAGACCGAGATGAAGCCGTAAAGGGCTATGCAAACGCCACCCATTACGCAGGAGGGAATGGTGGCAAGGAATGTCACAAAGGGAGCGACGAATGCGGATGCGATGGCCATCAGCGCCGTGGCGAGGATGGTCACAACAGATGCGTTGCCGGATATTGCAACACAGCCGACAGATTCGCCGTAGGTGGTGTTGGGGCAACCGCCAAACAGTGCGCCAACCGCCGAGCCCACGCCGTCGCCAAGGAGCGTGCGGGAGAGTCCGGGATCCTCAAGCAGGTCGTGCTCGATGATGGAGGAGAGGTTCTTGTGGTCGGCGATATGCTCGGCAAACACAACGAACGCAACAGGGATGTATGCAACGGCTATCGATGCAACATAGGAAGCGTTAAGCTCCTTAAAGCCGCCCAGTGCCTTAACAAATGTAAAGTCGGGGTACCACTGCATATTCTGGAATTTGGAGAAGTCGATTATCTGGATGGCGGGGATATCGGCAACGTTACCGATAACGGTAAGGATAGCGGCAACGGCGTAGCCCGCAACGATACCTATTATAAAGGGGATCATCTTTGTCATCTTTTTGCCGTATACAGAGCAGATGATGACTGTAAAGAGGGTAACAAGACCGCAGATGAGGCAGGCGAATACAGAGGCTGTGGGGGTTTGACCGTCGGCGCCCATGACATTGCCCTTTATCAGATCACCAACTGCGTTGCCCGCAAGCGAGAGACCGATAATGGCGACCGTGGGACCGATAACTACGGCGGGCATGAGCTTGTTGATCCACTTAACGCCGGCATATTTAACTACCAGCGCAATGATAACGTAAACAAGTCCCGCAAAGGCCGCGCCTATGATAAGACCGAGATAGCCGAGGGACATTGAAACTCCGCCGGCAAATGCTACGAACATCGGGCTGATGAACGCGAAAGAACTACCGAGGAAAACGGGGCTTTTGAATTTTGTGAAGAGCAGGTACACGAGCGTTCCCGCGCCCGCTCCGAAGAGTGCTGCCGAGGATGACATACCGTTTCCTATGATCGCAGGAACTGCTATCGTTGCCGCAAGAATGGCAAGCAGCTGCTGGAGCGCGAAAACGATGACCTGACCGAACTTCGGTCTGTCCTGTACACCGTAAGTTAGTTTCATGAAAAACCTCCGAGGTGACATCCGCAAACTTTGGGATGTCCTTTTTATTTCCGTTTCACATCTTTCGCCGAGAGGGCGTTGCTCGGGTACAACAAAAAATAATACCGCCATGGCTCAAAGGGGAGGCACGGCGGCGCACAGAAAGCGGACCGGCGTCGGCTTTTACCGCTCCGTGTCCTATGAAATTATTATTTACTGTATCCAAACTGCGCGCATCTGCCGACATCAGTTGATCCGGTTTATTAAATCATATCACAAAGGCTTGCGTTTGTAAATAGTAAATGTCGATTTTTGCCGAAAAAAATTAAACGAAATTTCAGATCCCATTTTGTGCAAAATGACAAAATGAATTTTTGAGCGTAAAAAGCAGGGCAAAAAATGTAGTCTCGAATCGCGTTGCCAACATTATTTTACCCAAATGAGGCAAAATGAAATGTCAGAATGCATAATTGACACAAAAGGTATGCAAAATGACTTGACAAAAAGGCGATTCGGAGATATAATTTATCTGTTGAAAAAATAACAAACCATCGGAGCGAATGATCCTATGAATAAAAACTTACTCGTCCAAATGGAGGAGCGCATGCCCGAATTTTCAAAAGGGCAAAAGAGAATTGCAAGGTACATCCTTGATCACTACGATAAGGCGGCGTACATGACCGCCTCGCGCCTCGGCTCGATAGTGGAGGTGTCGGAATCCACCGTTGTCCGCTTTGCAATAGAGGTCGGATTTGACGGCTACCCCGAGATGCAGCGGGCACTGCAGGAGCTTATCCGCACTCGTCTTACCGCAGTACAGCGCGTGGATGTTACCAATAACCTTATCGGCGATGAAGATGTGCTGGATAAGGTCCTCGGCGCGGATTCCGAAAAGATACGTCGCACATTGGACGAGATAGATCGCAAGAGCTTTAATGATGCCGTTGATAAGATAGCCGGAGCGGGCTCGATATACATAATCGGCGTGCGTTCCTCCTCTACCTTGGCGGGATTTTTAAATTTTAACCTCAGAATGATACTTGATAATGTCAAGCTGGTCGGGACAAGCTCGGGCAGTGAGATATTTGAGCAGATAATGAATATCGGGCGCGGAGACGTTCTTATAGCAATAAGCTTTCCGCGCTATTCAAAGCGGTTGATCAACGCCGTGGAGTATGCTCAAAGTGCGGGTGCGGATGTTATCTCGATAACGGACAGTCGCCAGTCGCCCATAGCGGCGGGGGCTAACCAGCTGTTGCTTGCGCGTAGCGATATGGTCTCCTTTGTTGACTCGCTCGTGGCACCGCTCTCAATAATAAACGCCGTGATAGTTGCGGTGGCACGCAAAAAGCCGGACGAGGTACGCGAGCGTCTTGAAAAGCTTGAGCATATTTGGGATGAATATGATGTATACGACAAAACACAGCGATAAGGAACGCGCGGTGCCAATGTCAGGCGCTCCGTGTGTGCCCACCGTTGCCGTTATCGGCGGCGGCGCTGCGGGGATGATGACTGCCGCCACAGCCGCAAGGCTCGGCGCGGCGGTCACTCTTTTTGAGCGCGAGGAAAAGCGCGGTCGCAAGCTCGGCATAACGGGCAAGGGGAGGTGCAACCTTACAAACGATTGCACGCGCGATGAGTTTATCGAAAACGTACCCGGCAACCCTCGCTTTCTTTATACCGCATTTGCCGCTTTCCCGCCGCGTGCGGTGATGGAATATTTCGAGGGGCTGGGCGTTCCGCTCAAGGTCGAGCGCGGCCGCCGAGTTTTTCCTGTTTCCGACCGTGCGGGCGATATAGTTTACGCCTTGGCGCATGAGTGTGATATGGCCGGCTGCAGAACAAGGCATGCCTCGGTCGCCTCCGTAAAGACGTGCGAGGACGGCGGTTTTACCGTCGAATACGATCGCGGCAGCCTGCATTTTGATAGAGTGGTCATCGCCACCGGGGGTATGTCCTACCCACGTACCGGTTCTACCGGCGACGGTTATCGTTTTGCGCGCGAGCTGGGGCATACGGTAGGAGATCTGCGCCCATCGATCGTACCTATCGAATCCCGCCATCCGCTGTGCCGCGAGGCCATGGGACTGTCGCTTAAAAACGTCGTGCTCTCGGTGTACGAGTCAGGGCGGCGGCGCGCGATATATTCCGAGATGGGTGAGCTGCTCTTTACGCATTTCGGTATTTCGGGACCGCTCTCACTCTCCGCATCCGCGGCCATGCGCCGCGTGGGGGAGGCTGACTATGAGGCATCCATTGATCTCAAGCCCGCGCTTGACGTTGCAACGCTTGATGCGAGATTGCTTGCCGAGATAGAGCGCAACCGCAACCGCGATCTTGCAAATCTTTTGGGGGCGCTTCTGCCGCAAAAGCTCATACGCCCATTTATTGCATTGACCGGCATCGCGCCGACAAAAAAAGCCAATTCGATAACGCGCGAGGAGCGTGCCACCATTATATCCACCCTTAAGGATATGCGCTTTCCGCTCTCGGGGCTGCGCCCGATAGAGGAGGCAGTGGTCACCGCGGGCGGTGTTTCGGTACGTGAGATAGATCCGCGCACGATGCAGTCAAAGCTCTGCCCGGGGCTTTATTTTGCGGGGGAGATCATAGATGTTGATGCCTACACGGGCGGGTATAACCTGCAGATAGCTTGGTCAACAGGCCGTGCTGCCGGTATCGCCGTGGCAGAGCGAGAGTGCACGGCGGATGCAGATAACGCATAAAAGCGCGGCAAAACCATAAATTCAATTTTATGTATCCTATAGGTGATGGATTGAATTTTGCGCCCCCTCAAAAAGGGCATTTGTAAATAAATAATTAACTTTGCGCCTATAGCTGCAATTTTAGTGAGAAAAAGGAGTCTATATATATGGAGCGCATTCGAATTGCGATCGACGGACCGAGCGGCGCGGGCAAAAGCTCGCTTGCCAAGGCCTTGGCCGCCCGACTGGGCATAAATTATCTTGATACCGGAGCGCTGTACCGTACTGTCGGCTACGCCGCGCGGGAGCGTGGCATTGATCCCTCCGATCCCGCCGCGGTCACTGCCATGCTTGGCAGTATCAGTGTCAGCGCCGTATTTGATTGCGGATACCAAAACATGCACCTCTGCGGTCGCCCGCTCGGCGAGGCCATCAGGGAGCATGAGATATCCGAGTACGCTTCCGCCGTTTCTGCCATTCCGGAGGTGCGAGCCTTTCTGCTTAAAATGCAAAAGGATATTGCCGCTCGCGAGAGCGTGGTAATGGACGGTCGCGATATCGGCACTGTTATAATGCCGAATGCGGATCTTAAGATCTTCCTCACCGCAACCGCCGAGGAACGCGCCGCACGCCGCTGGCGCGAGCTTAAGGAGAGAGGTGCCGCGGCAGATCTTTTGGAGATCCTTGAGGATATCAAGGCGCGTGACCGTCGCGACAGCGAGAGGGATGTCTCCCCGCTTTGCGCCGCGCCGGATGCCGTTTTGCTTGACAATTCGGATATGACGATAGAGGAGAGCATCGAGGCGGCCGTGCGCATGCTGCGCGAGCGCGGTATAGTTGGCGCGGGTACCTGCGGTGATGCAAGCAGAGGAGCAAGCGATGAAGAGTAAATTCTACGCCGTAGCGCATTTTCTCCTTGCGTGGCTTGCTCGTGTAGTCTTCTTGATCATCCCCCGCGGACGAAAAAACGAGCCGCGCCGCGCGGACGGTCCATATATCGTTTGCGCAAACCATATATCCGCCCTCGACCCTGTGATCATATGCGCTGCCACACGGCGACAACAGCCGCGCTATATGGCCAAAAAAGAGCTGTTTGGCATCCCGGTGCTTTCATGGATCATAAAGGCGCTCGGCGCCTACCCCGTGGATCGTTCCGGCGCTGATGCGGGCGTGGTGCTAAAGACCGTGCGCATGCTTGAGGAGGGCTATTCCGTTGGTATGTTCCCGCAGGGCACGCGCCGCCCGGGCGTTGACCCGGCCGCCACACCTGTAAGGAACGGCGTGGGCTTTATCTGCTCGCATTCCAAGGCGCAGGTGCTTCCCGTTTACATTAAAGTAAAAGGGAACGAGCCGGGCTTTTTGCGCCCTGTGCGTGTGCTGATCGGTAAGCCTATCCCATATGAAGAATACACGGGCGGCGGCGAGCACGCCAAGGATGCCGCATATATATCAAAATATATCTTCGGCCGCATCTGCGAGCTTGGCGCAGATGCACCTGCGGGGTCGGAAAAAGATAAAAAATAAAAGATGAGATACAAGCTTGAAAAAAGCTTTCCGGAGGGCGGCTTTGTAAGAGTGGCGGAAAGCGCGGGCTTTTGCTTTGGCGTGCGCCGCGCCACCGAGCGTGTTGAGAGCGCACTGGCAGAGCTTCACCCGGGTGACCGCCTGCTGACCCTTGGCAAGCTGATACACAATGACGATTATATAGCATCCCTTGCCGCGCGCGGCGTTGAGGTGATAAGCGAGGCGGAGATCCTCTCTGCGGCCGCCGAGAGCGACAAAAGAGAGGGTATCACCACAGTGTTTATCCGCGCACACGGCGTGACCGTGGAGACCGAGCAGCTGCTCGCCCGCGCCGCCGCGGAGCATCCAAACTTTAAATATGTCGACTGCACCTGCCCATACGTAAAAAAGATCCACCGCATAGCGGCGGAGAACTCCGGGGCAGGGCAGGAGCTTATACTTATCGGCTCGGCCGAGCACCCGGAGGTGCGGGGAATACTCAGCTATTTTAACGGTCCTCGGCGTGCATATGATTCGCCCGATGAGCTGCGGGCGGCACTTGAAGAAAAAATGGTCAAAAACCATGCGCAAAATGCACAAATTGTAGCGGCTCAAACCACTCAAAATACAGCAGAGTGGAGAAAAAGTTTGAAAATTATCGAAAGCCTATGTACAAACGCGATAATTTTTGATACAATATGTAAAGTTACGGGATCCCGACAGCTTGAGGCGGCCGAGCTTGCCGCGATGTGCGATCTGATGATAGTTATCGGCGGACAGGACAGTTCGAACACATCAAAGCTTGCGGCGGTCTGCAGCGGTGTTTGCAAGAACACCTGCAGGGTCGCATCCGCAAGAGAGCTTGAGGGTATAATTCCGAACGTCCACCAAAAGGTGGGAATTGTCGCGGGTGCTTCAACACCTGACGACATTATAGAGGAGGTATTCAAAAGAATGAGCGAAAATAAAATCGACAAGGTTGAAAACGAAAACTTTGACGAAATGCTCAACTCAGCGTTCAAAACTTTAAATACAGGAGACACCGTTACCGGAACAGTTATCGCCATCAGCGATCAGGAAATGAAGCTTGATCTCGGCGCCAAAGTCACCGGTATACTGACCGCCGATCAGACTACAGACGATGCTTCTGTAAAGCTGAGTGAGATGTACCGGGTCGGCGATACGATAGATGCGTTCGTCATCCGCGTAAGTGATGTGGACGGTTGTGCAACACTGTCCAAAAAGCGTGCCGATCTGGATAAGAACTGGCACAAGATCGCGGAGGCCAAGGAGAATAACGAAACTCTTGAGGCCAATGTAACCGATGCTGTTAAGGGCGGCGTGGTAGCGTCTGTAATGGGCGCACGTGTATTCATCCCCGCATCCCAGTCAGCACTCCCCAAGGATGCCGATCTTTCGACACTCGTGGGCAAAAAGGTCAAGTTTAAAGTTATCGAGGTCAAGCCTCAGGGCAAGACCGTTATCGGATCCATCCGTGCCGCTGCAAGAGAAGAGCGCCGCGCACTTGAGGAAAAGTTCTGGTCCGAGATCGAGGTCGGCAAGCACTACCACGGTACCGTTCGCGGTATGACCGATTACGGCGTGTTTGTTGATCTTGGCGGAGTTGACGGTATGCTCCACAAAAAGGAGCTTACATGGAAGCCGATACATAAGCCGGCTGACATTGTAGACCTTGGTGATGAGCTTGACGTATTCGTTAAGTCCTACAACCCCGAAAAGCGTCAGATCTCCCTTGGCTACAAGACCGAGGAGACACATCCTTGGCGCGTATTCAACTCTCTCTACAAGCTTGATGATGAGCTGGATGTAACCATCTCCAGCCTTATGAGCTACGGCGCATTTGCCCGCATCACAGATGATATCGATGGTCTTATCCACGTTTCCCAGATCGCTCTGGAGCGCGTAACCAACCCCGCCGATGTCCTTGAGGTGGGTCAGACCGTTCGTGTTAAGATCATAAAGATCGATGACGAGCAGCAGAGAGTAAGCCTCTCCATCCGTGCAGTGCTGGAGGAAGAGGCCGAGGCTGACGAGGCCGCCGAGGCGGTCGAGGAAGCAACCGACGCTGAATAATTAAAGATCCACACCCGGGCAAGCGAGCTTGCCCGGGCTTTTTTTATTCAGCTTAAAATGCAAATATCGATCAAAAGATAAATGATCGGCGAGCGTATAAACATCATCACCGAATTGTATGACACACCACGGGGACGTGACACAAAAAGAGCGTAAAATAATGATCATGGTATCCCTCAAAAAATCTCAAGACCCTATTGCAATTTAGCGAGATATGGTGTACAATATAATCGGAGCAAATTAAAAGCAAAACGCGCGCGGGAGGACTGCGTGCGGCATCAAAGCACAGCCGTGCTTGGGCGCGGCAACAAGGAGGAGAAAAAATGAAAAAACGGCTATTTGGCGCAGCACTTATATTTTGCATGGTACTGGTGCTTTTGCCGGTGATCCCTGTGATGCACGCGGACGCGTCATCCGCACAGCTGCTCAGCGGCACGACCGTCAAGGGCACCTATAGCACCATCGGGGATGCAATCGAAGCCGCGGCGGACGGAGATACCATCAAGCTGATAGATAATGTAACCGTCAGCTTTCAGGTCACGATCGCAAAGGAACTCACGCTTGACTTAAACGGCTATACGCTGAAATACGAAAGCGAGAACAGTGGCCGAGTCATTTATGTCAATTCGAGCGCGAACTTCACGCTCAAGGACTCCTCCGCGGCTAAGACCGGCAAGATCACCGGCGGCCGGGGCAGCAACGGCGGCGGCGGCGTGCTGAACAATGGTACCTTCACCATGGAGGGCGGCACCATCTCCGACTGCTCGGTAGATAGTTCCGGGTGTGGCGGCGGCGTTTACAGCGACGGTACCTTCGTCATGAAAGGCGGTACGATCTCCAATTGTACTGCCGGCATGGGCGGCGGCGTGTTTAACAAGGGTACCTTCACCATGGAGGGCGGCACCATCTCAGACTGCACAGCGCTGTCTAATTACAACGCCAGTGGTGGTGTGTATAATGGTGATCAGCTCGGCGGTGTCACCTTTAATATGAAAGGCGGCGTGATATCCGGTTGCGATGTATATAATTACAAGACGTCGCTGAAAAACGATTCCGCGACCGGCGCCACGATCGTTTACGGTCAGATGCAAAACGCATATAATACTACTATCACCGGTTGCCTTGTGAGGTTCATGGACGGCGGCAATATGTACGCCAACGAGGTCGTCCGGGATAATTCCACTCTGATCAAGCCGAATGACCCTGTCCGCGAGGGCTGGACGTTTGTGGGCTGGTATAAGGAAAGCACGTTTACGACACCGTGGAATTTCGAAACGGATACCGTCGGAGAGGCTTCCCTGTATCTCTTTGCCAAAATGGTCTGTGCGGGACACATGAACGAGGAGCCTGTGGATCACAAGTGCGATGTTTGCGGTCAGACACTCGAATGCATTGATGAGAACAAAGATCACGTGTGCGATTACGGATGCAATGAGACCATAGGCACCTGTGAGGACACGGATCACGACCACTACTGCGACTACGGATATGGTACAAATGGTGGGTGCCGGCAGTACTTCGGCATACATGCGGACGCCGAAAAAGATCACGTATGCGACTATGGTTGCTCGGTGAGCATAGGCACCTGCGCGGACACGAATACCGATCATCTTTGTGACTACGGTTGCGGAAAGAGATTTGGCGGTGTGTGCTCCGGCGGCTCGCCCGCGACCTGTAAGCAGCAGTCTGTCTGCGATTACTGCAAAAAGCCCTATGGCGATGTTGACAAGACAAACCACACCGGCGTGAAAAATTGGACGATAAAGAGCGCGGCCGGCCATGAGCAAAAATGGAATTGTTGCGGCGATGTCGTTGTTTCACTTACCGAGCACACATGGGCGGGTGGTGCGTGCTCGCTGTGCGGCTATGCCTGCCTCCACCCCACAACAGTGACAGTCGGCTACAAGCCGGATAATCACATCAAGCAGTGGGCAGGGGAGAGCGGTGTGACCTCCTGCACCGTGTGCGGGGAAGTGTTGCGCGAGAACACAAAGATAGCACCCTCCGCGCACCGCGGCGGCAATGAGTATGCATCGAGCGATACCGAGCACTGGAAGACCTGCACCTACTACGGCTGTGATGCCGAGGTCAAAAACACCCGCGAGGCACATACGCTTGACGATAGCGGCGTTTGCACCACCTGCGGATATAAAAAGACCGCAGACTACATCCGCGGTGACTTTGATAATAACGAAGTGGTCGATTCGGACGATGCAATATATCTCCTCCGCCACGTCTTCTTTGGCGAGCAGTATCCTGTGGGCCAAACCGCCGATCTTAATAAAGACGGCGCAGTCACCACCGATGATGCGATCTATCTCCTCCGTCACGTCTACTTCCCGGAGACATATCCGCTGTGAGATGGAAATGACATTATAAAATAGCTTGCCCCGCCCCCGCCGCTATCGCGGCGGGGGCGTTTGTGTAACGATACGACTGTAGGTAAAGCACGGACTCTTATCTATCGTTTCTGCACGCTACTATGGTGTGTGCCCTGTAAAATAAAGTCAATTTACAATTCGCCCTGCGTGGATCTTCAATATTCCGCTCGGTCGTGTAAACAAAAGTTTCAAATTGATCCTCTCTGATGTTGCAAAACCGAGCGTTTTGTTATATAATATATACAACAGCAACGTGTGACGTCGCCGTGAGCGGCGCACCGAATAAATGATGCAAAATGAAAGGAATCAAAACGATATGAGCATTAAGGATCAGGTAAAGATCTGCCGCGACTATAACGAGATGTCCAGCATGGCGGCAGAGGTGTTTGCCGACTACATAAAGGAGAACCCGCAGGGCATCCTCGGCCTTGCAACAGGCTCTTCCCCCGAGGGGCTTTACGCTTGCCTTGTTGAAAAATACAAAAACGGAGAGCTTGATTTTTCAGGTATCACCTCCTACAACCTTGACGAATACTATCCCATCACACCGGATAACGATCAGAGCTATCGCTATTTTATGAACCACCATCTTTTCGACCACGTAAATATCAATAAGGATAATACCTTTGTGCCGGACGGCACAGCGGCAGATCCGGATGCGTTTTGCCGTGATTACGATGCCAAGATAAAAGCGGCTGGCGGTATCGGCCTGCAGCTGCTCGGCGTTGGTCAAAACGGTCACATCGGCTTTAACGAGCCGGCGGACGAGCTTGTGGGTGGCACTCACCTTACCGAGCTGACCGAAAGCACCATTGATGCCAACTCCCGCTTTTTTGCCACGCGCGAGGATGTTCCGCGCCATGCCATCACCATGGGTATCGATAACATCATGGAGGCACACTGCGTTGTTTTGGTCGTATCCGGCAAGAACAAGCACCGCGCGCTTATGGCACTCCTGAACGAGCCCGAGGATCCCCATCTGCCTGTGACCCTTTTGCGCAGACACAAAAATCTTTTGGTCTTCTGCGATGAAGATGCATACAACGGTTGATAAGGCAAGACAATGATCGAACGTATAAAAGCAGAGGCAGAGGCAGTGCTTGACGAGCTGCTGGATGCCGCATCGCTCCGCTGTGGCGAAATTTTGGTGGTGGGATGCTCCACCTCCGAGGTCATGGGCGGAGTTATAGGCAAAAATTCATCGGCGGAGGCCGCCGAGGCGATATATGAGGCGATAGCACCAAAGCTGCGTGAGAGAGGTGTGTATCTTGCCGCCCAGTGCTGTGAGCACTTGAACCGCGCACTGGTGGTCGAGCGTGAATGCGCCGAAAAGTACGGCCTTTGCGAGGTGTGTGTTCTGCCTCGCCCGCATGCAGGCGGCTCTTGGGCGACCTGCGTTTACGGCGCTATGGATGACCCGGTGATGGTGGAGAGCATATCCGCACACGCGGGGATAGATATCGGTCTTACACTGGTTGGAATGCACCTGCGTCCTGTAGCGGTGCCTGTGCGCACAAAGCAGGACCAAGTACTGAATGCTCGTGTCGTTTGCGCTCGCACACGTCCCAAGCTTATAGGCGGTATTCGCGCCGAGTACCCTGAGGGATATTCAAGATGATCCGATCGCGCGTGCGGCGGATAAAATAATGCCAAGCTATCGGTCAGCGCAGGGCAGGGAGGTCCTATTGAGGAAACTCCCGTGCCCCGCGCCGGTTTTTTATATTAAAACGTAAAAAAAGTGAAAATTAGATTGACATCAGGCCTCATTGTGTGATATAATATGAATTGATAAGCTCAACACGGAAAGGCAGGGTGTAATATGAGCTCTTGCGGGCGCACGATATATATAGTTACCTCCTGCAAGGGTGGGATAGGCAAATCTACAGTTGCCGCAAATCTTGCCGCTGTCTTGGCAGAGGGCGGGCACCGCACTCTCCTGATCGATTGCGACCTTTCAAACAGGTCGCTGGATCTTATCCTCGGCTGTGAGGATGAGGTGGTGTATGACATCTGCGATCTTACATCCGGCAGGGTAGCACCCGATCGGGTGATAATGAGCGGTGAGCGCTGTGACGAGCTGTTTTTTATTCCCGCGCCACTGATGAGCGCCGAGCCGTTTGATGCCGAGCAGTTCAGCCGTGCCGTGGAGCGCGCTGCCGATGCCGTTAATGCCGAGTTCGTGTTTATAGATACCCCCGGCGCGGCAGATGGCATCCTGCCTATCATCTCACCTGTTGCCGATGGCGCACTGATCGTTGCCTCGCATCAGCCGACCTCTATCAGGGGTGCGGAGAAGATGGGCTACATATTGGAGTCACTGGGTATCGAGCGGCAATATCTTGTTATCAATATGTTCGATGCGGATGCAGTGCTGTCAGGCGAGCGTATTGGGATCAATGAGCTGATAGACAAAACGCACATAAAGCTTTTGGGTGTTATTCCCGCATCGTCGGGTCTTGCCGCCGAGCAGGAGCGCGGTCGGCTGTGTACCGATGGTGTGACGGTCGGCAGACGCAGAAAGAAAAAGATCCTGCGCGAGTGCCGGGAGGTTGCGGCTGCCTTTAGCGAGACAGCGGCAAGGCTTACAAGCGAGCAGCTGCCGCTGCTTGCTGGAATGTCCGCATCACGCCGCCGCAAATTGCTTTATAAATAATTAAGTCAGACCAAATAAAAAAGTTAATCAAAAGATCGAAAAAAGATCCACCACAAAAAGGATGATAAGCAGATCCTTGGATGTTCAGATGCTACGAAGACATAAAAATAATGTCTTCCGGAAACATAAAATGAAACAGGATGGGAAAGGTACGGTATCGTAAATGGAAATAGCTATCATAGCACATGACCTTAAAAAAGAGCTTATGACACAGTTTTGCATTGCATATTGCGGCATACTCAGCAAACACAATCTTTGTGCCACCAGCATAACAGCCAAGTGTATTTCCGATGCTACCGGACTTAAGATAGAGCGTTTGCTTACCGGCCATCAGGGCGGCGAGGAGCAGATAGCACTGCGCATAGCTTACAATGAGATAGACCTGCTGCTCGACTTCCGCGATACTCGCCCCGAGTCGGTGCTCAACGAGCGCGAGCATGAGCTGCTACGCATGTGCGATCTTTATAACATTCCCGTAGCCACAAATATCGCGACTGCCGAGGCGCTTATAATCGCCCTTGACCGTGGTGATCTTAACTGGCGCGAGTATGTAAATCCGCATTCAAAGCACGGCGGAATGTAAGAGAGGTCGCGCACGGCCTACAGTGCGGTAGAATGAGCAAAAACGCAACATAAAGCAAAAAACATTACTATAAGCTTAAAAGCAAAGCGGCGGGACATGTCCCCGCAGGTGAGCGTGTACAGAGAGGGAGCGATGGGTGCGAGCTCCTCACGCATCCGCGGCGATACCACCCGACTGTTGGTACGTATAAAATGCGCAGATCCTTTGCGCGATGAGTTAAAACTCGGGTGGAACCGTGTGACCATAGTCGCACCCCGAACAGCATTTTGCTGTCGGGGTGTGCTTTTTTATAAAAAATATAATTATGATCATCGATCGAGCATCCCGCATGGCGCGGGGTGCATCAAGGAGGAAAAAATGAAGATCAGATTCAATGATAACGTTATCACATCGGATGCGCCGATAAGCGTATACGATGCCGCCAAGGAGGCGGGCATTATCGGTCGCGAGCATATTGCGGCACGCGTGAGTGGCACGCTTTGCGAGCTTACACATGTGATAGACAATGATGCAGATGTTGAGCTTTTAACATTTGACAGCGAGGACGGCAAGCATGTTTACCGTCATACCGCATCGCACATTCTTGCCCAAGCCGTTAAAAGGCTCTACCCGCAGGTAAAGCTCACAATCGGTCCGGCGGTAGAGAACGGTTTTTACTATGACTTTGACAGCGATGTATCCTTTACCCCCGATGTGCTGGATAAGCTTGAGGCGGAGATGAAGAAGATCATCAAGGAGAACCACCGCATAGAGCGTTTTGAGCTGCCCCGCGAGGAGGCTGTGAAGTTTATGACCGAGCGCGATGAGCCGTATAAGGTCGAGCTTATAAACGAGCTGCCGACGGATGCTGTTATCAGCTTTTACCGTCAGGGCGAATTTGTCGACCTTTGCGCAGGACCGCACCTTTTCTCCACCGGCACAGTCAAGGCTATAAAGCTCACACAGTGCACCGGCGCATATTGGAAGGGCGATCAGCAAAACAAAATGCTTCAGCGCGTGTACGGTATAGCCTTCCCGAGCAAGGACGAAATGAAGGAATACCTTGCATTCCTTGAGGAGGCCAAAAAGCGCGATCACCGCAAGCTTGGCCGCGATCTTGACCTGTTTGATATCATGGATGAGGGCCCGGGCTTCCCGTTCTTCTATCCGAAGGGAATGGTGCTTCGCAACCTGCTTGAGGATTATTGGCGCCAGATCCACCGCAAAGCGGGGTATGAGGAGATAAAAACACCTATGATACTCAGCCGCACGCTGTGGGAGACCTCCGGTCACTGGGATCACTATCAGGAAAACATGTACACCACAAAGATCGACGATGCCGACTTTGCAATAAAGCCCATGAACTGCCCCGGCGGAATGCTCGTTTACAAGCGCAAGCTTTGGAGCTATAAGGAGCTGCCCTGCCGTTGCGGTGAGCTGGGTCTTGTACACCGCCATGAGCTTTCGGGCGCTCTGCACGGACTTATGCGCGTGCGTTGCTTCACCCAGGATGATGCGCATATCTTTATGACTCCCGAGCAGATAAAGGATGAGATCATCGGCGTTTATAAGCTGATCGATGAGGTCTACTCGGTATTCGGTCTACCCTATACCATGGAGCTTTCCACCCGCCCCGAAAACAGCATAGGCACGGATGAGATGTGGGAGCTTGCCACAAACGGTCTGCGCGGCGCGCTTGATGAGATCGGCAAGCCCTATATCATCAACGAGGGTGATGGCGCATTCTACGGTCCTAAGATCGACTTCCACGTGCGCGATTGCCTGGGCAGAACATGGCAGTGCGGTACTATCCAGCTGGATATGAACCTGCCCGAAAGATTTGACCTGACCTATGTCGGTGCTGATAACGAGCGCCACCGCCCTGTTATGATCCACCGTGTCGTGTTTGGATCTATCGAGCGCTTTATCGGCATCATCACCGAGCATTTTGCAGGTGCGTTCCCGCTTTGGCTCTCCCCGGTGCAGGTCAAGGTGCTGGCCATCGGTGCGGAGCATGAGGAGTATGCACGCCGCGTGGGTGACGAGCTTGAAAAGGCCGGTCTCCGCGTTGAGGTGGATGTAAGAAACGAAAAGATAGGCTACAAGATCCGTCAGGCACAGCTTGAAAAGGTTCCTTATATGCTTGTTGTGGGCGATAAGGAGCGTGAGGACGGAACAGTGGCTGTCCGCTCCCGCAAGGATGGTGACCTTGGCGTTTCGGCTATCGCCGACTTTATAGCAAAGGCTGTTGAGGAGAACGACACCAAAGCGCTTTGAGCCTTGAGCTAATAGCATGACAAAAAAATGTCCGCGTAAGCTTAAGAAGATAATAAGATAACATTATCAAAACTAACATAACCCCCACCACCCCGACAAGCAACGCTTGGCGGGGTGGTGGGGGTTATAATGATATGTATCAGTGCTTTTTCTTTCGGGTGGCGATAAAGATGATCAAAAATACGATAGCGGCGATGAGTGCCAGCATTGCAAGCGTGGGCAAAAGCGATACGATGAAGACTGCGGCATCCTGCCAAAACTTGACAAAGGCCTGCCAGCTGGCGGTAAAGGCTTCACTTACTCTGTCGCCAAAGGTATTGGCGCCGTCGTCCGTCAGTGTTGCGACCTCGGTGAGAGATATACTGACGGTCGAATAGCTGACTCGGCTGTCATATGTCCGCAGCTTTGCCTCAAGGGAGGCGATGTCCTGCTCTATATCGGAGAGTCTTGTCTGCATAGTCAGCCAAAATTCATACTCGCGGGAGTTGTCGATCGATGCCATCATCTTTTGCAGGCTCTCGCGCTCGGCCTTAAGCGTGGTAAGCCGCGCCTCGGTGTCGTAATATGCCTCGGTCACATTCTCGGCGTTTGAGGTGCAGCGGGTCACATTCATGATCCCGTCAAGAGAGTTTACAAAATCTCCAAAGCTTTCGGCGGGGATGCGCACTGTGAGGGAAAGATAGCGGTGACTGCCCGAGGAGCTGTAGGATGAGCCGCGCGAGCTTTGACTTTCGATATATCCACCAAAGCTTTGAATGCTTGCGACTATATTATCGGTGGTCTTGTCAAAGTCAAGCGTTTCGGCATCTATTTGACAGGTCCTTATCAGCTTTTGGGTACTGTCTGTATCGGGAAGATCCAACATCCCGGAGCTTATGTTCTCCCGGTAGTACTCATCCTTTGGAGCATCATTGTCATATCCGCCTTTTATGTGGTCGGATGCTGTGCCTACAGCGCTGCAGGCGCAGAGGATGAGCATGACCGCTGCCAGTATGAGGGTCGCAAGTTTCCTTTTCATGGTGGTGCATCTCCTTTTTGAATGTTATTTTTGATCGTTTTCTCTTATACCTCAGCCGTGCTACGCGCGGCTGAGGTATGGGGGAATGGTCTTTTTTTATTTCAGCTTTGCAAGGGCGGCCTCAATGCCCGCAAGAGTCTCGCGATATTTTTCAAGCTTTGCGCGCTCTCCTTCAACTACAGCCGCGGGAGCTTTTGCCACAAAGCCGGCGTTTGCAAGCTTGCCGGAGAGACGTGCTATCTCGCCGGTTATGCGCTTTTGCTCGCCCTCAAGGCGCGTACGCTCCTTTGCTGTGTCGATAAGCTCTGAAAGCGGCAGATAGATCGTTGCCGAATCGGTAATGATCTGCGCGGCATCGTCAGCACTGATAGTGCCGGCAAAGCTTTCGGCCACATCTACCTCAGAGGCGGATGCAAGGCGCTCAAAGAAGGGATATGTTGCCTCGCCAAAGGCATCGAGATACTTGGTCTCAATGTATATCTTTGTCTTGCGAGAGGGCGCAACGTTCATCTCGGTGCGTCTTGCACGTATTGCCTTGATGGCGGCGATAAGGCGCTCTGTCTTTTCTGCCTCATCGGAGAAGTCAAGTGCGGGATCTGCCTTGGGGTACTCGGCTATCATTATGCTCTCCGCATCACCCGCGTGCGGCAGGGCGGAGTATATCTCCTCTGTGATAAAGGGCATAAATGGATGGAGCAGCTTGAGTATGCAGGTCAGCACGTAAGCCAGTACGCTTTGAGCGGTGCGGTTCTCCTCGGTATCCTTGTTGGCAAGGCGAGCCTTTGTAAGCTCAATGTACCAGTCGCAGTATACATCCCATGTGAAGTCGTAGATGGCAGAGAGCGCAACGCCCACCTCAAATTTATCAAGCGCGGCGTTGACGGCCGTGGCAAGCTCACCGCAGCGAGTGAGTATCCATTTGTCCTCAGGAGCGAGCTTATCGGCGACGGGGAGCTTTACCGAGTCGATGGTCAGATTCATGCGAACGAAGCGGGAGGCGTTCCAAAGCTTATTGGCAAAGTTACGCGCGGCCTCTATCTTTTCATCGGAGAAGCGCATGTCATTTCCGGGGCTGTTACCGGTCACCAGTGCAAAGCGGAGGGCATCGGCGCCGTATTTATCGATTATCTCAAGCGGATCTATTCCGTTGCCGAGGGATTTGGACATCTTGCGTCCCTGTGCATCGCGCACAAGACCGTGAATGAACACATGCGAGAAGGGGCGCTCACCCATAAATTCAAGACCCATAAATATCATCTTTGAGACCCAGAAGGTGATGATATCATAGCCTGTTACAAGCACGCTCGTGGGATAGTATTTTTTGAGCTCCTCGGTGTTATCCGGCCAGCCGAGGGTGGTAAAGGGCCAAAGGGCGGAGGAGAACCATGTGTCAAGCACATCCTCGTCCTGTGTCATGTTGTGAGAGCCGCACTTGGGGCAGACGTGTACATCCTCCTCGGATACTATCATCTCGCCGCAATCGGCGCAATAGAAGGCGGGAATGCGGTGCCCCCACCAAAGCTGACGGGAGATGCACCAGTCGCGGATGTTCTCCATCCAGTTGAGATATATCTTTGAAAAACGCTCGGGAACATACTCGATGCTGCCGTCCTTTACCGCATCGATGGCAGGGGCGGCAAGAGGCTTCATCTTAACGAACCACTGGCGGGATGCCACAGGCTCAAGCACTGTGCCGCAACGGTAGCAGTGAGCTACGTTGTGGGTGCACTTTTCTACCTTTTCAAGCAGACCGAGTGCATCAAGATCGGCAACTATCTGCCGTCTTGCCTCGTAGCGGTCAAGACCCTGATATTTGCCGCCGTTCTCATTGATGTGAGCGGTGTTATCCAGGACTATTATATTCTCAAGACCGTGGCGCAGACCTGTCTCGTAGTCGTTGGGGTCGTGTGCGGGTGTGATCTTAACGCAGCCGGTGCCAAACTCGCGGTCAACGTTCTCGTCGGCGATGACGGGAATCTCGCGGCCCACAAGCGGGAGGATAAGTGTTTTGCCTACAAGATCGGCATATCTTTCGTCATCCGGGGCAACGGCAACTGCGGTATCGCCAAGCATTGTTTCGGGACGTGTGGTGGCAACCGTCACAAAACGACCCTCCTCACCCTTGATAGGGTATTTGATATGCCAAAATGCGCCCTCTATCTCCTTGTGCTCTACCTCTGCATCGGATATTACCGTATTGCAGTGCGGGCAAACGTTGGTTATGCGCAGACCGCGGTAGATAAGTCCCTTATCATAAAGAGAAACAAATACTCGTCTTACGGCGCGGGAGAGGCTATCGCTCATCGTAAAGGCCTCGCGGCTCCAGTCGCAGGATGAACCAAGCTTTTTAAGCTGGCTGATTATACGGTTGCCGTATTGCTCCTTCCAAGCCCAAACACGGCCCAAAAACTTCTCGCGGCCGAGGTCGTAGCGGGTAAGGCCCTCGTTTTTGCGGAGATATTCCTCAACCTTTATCTGGGTAGCAATACCTGCATGGTCGGTGCCGGGCACCCAAAGGGTGTTGTAGCCCTGCATGCGCTTTGCGCGGATGAGTATATCCTGCAGTGTTTCGTCAAGCGCGTGACCCATGTGCAGCTGCCCGGTCACATTGGGCGGCGGGATGACTATGCAGAAGGGCGGGCGTTCGTCATGCGGATCTGGCGTAAAGTAGCCGCGCTCCGACCACATGGCGTAGATCCTATCCTCAAAATCTTTCGGATCATAGATCTTGGGGAGCTCGTGATTTTGTTCCATTGTTTATTATTTCCTTTCGATTGTTTGCTTTTTTGTTGTGGCGGGGGAGGATGGTCAAAGGATGGCGGCATTCCGTAAATGCGAGGCGTATGGATGCCCGGAACTTTGTAAAAAACAAAAAAGCCCCGCATCCGTATCAGGACGCAGGACGCGCGGTACCACCCGATTTTGCAGACCTGCCCCGGGGGCGGCCGGCACTCTCATCCCATAACGGCGGGCACCGCAGGGGGCTTACCCAAATGCGGCTCACCCTCCGCGCTCGCGGGCGACTTCGGCCGCCGTGCGCCGCAGACTCGCACCAACCGTCTGCTCTCTTTGGGCTCGCACAGCCTACTACTCCCGTTCACAGCGTTTTTTATTTATATCTTTATGCGGATATTATATCATGCCGCGCGGTATTTGTCAATACCCGCCCTTGGATTTTTGGCAACAAAAAAGCACCTGCCTTGACAGGTGCTTTGTGGAGCTGCTAGTCAGAATCGAACTGACGACCTCATCCTTACCAAGGATGTGCTCTACCGACTGAGCCATAGCAGCGGACCCAACGTTAGATATTATAGCAGATTCGCCCCGCTTTGTCAATACCTTTTTTGAATTTTTTTGAGTTTTTCTGATATTTTATCGGGGCTATCTGCCATCTTATATGAAATAAACTATTATGATCCCAAAATAATGTATTTTCCTATCGCCAAACATTCGCGCAAAAGGCTTGGCAGCCAAAAACTCGGCAGGGTAGAGCTGTGCAGGTGCGTTATATCGTCAAGCCCGCAATCGGCGGCAATAATCCCTGCGCGAAAGATATGATACTCGCTCGTTACAAATGCTGCCTTGGCATCACTGCCGGATCTTTGCTCTATCAGCTCTCGCGAGTTTTTAAAATTCTCATAGGTGCTGGTCGCCGCCTCCTCGCGCAGTATGCGATCCTCGCTGATTCCGTGACTTATCAGATATTCCGCCATCGCCTCAGCCTCGGTAATGTCCTCCTGGGGACCCTGCCCGCCGCTGACGACCACATATACATCCTCGTGCTCCGCAAGGTATGCCGCTGCGGCATCAAGCCGAGCGCGCAGTGCACGGCTGGGAGTCCGCCCGTGAACACCCGCGCCAAGCACTATCAAGGCATCCTCGTGACCGTCCGCGGTGTCGATGCTGCCGTATATCATCAAAAAGGCGGATGCTGCCGCAAAAAGCGAAACGCCTGCAAAAAATATTACCCGGATCCATGCGGGGAGTGCCGCCGCGTGACCAAAAAATATGCCGATGATAAGCAGAGCTATCCCCAAAAGGATCGTAAGCAGTACGCCGGAATTAAAATTGGATGTTGCCGCCGCTATCGTACCGTTGAGCGTTATTATCGCGCCAAGTATTAGAAATATCATTCTTGGAAGTTGGTCTTTCATTTTGTTTGGTTCCCTCCGAAAAAGATCGCAAAAGCTTGCGGTCAGATATCTGCCTCAAGAACATCCCGCACGGCGATGGCGGCGAGCCTTTCCAAAAGCTCTGCTGCGTGATGCATCGAATATTCCGTGTCATCTGTCAACTCTGCGAGCGTGCGAACGGCGCGAAGTCCGGAAAGTCTTGCATCCTCGCTGTTCCCAACAAAGCGCCCTGCCAATGCCAGTACCGGCACGCAGCGTGCGGCGGCACGAGAGGCCACACCGATTATTGCCTTTCCGCAGCCTGTTTGCGCATCTATCTGCCCCTCGCCGGTCACCACAAGGGCGGTATCGTCAAGGAGCGAATCAAATGAGAGTGCATCAAGCACGGCATCTATCCCCGGCGTGACGCGTGCGCCGAATATGCTTATCAGCGGGTAGGGGATGCCCCCGCCCGCGCCTGCACCTGCCGCATGTCGCGCATCCTCGCCGAGCGTTGCCGCAAGGATATCCGCATAGCTTTGCATGCCGTCCTCAAGTGAGGCAAGCTCGCCCCTCTTCGCGCCCTTTTGCGGACCGTAGACATATGTGGCACCCGTCCGTCCGAGCAGAGGATTTTTGACATCGCACGCTATGGTGATCTCTGTGCTATAAAGACGCCTGTCAAGCCCTGCAAGATCTATTTTTGTAATGCGTTCAAGCTCGCCCGCGCGAATGTCGCGCATGCGCCTGCCTTCGGTGTCATAAAAAGCGGCGCCAAGAGCCTCAAGCATGCCCGCACCGCCGTCGTTTGAGCCTGTGCCGCCAACGGTCAGCAGAATGCTCTTATGCCCGCCATCCAGCGCGGCGGTGATCAGTTGACCTACACCAAAGCTCGTAGAGCGCGAAAGGCGGCGTGCCGCGGGCGGTGTAAGCTCCAGCCCCACCGCGCGAGCCGATTCGATAACGGCAGTACCGCCAAGCACCCCAAACTCCGCACGTATCGGCGCGAGATAGGTGTTTAGGATGTCGGCGCAGGATCTGTCATGCAATGGAAGGATCGCATCAAGCGTTCCTTCACCGCCGTCTGCAATGGGCAGCTTTTTTATTTGATATTCGGGGCATGCTGCGGATATGCCGTGCGCTATGGCCTCAGCCGCATCCGCGGCAGATATGCTTCCCTTAAAGGAATCCGGAGCTATTATGATCTTTTTCATTTTTCTTTGTTCGGTACCGATGGTTAAAAGAGTTATATCAATAGTATATCACATTACGGCAGATTTTTCAATACTTAAGGCAACACCGCGCAATTCACGGCCGGTGCCTTTTCCGTCCACTTGCTTGCATAAGACCTATCATATTTCACAATTTTCCTTAGCGTGGGATAAGCTACACGCGCGAAAATATGTTTTATCTGACTATCTGACAAATTTTCTGACGGCGCAATTGAATGAAAAGAATTGTACGGTGGTGCCTTAAGTTTTTATGATGTTAAGCAAGACAAAAGAACAAGGGACTGCGCGGGGCAGTCCCTTGAATATGATCTTTTGTTGGCGATCATTCGGTACGCAGGGCGATCACCGGGTCCTTTTTCGCCGCCAAGCGAGAGGGGAGGAGCCCCGCTATCAGAGTCATCAGGATGCTGACAATGATAAGACCGATCGATCCGCCAAGCGGCAGTACCGCGCCGATATTATCCATACCGGAGAAGTGGTGTATTGCGATATTCGTTGGTATCAACAGCAGCAGCGTGATGCCTATGCCGATCAAGCCGGAAACACTGCCCACAATAAAGGTCTCTGCATTGAAAACTCTTGATACATCCTGCTTTGATGCACCCATGGCGCGGAGTATACCTATCTCCTTGGTGCGCTCAAGCACCGAGATGTAGGTGATGATGCCGATCATTATCGAAGAAACAACAAGGGATATCGCAACAAAGGCGATCAGTATTCCGGAGATGACATCTATTACGGTGGTGATGGAGGACATGAGCAGCTTTACATAATCGGTGTATTTTATCGTCATGTCGCTGTCGCCGCGAGCCTCTGCCTCGGCATTATAGGCCTCGATCAAGGCTGCTATCTCGTCCTTGTCGCTAAAGGTCTTGGCGTAGATGCTGATGGTCCTTGGCGAGTCAAGATCCGCTCGCCCGAGCTTTTTAAGGTTGCCCTCAAAGGTCGCATTGGTGGTGGGGATATACTGCTTGAACATGGCTATCACCTGCTCATCCGTCATTGTGGTGATATAGCCCTCAAGCTGTGTGCGCTGATCGTCGGGAAGGGTGGCAATGTAGGCGCGAACGTCCTCTATCGTCACACCCGAGCCGTCATTGCGGGAGAAGGGAATGCCTGTGAGGATATCGGTATCCGGATCGGCCAGCTGTGCCTTTATGACTTCGCTCTCCTCGGAGAGGCGGATGTATTCGCGTGTGAGTGCCGAGGTGTAGACCACGGAGCCACCGATAGAGGATGCCACCGCCTCGTCACTGGGGCGGATGATGCCGACTACCTTTATTGTGATACCGCGCTCTTTCAGGAGAGATTCGAGCTTATCCGGGTCGCGTGCTGTGTTTGTGTTGCCAAGATCGCCAACGTTCTCCCAGCAACCGCTCGTCTCATCATAGGTGTAGCCATCGGGAGTAGTCAGCATTGTAAATTCAAGGTTCAAAAGATCATCATAGCTGTACACGGTGTCATCCGTCTCAAGCGTTTCGCCGCGCATGAGCTTATCAAACAGCTCGCTTGCCTCTGATTGATCCTTGATGCCGAGGGTGTAGAGCACAAGGTCACTGATCGAGTTGTTTTTATCAACAACTATCATTACCTCATTGTAGTTCTCCGGCCAACGACCCGCAATGCAGTCATATTGCGCGTTCATCAGCTCCTCGTCATCTATCATCTCCTCCCATACATTCATTCTGTACATGGAGGATGCCATACTGCTTATCTCCTGCGTCATCGACATACCGCCGGAGGACATCATCTCCGCTATCAGCGGGCTGGGGTTTACCTGTATCAGCCCGGACGGAGTGCCGGAGCGATAGATATTGAGGTCGATATCATAGGTGTATTTTACAGATGAGACATACTTCGCAAAATCGCTGTTCGGGTCATCAAGTACGCGCTTAAAGGCCACAAGGTCGTTTGAGCGTATCTCTGAGAGCATGGTGTTTACAAGCTCCGTATAGATATTGTTCGTGTATATTTTGCCATCCTCATGCTCAACATCGCTGCCCGAGCGGTTGCCCCTTATCGAGGAGATGAGGCTGGTCATATCAACGCTTTCCGCCTCTATCGTTATCGGGTAGGAGGAAAGGGTGTCCTCCTGCATGCGTGAGATGTAGGCTTGCACTCCTGTTTGCAGGGAAAGTATCAGAGCAATGCCGATAATGCCTATACTGCCCGCAAAGGATGTAAGCAGGGTTCGCGCCTTTTTGGTCATCAGGTTGTTGAGGGAGAGCGAAAGGGCGGTGGTAAAGGACATAGAGGTCCGGCCGCCGCGGCGCGAGCTCTTTTTTGCAATGCTCTCGGCGCGTTTTTTGTCGGATGCCGCTTTTTCCTCATCAGTCGGTGTGTAGGGATCCGAGTCATCTATCATCCTGCCGTCAAGCAGACGAACAAGACGGGTGGAATACTTTTCGGCAAGCTCGGGGTTGTGGGTCACCATTATAACGAGCCTGTCGCGAGCGACCTCCTTGAGTATCTCCATTACCTGAACGCTCGTCTCCGAGTCAAGCGCACCTGTAGGCTCATCCGCCAGCAGTATATCAGGGTCGTTTACCAGCGCACGCGCTATTGCCACACGCTGCATCTGCCCGCCCGACATTTGGTTGGGCTTTTTGTGGAGCTGATCTCCAAGTCCCACGCGTTCAAGCACTTCCTTGGCACGGCGGCGGCGCTCTGCACGGTCAACGCCGGAGATGGTCAGTGCCAGCTCAACATTTGATAGTACCGACTGGTGCGGTATCAAATTATAGCTTTGAAAAACAAAACCAACCGAGTGGTTTCTGTAGCCATCCCACTCGCGGTCGGAAAAGGAATCGGTAGGCTTGCCGTTTATCTCAAGCTGTCCCGATGTGTATCTGTCAAGTCCGCCGATGATGTTAAGCAGTGTGGTCTTGCCGCAACCGGAAGGCCCAAGCACCGATACGAATTCGCTGTCTCGAAAGGAGAGGGAAAGACCTCTCAGCGCCTCCACGGTCGTGTCCCCCGTGGTGTAGCTCTTTCTTATGTCTTTTAGTGTGAGCATCAATACCTCCGTTATTGTAATGCTATGTGATTTTTATTTTTTCTACAAACAGATATGTAATTATGCGGTCAAAGCCCGGTTGTCGCCACCCCTCCGCACGCGGCGGCGGATGGATATGAAGATGCAGAGTATAATGTAAGATAAATTTTAACATCGAAATGTTGCAATTGTATTTACCGCATATTAAATCAGATATTCTAATTTTAAAATTATTACGCTGTACTGTACTGCACGGCGGCAAGTCCCCCGCAGGCGGCCGGCATATAAAAACACAGGACCGTGCCCTGCGGCAAGGTCCTGCTTGTGCTTGAAATATTATGCGGATGTATCCGATATCAAAGCTTGGTGGGTGTCTTTTTAAAGAACTGATAAAGTCGGCAGGGGATCATGCCGTTGTAAAGCTTGCGCACGGCATCGGCGCGGCGGCCGTAAAGCTCCTCAAAATACTCGCAGGAGGTCAAAACATACACCTGCCACGGCTCCATGGCTCTAAAGGTCCGCCCCATGGCACGGTAGAGTATCTCCGCATCGCGCATCGAGAGCATCCGCTCGCCGTACGGCGGATTGCATATCAGCGTGCCGCGGCAGTCCGTCTTTTTGATCTTTGTGGCATCCGCCTCAAAAAAGTCGATGTACTTGGAAACGCCCGCGCGGCGAGCGTTCGCTCTTGCGGTCTCGATGGCGGCGGGATCTATATCCGAGCCGCGAGCGTGAAAGTCGGTGTCACGCACCGCGGCCTCCGCCTCATCCCGCGCCGTCTCCCAAATATCGGCGGGCAAGCAGGCAAGATCCTCTCCCGCAAAGGAGCGAAAAAGCCCGGGGGCGCGATTGGTCATGATCATAGCACCCTCAATTGCGATCGTACCCGAGCCGCAAAAGGGATCCCAAAGCATGGTATCCTCGCGCAGGCGAGAGGTCAGCACCAACGCGGCGGCCAAGGTCTCGCGCAGTGGCGCGGCATTTGCCTCGGGACGGTAGCCGCGCTTGTGCAGTGCAACGCCTGAGGTGTCTATCATTATCGATGCGTTATCTTTAAATATGAAAAATTCTATCTGATATTTAACGCCGCTCTCCGGCATGCGCAAAAGGCCGTATTTTTGCCCAAGCCTGTCGGCGGCCGCCTTTTTGATTATCCTTTGGCAGTCGGGGATGGAGGTCAGGCGGCTCTTTATCGAATGCCCCTTGACGGGAAAGGCGTCCTCTGCCCCTATAAAGTCCTCAAGCGGCAGGGCATGCACGCCCTCGTAAAGCTCGTCAAAGCTTGGGGCAGGAAAGCTGCCAAGCAGAATGTAAACTCGCTCGGCACAGCGCAGTCCGATATTTGCGCGGGCACAGTCAAGCGGCGTGCCGGTAAAGGTCACGCGGCCGTCCATGGTGGATATGCGCCGCAGCCCCAGCGCATCTATCTCCGCGCCGAGGAGTCGCTCAAGCCCGAAAAGGCAGGTGGCTACGTATGTAAGGGTCGTATGGTCGGATGTCATTTATGGCTCCATTCCGCCGCCCGCGAGCGAGCGGCAAGATCGATCTTGCAAGAAATATAACAAATGCAATACCATTATTATACCACATTGCGGGCAAAATTGCAACCGCCGGCCGCCTTTTGCGTGGCTGTTGTAAAACATGCCACACGCAAGATAAAAAAATATCGATTTTTTATCATTTTATCACAAAAATATATTGACAACTCGCGAAAAATGTGATAACATAATTGTACAAACTTATTTTGGAAAGGAAATCGATCCACCATGAAAAGAACACTGTCTTTAATTCTTGCATTGTTAATGATCCTTGTCGTCCTTGCCGGCTGCCAAGGCGGCGGTAGCGGCGGCGAAAACACGACCGAACCCCCCGCTCAGTCAAAAGGTCCATCCGAATCAGGCAACGCACCCGCGGAAACGACCAAGGAAAAAGCGCCGGAGACAACTAAAGCTCCCGAACCTACCGATCCTCCGCAGACTGATCCGCCCGAGACCCCCGTTCCGCAGATAGCCGATGGTCTTATGGTCATCAACTATGACTTCGATACTCTCCCCGATACTACCGGTAATGATGCCGTGGCAGCCCTTCTCGGCTGGCAGATCCGCAACAAAGTGGATGGCGCTATCACCGATAACACTACCGTCTACTCTATAGAGGGCGGCAGACTTAAACTGGTCAACTATAACGATGGCGCCATCGAAGGTGGCGACTCCTATATCCTCATCGCAGGTGATGATTACATGAAGCCCGCGGCCGTTGGCAGCTACACCATCCAGTATGATGTCAACTACCAGGCAGTATCCAAGCCCGACCGCTATGTTTGCATGATAGCCAACTACGGCGGAAGCGATATCTACAACAGCTTCCACCTCCGCGCCAGAGGCACCGCCAACAACCAGGTCCGCTTCTCCAGCTGGTCCACATATGATGCCAAGGGCAGTGATTTCTATGCCGCAGGTACGGATGACAGCACAGGCTCCTCTATCGCCTATAAGCTCTACGGCCTTACATACGACAGCACGGCATCGCCCCTTCTCGGTAAGGATCTTACCATCAGATGGGTGATGGATGCCGAGGCGGGACCCTCTGCTTACATTCGTGATAACGAAAGCCCCACAGGCGAGTTCGTTTGCGTTTCCAAGGCAGATGCGGGTGCTGGTGGCATGGCCTACTGGGGTCTGCTTGACAGCTACGCCATCGCCCTCAAGACCGGTGGTAAGATCGACAGCTATGTTGACAATATCAAGGTCTGGACAGGTATAGGCGAAGAGCCTCTCGATGCCACTACCACTGCATACGAGAATGCAATTGCCGATTATCTTAAGCAGGTAAAGCAGTAAACTAAGTCAAATATCCGTGGCAGTCTGTCGCGGTCAAACGCCACCCGCCGAGCATAACTCGGCGGGTGGCAAAATTTTAATTGACAACCCACCGCTTATGTGGTAAAATAGTATTCGTAATCGAAAGTGTGCCGGCAGTGTGCCGGAACCAAAATAAAACCCCAAGCAATACCGAGGGCAGATAAAAGCAAAAAGAAAGAGGGGACGATCATGCAAGAGGGCGCTGTGTATTTTGACCTTCACACGCATATACTTCCGGGTGCGGATCACGGTTCGACCGGGGCCGCGGATACCGAGGCGGAGATGAGGGAGCTTTGTGAGCTCGGCACGGGCATAGCGGTCGCCACACCCCATTTTTATCCCGCAAAAACGAATATTTCAAAATTCCGCCGCATACGTGCCGCGGCTGCCGCCGAGTTTGAGCGTATTCGCCGCCCGGAGTGGTGTCCCACCTGTATCGGTGCGGAGGTGGCGGTATGCCCGCATCTTGAACGTATGCCTGAACTTGACGAGCTTTGCATACTCGGTACATCGGTGATGCTGCTTGAAATGCCGTTTGCAAGGTGGGAGGATGATATTCTTGATACCGTTACCGCCATCCGCGCGGCGGGCTTTACCGTTGTATTTGCGCATCTTGACAGATATGACCCGGAGGCGGCGGAGGCGCTGTTTGCCTTGGGCATGAAAGGACAGCTCAACCTTTCGGCATTGGGCACAAGACTGCCGTGGCGGCGCAAACGACTGCTTGAGTGGGTGGATAGCGGCGATATCATTGCCGTGGGCAGTGATATACATACCGATGCCGTGCGAAATGATCGCACACGGACCGCGCGCGGTCTGGCGGCTCTTGGGGAGGATAGGCTTGACCGCCTAAAGCACACCACAGCCGAGCTTTTGCGCGGGGCAAAGATATTTGATGTCCGCACGGGCGGCGCCGGATGAGACGCGACACGAAGCGACGGATAAAAGAATAGGGGAAGTATCGAATTGCAAATAAATAAAAAGACCGTATGCCGCTCGGCCATTGCGCTGATGCTTTTGTTGATCTTGGTGATGACCTCCATGGCGTGCTCCGGCACGTCTGCGGGCGGAGCGGAGACGACCACCGGCGAGGTGACCACCGTAGGCAACGTACCGGCCGTGACCGATCCTCCGCAGACGGATGACAGCGAAATACAAACAAACGAGGACAGTACCGAGCCGACCGTCCCTGCCGCAACAGAGACGGAAGCACCGCCTGCCGAGGATAAGATAATAAGCTTTTTGGCGTGCGGCGATAATATCGTCTACCGCCCCGCGGCCTATGAGGCGGCGGATCGTGCAGTGGAGGGCGGCAGAAAATATAATTTTAAACCGATATACAAAAATGTTGCGGATATGATAGCCGCGGCGGACGTTGCGTTTATAAACCAAGAGACGGTCATAGCGGGCGCGGAGTACGGTATATCCGGATACCCCACGTTTAATACACCCGAGGCGATCGCCAATGATCTGGTGGAGCTTGGGTTTGATGTTGTCTCCCTCGCCAATAACCATATACTCGATATGCGTGAGGCAGGACTGCTAAACACCATAAATTATTGGCGCGACCTGCCCGTGCTGTCTGTTGGCGCGTATCTTGATGATGCCGATGCTGCCTCTATCCGCGTGCTTGAGCGCAACGGCGTAAAGATCGCCTTTTTGGCCTACACCTACAGCGCAAACGGCAGGACGGTGCGCAAGGATTCGCCGCTTATCGTGTCCTTTTATAAAGACCCGGATAAAAACTCACCGACATATGGGGAGATATACGAGGAAAGACTTGCGGACGATGTTGCGGCGGCACGCAGTGTGGCCGATGTTGTGGTGGTGTCTGTCCACTGGGGGAATGAAGACACGCAAAAGGTCAGCAATGAGCAAAAAAAGGTCGCCGCAATACTTTGCGATGCGGGAGCTGATGTTATCCTTGGTCACCACCCGCATGTGTTGCAGTCGATAGAGTATATAAAAAGCTCGGATGGCACACACAGCACTCTTTGCGCATATTCACTTGGTAACTTCCTTGGAATGCAGGGGTACGATTATAACGCGCTGGCGGGAATGCTCAGCTTTAATATTAGGGTCGGTGCGGACGGCGTGAGCACTGAGTGTGTGCATCTGACGCCGATAGTCTCTTATTTTGAAAAGGATTTTCGTTCAAATGAGATATACCTGCTCTCCGACTTTACGGATGAGCTGTGCCAAAAGCACTGCGTGGTGCAGCGCGGCGGTGACGGCACGTTTGGCGGCAGGCTGACTCTATCCTCACTCAGATATTATTTAAACAACGCGATAGCGGACGATTATTTGGCAGATGAATTTAAGTCTGCATCATAGCGCAATATCCGCTTGAAGTTGCGTTTGCAATGTGAACTAATAAGTGAAAAAACAAAGATCAGGCAGTCTTTGATGCAAAATGCGCATCAAAGTCTGCCTTTTTGTGTTATGGGATGTTTTTTAATTATCGTGGATATTAGATCGCCGTGGGCCTTACCACAGCGGCACCTCTATCGAGTCACCAAGGGCGAGCGAATATATCAGCACTCGGTCGGGGCGGTGCCCGGCTATCGCCTCAAGTGCGGCGGCATAATAGGCCAGCTGTTCCGAATGCGTGGCGCAAAGGCGGCGTGCGGCAAGTGTCGGATCCGCTATTTCGCGGCGGCTCAACCTGTCTGTCTTATAATCGCAAAGCACAAGGCGGTTGCGGGTGTCGGTGAAAAACAGATCTATAACGCCCTGCACCAGTATGCGTTCACCCACAAGCTCGCGGGCTATCGCCTCATCCGTGGTAAATCTTTCGGCGGGGAGGTAGATGTTAAAGCGTTGCTCGCGGTAAAGCTTGGACGCTTTTTTTATCTCCTCAAAAAGGCGGCTGTTTGAAAATGTCCGCAGCTCGTCCCGCCGTAAAAGCTCGGCATCGCGCAAGGAGATAAAACCAAGCGCCTGCATTCTTTCGGCCTCGCGGTCTATGGCGGCTGCCGTGCCGTCAAGTGCCGTAAAGTTGCAAAACTGCAAAAAAAGGTGTGTGGCAGTGCCTTTTTGCGCCGCAGTGCGTGCTTCGTCAGCCTCATCCTTGTCACCGTCCTTCATCATAAAGGACGGCACGCGTGTCCGCCTTGGTTCTGTCGCCTCCACCATGCCGTTGCCATGGGCCTCGGTATAGGCATGGGCATCGGTATCGGTATCGACTTTGTTGGCGGTGAGTGGTGCTTGCAGCCCAAAGGACGTAGTATCCGAGAGGGTGGGGAGTGCCTGCATATCATCGTCAAGCGCCGATGGCGAGAGACGTGAGACCGAAAGCTTTGCGGGTAGGGCGGATATGTGCGCGTGTGGATAGCGGTATTCTATCCGCCTGCGTAACTGCTCGGCGAGCTTATGGGTATCGATGGCGGCATCATTGCTGTCCTGTACGCTGTCGGCAGGTGTCGCGTTTTTGTAATTCGCGCCCTTTGAAACACTTATGCGGCAAAAATCATCTGTTTTTTTGCCGTGCAGTGCGGTAAGTATATGTACTATACTGCTTGGCGCGGTCAATACCGAGGCTCGCCCGCCGCGCTCCGCACGCCGCGCGGCATCGTAGAGCAAGCCATCGCTCCCGCCCCTGCCGCACTTGGCGGTTATTATCAGCCGTTCCTTGGCGCGTGTCAGCGCAACATAAAGCACGCGCAGCTCTTCCTCGGCGGAAAGTGCCGCCTCGTGTTCCGCAACGGCATGCCGCATGGGCGTGTCAAGCTTGGTCAGTCCATCAGCCCCCGCCAGCCGCATGCCCATACCTGCATCCGGGGAATAGCAGAGATCCTGTGCGGCATCACGGCGGTTGAATCTGCTGCCAAGCCCTACAATAAACACGGTGGGAAACTCAAGTCCCTTGGATTTATGTATCGTCATGACAGATACCGCCCCGCGGGCGGAGGATGCATCCGATTCTATCTTCACTCCATCACTTATCATGCCGTTGATATAGGTAACAAATTCCGAAAGGCCGCGAAAGGTACTGCCCTCAAAACGCCTGGCGTATTCGTAAAGACGGCGCAGGTTTGCCCTGCGTGTCGCGGGCGACAGATCGGAGCGACTGCTGTCGGCACCCGAATACATAAGCGCTGTGGTGTCGGCGTATATGCGGCGTATCAGCTTGTCCGCGGGCATGGCCTCGGCGTAGGCGCGCCAGTCTGCAAGGCGTGCAAGAGTCGAACGGCATTTTGCCTTGAGCTCATCGTCCCGTCCCTCATCTGCATAGCTTGTCAGAGCATCAAAAAGTGATATGTGCTCCCCCGATGTTTTGATCTTGACCATATCCGAAAGGGTAAGACCGAATACCGGTGAGCGCAAAGCACCTGCCAGCGGGATGTCCCTTTGCGGGTTATCCACCGCTGAGAGCAGGCTGACGAACATAAGCACCTCCGGGTCGGCAAAAAGATCCTCGCCAACGCTGTTTGCGGCGGGAATGCCCAGGGTGGTGAGCGCACGTACCACACCCGCGGCAAAGCTTTTGGAGCGAGAAAGCACCGCAATGCTACCCGGGTCTTCTCCTGCGGCTATCATCTCGGCTATGCGGGAGCTGACATAGCGCACCTCTGCATCGTTATCGCCCGCCGCACCGTCGTTATCATCGTCATTGCCATTACCTGTCGTGGCGCCGTCATCGGCCGCATTTTGTGCTTCCTCCTTGGCATCGGAGTCGGCATTTTCTATCAGCACCACCTCGGCAGGTGCGCCGCCATCGTCCCCGCGTGCAAATATGAGATCATCCTCCGCGCGGTAGCCTATACCGTGCGGGCGGGGGGAGTCCTCCGATACGGAGAAAAGATAGGATGAGACAGCATTTGCAAAGTCAACGATCGACCGTGCACAGCGAAAGTTTTCGGACATATATATCGCGCCGGGTGCGGTGCTCTCTCCATCCTGCCCGGCGGTGGGATCGATCGTCTCAAAACGACGACGGTAGTCGGCAAATATCGATGGCTCGGCGCCTCTGAAAGCGTAAATGCTCTGCTTTATATCGCCGACCATAAAAAGATCCCGCCCGTTTGAGATGGCGCGGAATATCTCATCCTGCACCGAGTCGGTATCCTGGTATTCATCAACAAATATCTCGGTAAAGCGTTCGCGCCACTCAAGTGCCAACTCGGTGGGCTGACCGTCGGGCGATATCAAAAGCGCATGCGCATACCTGCGGATGTCTGCAAAATCGCAAACGCCACGCGCCTTTTTTTCGCCGTCAAGCTGCTCGCCATAGCGCAAAAGTATCCGTGAGAGGGCGCGAAGCAGTCTTGCCGTATCGCGCTGTGCGGTGCGTATCTCGTCGGGTGACATGGCAAAATATCGCCGACCGGTTTCGCGTATCTGCCGCTTCATTTCAGTGCGGAATTTTGCTATCTCATCGGCTCGCGGTGTTTTGGTGCCGCGCTTAAAGGCCGGCAGGCGGGCAAGGTCGAATTCCTCAAATCCACGGCGCAGGGCGGTCTCGTCCGCGGCGTTGACTGCACCGAGCAACCTGCCGATAGTCTCAATGTCAGACTCTATCACCGCAGCGTACTTTGCAGGGTAGCTCTCGTCCCACGCCACCTCGCTGTGGATGCCCTCAAGCGTGCGGCGCACATCCTCAAGCTTGTCATATATCAGATCCACAGCGCACTTGCCGGCTCGGCTCTCTATAAACTCGCCCTCGGCCTCGCAATCAAGCCTTGCGGCTTCGTCTGCGGGTGTGTGCCGGCCGCGCGGCATACTGTCAAGCCGCGCGGCAAAGCCTATCAGCACCTCGGCAAGTCGCTGATCCCCGCGCGCAGTGGTAAGCGAGCAGGCAAGCTGTGATATATCCGGGTCACTCACTATCATATCGTCTATCGTGCGTTGCATGCATTCGCGTTGCATTGCCAAAAGCTCGCCTGCATCCGCTAAACGCAGGGATGCCGAGATGCCGAGACGGTTAAAATTCTCCCGCACCACGTCAAGATAAAATGCATCTATCGTGCAGATCCGCGCGCCCGCCACCGCTACCAACTGATTGGATAGATGGGCGTTATCCGGGTCATCGTTCAGTGCCGCAGAAAGCGCCGCGCTTATCCTTGTGCGAAGCTCGCCTGCTGCCGCGCGAGTAAAGGTCACTATAAGCATCCGCGATATATCTGCGGGGTGCTCTTTATTTGTAAGCTCGCTGATTATCCTTTCGGTAAGTGTAGCGGTCTTACCCGACCCTGCCGCGGCGGATATCAGCAGTGTGCGGCCGTGTGTATCTATTGCCGCACGTTGTGAAGTTGTAAATCTTACAGCCATTTTTTCCTCGTTTCTGCCTTAAGTCCTGTGCTTTGAACGGCAAACGGCAAAAAACTTGCAATATTTGCAGGGGTGGCGGTCGCCATCGATCGTTATAGGGAGGGCATATGCCATGCCCGAGCGCATTTTGCACGCAATGTCAGATATCGTCCCCTCAAGCTCCGCAAACACAGTGTTGAGCGTATCGCGGTCTATCAGCGCATCGGAGGGCGTGCCGTCCGATTTAAATTTCGCTCCCTGCATATAGTGCGGGTCGCGTGTGCGGCTGATGGCATCAAGCACCTCATCCTCATTGATCACAAGGCCGGAGCGGGTTATCTTGTCGCGCGCCATGCGCTCGGCCTCTTCACCGCTCATGGGGCGGTCAAGCGCCTGCATGCGTATATTTGATGAAAGATATGTCACTGCGGCAGGGCGGCCGCCAAGCATGTCCGCCATATTTCCGCCGCCGTGGCGATATCCATCTACGCGAGTGGATTGGGGTGCTGTTAGAGCGTAAAGATATATAAGCAACTGCAGGTCCAGCCCGCGCCGCGCATCCGAAAGGGTGAATTTGCGTTCCCCGGTCTTGTAATCCACCACTCTTATAAGCCTGTGCCCGTCCGGAGCGGTGGCTATATCCACCCTGTCCGCCTTTCCGTTTAAAACAACGCGGGCGCCGTCGGGCAGTTTAAATTCGGGGGATGGCACAGCACGCGGATCTCGGCCGCCTATCTTGACCTCAAATGCCTCGGGACGGAAGCTGCCGCCTGCAAATTCGCCAAGGATGTCGGTTATCAACAGCTCGGCTATTCTGCCAAGGCGGGATACCGTGTGCTTTATGTGCGGCGTGAGTGCGCTCTCGCCGAAAAGCGCGAGGTAGCTCTTTATTATGTCGTCAAGCAGTTTCCGCGTGCTCTCTCGGTCCGGCGGAGCTTCAAAACCGCCGTTTTTGGAAGCGTAGAGAAGATATTTTTCAAGCACGTGGTGAATGAACGTGCCTACGCCAGCAGCATTGAACTCAACTCGCTCGCCGTCGTTAAGCCTTAATATATTCTTAAGGTAATAGCTGTAGGGACAGCTCACAAACGCCTCGATCTTTGATTGCGAAAGCTCCATGCGATCACCAAAGACCTCCCGAGCCTGCGCGGCGGGTATTCGCTCCTCGACCGCGCCAAGCGGGGTGAGTATCTTTTGCTGCTCCGCCTCAAAGTCGCCGTCCCCTGCAAAGCAGAGGCGGATCGCACCGGCAAGCGGTGTGCCAAGGCAAAACGGCAGATATTCAAGTGCCGTCCTGCGGCTCCAAATGCGGTCGGCGGTCGAGATATCCGACTCTCTTTTGGGTTTTATGTAGTCAAAAAGCGCAGCAGTGCGCAAAAATGCGGATGATGGACGGCAGGATGAACCAACAGCATCCGTCTCATGCGTAAACAGGCAAAGCCTTTCGGTAGGCGTGGATACAGCGCGTAAAAGATAAAACATCTCGTCGGATACCAATGCATCGCGCCCGGAGGAGATCGGCATTTCAAGGGCGGAGAGCACCTCGCGGTCACGCTCGGAGAGCAGTCCTCCGGAGCTCGGTGCGGCGGGGAATTCCCCCTCAACAAGCCCCAAAAGCAGGGCACAGCGGCGTTTTCCCGCACGCAGCATGTTGGCGGAGCCTATCATTATCTCATCACAGCCGGAGGGTATGCTGCCTATCTCCGCCGCATCAAAGGCCAACCGCAGTGCGGCGGCAAGCGTTTGCGTATCGGGCTTTTGCTTGGTGCGGACGGAATGCGCCGCCGAGCTGTCGTTATCCTTGTCGCTGTCCCCGGCGGCATCGGTAACGTTTGCGTCGGTCGTGTCTTCTCCATCAGTTCCGCTGCCGTCAAAAACATCGCATACGCATTCAAGTGCATCGATGGCGGAATCTATCAGCCGTTCGGTAACATCCGCCTCGCGCCGCCTCCCCTCCTTCCGCTCGCGTTCGGCTATCGCGGCCAGTGCTTCGGGGACTCCCGCATCTTCTATGTACTGCCATATCGCACGGCAGACCTCGCGTGTGTTCTCTGCGGCCTCAATTGCGGCAAAAAGGGGAACAAGCCTTTCGCGCAGCCATTCGCGAACAGCGTTTGCACGCGCCAGTATCTCCTCACCGCGTGCGGAGCGGCGGTCGGCAAAGCCATCGGGATTCATGTTCCATGGCTCGTCCGACCAAAATGCGCGTCCGTGGATGTTCCATTTTTCGGCGTAGCTCTCAAAAAGGTCGGCATCCCTTGGCGATATCCCCAAAAGGCCCGTCTTTATATGCGCCACAACATCCTCGCGCCGCCAACCGAGCGCGTGTATACGCAGTGCCGAAAGTATCAGCCGCGCCAGCGGTCGGGTGGCAAAGCCTGTTTTTTCGGAAATAAAATAAGGCAATCCCAGCTTTTCAAGGGCGGTGTCTATCACGCCTCGATATTTTTCGGCATCGCGTGCGATTATAACGATGTCGCGACAGCGTGCCCCCTCCATCAAAAGCTCCTTTATACGTGCCGCCGCCATGTCACACTCGGAGTAGGGATCGGCGGCGGAGTAAAGCTCAACATGTCCGCGTTGTTCCTCGGGTATCTCGGCAGTTGCCCGCTCCCCCGCAAATTGGCGGGATATGGCCAAAAGCTCACTGTTTTGTGCGCGGCGGTCGTCCCCAAGGGTTATGATCTCGGGGGCGATACCGAGGGCGGAGGCATCACGGCGAAGCCGCCTTGAGCTTTCGGCTGAGGAGAGCGCATATATCGAACGGTCGCGGGGCGAGGCGATGGGGATGGTTATGACTACCTCCTCCGCCTGCCGCATTATAAGCTTTATGATGTTGTGCTCCTGCCCGGTAAAGCTGGAAAATGAATCGATGTATACCGACATGCCGCCAAAGTACGGCTCGCGGGAGACCGACTCGGCAAGGCGAGAGAGGTCGTCATCCGAGTCTGAATACTCCCGCCCGAGCAGTGTGGCGTATGCGGAATATATGACCGAGATATCATAAAGCCGTCCGGACGCCGCTGCATCGCCCGCTTTGCCGGATGCCGCAAGCCGTTGCGATGCCGTGCGGAGCATATCGGCGGTAATGCCTCCTGAGCGCAGTTCTTTTATCGTTCCGAGCATGGCCGCAGGCAGTGCGGGATCGCGTGCGGCGCGACCGCCGTATTCCTTTAAAAAAGGAGAGCACTCGCGCAGTGCGCGCCACATAAACAAAAGCTTGCGGCTCCGGTCGGCGTAATTATAGATAAGTCCGCCGCGCTCGCGAAATACACGGTTTGCAAGGCGAGAGAAGTTTAGCGCCTCCACCGTCAGCTGTGCGGACGGTGGCAGTGAGGCGGCTATACGGCTCTCAATGTCTACCGTTTCCTGCTCGGGAACGATAAGCAGTGCGCGCCGTCCCGCTCGCACATCCGCCCCGAGACGTGACATTATATATTCGGTCTTGCCCGAACCCGGCCTGCCGTATACGAATTCGACCATAAAAGTATCCCTCCGGTCTTTCTCGGTCAGCACTTGCGGTGCTGTGAAAATAATAAGCTGTTAACCATGATCGCCTGTTATGCGCATGATCCGATACGCACAGCGATCTGCTGGATCAGAAATAACGTAATAAAAATTATAAATATATCATTACGGTATCGCGGGCGGTGAAAAGCTTGCCCATGCGGCGGCGGAGCTTAAAATAAAATCTCCGCCGTATCATATAAACGCCCGCCCGCTCCCGCCGCATCGAGCTGTAGCCGCCGCGCCCTCCCGCCCCGCGTGAGGATATCATATAAGGCGATACGATAAGCACAGTGCCGCCGGCAGCAAGTGCTCCCGCGTGCCTCGTGAGCGTGCCGTCGCGACCGAGGGCTTGCGGGTCGCGCGGCGGAAATACGAATGTCACGCCGCCGTTTTGCGCAGCTCGGCGCACGGCGTCAAGATCGGCGGCCGAGCTTATTGCGGCATCCACCTCTGCGGCAAACAGCCAAAGCAGAGCGGCAGGGGAGAGTGCCAGCAATACACCCGCCGCTATCATAAATGCCGCGAACGCCGCGCCGGCTTCTATCGCCGCCATGATCACTGCAAGCAAACGAAGGATCATGGAGAGCAAGCGGAAACGGCGAAAAAAGGAGCATATATCCTCCCAAAGCTCAAAGCCGCGGGTGGTACGTGCCGTATTAAAAAGGAATGCCGCATAGCTGTAGCCCGAAAAACGCTTTTTATCAAGTACCGCGGTGGCTATATGCCGCTCATACTTGCGCCCGGAGCGTGAGCCGAGCACCGCAAGCCGCCTTGTATCTCGCTCGATCCTTGCGCGAAGCCAAGCCTCCTCGCTAAACGGTGCGCGGCGCGCCGTTTTGGGTATATCTATCTTATCTGATATAAAGTATATCATATTTTTCACCTCATGACAATGATTTGCGAAAAACAAATTTCTTATTCTGCTTTTTTCGGCAAAATTGTTATTGCAAAAAAAGCGTTTTTGGTGTATACTTGACTGTGACGGAGCGCATCGTGGAGTTTTAAATTTGATTTCAAGCGTTATTTCATGCATCATCATAAAACCGTCACAAAGTGTCTTTATAATATAGGCAAATGAAAAAAGCGCAAAGGAGATCTAATGTTATGATTGAAAATGAAAAGAACATCATTGACTCGGAGACCGCAAACGGTGAGTCGGTGAATAACGAATTGCGTGAAAATGAAACCAATATCGAAGCTGAAAAAACAGCATCGGCGGGCGAGACAGCTATCCAAAATACAAATAATGAGGCGGCTTCGGTCTCAGGCAACGCCGAGACGACGGAAAGATCCTTTGGCATTGCTTATATGCCGCAGGGCAGTACCGTGCAGGGCATGAACGGCAACGCCGCAGGGGTTGATGAGACAGCGGACGGCGGGTACAGATATGTATCCTACGGTGCAACAATGGGTGCGGGTGTCGGCGGAAATCATAACGCCAATTTCAACGCAAACACAAATACAAATGCAAATGCATACGCAAATGCCAATACCGATGCAAGCTTAAATGCAAACGCGAACGCCTTTGCCTACGCAAATGCGGCCGTGCCGGCGGCAGCTCCGCAAAAGGCAAAAAAGAAAAAAGCCGGCTCCGGTAAAAACGGACATCTCGCGGCAGTGCTCTCCTGCGTGGTGGTAGCCTGCGTGCTTCTTTCCGGTCTTGCCGCATTCGGCGGAACGTTTGTTGCCAACAGGCTTGCGGGATCCGTCAACAGTGGCAGTCAGCCCGATCCCGCCCAATCAAACGGCGGCACGGTGCAGATGCTCCAGTCCTCCCGCGAGGTGGAAACACTTAAGGTCGATGCAACCGGCAAGCTTATGTCGGTAGCTGAAACGGCGGCACTGGTCAAGTCATCTGTCGTTGAGATCGTGACCGAAACGATAGAGAACAGCTCATACCTTGGACAGTATGTTCTCAGCGGTGCGGGCAGTGGTGTTATAGTATCCTCCGATGGATATATAATCACCAACCACCATGTTATAGACGGCGCAACAAAGATCACTGTGCGCCTGACCGACGGCAGTGAATATGAGGCTGCGCTTATCGGCTCTGATGAGCTGGCGGATATCGCCGTGATAAAGATAAAGCCCGCCGAGGGCGCGACCCTGAGCGTTGCAGTGCTTGGCGACAGCGATAAGCTCGTTGTCGGCGAGTCGGTCATTGCCATAGGTAACCCGCTGGGGGAGCTGGGCGGCACGGTGACGGACGGTATCGTCAGCGCGCTTGACAGAGAGGTGAGCGTGGACGGCAAGAGCATGAATCTGCTCCAGACCAACGCGGCCATCAACCCCGGTAACTCGGGAGGCGGTCTTTTTAACCTCTACGGCGAGCTTATCGGTATAGTTAATGCCAAGTATTCAAGCACCGGTGTTGAGGGACTCGGCTTTGTTATTCCCATCAATAACGCAAAGAGCGTCAGCGAACAGCTGATAGAATACGGCTACGTGCGCGGACGTCCCGCCCTCGGCATTACCGTATATGATGCGGATGTTTACACCGCATGGAGGTACTACGGCTCGACACAGGCGGGTGCTTATATCGAGACGGCCGATGAATCCACAGGTCTGCAGCGCGGTGACCGCGTGATAAGCATTGATGAAAATGAGATAGGCAGTGCAAGCGATATCTCAAATTACATCAACACCAAGGCTGTGGGCGATTCCGTAAGCATTGTTGTAATGCGCCGCGGCAAAACGGTACAGCTCAGCATAACTCTTAAGGAGAAAGTGCCGGAGACAGCTCAGGACAGCTCCAACTGAAATAAATAAGCAGAGGCTCAGCCCCAACTGCCGCAAAGGCACACGTCTCTCTACCTGAAAAATGTGAGAGTCGCCGCCAATTTCGGCCGGATATGGGGCTGAGCCATGCCGGGTTTGAGAGGCTTTTTTGAGAGCCTTACCGAGAGCCCCTTTGCGAGCCTTTTGAAAAATGCCACGGGTGGCAATTAAAGAATACAGTGAGGACAGCGATGTACAATATATTGGTCGTTGATGATGAATCGCGCATACGCACGATAATAAAAAAATATGCCGAATTTGAGGGTCACACCGTGACTGAGGCCGCGGACGGCATGGAGGCGGTGCTTCGTTGCCGTGAGGGCGGCTTTGATATCGTTATCATGGATATCATGATGCCTGAGCTTGACGGGTTTTCTGCCGTCCGAGAGATAAGAAAAAGCTCCGGTGTGCCTATCATCATGCTCTCCGCCCGCGGTGAGGAGTATGACAAGATAAACGGCTTTGGGCTTGGCATTGATGATTATGTTGTAAAGCCCTTCTCACCCAAGGAACTTATGATGCGCATTGAGGCGGTGATGAAGCGTGTAAAGCGCGGCGGCGGTGATGCACCTGACGGCCACCGTCCGCATGAGATAGTTGAGATAGACGATGGCGGACTGCGCGCCGATATCACGGCTCGCTTGGTCTACATCGACGGTGAGCGTGTCGATATGTCGCCGAAAGAGTACGACCTGTTCTTCTACCTGCTTGCAAACCGCAATATAGCCCTCTCCCGTGAAACGCTTTTGCGCGAGGTCTGGGGGTATGATTTTTACGGCGATGCCCGCACGCTCGATACGCATATCAAGCTTTTACGCAAGAGTCTTGGCAGATATTCCGACCGTGTGGTCACCCTGCGCGGCGTCGGCTACAGATTTGAGGCTTAAAAGCACTCCTCAAAGCATCGAGCTTTTATATCAAGATTATCAAGAGATAAGCCAAAAAAGAGAGGGGGAGCCAAAATGATCGGCAGCAAAAAAAATGCAAGACCGGCAAAAAAAGAAAAGCCGCAAAGGGCCGGGCGTGCCGTTAGCGTTCACGCAAGGCTCATCCTGTATTTTGCTTGCTTTGCGGCTGTGATGCTGGTGATAATATGGGTGCTTCAAATAGGCATGCTCGATTATTTTTACCGCGGCACAAAGCTTGAGGAGCTCACCCATGTATCAAAGGAGCTTGAGGGCGCTATAGGAGATGAGGACCTTGAAAGCCGCGCGGTAGACCTTGCCATGGCCTATGATACCTGCATCAGGATCTTTAGGGTCGATTCGGGTTACCTTGGCAGCGAGGTGGTAAGCACGGATATAGTTCCCGCGTGCCTTATCCATCACCTGCCCACAAATATGCTCAATAATTTCTATCAAAATGCAATAACGAGCGGCGGCTCGTGGTCAACGCAAAAAAAGCTTGGCCGCGACCGTGCGGACGACACCACGGCGGGTATGGCCGGCAGTCGCGGCATAAGTGCCGTAAGCGCCGATATAGTTACCGTGGGCGGCGAGGATTACGTTATCTTTTTAAATACCGAGTTTTTGCCCATGAGCTCCACCGTGCGTACGCTTGGTGTGCAGTTTTGGTGGATAGCCGCAGGTGTGCTTGCGGCGGCGGTGGCGCTGTCCCTCTTCTTCTCGCGCAGTATATCAAGGCCGCTTGAGGAGATGAACCGTGCAGCCAAGCGTTTGGCGGTTGGGGAATATGATGTTACCTTTTGCGAGGACGGTTATCTTGAAACGCGTGAGCTGGCGGCAACGCTAAACTATGCCGCGGGGGAGATAGCACGTTCCGACAGTTTGCAGCGCGAGCTGATCTCCAATGTCTCGCACGATCTGCGCACACCGCTTACGATGATATCCGGCTACGCCGAGGTCATGCGGGATATCCCGGGCGAAAACTCTCCGGAGAATCTGCAGATAATAATAGATGAGTCACAGCGGCTCTCCGAGCTCGTTACGGACATGCTCGATCTTTCAAAGATCCACGCGGGCGCGAAAACGCCGAATATGACCTGCTTTGACCTTACCGAAACAGTGGGGGAGGTCATGGCGAGATATGAAAAGCTTGTGGCGCATGACGGATATGATATCTCGTTTGAGGGTGGCGGCGCGGCGCAGGTGCTGGCCGATCGCACCATGATGCTCCAGGTGGTATATAATCTTATAAACAACGCCATAAACTACACGGGGGACAACAAAAAGGTCACGGTGCGGAAGAACATTTACGAACGCATGGGTGTGAGGTATGTCCGCATATCGGTCACCGATACAGGCCCCGGTATCCCGCGCGACCAGATCCCGCTGATATGGGATAGGTACTACAAGATAGATAAGGTCCACCGCCGTGCCATGGTAGGCACGGGACTTGGACTTTCGATAGTTAAAGAAATACTTCGCACACATAATGCCGCATACGGTGTTGAAAGCACCGAGGGTGCCGGCTCTACCTTTTGGTTTGAGCTGCCCATCGTCACGGGCGGCAATGCAGGGGAGGTAATATAATTGAGTGAAGCCAATGTAAAAAAGAGCAGATATAATAAAAACGACATTATAAGATATGCCGTCATGGCCCTGTGCGCCGTAATATTTATCGTTTGCATAGTTGAGCTTTTGGGGATCTTTGCGGAATACCGCGAGTCGGATAAACACTACAACGATATAAACCAAGCGTTTGAATATTCGCCTTTGAATGCCGCCAATGGTTTTACCATCTTTCCCATGGTGGGTAACGCATCGGCCGCGCCGCTTGCAAGCTACCAAAGCCAAAAGAATAATCCCGGGGCTATCCACATCTCAAACAGCGGTGATTATAACGTATCGACCGGAAATGCCGAGTTCCAGCGCGACCTTGCAATGCTAAACTCTTTATATGGGCAGAACAGCGATACATTTGGCTATATAAGGATAGATGATACCAAGATCAATTACCCCATAATGCAGGGGCCGGATAATGACTATTATCTCCAGCGCGGATTTAATAAAAAATATCTCAAGGTCGGTTCTATCTTTGCCGATTATCGCAACAGCCGCTCTATCACCGAAAACAAAAACATCATCATTTTTGGTCACAATATGCTCAACGGCAGTATGTTTCACGACCTTGCAAGGCTTGATCGGGATCTCCATAGGGATGCAGACCAGTACCTGCGGGAGCATGACGAGATAAGGATATCCTCCTTTGACGGCATATATATCTTTAAGATATTCGCGTTTTATCATACTACCGATGAGGATCCGTATCTGGTCACAAACTTCTTTTCGGATGCCGCATTTTTGAGCTATTGCAATACGGCAATAGAAAAATCCATGCATGATACAGGCATTACGGTGGGGGCGGATGATATCATCCTCACCCTATCCACCTGCGTAAACGGCAAGCCTACCGAAAGGTATGCCTGCCATGCAAAGCTTGTGGAGATAAAAAAATAAGCGCTTGCCGTTAAACTTATCGGCATGTGCGCGCCGTAAAGTACCGTATATGTAACTTTTTTTAAAATTGAAAGCCCCGAGTGTTGCAATGAGGGGCTTTTTGTTATATAATAAATCTAACTATCGGGATATGAGTATAATATACATACGCACACGCGCGCACACATGATATACACATGCCGTGCATACGTTAGGCGCACTCGTATTCTTGATCTGTCGCGGCACGCTTGTCGGTGTTGCCCGCCCTATCTTCGCATTATCTTGATGGAGGATCTTATGGATCATATCGAGTCGGAAAACACGTCTCCCCTCGCCGGCGCAACGGTTCTCCCCGCAGGAGAGCTGCCGGATAACAAAGATAATATATTTTTACGATCGCTTGATGAGCTGACAGTCGAGGACGTAGCTCCGGGGCGGGGGATGAAACGCCGCAAAAAGAGCGTAGCGGGAGTTGCTCGCGCACTGCTTATTTCCGTCTGCGTTGTAGTGTTCATCATTTGCATGATCGAGCTTGTCGATATACTTGATAATTATAAAAGAGCAGACAGACTATACGATGATATATCTGCGGCCTTTAACAGCGCGGGTCTCGGCGGCAGTAACGGTATCATGTCCTCGCTTATGGCGGCATCTGTGCCGGATGCGCCGCTCGGCACATATTACGCGCAAAAGGTAAGCGGTACAAACGGCACACTTGGCGGTCAGTCATCGCTGCGACCCGCCAAAAGCGTGGAATTTCAGCGCAAGCTGGCATATCTTGAGCTTTTGCGTGACGAAAACCCGGATACCTATGGGTTTATCGTTATAGACGGTACAAACATCTCATATCCCGTTGTGCAGTCCGCCGATAACAGCTATTATCTCAAGCGCGGCTTTAACGGCTCACAGCTCAGCACGGGCACGATATTTGCGGATTTTCGCAATGACAGGTGCATTACCGAGAATAAAAACGTTGTACTGTATGGGCATAATATGCTCAACGGCAGTATGTTCCACGATATTGCAAAGTACGATCGCGACTTTCCCGGAAAGTACGGTGTGCGCTATGACGGCAGTGAGTACGGTGAGGATTTCTTCTCATCGCACCGATATATAAAGCTGTACACCTTTGACGGCATCTACACCTTTGAGGTTTTCTCGTTCTACGAAACGACCGAGCGCGACAGATATTTTACAACGATTTTTGCATCCGATGAAGAATTTTTGGCGTTTTGTGACCGCGCCATCAGCCGTTCGCAGTATGATGCCGGTATCACGATGACGGCAGAGGATGTTATGATAACGCTCTCCACCTGCGTAAATCTCAGCCCCAGCGGCAGATACGCCTGCCATGCCAAGCTGATAAAGATAGAAAACTGACGACGGTCGGTCAAAGTCATTGAAAAAAACGTTAAGACATTAGGTATGGAAAACATCTATCAGAATAAAGATAACGATAAAGCCGCCGATCGTTTTGCAGCGCTGATATGCCCAATATGCGGCGAGCCGCTTGCGTTGTCCGGGAATTCTTATATCTGCGGCGGCGGACGCGGCAAGCGGCACTGCTTTGATCGCGGTGCCAGCGGATATGTAAATCTCGCCTTTGTAAAAGGCCACCGCGCGGTTTCGGGCGACCCGCCGGAGGCGGTGCGCTCACGCACGGAGTTTTTGGAGCGCGGCTATTATCTTCCCGCCGCCGATATGATTGCGGAGTTGGCGGACGAATACTGCCCGCGCGGGCTTTTTGTTGACGCCGGTTGCGGCGAGGGGTATTATTCCGTTCGTCTTGCGGGGCATGAGCGTTTTGTCTTTGGCGCGGATCTTTCAAAATACGCCGCCGATCGCGCCTCAAAACGCGCCGCGGCGGCGGGAGTGCGCGAATATTGCCGCTTTGCCGTGGCATCTGTGTACGAGCTGCCACTGGCAGACGGCTCAGCCGATGCGGTCCTTACAATGTTCTCCCCCTGTGCCGCAGAGGAATACAGCCGCGTGCTGAAGCCGGGCGGAGTGCTTGTGGTGGGCTGTGCGGGGGAGAGGCATCTTTTTGAGCTTAAAGCGGCAGTGTATGATACGCCGACCGTCAATGAGGAGCGCGCCGATCTGCCGGGGGCGGATGCGGGTCTTGAGCCTATCGCCATCAAGCATTTGAGCTACACTATGTCCTTTGGCGAGGATAACAGTGATGATGTGCGCCGCCTGTTCGGCATGACACCTTATAAATACCGCACATCAGCGGCGGATATGGAACGCCTTGCTGCCATACGCCGGCTTGATTGCACGGCAGATTTTGAATTCAGAGTATACAGAAAAAAGGAAATATAAAATATGGATATCACAGTGTGTATTCCAATGTATAACGAAAGTGCGCGTATAGCGGAGACCGCACGTGTGCTTTATGAATATATGAGCCAAAATTTTGAGGATTGGGAGATCATTTTTTCGGATGACGGAAGTACCGACGGCAGTGCGGATATAGTGCGTGCGCTTGAGCTTCCGGGCGTTCGTGTTACGGGATATAAAAAAAACCGCGGCAAGGGCTGTGCCGTGCGCACCGCATTTTTGGAGTCGCGCGGCGATTTTGTAATGTTTACCGATGCCGATCTTGCATACGGTACCGAGGTCATCAGGCGGGCATACGAGCGGCACCTTGCATGCCCTGAGGCGGGGCTTATCATCGGCTCGCGCAACCTCGGGCGTGATGGCTACGAGGGCTATACGTTCCTCCGCCGCATAGCCTCAAAGGCGTATATAAGGCTGCTCGGTATCGTTGGCGGCTTTAAGCTTTCGGATTCTCAATGCGGCTGTAAGGGCTTTACCGCGGGGGCGGTAAGCGATATCTTTCCGCGCTGTGAGGTGGACGGCTTTGCATTTGATTTTGAGGCCATCCTTTGGGCGGGCAAGCTTGGTATCGATATAGTTGAGATGCCTGTCAAGGTGATCAACCACGGCGAGTCAAAGGTGCATGTTTTGCGTGATGCGATAAGAATGCTCTCCGACCTTAACAAAATGAAAAAGCGGATCCGTAATACCGAGATCTGAAGCTGATGCCCCCAAACACACGAAACACCAAAAAAAGAACGAAAGGAGGGGAGCGCACCATGAAAAAAATAAGCTGTCGAACGATAGCGGCGATGCTTGCGGTGCTTATGCTTTTGCCGATACTGCTTTGCGTATCCTCGGCCAAAAGCAATGCCGTCTCCCCATCCGAGGGCGTCTTTCGTATACGCAACGCAAAGACAGGCGAGTACCTGACGGCGTACCTCAATGCCTCGCGCGGAGAGGGCAAGGCCTATATGGCGCCGCTTGATAAAAACAACGAAGCGCAGATATTCCTTTTGCGTAAGACCGATGGCGGCAGCTACGTCATATGGCCGCAAAATGATACATCGCTTTATTGCTTTGCGTATTCAAAAAGCACCTCAAGCGGTTCTCCTGTGGTGAAGCTGCTCACCGAGGACGCGCGCGCATATTTTGATATCCTTGAGCTTCGCTCCGGCGCGTGCACGATAGCACCGGCGGGCGGAGATTCTCAAACCTCTGCCATCGGTATCAGTGATGATATCTCATATTACAGTGACGATCTTGTAGAATTTCTCGATTACAGGGCGGGGGATGGCAGGTTCGAATGGTACTTTGAGCCTGTCGTGACCGAGGCCATCACCATGGCTTTTACAAATACCGATGTAAAGCTTTATTCCACGGGCCGCTTTTATGCAAGGCTCAAGCCCTACAATTACATGCAGGAGCGTGTTGAGTGGACGTCAAGCAACGAGGATGTTTTGATGGTGGGTGAGCTTGGCGTGTATACCGCGCTCTCACTTGGCACGGCGACCGTCACTGCCGCAGTGGACGGAGTGAAAAAGTCCTTCCGCGTTACTGTGACAGATAAGGCGGCATTTACCTGGTACAGCCAACGCAGTACGCAAAACAGCGATTGGGATTCGTCTATCCTTACCGATCTTTATTTTTGGAGCGGCGGTGTAAAGCTCAGGTACGCGGCGGATTACCGTAATATGTCGGTAAACTCGTGGATGCGCGAGGGCTGTGCCATCTGCTCTGTTGCCATGGTGCTTCATAATCTCGGTGCCGTGCTTGAGCGCGGTTACGATCTGCGCTCGGGGCAGACAGGTGATCTGCCGGCCGACCCATATACCGTTACTCTTGCAAATACATATAATTTTGGTCCCACATCCACCTCCGAGCTGCTCTACGGCGACCCCATCCTTGCATCATGGAATGCCATCGCCTCCCGCTTTTTTGTGGACGGCAAGGCTGTGGGGTGCCGCAAGATATACTACCCAACGCCAAGACGCATTGCCGATCTTTTGGAGGATCACCCTGCGGGTATCGTTGTGGAGTTCAGAAAGTCAAGCGGCTCACACTATGTGGTGTTCGGCAAATGCCTCAACCCGCAGGTCAAAAATCAATATGATCTGGAATTTGAGGTGTACGATCCGCTCGGTTACACTGCCGATCAGGGGGATGGCGTCAGCTATGAGCGCACGGCATCCTATCTTGTGGGCGGCTTTGGCATGGGCACTATGTATTCGGCCATGATATACGATCTTGCCGACCGTGTGGGATGACATCGGTGTAAGACCAAAAAAGCAGAAACTTAAAAAGATCAAAAAAGGATCCTCTGCGGATCCGAACGAAAGGAAGTCCCCGCACTGCGGGTAAATAAAAAATGATAGCTACACTTGTTTTTGTTGATGTAAAGCCGGAATGCGTCGAGGCGTTCCGCGAGATATCCTGCTACAATCACGATAACTCAAGGCTTGAGCCGGGTTGCGTGCGCTTTGATGTGCTTCAAAGCCGAGAGGATCCCACCCAGTTTGTCCTGTATGAGGTATACCGCGATGAAGGATCGGCCGCGGCACATAAAAAAACAGCGCATTATCTGCGCTGGCGCGATGAGGTAGCACCTTATATGAACAGTCCTCGCCGCGCTGTGCATACCACACCCGCCGCTTTTGATTGATAGAATAGGAAAAAAGCGAGGCCGCGCGATATCGTTCGGCGGCCACGCGGAAAATAATTGAGCAGTATAATAAAATAAAATATCTAAAATATCAAAGCTTCAAACGCTTTGAGGTGGCAACAGCCGCGCTTAAAACAGGTAGTTCATCTGACCTGCCAGCAGGGCAGTGACCCCGCGGTATATAACCTCCGGGCGGTCATTAAAATATGCCTTCATGCGTTTGGCGCGATCCTCGCTGTCAACCGTCAGTCGGGTGCTGAATATCAGCTCCTTCTTTTCCGTCATTTCGCAGATAACGTCAAACTTGCCGTCATCCTTTTTTTCAATGCGGCAGGAGGCAACTATCTCACGCCGTGCAAAATCAAGGTAGCGCAGAGCCGCCGCCAGAGCTTGATCAAGGATGGAGGACAAAATGTCTGATTTCAGCTCCACTGCCACGCATTTGCCCTTTGCGGTGACCTCGTAGTAGGTGACGCCCTCACTCTCAAAGGAGGATATCAGATCGCCATCCACCATTTCGATAAACGCCTCCGCAAAATCTATGTACATTACATAGTCTGTTTGCATGACTATATCGTTTATGGTGCAAAAGTCAAGCGGGTAATTTATGTTGTCAAGCAGGTAAAGAACAAATATTTTTACGTTGTTTTTGCTTCCTATCGGAGAACTCATGTTCGCTCCCTCCCCTCGGTCACAGCGGCCGTCAGATGTTTTATATATTTTATCATATTATGCGGCATACTTCAATAGCTTTGAGAAATTTTTCTCTGCGAAATATCTGCGCCGCCCGCGGATGCGCGGCACGCTTCGGATAAAACGAACTAAACTAAAAATAACAGATCCGATGAGATCTGATAAAATCAAAACAAAATCAAAACAAATCTAAACAAAAAAGGAATCCCCAAAAATGATCAACATTGCATTGCTCGGCTTTGGCACGGTGGGATCCGGCGTTGCCGAGGTCATCGACCAAAACCGCAAACTTATCGAAACAAGGCTTGGCGAGGAGATAAACGTAAAGTACATCCTCGACCTTCGCGAATTTCCGCAAAGCCCCTATGCCGACCGCATAGTGCATGATATATCCGCCATCCTTGGCGATGACACTGTCAGCATCGTGGCCGAAATGATGGGCGGAGTACACCCTGCCGCCGACTTTACACGTGCCTGTCTTGAGGCGGGGAAGAGCGTTGTTACCTCCAACAAGGCCGTTGTTGCCGCACTGGGTGATGAGCTGCTGTGTGTCGCTCGCGAGCACGGCGTGCGTTATCTCTTTGAGGCATCTGTGGGCGGCGGTATACCGGTCCTGCGCCCGCTTATCGATGACCTTGCCGATAACGAGATAAGCTCAATGGCTGGTATACTCAACGGTACCACAAACTTTATCCTGACCGAGATGAAAAACAGCGGCACGCCGTTTGATACGGTGCTTCGCCGTGCGCAGGAGCTGGGATATGCCGAGGCCGATCCATCGGCGGATGTTGACGGCTTTGATGCCGCGAGAAAGATAATAATTCTTGCCGCCATAGCATACGGCAAGCTGTTGCCGCTTGAGGCGGTAAGCGTGGATGGAATACGCAATATCCCCGCAGAGGATGTGGCGCTTTTGGCCACGGCAGGTATCTCGGTAAAGCTCATTGCATATGCCGAGCGCCAAAATGACGGTAGGATATATGCCGCCGTCTCTCCGCGTGCCGTACTGCCCGCATGCCCCCTTTGCCATGTTGACGATGTCTTCAACGGCGTGCTTATCAGCTGTAATATGCTTGGTGATGCTATGTTCTACGGTCGCGGTGCGGGCAAGCTGCCCACCGCCAGCGCCGTTGTGGCGGATATCATCGATGCCGCCGAGCGCCCCTCTGCCAAGCCCGCAAGACTTAACTGGTCACCCGCCGCGGCGGATGATGTTGCACCTGCCGCAGCCGCCGTTTGCCGCCGTTGCTTTATACTTGACGGCGAGCCGAGCGAGATCCCCGCTGTTTGCACCGAGGAGGGTACCTTGACCGTTGAAGGAGAGGGCGGCTCTGCCATCATTACCGCCAAGGCCATGAGCGAGGAGGAGACCGCTGCTGTGCTTGCCTCCCTCGGCAACGCCTGCCGCAGGTGCTACAAGGTCATATAATGCCGCGGCGCTTGACTTCTTCTGCGCGGATGACGATGACGATATAAATCGATATTAATAATAAAAAGCGAGATAAAACAAACACAGACCGGCCCCGCATGGATCCGGTCTGTGTTTTTTTTGCTGCAAGACGGCATTATGCCTCGGCACCCGCAGCTTTTGCGCGGCGCTCGGCCAAGTGCTTGCCGTGGCAAACGCTGCAGTAAACAGGCTTGTCAGCCGAGGGCTCAAAGGGAAGCTTGGCCTCCGCCCCGCACTCGTCGCATACGGCATAGTAGTATGTACGCTCGGTCTGGTTCTTTGCCTTTTTGGCATTGCGGCATTCGCGGCATCTTTTGGGTTTGTTTACATAACCCTTTTCTTTGTAAAAAGCCTGCTCTCCTGCGCTGAAGACAAACTCCTTGCCGCATTCCACGCAAACCAGCGTCTCGTCATGGAATTCCTGCTGTTCCTCCGCGGCGACCTCTGCTGTTGCTGAAAGCTCGGCTGCCATTACTTTTTCCTCGTTCATTTTTTGCTCCTCTGTGTGAAAATTGTATATTTTCCTGCGGCGAGCTTCATGCGCGGAAATGTATGACGATTCGCGGCAGGCTTTATATATTATTTGGGTGCTGTCTTTTTTCTGACAGTATGGTTCTTAGCTTTTTGCGTACTCTGAAGATTGCGTTCTCAATTGATTTTTTGGTCTTTCCGGTCGCAGTCGCTATCTCATCGGCACCTGCTCCGGAATAGTACAGCCACCAGACCTTGCGTTCAAGCTCGGAGAGATTGCTGTCTATCAAACGGCGCAGCGAACGCTCGTCCTCCCGCTCTATCACAGAGTCGGCAGGGGAGGGGGCGCTGTCACCGGGTGCATCATCCATCGGAATATACTCAATGCGTTGGCGGTTTCGCGTTATCCGCCGCAGTGCGCTTATCATTGCTTTGTTTACGCACACCTTGGCGTACAGGCCGAATTTTATGTCTCCCCTAAGTGGGTCGTATTTTTGTACGGCACGATGAAAAGCCAGGAGAGCCTCCTGCTGTAATTCTTCAATATCCTGTTCGCTTATCTCGCCGCGGTATTGCTGTACCGCCGCCCTCAGCATGGGAGCATATATTTCCGTAAGCTCGGAAAAAGCCTTCTCGTCACCGTTTTTGGCGCACCAAAGAAGCCGCAAGTGCTCTGTATCCTGCTGGGAACTGCATTCTGACCGTTCAAGATGCGAGGGGTGTGGGTCCTTTTTGCCTTCCATTGGTGAAACCGAGTTCCTTTTCCTTGTTTATACATATTTATTATAAAGCAACTCATGGCAAATGTCAATAGCTTACGCAAAAAACATTGCACAAATTGATAAATATTTTTGAATGAGATATCAAAAAAGCATAAAAAACTTGAAAAAGTTCATTTCTTAGCGAATATTCGCACAAAGTTCAGGCGCGGCGCAGGGCCTTGGATTTTGCCGCAGTGGAGGCGGAACAGGTGTCTGCGGCATCTTTCACCAAATATGCCATCAATTTTGTTAATAACGCCGATTTTGATTGACACGGCGGTAATTGCATGGTATAATTGATATAATAAAAAATAATGCTGACCGTCGGTGCCCTGCGGCACGCCACCGCGCCGTGATCATCCGATAAGAAAAGAAAGGAAAAATTTAAAAATGATAACCAGAAAAGAAGCCGATCCCCGCTACACATGGGATTTTACGCATATCTTCAAAACGCGTGAGGCGTTTTGGGAGGCATATGCCGATTGCGAAAATAAAATAGGCGATGTTGTTAAATATCGCGGTCATCTTGGTGATTCTGCCGCCGTACTTGCCGAGGCGCTTGATGCCATCTACTCGCTTGAAGAAAAGATCGAGCTGGTATTATCCTATGCGTTCCTCCATGCCGCCGCCGACAGTTCCGACCCGGAATATCAGGAGCTTGATGCGCGCGCCACCTCGCTTTATGTAAAGCTCAGCTCCGCGCTCGCCTTTGTGAGCCCCGAGCTTATCGCCATCGGCAGTGAAACGCTTGAGAGTTGGCTGGACACCGAGCCGAAGCTTGAAAAATATGCATTCAGCATACGCGATCAGCTCCGCTCGCAGGAGCATGTGCTCGATCCCGCACGCGAGGCAATGCTTGCCGAGCTTGGTGAGGTCACAGAGGCGGCCGGAGAGTGCTACAGAATGCTTACAAACGTTGATATGGAGTTCCCGACCGTTAAAATGTCGGACGGAAGCGATGCTCCCCTCTCCAACGGTAACTTTGGTGTCTACCGCGAGAATACCGATCGCGAGGTCCGCCGCGATGCATTTGAAAAGTTTTTCGGAACATACAAAAAATACGTCAATACCTTTGCCGCGACCTATGGCGGATCGGTCAAAAACGATTGCGTAAGAGCCAAGCTGCGCGGCTTTGGATCGGCCTGCGAGGCGGCTCTTTTTGCCGGTAATGTGCCTGTCTCTGTGTATGATTCACTGGTCAGCGCCATTCATGATGCACTTCCGTCCATGAAACGCTATCTCGAGCTTCGCCGCCGCGCCATGAAGGCAGATAGCATCGATATGTTCGATCTTTATGTTCCGATCGTGGACGGTGTGGATGCTCCCATGCCCTACGAGGATGCAAAAACTCTGGTCAAGGAGGCACTTAAGCCCTTTGGCGAGCGCTACGGCGAGCTGCTTGACCGCGCGTACAACGAGCACTGGATCGATGTGTACGAAAACCGCGGCAAACGCTCCGGCGCGTTCTCCGCGGGCGTTTACGGCGTGCATCCTTATGTCATGCTCAACTATACCGATACGCTTGACGATGCCTTTACCCTCGCGCACGAGCTGGGTCACGCCATGCATTCTTATTTCTCAAGCGAAGCACAGGATTACGTCAACAGCAATTATCGCATCATGGTCGCGGAGGTCGCATCGACCGTCAACGAGGTAATGCTTACAAAGTATCTCCTCGCGCATGAGAATGATCCGGGTCGTCGTGCATATATCCTCAATCACTTCCTTGAGGGCTTCCGCACCACCGTCTTCCGCCAGACACTCTTTGCCGAGTTTGAGCGCCGCACACATGCCATGTATGAGGCAGGTCAGCCCCTGACCGCCAAGGCGCTGTCCGATGTGTATTATGAGCTTATCTCCACCTACTACGAGGGCGCGGAGATCAACGATATAATGCGCTATGAGTGGACATATATCCCTCACTTCTACACCGCATTTTATGTTTATCAGTACGCCACCGGCTTTTGCAGTGCGGTATCGATCGCAGGCAGGATAGCCGCAGGCGAGGATCCCGCGGGATACCTCAAGTTCCTCACCCTCGGTGGCTCCGCTTACCCGCTTGATGAGCTTAAAACTGCCGGCATCGATCTTACAAAGCCGGATACCGTGGCCGATGCCATGCGTATATTTGACGAGACGATAACCGAATTCTCGGATCTTCTCGATTCTCTCCAAAAGTAAACAGCACACATTCCCGTTACAGCAAATAAAAGCGCATCTCCATAAGCGTAAAAAACAAAAAGCAACGTAAAAAAGTCAAAAAACAACAGGCTGAAACGCCGCCCGATAGCCATCGGGCGGCAGACCGGAAAGGTTAACGGTATGATAAAGACAAAACGCTTCTGTATAAGACACTTGGCACTGATCCTTGCATTGATAATGCTCCTGCCACTTGCCGCATGCGTGCAGCAGGGTGGGGGAGAGACTACCACCGAGCCACCGGAGACCGAGCCGCAGATCGAGCCTGTGGTGCTTGATCTTTCGGCGTATAAGATCGTAAGAGAAACAGACTATACCGAAGATTACCGCAATTGCCTTAAGGCTCTGCGCACCGGCATTGAGGAACGTGTTGGCGTAAAGCTTGACGTAACCGAGGACTTTATATATTCCACCACACCGGATATCACAAAGCCCGCCTGCGAGATACTTATAGGTAACACCAACCGCCCCGAATCGATAAAGTATCTTGCCGAGCTGCGCGAAAAGGACTTTGTCATTACATACGAAAACGAGCGCGTCATAATCCTCGGTGGTAATGCGCAGTCCACCATGCAGGCTGTTGAGCACTTCCTTGAAAATTATGTCAGCCGCGAGGATAAGAGCATTACCGTATACACCAACCGAGTGGATCTTGTGCGCCATGAGTATGAGGTGGGCATCGTTACCCTTAACGGCGCCAGGATCACCGATTACAGCGTGGTCTACCCGGAGGGGGATACACTGGCCTGTTACGCCGCAGAGAATTTTGCCGCGGCACTGCATGATGCGGCGGGTATTATGCTGACCGTCACTGCGGACAGTGCATCCGATGCCGAAAAGGAGCACGAGATACTGATAGGCGCTACCAATCGTGAGGAAAGCGCCGCGCTTGCCTCCACGGCTCTTGCGGATGGCGAATATCTTTTGTCCGCCGTTGGAAAAAAGATAGTTGCGCTCGGTAACGGTTATATGGTAGGCGGCGGCGCCGGTGTGCTCCTCAATGATATGATAAGATCCGGCGAGCACGGCGCGGATATAAGTGTTACAGTGCCTGAGAGTGCGGCGGCAAAGGAATTTTTGTTCCGTGAGGCTCGCAATGCCATACTTATGATAGGCGATGGCATGGGGCGCAACCATATCCTTGCTGCAAACAAGGAGGGCATGGGCGGCTTTTATGCCGATACACTGCCGGTAGTAGGTACATGCACGACCTATTCTTATTCGGTGAACCCGCTTGGTTCTGCCTCATATACCGATAGTGCCGCCTCCGCCACTGCGCTCTCATCAGGGTATAAAACGATAAACGGATATGTTGGTCTTGATAACAGAAAAAAATCAAAGCAGAATGTGCGCGAGCTTGCGGCTTCCACGGGCGCAAAAACAGCCGTGCTTACGACCGATGTCATAACAGGCGCAACTCCCGCAGGCTTTACAGCACATACCGATAGCCGTAACAATACGAAGGATATACAGGATCAGATTGATGCGCTTATCAAAAACGGTGATATAGATTTCTGCCAGGGTAGTGTGGGCAACGCGCTGACCGCCAAGGCTAAGGAGGCACTCTCTATCATCTCCGCCGATAACTCCAGCTTCTTTATGATGCTTGAGGAGGCATATATAGACAAAAATTCGCACGATAATAAGTATGATGATATGGTAATGGCGGTCAAGAGATACAACGATGCCATTGCATATGTTATCGAGTTCGTCCTGATGCACCCGGATACCGTACTCATCATCACTGCCGACCATGAGACCGGTGGCGTTAATAAGCTTGGCGCAACGTATAGATTTACAAAAACGACTCATACGAACACCAATGTGCCGGTGTTTGCCCTCGGCGGCGGAAGCGAGCGGTTGCTGACCGATTCCAAGTGCGATAATACCGATATCGCAAAGTTCATAGCCGCCGTGTTCGGCGCGGAGGATTTTGGCAGCTGACAGGCTACTGCGCTTTGAACGACTATAACTTAACTTTTCAGCATTACCATATCGAATGATCCCGCAGGTGCGGAGCTCCTGCTCCCGCGACACTTGGGAGCCTTGGCAAGAGTCTGAACTTTATTGGGTAGACATATAGAAAGCAAGTTTTTATTGTTTTGATATCTTCGGTATATATAGATATGATATATGGAAAATAAGATTTTAACGTTCTGATATCTATCGTTGTCTATACGGCTTCGCAGTATGTTAGCACTAACCAAAAGCCTCCCAAGTGCCGTGGAAGGTGCCCCGGCATCATATGCGAGGGCGGAGGGATCGTCGTTGTCGATTGGCAAAGCTTTGGATGTTACATCTTACTACATCCTATGTTAAATAAACAAAAAAGACGCATGGTCGCCACTCTTTGTGTGGCGACCATGCATCTTTTAGGGGATCGTATCATTTTGTAAGCAAACGGTATTTTATAAGCGTAGGCAAAACGCACAGACGGCGCGGTTGGCAGATGCACCGCCAAAGCCATTCAAGTTTGGCTTTGATAACGATGTACGGCGCGCGCCGTACACTGCCTGACCAAACATCAACGGATCCGCCAAGCGCGGCGGCAAGTCGCACACCGGCCGCCGAGAGCCGCTTGGCGTTGTCGAATATAAAACGCTCCTGCATGGGAGAGCCGAGGCATACAAAAAGAATGTCCGGCGCGGCGGCCGTGAGCGTATTCCATATACGGTCGGTGTCGGATATCCCGCCGTAACCGTCAAGAGTGCCGCATATGATAAGCCCCGCATGCTCGGCTCTCAGCCGCGCGGCGGCCTCCTCGGCACGTCCGGGCGCGCCTCCAAGCAAAAACACGTGCCAACCGTGTTTGGCGGCCGCAGATAGAATGTCCTCTGCAAGATCTATACCGCACACACGCTCCGGCAGTGGTGTGCCCTGCCGCTTCGCGGCATCGATGACGCCGCGCCCGTCGGGGATGGATAGCGATGCCGAATTGACCGAGCGCATCAGCGCGGGGTCGCGGCGGCAGTTCATGGAAATAACGGGATTGGGCGTTACGATAGTAAACAGCCCGTCGCCATGCAAAAGCTGCTCGGTGACACAGCCTGCGGCCGCCGCCCTCGTCAGCGGATCAAACTCCACGCCAAGCACCGATACCCGCGGTGCACCGCGAGTGACGGCAAAAAAATCGGGGCAGGGGATCAGCCGTGTGTCGTCGGTGTGGCATATTGCCACACACCCCGCGCGTGTCGTCGATCTTGTTTCTTTTATCTCAAAATGAGATATCCTTGTGCCTGTGGGACAGCCACATCTATCGGCAAGCTTGCCGCCCGTGTATTTTGATGCCGCCTCGAACGCTGTCCATGCTTTGGTAAATGCATGCTGCTCGCAGTTTGCCGCAGTATTACCATACAAAAACTCGGCAGGGTCAAAGCCGTGCGGGATAAGCCAACGCTCGGCAAGCTTTTGGCGGCGTACAGCGGAGGGATCGCCTTCGGAGAAGCCCTGATCACGATCCTCATGCGTTGTTTCTGCGGTGTCATATATTTCGATATCCGCGCCAATGTCCGCGCAGTCGTCCGATATCGCGCACACCGCCACACCGTGGCTGTGAGATATCGAAAATCCAACCCGCGGACATTGCGCAAACTGCGGCTTGCCGTTATCGTTGCGCATCACACGTGTTCTCCGGCCGGGATGCAGATGTATATAGCGCAGCATATCAAGCAAAAGAGAAGCGCCAAGGAGCGAATCGTCGGTCCTCAGCGTGTCGGTGTACTCCGCACCGAATGCCGCCAAAAGCTCCTCGCGCGAGTGCCGTGGCGGGCATGATGCCGCTCCGATATATATTTTTTTCATTTCCTCGCCGCCTCCCGATTTATGTTTTTGGTGCTGTGCTCGCACCCCATTGCGTATATTATACACTTTTTCAGCGCATCAGTCAAGTGTATGGATATAAGCACCGTAAGTGCTAATTTTTACATGTGAAAAATCAATCAAAAATTGCTCTGATATGCCTCAAATGTTCGTCATATGTAACGAAAATGATAAATTTTCAACAAAGTACTTGTATAATCGGGCGGTTTGAGTTAAAATATACAGTGGCAATAAATGGTCCGTTGAAATACACGGACTAACAAAAAACGGAGGATATTTAATTATGTCAGTAAAAGTTGCTATTAACGGTTTCGGCCGCATCGGCCGCCTTGCTTTCCGTCAGATGTTTGACGCTGAGGGTTATGAAGTTGTTGCCATCAACGACCTCACCAGCCCCAAGATGCTCGCTCACCTTCTCAAGTACGATACCGCCCAGGGTTCCTTCCTTGGCCGCATCGGTGAGGACAAGCACACTGTTGAAGCTACCGAAGATTCCATCGTAGTTGATGGTAAGGAGATCAAGATCTACGCCGAGAAGGACGCCAACAACTGCCCTTGGGGCAAGCTTGATGTTGATGTTGTTCTTGAGTGCACCGGCTTCTACACCTCTAAGGAGAAGTCCATGGCTCACATCAACGCCGGCGCAAAGAAGGTCGTTATCTCTGCTCCCGCAGGCAACGATCTTAAGACCATCGTTTTCAATGTAAACAACGAGACCCTCACCGCTGAGGATCAGATCATCTCTGCGGCATCCTGCACCACCAACTGCCTCGCTCCCATGGCCAAGGCTCTTAACGATGCATATCCTGTAGTTTCCGGTATCATGACCACTGTTCATGCCTACACCGGTGACCAGATGATCCTTGATGGTCCCCAGAGAAAGGGCGACCTCAGAAGATCACGTGCCGGCGCACAGAACATCGTTCCCAACTCCACCGGCGCTGCAAAGGCTATCGGCCTTGTTATCCCCGAGCTCAACGGTAAGCTCATCGGTTCCGCTCAGCGCGTACCTACTCCCACAGGCTCCACCACCATCCTTGTTGCCGTTGTTAACGGTAAGGACGTTACCAAGGAGTCCATCAACGCCGCTATGAAGGCTGCCGCCAATGAGTCCTTTGGTTACAACACCGATGAGATCGTATCCTCCGACGTTGTCGGCATGAAGTACGGCTCACTCTTTGATGCTACCCAGACCATGGTCTCCAAGATCGATGATAACACCTACCAGGTACAGGTCGTTTCTTGGTACGATAACGAGAACAGCTACACCAGCCAGATGGTCCGCACCATCAAGTACTTTGCTGAGCTCAACTGAGACTGAGTAATATAAGTACGTAAAAGCTTAAATAGCCAAATAAGGCCCACATTTTTCCTTGAGAGAGATGTGGGCCTTGCGCTTTTATATAAGACTTGTAACGGCAGCATTTTTACTTGAATTAAATCACCAAATTTCAAAAAACCACTTGACAATACCTCTTTTATGATATAATGGAATTGGAAAGGTGAAAAGGAGTTATGTGCGAACTGTCAAGTTCAGCATATTAATTATGGATAGTTATTTGATGGTTGTATCGATCAGAGGATATAGGTACGCTTAAGGCGTTCATTTGGTGCCGGTAAAACGGATATTGCATTTCAAATTATGCTTGAAATGATAACGATCGCGTTTGTAGCATCAGTTGCGGCGGTGATCGTAAGTTTTTATTTTTTCAAGTGTGCAGAAGTATTTATGATCTCAAATTTCTTTGTATCTATTAAAATCAACATAGGAGCAGCTCGGTTGATCCTGCCGGTGTTGGTTGGCATTGCGGAAGCAATGGTTTGCAGTATTGTACCGAGGCTATATGCTGCTAATATCAAGGTTACGGATGCATTGAGGTTTGAATGATCCGTCTCGCATTTTCACATGGTTATGTCGCCAAGGCTATTGCTTGCGCGATAGCCTTTTTTATATTTAGGGGGTTCGAGTCTTTACAATCCTGTTGTTTTGTGATATACTAAAAATATCAAAGCTTGCGGAGGCACAAATTATAAATGTACAAGATCTTATTGGTAGAGGATGATCCGGGGATAGTTGACCCGCTTTCCGACATTTTGCGCGGCGAGGGATTCGCGGTGACGGTCAGGAACGGCCAAACAGAGGCTCTGCATGCGCTGGAGCAGGGGGCGGTGCCGGATATTGCTCTGCTTGATCTTTCGCTGGCGGAGGGCAACGGTTTTTCGCTTTGCAACGAGATAAAAAGCAGATATCGCCTGCCTGTCATATTTTTAACGGCATCGGGGGATGAGGACAGCGTTTGCCGCGGTCTTGAGATGGGGGCTGACGATTATATAGCAAAGCCCTTTCGCGCACGTGAGCTGATACAGCGGATAAAAAACGTGCTGCGCCGCAGTGGCGGCTCGCGCAACGTGATAGAGCTTGGGGATATTTCTGTTGATATCGATAAGGGTAGTGTTTGCAAAAACGGCACGGAGATAGCGCTATCGGCGCTTGAATATCGTATTCTGCTTGTTTTTTTGTCAAATCGCGGCCGCCTGCTCTCTCGCACCCGCCTGCTTGACGAGATATGGGATGCCTCCGGTGATTTTGTAAACGATAACACGTTGACAGTCTATATAAAGCGTCTGCGGGAAAAGATCGAGGACGATCCGCAGGATCCGCAACTTATAAAAACGATACGCGGTATGGGCTATCGCGTTGATTGATCTTAATATCTCCCCCCGGGGGGACATTTTAAGACCGGCCCGGACCAAGCGCGGCTCATTGGGTCATGCTTTTGGATCTTTGGCTTTTTAGCTTTTTAAACTTTCGGAAAGGTAGTACCATCCTTGCGGTATCAGCCACAGAGATGGCAGGTGTTTTATATGCGTGACCCGGATCTTTGGCGCAGTGTAGCCTTGCAGGTCGGTCTGCTGACCGTCAGCACCGCCGTGGGCTTTTTTGTGACCCCCGTTGCGGGGGCGATCATGCTCGCGACCGGTGCGGTGTATATCCTGATCTTTTTGATCTTCACGATACGCCGCAACAATAATATCTCGCGCTTGGCGCAGAGCATAGATAGGATCCTGCACAGTCAGATCGATATCCTGCCCTCCGAAAGCCGCGAGGGAGAGCTGGCTATTCTTAAGAGCGAGGTGACAAAAATGACCGTCCGTTTGCGCGAGCAGGCGGACGCACTGGAGCGAGACAAACTGCGCCTGACGGATGCAATAGCGGATATCTCGCATCAGCTCCGCACACCGCTGACGGCAATGAACCTCACGATCTCGCTCCTATCCGAGGAGGATATCGATGACGAGCGGCGGTTAAAACTCACGCGCGATCTTTTGCGCACTCTGCGCCGCGTGGATTGGCTGATAGAGGCGTTGCTTAAAATGGCAAAGATAGATGCCGGTACAGCGGAGATCCGCTGTGAGCGGGTGACGGTGAGAGAGCTTATTCGGCGCGCGCTTGATCCGTTTCGCATTTCAATGGAGCTTCGCGGGCAGGAGGTGCGCGTGGAGGCTTCGGACGTTTGCTATCTCGGCGACATGGCATGGAGTGTTGAGGCAATAGGTAATATTCTAAAAAACTGTATGGAACACACACCCACCGGCGGATGTATTGAGATCAAGGCAGCCGAAACTGCGCTTTACACCGAGATAGTCATACGCGACAGCGGCGATGGCTTTGCTGCGGAGGACATCCCGCACCTGTTTGAACGTTTCTACAAAGGCAAAAATGCCGATGTCGGCAGTGTCGGTATCGGACTGGCGCTTGCCAGGTCTGTAATTGCCGCGCAAAACGGAACGGTAAAGGCGCAAAACGCAAAAGGCGGCGGTGCTATGTTTACGGTGAGATTTTATAAGAGCGTTGTGTGACGGTTGAGACAGGGCCGAGAGGTCGACAATGACATGCGCAGATATCGAATATGATAAAAAAGCCCCTCCGGTGACGATCCTCTTATCGATCTGTCACCGGAGTGTCACTTTATTTTGCTATAATTCTAACATCAGAGGATGAGGGTGTTCCAGACAGACGGTGCCGCGGGGCATCCCAGAATCACGTTGTTGAGAGGAGAAGTAAATGGAGATACTTAAAGTTGAGCATTTAAAGAAAATATACGGCAAGGGAGATAACGAGGTCAGGGCAGTGGACGATGTGTCCTTTTCGGTCGAGAAAGGCGAGTTTGTTGCCATTATCGGACCGTCAGGCTCGGGCAAATCGACCCTGCTGCACATTCTGGGCGGCGTGGACCGTCCCACAAGCGGCAAGGTGTATATGAACGGACAGGATGTCTACGCACAGGACGAGGATCAGCTTGCCATCTTCCGCCGCCGTGAGGTGGGGCTTATATATCAGTTTTACAATCTGATCCCGGTGCTGGACGTGGTGGAGAATATCACCCTGCCGGTCCTGATGGACGGCAGAAAGATAAACGAGGAGCGCCTTGACGAGCTGTTGCGCATCCTGGGGCTGTCAGGCAGGCGCAAAAATCTGCCAAATCAGTTGTCGGGCGGTCAGCAACAGCGCGTGTCCATCGGTCGCGCGCTCATGAACGCACCCGCCGTGGTCTTGGCTGATGAACCTACCGGGAACCTTGATTCGCAAAACAGCCGCGATATTTTGGAGCTTTTACGTCTTTCAAATCAAAAATACGACCAAACGCTTATCATCATAACACACGATGAGGATATTGCCCTGCGTGCCGACCGCGTGATAGCGATAGAGGACGGCAGGATAGTGCGCGACGAGCGCATAAGGGAGCGCGGACAATGAGCATCTTTCAAAAATTCACATTGCGCGCGCTCAAAAAGAACCGTGTGCGCACGCTGGTGACCATCATAGGGATAATTATCTCCATGGCCATGTTTACGGCCGTTGTTGAATCCGTTTACAGCGCCGTGCAGTTTTTGATCCGCAACGAGGTAGCCGCATCTGGAGCTTTCCACGGCTATTATACCAACATGAGCGCGAGCGAGGCGGAGGCACTGGCGGTGCAAGAGGGGATACACAAAACCTCAAAGCTGCGCACCGTCGGGTGGTCTGTAATACGCCGCGATGATATCCAAAAGCCATATCTCCTTATATGTGCGGCAGACTCGAATATCGATGAGCTGATATCGGTGCGGATGCTGGATGGCCGCATGCCGCAAAACGAAAAGGAGATAGCGCTCCCCACTCACCTTATGCGCGCTTATTCGGATGGTGTAAAGGTAGGGGATACGCTGACGCTGTCTGTAGGTCAGCGCGTGAACGAGTATGGAGATACTCTTGGTGCCAACGATTATCTTCTTTACAGTGTAAAGGCCACAAGCGACTCCGATGGATCGAAATGGACGGAGAAGACTGACGATTCCGGTGAATCCGGCGAGATCGCGGAGGTCGCTGCAGACGACAGTATTCTGTGGCAGGAATCGATAGTGGATACCAAGGATATCAGCTACACCGTTGTCGGCATATTTGAACGACTTGACCGCACTATCGAATATTACGATTCGCCCGGGTATACCGCTTTGACATACGATGGCGATGCATCGAGCAGTGCGGATATCGATGCAGATGGCGATAGCTATCGCGTCTTCTTTACGCTTGATGATCCGCGCGGCTTTGGTAAATATGTTGCCGCGCATCCGCAAAGCGGAGATCTTCGCCGCCACGGCAGTCTGCTGAACTACTACGGCTCATTTGCCAACAGCAGTACAGGAAAGGTGGCAACAGGCATGGTGACGGTGTTGTTTTTGCTTATCTTTTTCGGTTCCGTCTCTCTGATATACAACTCGTTCTCAATATCCGTAGGTGAGCGTACACGACAGTTCGGAATGCTCAAATCCGTTGGTGCGACCGGGCGGCAGATCCGCGGCAGTGTGATATTTGAGGCGCTCGTGCTGTGCGGCGTTGGCATTCCCATTGGAATGATAGCCGGGTGCGTGGGCATTGGCGTGACATTTTGGTGCCTTAGGGATCAGTTCGGCTTTTTGGTGACCTCTACATCCGGTGCGGCCGGCGCGGTGGAGATGCACCTTGCAATAACCCCGGCAGGACTGCTCCTTGCCGCCCTTGTATGCTTATTTACCGCTCTCGTATCGGCGTGGATGCCCGCTCGCCGCGCTATGAAGCTCTCACCGGTCGAGGCGATACGTCAAAGCGCGGATGTAAAGCTACGCCGCCGCGATGTGCGTTCCTCCCCCATCACCAAATGGCTGTTCGGCTTTGAGGGCATGATGGCCGCCAAAAACTTTTCGCGCAACCGCAAAAGATATCGCTCAACGGTAATATCCATCTTTTTGAGCGTTACGCTTTTCATCTCGGCATCATCCTTTTGCTCCTATCTTACCGATGCAGCGGGCGCGTACAGTACCAACGAGGGGATAGATCTGGGCTACACCCACTGGAAGACTGCCGATAGTGTGGATAACACGCCAACCGCCGATGAGATGTACGAAAAGCTTTGCGCCGTGGAGGGTGTGCGGCAGAGTACCAAATACAAGTTTTCAATGTTTGATTTTATGCTCTCCCGCGCGGATGCCGACCCGCAGCTTATAAAAAATGCCGAGATCTTTAATGCCGAGGAGATAGGCGATGATGCATTCTTTATGTCGGGCCAAGTTGTTTTCCTTGATGATGATAGCTTCCGCGAGTTTTGCACCCAAAACAAGCTGAATGCCGATGCGTACTATGACCGCGAGGCTCCGCAGGCCATACTTTGCGGTGATCTTAAGGTCAAGTATTATGAAAACGGCGCATCGCACGTCTATAAAACGAGCGTTGTAAAGTCCACATCTCTGCCGCTTACGGTAAACGTCAAGTCGTATCGCAATATCGACGGCTACAGTTTGATGGAGACGCGGTGGGATGGCTCGGACAAGGAGACCTATTATTATTACGAGAATGCATATGTCAAGGAGGTCCGGGAGAGCGGCGAGGGATATGACCGCTCAAAGGCCATAGTTCTTGGCGAGGATGAAGCGATCGTGGAGACCCCGGTGCGCGTTGCAGCTGCGACAGAGGCACGCCCGATGGTAGCGGATATAGCAGGGGAGATGTGCTTTGTTTATCCGATTTCAATGCATGACGTGCTGTACCGTGATGTCTTTAACATAAACACGATAACCTCACAGCGCACCAGCTTTGCCTTTGCGGTAGATGACTACAAGTCCGCAGCCGAGGATATGCGCAGGATACTGCTGTCAAACGGCATCGACGAGGCGTATCTTTATAATTATTCAGAGGAGCTTGAAGCCGAGCGTATGCTCGTCAGGGTCATTAATGTGTTTGCGTGGGGATTTATTGTGCTTATCTCCATGATAGCGATGGTGAATATGTTCAACACCATCTCCACTAACATTCTTTTGAGGCGGCGTGAGTTTGCAATGCTGCGTTCTGTCGGGATGACGAGCCGCGGGCTTAAAAAGATGATGAACTATGAGTGCATTAAATACGGCACAAGGGGACTGATATTCGGTCTGCCGGCGGCACTGGTGATCACCTTTGCGATATACAATATCAATCAGGTGGCATACTCGGCGGAATTCTACATCCCATGGTACAGCATAGCCATATCCATCGGCAGTGTATTTTTGGTGGTGTTTGCCACGATGCTCTATACCATGCGTATGATACGCGATGATAATACCATTGATGCGCTTAAAAACGAGAATCTTTGATAAAAAACTTGACATTCGCGCGTCATGATGGTATAATAACTTATATTTTTTATCGCGCATGCCGCGCAAGCTTAAAACCGAGGTGATATTTCATGCCGCTTATACTCCCCGAGGGGTACCAGTCCAGTCTTACAGCAAGACAAACGCAGATAGCCATAAAAAAGGTCAAGGATTTTTTTCAGACCGATCTTGCCAATCAGCTCAATCTGCGCCGTGTCTCAGCTCCCGTGTTCGTTGATTCGTCCACGGGACTTAACGATGATCTGAGCGGTATCGAGCGCCCGGTGTCCTTTGATATGAAAAACTGCGAGGGCAGGTTTGAGGTCGTTCATTCGCTGGCAAAATGGAAGCGCTATGCGCTGAAAAAATACGGCTTTGCCCCGGGCGAGGGGCTTTATACCGATATGAACGCCATCCGCCGCGATGAGGAGACGGATAATATCCATTCGGTTTTTGTTGACCAGTGGGACTGGGAAAAGGTCATACTCAGATCCGAGCGCACGCGTGAGGTGTTGCATTCCACTGTAAGATATATATACGATGCCCTGCGACAGACGGAGAATTATATCGCCGATGACTATAATTTTATAGGTCACCTTCTGCCACCCGAGATCACCTTTGTGACCACGCGCGAGCTTGAGGCGAGATATCCGGATCTTACACCCAAGGAGCGCGAATATCGCGCGGCGCGTGAATACGGAGCTGTGTTTTTGGAGGGGATAGGCGGTGCGCTTGCATCCGGCAAGCCGCATGACGGCCGCGCCCCCGACTATGACGACTGGGAGCTTAACGGCGATATTATTGTTTACTATCCGGTGCTTGATATCTCACTTGAGCTTTCAAGCATGGGCATTCGCGTGGATGAGGATGCCATGCGCCGCCAGTTGGCTGCGGCAGGCTGCCCCGGGCGTGCCTCACTGCCGTTCCACCGCGCCTTGCTTGCGGGCGAGCTGCCTTATTCGATAGGCGGCGGCATCGGTCAATCGAGAATATGCATGTTCTTTTTGCGCAAGGCGCACATCGGCGAGGTGCAGGCCTCCTGCTGGCCGTCTGCCGAGGTCGAGGCATGCGAGCGGGCGGGCATATACCTGCTGTGATCGGGGCAATTCGATCGTTATTGCTACCCCAAAAATAAAGATCAATAATTAAAGATCGGCACCGCACACATTATACTGTGCGGTGCCGATCGACTTTTTGTTTTATTGGTTTTCGTCGATATCATCGGAATATATCTTTATCCCGGACATCCTTCGACCCGTGTCCTTAAAGCCGTCTATCTCGCGGCGCTGTATCGCGCCGTATATGCGATATTTCAGCCCGCGGTTCTCGCGGTCGAGCCGAGCCAAAAATTGCTTCATTTCCTCACGCTCGGTGTTTTTGTCGGCGGGGCAGGTGGAGGTAACTATCGGCAGTGCCTCCTTTTTGGCAAAATAGCGAATGTCCTTTTCGGGCATGTATATCATGGGTCTTATCACGGTAACATTTGTGCGTGAAAGATATGTAACAGGGCTGAAAACGCCTATCCTGCCCTCGTAAAACAGGTTGAGCATAAAGGTCTCAACAACATCGTCAAAGTGATGCCCGAGGGCCACCTTGTTGCACCCAAGCCTTGCGGCGGCATTGTTTACCGCGCCGCGGCGCATTTTGGCGCAAAGCGAGCAGGGGTTATGCTCGCGCCGATACTCAAATACCACCTGCGCGATATCCGATGGTATCAGGTGATATTCCACACCAAGCTCGCGGCAATACTCGGCAATAGGTGTAAAATCCATCCCCTCAAAGCCCATGTCTATGCTGATGCCCAAAAGCTCATAGCGGCGGGGATAAAAACGCCGCATCTCAGCAAGGGCTGTCAGCAGCGTCATCGAGTCCTTGCCGCCGGATATTCCAACGGCAATCCTGTCGCCGTCCTCTATCATATTGTAGTCGTCGCATGCGCGGCGAACATAGCTGAGAATTCTTTTTGTGTCGCTCATTTTATAAATAACAGCTCCTCAAGCTTTGATATGCTATCAAGATAGCAGTCGCTCTCCCGCCTCATAAAGCTCTCTATCCCATGGCTTTGGCACGCCCAACCCGCAGCGGCAAAGCATACGCCCGCGGCACGAGCCATATCAAGCCCCGGCTTTAGGTCATCCACCATTAATAGCTCATCGGCGCGGTAGCCCATTTTTTTCATTATGTCAAGGAGAGGATATGGGTCAGGCTTGCGCCGCCCTGCGCCAAGCTCCCACGCGTAAACGCCATCGGGCAGAATGTCAAAATTATGCCGCCAGTCGCGCAGAATGTTATCGGTGTAGGAGTGGGATACCACAAATACCGTCCCGCCCGCCGCGTGGTGCTTTTTTATAAGCGCCTCAAGCCCCGGCACAGCCTCAGGGATCGTTTTTTTGACAAAGCTCTGCCAGTTTGAAAATTCAAAGCGCATCTCCTCGTCGGTAAAGTCGAGTATCTGCCTAAAGAACGGCTCAAAGCCGGGGTCAAAACAGTAGTCAATAAATGTTTCGTAGTCATAGTGCGGCGCGTTTGGCCTCAGCTTTGACATGGTGTCAAGAAATGCAGGGTAGTTGACCTGCGGGGTGGAGAGCACCGTAGTGTCGTCATGGTCAAGCACAAGGCAGGGGTAGCGAAGCTTTGAGATCATATTACGTATCCTTTGCTTTTTTACTCTTATTGTTATCTTTTTTTGTTTGTTTGTCGGTGCTGGTGCTTATTTGGGAGATCAGTTGACAAGGAGGTCGCCAAACGAGCAATCCGAATATATCTTTGCGGCAGTGGCCGTCATGCGGCGGGAGGTGTCGCCCGCCTCTCGCACCTCATACATTATCAGCGGTCGCGAGATATCAAGCGTCGGTGACCCGCCAAGCTTTGCCTCAACTATCACAGCCGAGGGTCTGGAGGCGGCATCGGGGTGGATCATGGTCATGCGCTTCGGCTCAAGGGATGCGCCGCGCATGGCCAAAAACAGGTCTGCCAAACGCGAGGGGTGAAAAACGCAAACAAATATCCCGCCAAAGTTTAATAGCCGAGCGGCTGCAGCGCAAAAATCGCCAATTCCGCCGCACACTTCATGTCTTGCAATAAGGCGTTCCTCGGCCTCCGAGCGGTGACCTGTATCCGCACGCATATATGGCGGGTTTGAAAACACAACATCAAACCGCCCGCCAAGGTCCTCCGGACGAATGCACCGCACATCACCCTCTTGGGGACTAAAGATATCCGCAAGCCCGTTAAGCTCGGCGTTCCTCCGGGCAAGCTCAGCATGCTCTGCCTGTATCTCTATAGCGCGGATATGACTGAATTTGCCGTGTGCCGCCGCCAGCAGAGATATGATCCCACTGCCGCACCCAAGCTCGCAGGCGCGCCCGGGGGAGGGGCGAAGATAGGATGCCAAAAGATAGGAATCCGTTCCCCAGCGCAGACCGCGATCCTTTTGGATAAGGGATATCCGCTCACCCACGCGACAGATGCTCTCGCCATTGCGGCAAAGACCCTCGGCGCGTGCTGAAAAGTCTTTGTTTTTATCTATTTTATCTATATCGTTATTTGAACCGTTAGTATTGCAGCTTATGTCTTTCATAATAAAACAGATCCGATAGTCAAAATAAAAAGCAGGGCTGACGTGCCTTGGCACGTCAGTCCCTGATGTCTTAGTCGGCCTTGGGAGCCTGTACAGGACATGCATCGGCGCATGCGCCGCATTCAATGCACTTATCGGGATCGATAACGTACTTGCCATCACCCTCGGTGATAGCCTCAACGGGGCACTCGGCGGCGCAGGAGCCGCAGCTGATGCAATCGTCGCTGATCTTGTATGCCATAGCAGATTACCTCCATGAATTATAATATATATATTGTATCACAAATGCAGAGATATGCAAGTGCTTTTTTGAAAAAATAATGTGAATCTATCGAAAAAATCGATTTTTTTATCACATCAGCCCCCGAATCAGTCCTCCGGGATCACATCAGCATCGTCAGATGCATCGGATGTGTCCACGCGGCGCTGTCCGCGAGTGATGACCTTAACGCTGTCGCGGTGATAAATGCGCGGTGGGTCGCCGGGCTTATCATCAAGTCTGACCTTGACTGTTCCCGCTATCGGACTGTTTTCGGTAACAATACCGCGGCCGTCCTCTGTTTCAACTATCGAGTCGATCGGCGGGGTCATGCGTATCTCGCGCTCGTATGTGTCATGCTCAAAGCGCAAGCAGCACATAAGCCTGCCGCAACAGCCGGAGATCTTTGAGGAGCTGAGGGAGAGACCCTGCTCCTTGGCCATCCTTATCGATACTTGGTTAAAGTTCGGCAAAAAGCTGGAGCAGCAAAGCTTGCGTCCGCAAACACCACAGCCACCAAGCATTTTAGCCTCATCGCGAATACCTATCTGCCGCAATTCGATCCTGGTGCGAAACACCGAGGCCAGATCCTTTACCAGCTCGCGAAAATCAACGCGCCCCGCGGCGGTAAAGTAAAATATCAGCTTGGAATTATCAAATGTATATCCCGCATCCACAAGCTTCATATCAAGTCCGCGGGCGGCTATCTTTTCGGCGCATATAACAAGGGCTTCCTTTTCGCGGCGATGGTTCTCCTCGTCGTGGCGGGAGTCCTCCTCGGTGGCGCGCCGTCCTATAGCACGCAGGGGCTGGACTATATCCTCGGTCGGCACAAAGGTGTTGCCCATGCTTATCTCGCCGTATTCCATGCCGCGAGCCGTTTCAACTATCGCATGGTCACCGCGCCGGAACTGATCGGCACCGGGTGCAAAATAATATGACTTGCCGGAGCTTTCAAATTTAACTCCCACCACCTCTGTTTTACCGTCACGCGGCGTGTGCGCGAGAGTTGATCTCGGTGTACCATTTTGGGAGGGCAGCATACACTCGGGCAGAATATCCTCATCCGGGATCCTAAAGGCATCAGGCATAGCGGCAATATCGCTGTAATCGTCCTCCTCCGTGCCGATCAGCACAGGCTGGCGGGAATTGCCGGTTAGGGAAATGTCCGCAAAGTTGTCACCAAAGGTGTCTTTTTGCAGTGTATCGCGGCGAGCGCGGACGTCATTTGACTCGGCACGGTCGCGGCGGGCATTGCCCGACTGCTTTTGCGAGCGTCGGGAGCCATCGCGGCTCTCCGCGCCAACGCCCTGATCGTTGGCATTGGGATCGGAATTTACATTTGCGTTGTTTTTGTCGTTGCCGCTGTTGTCGGCATCTGTCCGTGTGGCGCGGCGCTGCTGCTTTGGCCCGCCGTTGTTGCCGGAGCGGCGAACGCTGCCGTTATTGCCGTTTGCGACGGCGGCATTCTTGCCGCCATCCGCGTGGGCCTTTACGGGGGTGTTCTTTTGCCGTCCGTCGGCAGTGCGGGCGGCGGCAGTCGCATCCTGAGCGGCTGTTTCCGCAGTGTTCGGCTTTTTCTCCGAGCGTACATTGCCGCCATGGTGGCGTTGCGATCTTCCGCCGCGCCGCTGGTGCCTGGCCTTGTTTTTATCCTCCGCGGCGGGAGCGCCTGCGGTGGCTTGCGTTACCTTGACATTTTGTTCGTCCATCTTTTTATCCATTTATCCATTCTGTGATATCGGCTTTGTGAGAGGGATATCGTTAATTAATAATACCGTTATCGGTGCTCGTTATTGCCTTTGTGTGCGACGGTCGCAGGCTGTGCTTATAAGCTCAAATACCGTCAGCTTTGTGTTTGCGTTCTGCGCCAGCGCCACCCTTGCCGCCTCAACTGCATCATACAGTGCTATGAGCCTTGATAGGGTAAACTGTCCGCAAAGCTCCTCAGCTCGGTCACGGTCGGCAAAAAATCGCAGGGGTGCATCCTCGCTCTTTTTCTTTAGCGCCAGATCGCGCAGAGCCAGCGAGATGTCGTCCATGAGTTTTGCCGCTTCATCGCGTTTGCCGCCCGAATAGGGGGAGAGCAGGGAGACGAGTTCTGCGGCGCGTCCCGTTTGCGTTACCAGCTCGCAAAAGCTTTCGGCTGTGTGGCGGCGGGAGAGAACTCCCTCGCGCTGGCGTCCGCCTATCAGCTCTATAGCGCGCCCAGCACTGCCGTCGGATGCCATTACAAGATCCAAAAAGGCGTTTCGGTCACTCTCACAGAGCCGCGCGGCTTCGGGTGAGCTTTGGCGCACTATCTCAGTGATGTCTTGGGGAGAGAGCGGTTGAGTCCTCAGCGATGGTGCGCGTGAGCGTATCGTCTCAAGCATGTTGCGCGAGCTTTCGGCGATAAGCAGGAATATCGCATAGGCGGGTGGCTCCTCAAGCGTCAGCAGCAGAGCGTTTTGAGCTTGAGTCGTCATTTTGTCGGCATCGTCTATGATGTATATTTTATGCTCAAGCTCGTTGGGGATGATGTGCACATCGGTGCGAAGCTCGCGTATCACATCAACGCCGATCCCGGCCTTGCCGTCCTCTCGGGATACTGTTATCACATCGGGGGATATGCCCGCAAATATCTTGCGGCAGGCCTCACATTCCCCGCACGGAAAGGTGTGCTCTGCCTCCGAATGTGAAAAAAACTGTGGCATCGGCATTTGCATTTGTGCCTGTTCCGCACCGCCACCTGCCTCGGGGGAATGCACGCAGGATACTGCCGCAGCAATGTTTTTTGCCAGGGTCTTGCGTCCACTGCCGTGTGGACCCTCTATTATATACGCGTGGGTAAGCCCGCCGGCGGTAATATCGCGCCAAAGTCGCTCGCAAAGCGCACGGTTGCCGCGGATCTTAGGAAATATTTTTGCGCTCTCCACATCCTGCCGCCTTTCGTTATTTTCATCCACTTTATATTATATCATTAATGCGCAAAAAAGTCAACATTTCATTCAAGGCATTGCGCCGATCCGCGAAAAAAACGCAGGACCTTCCGCCCTGCGCCTTTTTGTTTTATTTTATATTATCCTTACGATATTGTATTATTATATATTTCGAAATGACGTGGGTGCTCAAGATCTACGCGTACGGCTGAGGTCATTTGCCGAGTTGCTTTATCACCCAACGAACGGCGAATCCTTGGCCGCCGCGCGCATGGCAAGCATAACCTGCCGCGGCCGCGGAGAACCGAAAATGGCAGAGCCGGCCACAACGACATTGGCGCCGGCAGATGTGACTGCGGCGGTGTTGCCGGCAGATATACCGCCGTCCACCTCAATGTCGGTATCCAGACCCAACTCCTCGATCCTGCGTCTCAAAAGGGTGACCTTCTCAAGCGTTTCGGGTATCAGCTTTTGACCGCCAAAGCCCGGGTAGACCGTCATTACCAGTACCATATCAAGCTTTGAAAGATATGGATATACCGCCTCAACGGGCGTATCCGGCGATATTGCCATAGAGGCATGCACATTGGCATCCTTTATGCGATAAATGAGAGGCAAGGGATCCTCCACCGCCTCGCGGTGAAAGGTGATAACATCCGCCCCTGCACCTATAAATCTGTCAAGATATTTTGCGGGGTCGCTTATCATCAGGTGAAGATCGAATATCAGCTTGCTGTGCGAGCGCAGTGCCGCGGCAAGATCCGGGCCAAAGCTTATATTCGGCACAAAATGTCCATCCATTATATCCAGGTGCAAAAAGTCCGCGCCCGCTTCCTCTATGCGGCGCACCGATGCGCCAAGATCCGAATAATCGGCGGCAAGGAGGGAGGGGGAGATATAAAACTTTTTTTGTTCTGTCATTTTTATCACCAAGACCCTCGCACGGCGAGGGCTTTCCTTGAGTTTTTTGCTTTTATGTTTTTGCTTGGCTGCTTGTGCGGCGGCATTTTGAGTGTCGCATTGACCGCCGCTTGAATATGCTGTGTATGAGAGGGTGCGATGCGGTGGCGGAAAGGATGCAAAAAACGCTGTGCAGGGGAAGTGTGGGGAATGTATCCGCCGTCAATTCGCTTTTCTTACGGCGCAGGCGGCTGTGTTACGTCTGCGCCGATAGGCAACTCGTTTTTTGTTTTTTTGGGAACTCAGATCCTTTCGATAAGGCAGACCGCGTGGGCGGCAATGCCATCCCCCGAGCCTGTAAAGCCCAGCCCCTCCTCGGTGGTCGCCTTTACGCTGACGCGAGAGCTGTCAATGCCCAATGCCGTGGCAAGGCTTTGCCGCATCAGGGGAATGTGCGGCGCAAGCTTTGGCTTTTGCGCTAACACGGTGGCATCTATGTTTTCTATTCGCCAACCGTCGGATTCCAGTATCCTTGCCACCTCGGCGGCAAGGCGCAGGCTGTCCGCCCCCCGATATTTTTCGTCGGTATCGGGAAAATGCCCACCAATATCTCCAAGTGCCGCCGCGCCGAGCAGTGCATCCATTACCGCGTGTGTCAGCACATCGGCATCGGAGTGGCCAAGCAGGCCCAGTGGGTATTCGATCCGCACCCCGCCGAGTATCAGCTCACGCCCCGGTGTCAAGCGGTGTACATCATATCCGTGTCCTATTCTCATCCTCGGTCGCCTCCGCTTTCTTTTTCGTCTTTGGTGTCTGCGCCCTTGGCACTCTCCGTGCGTCGGCGCTCGTTTATTATCGCCTCGGCAATGGGAAGATCCATGGCCGAGGTGATCTTGATATTCTCTCGCCCGCAGTCAACAAGTTTTATGCGGCGATCGATCCGTTCGACCAGGGAATTGTCATCGGTGGCGGTAAAGCCGTCCTTTTGCGCGGTGTATGCGGCGGCACGGTAGAGATCCGCCATAAAGACCTGCGGAGTTGATGCTTGCCATGCGGTGGAACGTTCGACTGTCGACCCGATAAATCCTTTTTTGTCCGCTGTTTTTATCGTGTCAACGGCAGGGGTGGCAGCGGTCGCCGCGCCGTATCTGTAGGCCGCAAGACATACCGAGCGTATCATCTCGGGGGTGGTCAGCGGTCTGGCGGCATCGGCGATCGCAAAGTACGCGGTGTTTTCCGCTGCGGCCTCAATGCCGCACAAAACAGAACCTTGACGGCTCGCACCGCCCAAAACTATACGGTATGGCTTTGAAAACCCAAACTTTTTGCGGTAATTCTCGTATATCGGCTCATCCCCCGCGCGCACAACTAAAATGATATCGTCAATGCACTCGCAATCGTCATATGCGCGCCATGTCATGGCAACTATCGGCATGCCGCAAAGCGGTAAAAATTGCTTTGGGGTCTCGCCGCCCATGCGGGTGGAAGAGCCCGCGGCCACAATCACGGCAGTAGTGCGGCGGTTTTTAACTATCCCGCCCACTGTGCGCAGGATATCCACCAGCGAGTCCGCTTTTTTTCTGTCGCTCGAATTCATAGCTTGTAGTTTTTGCTGTCGTAGCTGCCGTCCTCAAGCTCGCTTATCATGCGCAAACGGCGAACATGCCGCTCCTCTGTCAGCGGCTCGTTGGCAAGAAAGATGTCGGTCAGCTCGGCTATCTTTTGGTCGTCAAGTACTCTTGCACCCATGCACAGTACGTTGGCGGCATTGTGCTTGCGGGTCATCTCGGTGGAGAAAGGATCCGAGCATACTGCGGCGCGTATGCCGCGGTGCTTGTTTGCGGCTATCGAAACGCCAATGCCCGTGCCGCATATAAGAATGCCGAGGGGGAATTCGCCCGACTGTATCCTTTGACAGAGCGAGTGTACCGGAATGGGGTAATCACAGCTCTCGTCAGAAAAACAGCCAACATCGGTAACGGTGTAGCCATCGTGGCTAAGCTTTTCTATAAGCTTTTGCTTTGCGTGATATCCTGCATGGTCACAGCCTATTATTATCTTTTTTGCGTTGTTTTCGTTCATGATCCTGATCCTGCCTCTTGGTTTTTTGCTGATGGTTTTTATAATGAATCAAATAATTTGAATCTAATAATTGAGTATCGAATAATTAATTAATAGTAACGGATAGCTGCATCACGCGCGCTCTGACGTGTCTGCCGCAGTCTCCTTTGCTCGTCGGGCTTCCTCTGTCGCCAAGCGTTCGGCGCGCTCGCGCTCCGCTTGAGAGAGTCTGAGATATGTTGGCGCAAGGGAGGCGGCATCCGAATATTCGCCGCGCTCGTATTGTGTTATTGCCGCGGCGGCGACCGAATATGCCGATTGATATCTGAGCCTTACCGGCGTAGCGTAGATGTGTCCGTTCGGCATACGCGCGGCAACAAGATCGTAGCCGTCGCCGCAGATCCATACGCGTCGACCAAGGGCAAGTATCTCCCCCTCAAGCTCCTCGTAGGCTATGGCTCGGTCGGGGGTCAAGCGGCAAAGCTCACCTCCGCGTCGCACAAATGTTGCGGTGTACAGCTGCCCGCGCCGCGCATCCATGCAGGGAATGATATACTTTTCATCCTCGCCATCGTCAAAATTTAGGTTCATTGCCAGCGCATGCAGAGTGGATACACCGCATACCGGCCTTTCTGTACCAAACGCCAGCCCTTTTATGGTGGCGGCGCCTATCCTTACCCCGGTAAATGACCCGGGACCTGCAGAGCAAGCAAAAAGCTCAACATCATGCGGCTTCATGCCAAAGGCATCAAGTATGTCCTTTACCATCGGCAAAAGCGTTTCGCTGTGAGTGTTACCATTGTTAAGAGTATACTCCGCAAGTAGCTTTTCACCATCGCAAAGCGCCGCCGTGGCTACCTTTGCCGTGCTGTCAACAGCTAATATCTTCATTTTGACCTTAAGATCTCCTTAAAAACGTTTATTGAGGTCGCGTGTCCCTTGGCTCAGTCCCGCCCGCATACGGTCGCTACAACTCGGCGGTCGCCATCATTTGCGGTCTTTGAAATATCAACGCGCAGATGTCGCTCGGGAATGGCCCAGGGAATATTTTCGCACCACTCGGCAAGGCAAAAGCCGCCGCGAGCCTCGTAATCGTAAAAGCCGATCGAGTATAGCTCATCATCGTCGGTGATGCGGTACATATCAAAGTGAAACACCGGTCGTGTGCCGTGCCTGTATTCGTTTACCAACGCAAAGGTGGGCGAACGCACTGCCGACCCCGGAGAGGCGATACTGCAAAAGCCGCGCACAAAGGAGGTCTTGCCAACGCCGAGGTCGCCGTAAAGAGCCACAAATCTCGGAAGCGCCGTGCCGCCGTCTGTTTTTTTGTTGTTTTCGGATCTTTCGGAATTATTGATATCATCGGGTGCTGACAGCAGCTCGGCGAGCCGGGCACCCAGTGCCTCCGTCTCCTCCGGCGAGTGAGTTACCGTGTCAAATAATATAGTGTTTGCAGCTCCGCTCATTTTCCATCCCGCTCTCGGTCGCCGCGCTGTTTTTTGGCCAGCCGCTCACGCGAGCCGTCCGGGCGTACTATTACCGTGTTATCAAGCTGACCGCGCAGTCCCGCGCGAAACTCCGCTATATATTCGGCGCGCAGTGCGGCCTGCTCCGCAGCCTCTGCGGCATCAAGACCTATGGTCTTTGACTTGCGCGCAAGCTCGTTTATTCTGTCTGTTTTTTGTTTATCCATTTAAAAAGCTATTCTCCATACTTATGATGCTGTTAAAGCCACGTGGCGTGAATATATTTTATGCTTACTTAATTATATCACGTCCGCGCGGGAAAATCAATCTTTTCGCAAGCAATTGATCGTCTTTTGCACGCCAACGTGAAAAATATTTTTAAAATGCGCGTTTTTTTAACGAGCCCGCCGCCGCAGGCGGATATAAATATGCCGAAATTTACGGAAACAGAGCTGAATTTAAAGAAAGGTATTGATTTAGAAAACAAATAGAGTTATAATATTATTTAACAAAGTCTATTTTAAGACCCGCACGGCGCAGGGAAATGCCCACCGGCGTGTGCCGATGACGGATCAAAAAAAGGAGGCCACTGTGTCCTACGATAATAACGATACCCGCGATATCCGAAAACCGGTTGCCGCTGACGGCGCAAACGGTCGGGGACAAAAAAAGATAAAAAAGGCCGTTATTCCCGCAGCGGGGCTCGGCACTCGAATGCTCCCCATCGCACGTGCCGTGCCAAAGGAGATGCTGCCGATAGTTGACCGCCCCGCCATATCATATCTTGTTGAGGAGGCCGCTCTCAGCGGCATTGAGGATATCCTTATCATCACCTCCCGCGGCAAGGAGACGATGGAGGATTATTTTGATTATTCTCCGGAATACGAGGCAAACCTTGCGGCAAAGGGACGTATGGAGGATCTCACCGATCTGCGCCGCACAGCTGAGGCGTTTGGTGCGCGTGTGTATTTTATAAGGCAAAAGCAGGCCCGCGGGCTTGGTCACGCCGTTGCCTGCGCCCGTAATTTTGTAGGGGACGAGCCGTTTGCCGTGCTGTATGGGGATGATATAATCTTCTCGGAGGAGCCTGTGGTGGCTCAAATGATAAAAAGCTACGAGCGCTACGGTCGTGCCGTGTGCGGTGTAAAGCCTGTGCCGTGGGAGCTTGTAATGAAATATTGCTCGCTAAAAACGCATGCGATAGAGGACAGTGAGCGCGAGTTCTTTGTTGACGATATGATAGAAAAGCCGCGCACGCGCGAGATGGCGTTCAGCAATTATTCGATCCTTGGGCGCGTGCTGCTGACACCGGATATATTTGATATTTTGGATCAAACTCCTCCCGGTGCGGGCGGAGAGATACAGCTGACCGATGCCATGGCCGCCCTTTCCCGTACTGCGGGCATGACGGCGCTTGATTTTGAGGGGCGCCGATTTGACCTTGGCTCAAAGCTCGGTTTTCTTACCGCAAATGTCGTTCGCGCGGCGGACGACCCGTCCCTCGGTGCTGACTTTATGGCCTTTTTGCGCGAGTTTATGTCAGAGCGCGGCCGGTGACCGATATGTGAGATGAAAATTGAAAGTGAGGTATGATCTATGACAGAAAGACGTTCAAAGGATAATTACTATCTTGATATAGCCCAAACGGTATCCGAGCGCAGTACATGCCTGCGCCGCCGATTTGGGGCGATAATAGTTAAAAACGATACCATCGTCTCCACAGGTTACAACGGTGCGCCGCGGGGCAGGGCAAACTGCAACGAAATGGGTGAATGCTACCGCGAGCGGCTTGGCATCCCGCGCGGAGAACGCTATGAGCTTTGCCGCGCCGTGCATTCGGAGGCAAATGCAATAATAGCCGCACCGCGCGAGCAGATGCTCGGTTCAACCCTTTATATGTGCTGTACATCTCCTACCGATGGCAGTATCATGCCGGGGACGACCTCCTGCATGATGTGCAAGCGGCAAATAATAAACGCGGGCATCGCTCGTGTTATCGTGCGCGATGACAGGGAGAATTATCGCATCATCGATGTCTCTGATTGGATATCCGATGATGATTCTCTCAACGGCAGAATGGGTTATTGATGACCGGTTCTTGAGGGCAGGATTTCAAGAACAGAAAAGCGAAAAGAAACAAAAAACGGATATAAACGATCATGCAGATAAATAACAAAAACGCAAAAAAACAATTACACTTCTCAGCCGTCTGTTTGGCGGCGATCATGCTGCTCTCTTCGTTGCTGCTTGTCGGTTGCGGCCGCAAGCTTGAAGCGCAGGGCGCGCAGATATTCGATAAAAAGAGCGGCAGTGCATACAGCTTTATGCCGGCATATCTTGAGGCGGCATCCATCTCAAAAAAATCCTACGCCAAGGCGCAAATGTCCGGCGCATATCAAACGCTCTATACGATAAGCGGGCTTGACCCCGAGCTGTGGCTCTGCACCGAATGGGGAGACATTCTTTACTCGGGCAGTGATATGATAACGGCGCTTGCGGATTTTGAGCCTGTCGGGGCATATATCTGTGATACCGAGAGCGCACAAAATCTGGCACTGCTTAAGATCGATGGCGAGGAGCTTGCTCCGATCGTTGATCGCTGGCATAACGGCGAGGTGATATCAAGACCGATATCCGACCCTGCCGAGACATATGTGATAAAATTTGAATCCGAAAAATACAGCGGGATCTACTACACCGTATCCCTGCTTGAATATGCTGACGGGCTGTATCTTTACAGTAAATACGATGGCGCACGTTGTGTGGATGCCACCGATATCCTTGGCACATATATCTACGGTACAGGTTCGGATGCTGCCTTCGGGACATCCGCCGCCGGCGAGTGATGCTGCCCACCGGGTTTACTTTAGTACCGTTTTCCAAGCAGCATGCCGCTTCAGCGGCTGAGATCGAGCGGCGTGTCTTTTCCGAGCCGTGGAGTCTTGCATCCATCGAGGCGGTGTTCCTCGGCGGCGGATATATATCGGCGCTCGCATGCCTTGATGAGGACGGCCACCTTGCGGCATACGGCGGGATAGAATGCATATTTGACGAGGGCAATATCGTAAATATCGCCACCGCACCGGAATATCGCCGCCTCGGCTGCGCCTCGGCTGTAATGGGCGGGCTGCTCTCCCTTGCCGCGGAGCGCGATTGCACGCGCGTGACTCTTGAGGTGCGCGAGCATAATATTCCCGCGCAAGCGCTTTATTTATCCTTCGGCTTTTCCCCGGTCGGCGTGCGACGGCATTTTTACAGTCTGCCCACCGAGGATGCCATAGTTATGGAAAAGCATTTGGTGCAAAACGGCTCCGAGCATCCGACGGTACAACAATAAAAAATGATACCGGGAAGAATCCCCGAGACCTAAAGACGAACAGAAAGACATATCATGCTTATACTTGGAATAGAATCATCCTGCGACGAGACCTCGGCCGCTGTGGTCGAGGAGAGGGGGGGCAGGGTATACGCACTCTCAAATATCGTTGCATCGCAAATAGAAACCCATCGCCTCTACGGCGGCGTTGTGCCGGAGATAGCCTCCCGCGCGCATATAGAGGCAATATCGCCAACCGTTTTGCAGGCACTCAGCGAGGCGGGAGTAACACCGCGGGAACTTGATGCCGTGGCCGTGACCTCCCACCCAGGCTTGATAGGAGCACTGCTTGTTGGTGTAAACTTTGCAAAATCCTTTGCATATGCATGGGATAAGCCGATAGTGCCGGTGAACCATGTACACGCTCACACAGCGGCGGCGTATCTTGCCATGCCGGGACTTGAGCCGCCCTTTTTATCTCTTGTTGTGTCGGGCGGGCATACATCCTTTTACCATGTTGCCGGTTTCACCGATTACCGTGAGATAGGCGGCACGAGGGATGATGCCGCAGGCGAGGCCTTTGATAAGATCGGGCGTGTTATCGGTCTGCCGTATCCTGGCGGCGCGGCTATGGACAAGCTGGCAAGAGAGGGTGACCTATCCGAATACAGGCGAGAATTTAAGCTCCCAAGCCCCGCGCTTACGGGTGATAATCTTGATTTTTCCTTTAGCGGCCTCAAGACTGCTGCGCTCAACCTGCTCAACGGTATGGCGCAAAGGGGAGAGGCACTTGAGGGTGAGCGCCGAGCGGCATTTGCCTCGGCGTATACCGGGGCCATCGTTTCCGCCATCGCATCAAAGATCCCGGCGGCACTGGCGGCATCCGGTTGCCGCAGGTTGGTCATAGCGGGCGGCGTGGCGGCAAACTCGCATCTGCGAGAGGCTGCCGCAAATGTTTGCCGTGCCGTAGGTGCGGAGCTTATACTGCCGCCCACGAACCTTTGCGGGGATAATGCCGCTATGGTCGCGGCGGAGGGCGCATTTTTATTCAGTGCCGGCGTGCGCGGGGATGTATCCCTCAATGCGCATGCAGGGGACAGCGATAATTGATGCGCGCGCGGCAGAAAGGAGAGTATCATGAGCAACAAGAGCAATGGCAATAACCATAACGAGAATAATAACTATAATGGCAATAAAACAGATAACGGCAGTATGCGGGATGGGTTGCACCATGAACGTGTGATATCCGATGCCGTTATAAAACGGCTGCCGAGATATTACAGATATCTGCGCGAGCTTCTCTCGCACGGCAAAACTCGCATAAGCTCAGCCGAGCTTGCAAGCATAATGAACGTTACCGCCTCTCAGATCCGCCAGGATCTTAATTGCTTCGGCGGCTTCGGTCAGCAGGGCTACGGCTATAATGTTGAAAAGCTGTACAATCAGATACTTGAAATACTCGGAGCAAACAACAGCTACAACGCCGTTATAATCGGTGCGGGAAACCTCGGGCGTGCAATAGTGCGCTCACCGATGTTTGAGCGCCGCGGCGTTACCGTTAAAGCGATGTTTGATTCCAATCCCGCCCTTGTGGGGGATGCCGTAGCCGGTGTTACGATCTATCCGGTATCCGAGCTTGCCGCCTATTGCCGCGAGCAACGGGTGGATATTGCCGTGCTGACTCTGCCCAAGGAGTCGGCCGCGGATGCTTTGCGGGTGGTTGAGGAAGCAGGCGTGCTTGGCGTTTGGAACTTTACAAGCAACGAGCTGGATCTTAAGCATAAAACGGCAATAGTTGAAAACGTCCACCTTGGCGACTCACTGATGACTCTTTGCTACCGGCTTCATTCGGGAGAGACCACGGATGGCGGTAACGGTAACGACAGATGACTGCCGTACGCAAAACGCAAAAATACATAATACCACAAAAAGCAAAAGGCTTACAGTAGATTTAATGGTGACAGCTGATGTCAGATGAGATGAATAACATATCCACGGCAGGTGGGAGCGTAAGCTACGGCCGCGGTGTTCTTGTTTTGCCGCGTGCGGCGGCTGAAAAATTCCGCACTGCAACAAAAAAGGATATACTCGCCCTGCTTTTTCGCCTTGCCTGCGATCAGGGCTGGGGGGCAGACGCGGCGGCCGCGGCGTTTGGGCACAGCGCAGAGGATGCCGAAAGCGAGCTTGCATTTTGGCGCGGCGCAGGCATCATTACCTCCGCAGAGCTCGATGATGTAGCGGCAGCAGCGCCCGCAGCGGAGTCACACGGCAAAAAGAAAAAACGCCCTGATGCATCACTCCCCGCATATACAACCGAGGAGCTGACGCAAATACTTGAGCGACGCGCCGAATCAACGGCTATCATCGATGAATGCGAGCGTATGCTCGGCAAGATGTTCAGCACAGCAGAGACCTCAAAGATCCTCGGCCTTATCGATTATCTTGAGTTGGATGGCGAATACATAATAGATCTTTGTGCGCACTGTGCGCGAATAGGTAAAAAGTCGCTGCGGTATGTTGAACGCGTGGCATTTGATCTTTACGATCGCGGTATAACAGAGGTTGAAGCACTTGATCGCCACCTGCGAACGGTAGAGATGGCCTCACAGCTTGAGGGACGGATACGCTCGATGTTTGGTATAAACCCGGATAGAGCGCTTACAGCCCGCGAGCGCGGGTTCATCGACTCATGGGTGGGTAAATTCGGATATGGAATGGATGAGATCGGTCGCGCATATGAGCTGACGGTCAATGCCATAGGCAAGGAGTCGCTCCCCTATGCCAACGCGATACTTGAAACGTGGAACACCGCGGGGCTGCGTACCATCGGCGATATAGATGCATATCTTACCGCGCAAAAGGCGGAAAATGCCGCCGCGTCAGCGGTTCCCGACGGTACGAGCTTTAATACAGATGCATTCTTTGAGGCGGCACTTCGGCGCAGCTACGGAGACGCGGCGGTGCCGGAAGCATCCGCCCCTGCGCCGTCTGTAACGGTCGCCGGCGATAGCGCAAACACCAACACAAACACAAACGCAAACGGAGGCAGAAGAAGATAATGGGCTACAGCAGAGAAAATCAGATCCGTGTGCGCGAGGAGCTTGAGGCAAAGCGCCGTGATGCCTTGGCGGCGGCGGATGCCAGACGTGCGCAGATACACCGCGCCATCCCGGAGGTGGCATTGATAGACGAAAAACTGGCGAGCACCGGCATACGGCTCATGGGTGCTGCGCTCGGTGCATCAGGTGAGAGCGTGGAGGCGATCCGCGCCGATGTCGAGGCAAAAAAGGCAAGGCGGGATGCACTGCTTATCGCCGCGGGATACACCACCGATCACACCGACCCGCACTTTGAATGCTCGCTTTGCTCGGATACCGGATATGTGGACGGCTATATGTGCCGTTGCATGAAAAAACGGCTGATCATGGCGGGGTATGAGTCATCGGGTCTTGCGAGGCTGATGGAGCATGAGACATTTGATAGCTTTTCGCTTGACTATTATGCCGATGATCCGCGTGCGCTTGAAAATATGCGCTACATATATCAATCAATGCGTCGATATGCTGATACCTTTGATCCGCGCTCGTCAAAAAGCGTTGCCTTTTTCGGTGGAACGGGACTTGGCAAGACCCACCTCTCCACTGCTGTGGCAAAGGTTGTCATAGAGCGCGGGTATGATGTGGTGTACACGGGGGCTATCGGCATGTTCTCGGATTTTGAGCGCGTCCGCTTTGGCAATTCCGCGGGCATGGAGAACGGCGAGCGTACTGAGAGATATTTTGGGTGCGATCTTTTGATAATCGACGATCTCGGCTCGGAGGTCTCAAATCAGTTTACCGTCAGCTGCCTTTATGATATAATCAATACGCGCATAAATAAGGGTCTGCCGATGATCATCAGCACCAACCTGCGGCAGGACGAAATGCGCTCGAGATATTGGGATAGGATAACCAGCCGCATCTTCGGTGAATTTGTAACATTTATGCTTACGGGTACAGATGTGCGTGCCAAAAAGCTGACATCCCCTGCGGCACATACTCCGCGCCGCAGCTGAATATAATAACCGATAGCGCCGCCTGCGGTAAAAAGCACATGGTCACTTAAGAACTTATTGATCCGCCAAACGGCGGGGAAAGGGTGTATATGAACGATATTACAATTACCATATATAACAAAAAACGGCGTGTACCGGTAGGCACACGTGTGATCGATCTTGTGCGGGTCGATGACAGAAAAAAATATATCGTTTGCGGCGTAGGTGCACAAACAAAGGAGCTGCGCTATCGCCTTTCCGAAAAAAACGACGGTATGGAGATAACACTGCGCGATCTTTGCAATATTGAGGCGGGCAAGGCATATGAGGCGACCCTGCGCTTTGTGATAGCCAAGGCGTTTTATAATCTCTACCCGGATGTCAGCATCATGTTCAGCTATAACGTCTCACGTGCTGTTTTTTGCCGCGCCTTGACAGATGGCTTTAATATGTACCGCGCCGCCGATGCGATAAAGGCGGAGGTCGAGCGGATCATCGCCGCCGATCTGCCGATCGAGCGCGTAACGGTGTCCAAAGAGGAGGCAGAGGAGATATACCGCCGCTTTGGTCATGAGGATAAGCTGGATATCCTCAAATACCGCCCGGAGAGCACCGTAAACCTTTATGTGTGCGATGGCTATTATGATTATCTTCACTCGTATATGGCGGCATCCACCGGGTGCCTTGGCGATTATCTTATCGAGCCGTACAGCCCCGGGCTGATGATACGCTATCCGCGTTACGAGCTTGGTGCCAAGATCCCGGAATTTGTGGAGGAGACCACCTACGGCCGTACTCTGCAAAGGGCTTACCGCTGGTCAAAAAAGGCACACCTGCAAACGATCTCCGAGATAAACCATCGAGTTGAGGCCGGGGAGCGCAGTACGCGTGACTTTGTTCAGATGTGCGAGGCACGGCACGCCGCAATGCTTTGCGAACTTGGCGATTCAATAGAATCGGATATCGAAAACATACGGCTCATTGGTATAGCAGGACCCAGTTCAAGCGGCAAAACGACCTTTTGTAACCGCCTGCGTATAGAGCTGCTCTCCCGCGGTATTGAGCCTGTGATGATATCGCTTGACGATTATTACAGGGAGCGCGAGGAGATATGCCGCATTCAAGATGTTTCGCGTGAGGCGGTCGACCTTGAGCATTTAAATTGCCTTGATATCGAGCTTTTCAATCGCAATCTTTTTGACCTCATCAATGGCGAGGAGGTCACTCTCCCGCGCTTTGACTTTAAACTCGGCCATCGCGTTGAGGGAAGGACGATACGAGTGGGCGAGGGGCATCCCATAATAATAGAGGGAATACACGCGCTAAACGAAAAGCTCAGTGGCTCCATCCCCAAGCATCAAAAGTATAAGATATATATCGCACCGCAGGCGCAGATGAATATAGACGATCATTCGCCGCTGAATATAACAGACCTGCGGCTGATACGCCGTATGGTCAGGGATATGAGCTTTCGCGGCAGTCCCGCCGCACGTACTATCGATATGTGGCAGTCGGTGCGCAACGGCGAATTTAAATGGATCTACCCCAACCAAGAGGGCGCAAACTTCGTATTTAATTCGGCACTTCCGTATGAATTGTGCGTGTTGAGACAAAAGGCATTGCCTGCACTTCGCGAGATAGGGGATGATGACCCGCAGTTTTTGATAGCTAACCGACTTATAAAGTATCTTAAGTACTTCCGCCCGATCGAGGATCTGTCCGTTATTCCGTGCAACTCGCTCCTGCGCGAGTTTATCGGCGGCAGCTGCTTTGATGTTTGATATGTCTGTGCGACCGAGGCTTTTTTCTGATTATTAATATTGATTCAAAACAAAAAATATATCCCCTGCAGCAGCAAATAAAAGCCGCGCTTCTGCAGGGGATATAATCATTATGTCGTGATATCGAGTTTTTTGGCTTTGTCACGCAGATCTGCATCTCGCTTGGAATACACACAGCCGCAAAAGCTTTGGCGGTAAAGACCGTATTCGCGGGATAGCTCTATCGAGCGCAGGTACCCGCCGCGCTTTTTAAAATCAGCTGGCAGATAGCACACCCCAAGCTCGCCCTCAAGCTCCAGCCCTATCTCGTTCAGCTTTTCGCAGTTTTTAAGCGGACTTATAGAGAGCGTTGTGCCAAAAAACTCAAAACCGTGTGCCGACGCGTATTCCGCTGCGCGGCGCAGGCGCAAGCGATAGCAAACAAAGCACCGCTCGCCGCCCTCCGGCAGTGACTCCATTCCGCGCACTGCATTATAAAACTCCTCCGGCTCGTATCTGTCCTTTATAAGACTGACCCCGAAGTCGCGGGCGGCTCCAAATTCGCGTATAAATCGCTCCTCCTCATCGGCGCGTTTGTAAAATTCCTCGGCGGGGGAGATGTTGGGATTGTAATAAAGTACGGTAATGTCAAAATGCCGCGCAAGATATTCAATGCAATAGCTGCTGCATGGAGCACAACAGCTGTGAAGTAATAGGCGCGGACGGCGACCGCTAAGCGATGAGATCAGCCTATCAAGCTCCTTTTGATAGTTCACCTTGTTCATTTAACAGTCCTCTCTTTATTTATTGTGGCCTTATATATGGCGTGTGACATATGCTGCAAAAAAGATCAGCCGGGGCAGTCAGCTATTGCGACAGCCCCGGCTCTTATTTTAGCTTATAGCTTGAAAGATCTCGCTTCTTTGATATTGCATAGACTCTTTCGATGCGATATCAGTTATCGTTGCCGACCTCGTCATCGTCCTCATCGTCCTCTCCATCGGGAGCGCGATTGAGCACGGCAGTTATCTTTGTAACGCGCATATCGTCCATTTCGGTAACGATAGCATACAGCCGCCCATATGTAAAGCTGTCGCCAATATGCGGGTCGGCATTAAGATTTTCTACTGCCCAGCCGCCAACGGTCGAATATTCGCTTTCAAAATCGCGGGGAGCGTAGTCGATCTCATCAAAGAAATCGTATATATTTGCCTCGCCCAGGACCTCGTATGTGTTGTCGCCGGTCTTTTCGATATCCGTGACTATCTCATCGGATTCATCCCAAATATCGCCAACCAGCTCCTCAAGAATGTCCTCTATCGTAACAACGCCCATAGTGCCGCCAAACTCATCTATAACTATGGCGATGTGCGTGCGGCGGTCGCGCAGATGACGCAGCGCATCCGGCAGGTGCATTGCCTTGTGCAGGAAGCAAGGCTTCATCAGCATCGATCTTATCTCGGCATTCGGGTCATCCACCGCGGCGCGGTAGTACTGATTTAGGTACAAAACACCAATGATGTTATCTATGCTGTCCTCGTATACGGGGATGCGAGAATATGTGGAATTTTCTATGGTCTCAATAATTGACTCGCGGTCGTCATCGATATCGATCGTTGTCAGGTCGATACGCGGGGTCATTACCTCATCTATCGTGGTTTCATGAAATTCAAGAGTAGATTGAAGCAGCTCGCCCTGTGCCTCGTCGATAACGCCCTCCTCCTCGACTGTGTCGATGATGGAGGAAAGCTCCTCCTCGGTAACGCCGCTGGTCTTATCCTTGCCCCAAATGAATCGGAGCACCCACAAAAGGCCCATAACTATGGCCACGGCGGGGGAGAGAATGACTGTAAGGATGAGAACAGGTACCGAGATCCAAAGCACAACGGTATCCGCATGCTGCTTACACAGCAGCTTTGGCACGATCTCGCCGAAGATAAGGACGATCACCGTCATTACTATCGTTGAGAGTGTGGATGCTATGGCATCGCCGCCGTTTATGTTTTTTAGCAGAGCGATGGCTATCGATGTTGCGGCCGTAGAAGCGGCAATGTTGGCAAGGTTGTTGCCGATAAGTATTGCCGAAAGTGCTACAGTAAAGTGATCGCTTATCGTGCTTGCAAGCTTTGCAAGCTTTGAACCGCTCTCCGCCCCCTTGCGCAGGCGCATCTTGTTGGAAGCGTTAAAGGATATCTCGCTCCCGGAGAAGAATGCGGAAAGAATAAGCATTAAAAGAATTATAAGACCGTATGTAATATATTGTCCCGCTGTCATCAGTTGCTCACCTCCGCTGCAGTCTCCGCGTCGGCAGCCTCATTTTTATCATCGCTGTCATCGATGATACGGAATATAAGTCCGGTAACGCGGGTGTCGTTCACTTCGTCAACGCACACCTCGGTGTCTCCAAAGGTAAAGGTCTCGTCCTCCTCGGGGAGACGTCCAAAGCGCTCCTGCACCCAAACGCCTACAGGCTGTGCGGAGGCGCGCTCCGAGCCTTCGGGAAGCGAGATGCCCATGCGCTCAAAAACATTTCCGAGTGTGAGCGTGGGGGATACCAGGAAACGGTTACCGCCGAGCTTGATAAAATCATCCTCAACGATATCCTCCTCGTCCCATATCTCGCCGACCAGCTCCTCAAGAAAGTCCTCGATGGTTACTATGCCGCACACCTTGTTATCTTGATCTCGTACTATGCCGAGATAGATCTTGTGCTGACGCATGGTGTCAAGCAGCTCGTCAATATTGTCGTTGCAGTTGACAAAATGCGGTTTAAGCATTACGGAACGCAGGTTGACACAACCATCCTTAAGATAAGCACGCAAAAACTTTCTTATCGGCAGCACACCAACAACATTATCTATCCCGCCGTCGCAAACAAGTATTCTTGAGTGCGGTATCGACTTTATGCGGGCTATCAGTTCTTCGTTCGAGATGGCGGCATCAACATATTGAATGTCGTCGCGCATCGTCATAACATCGCGTGCGCAGGTCTCGTCAAAGTCGAGCGCGGATTTGAGCATGTCGCTTTGCTCCTCGTTCATGACGCCCTGCTCCTCGGCGGTGTCGATTATCTCGTACAGCTCCTCCTCTGTGATAGAGGGAGCCTCCTCATGCTTGAAAAGACGTGAGAAAAAGGACGAGATCCAACCGAAGAAGGTTGCGAGCGGAAGGAGTATCTTCATCAATAGCTTCATCGAGGACGCCGTAAACAGCGCAACGCTGTCGGGGCGATCGTTTGCAAAGCTCTTGGGGATCATTTCGCTGAACAAAAATACGATCCCGGTCGTGATGAAGGTACAAGCAAGCGTTGCGGCCTCAGACATAGTCTCCCCATGGGCATCAAACCAGCGGGTGACCTGCAGGGTCGAAACGGATGCGGCGGCAATGTGCGTTATGTTTATACCTATCAGCAGGGTAGTAAGCGCCCTGTCAAAATTATTGGATACAAACATAGCATCCTTTGCCTTGCGGTTGCCGTTTTCGGCAAGATTTTTAATACGGATCTTGTTCATGGCGGAAAATGCGCTCTCTGCGCAGGCAAAATATCCGCCCAAAATAACAAATAAAATAAAAATAGCGATCAGCATAAACTGTCACCGTCCATTAGAAATACCATCTCCTTAATTGTTTATTCCGATCTTTTTTGATCGAAGTTTCAAAGCGCCGCTCCGCATGCGACACTGTTTACCATCTATTATATCCTATTACGCTGTTTTTGTCAATCTATTTTCGTCAAAAATGCAAAAAAACCTTTTGAGGGCACAAAAAAATCGGCAATGTGTCGATAAAAAGCTAAAAAAGTCCGCCGGCCGTTTACAAATGCATTTTAATATGATATAATAATACGAAAAAAAGAGCGGAGGATGTTATGAGCGGCTCTGAAAAGGATAAAAAAACGAATATACTTGATGGCATGCGCTCGCCCGGCGATCTTCGCGAAATGAACGATGAAACGCTTGATGCACTGGCAGAGGAGATCCGCCGGCGACTGGTCACCACCATCACCGATGGCGAAGGGTGCCTCGGCATGGGCGGTCATCTTGCATCAAATCTCGGTGTTGTGGAGCTGACGCTGGCGCTTCACCGAGTGTTTGACAGCCCATGCGACCATATCATTTGGGATGTGGGGCATCAAAGCTATGTGCATAAGCTCCTGACCGGACGAGCCGACCGCTTTGATACTCTGCGCACACCGGGGGGGATCTGCGGCTTTACAAAGCGCTCCGAAAGCCCGCACGATCCGTTCGGGGCAGGGCACAGCTCCACCTCACTCTCCGCCGCACTCGGCATCGCCAGAGCCGAAAAGCTTCGCGGCTCGGATGGCTACACCATAGCCGTTATCGGAGACGGTGCATTTACCGGAGGCATGATACAGGAGGCGCTCAATAACTGCGAGAACACAAAGGGCCTGCGACTGATCATAATCATCAACGAAAACGAAATGTCGATATCGCGCAATATCGGCAGCTTTGCAAAAAGCATATCCCGCATACGCAACCGTCCAAGCTATTTCAGGACCAAGGCGGCAACAAGGCATATCCTTTCCGCCCTGCCGCTCATCGGCCGCCCGCTCGTTCGCGGGATAACAAAGCTCAAAAAAGGGGTAAAGGATCTCATCTACGGCTCAAGCTATTTTGAAGACCTGGGACTTTACTATCTCGGCCCGATAGACGGTAACGACCGCGCCGAGCTTGAGCTTGTGTTGAGCGAGGCCAAAAAGTTTGATGAGAGCGTTGTTTTGCATATAAAAACGCAAAAAGGACGCGGCTACGAGCCTGCAGAGCGCGATCCGGGTCGATACCACTCGGTGGCGGCGCGGGGGGCATCTCCCGGCGGCGGCTTTTCCCGCGAGTTTGGCCGCCTGATAGTGGATGCGGCAACGGGGGACGGCCGTGTGTGCGCCATCACCGCGGCCATGAGCTACGGTACGGGGCTTGAGAATTTCAGAAAACTCTTTCCCACCCGCTTTTTTGACGTTGGAATAGCCGAGGAGCATGCCGTGACCTTTGCGGCGGGCTTGGCCGCGGGAGGCATGCGGCCTGTGGCGGCGATATATTCGACCTTTCTCCAGCGCGCGTATGATAATATCCTGCATGATGCCGCGTTGCAGGACCTGCCGCTTTTGCTCTGCATCGATCGCGCGGGGCTTTCCGTGGGGGATGGTGCAACACACCACGGCATATTTGACGTTGCGTTTTTGTCCTCCATTCCCGGGGTGACGATATATACGCCCGCGACCTATGATGCACTGCGCATGAGCTTTTCTGCCGCGCTTCGGGACGGCAGCACGGTAGCCATCAGATACCCCAATGCCGTTGAGAGCGAAACCGTCAAGGCTTTGTTTTATCCCGGCGGCGCACCGGATACGCCGAGCGTGCGGTGGGCATTTGAGGGCAAGGGCGAGACGACACCCGAGGTGGTGCTGGCAGTCCACGGGCGAATGGCCGAGGAGGCGATAGAGATATCCCGCCGCCTTACTGCCGCGGGTCATGGCTGTGGGCTGATCCTTTGCGAATATATAAAGCCATACAAAAAGCTGGCTGCGGAGGTTTCGGCCTATCTTACAAGTGGCGTGCGGCTTTTTGTAACGCTTGAGGAGGAGATACGCTCCGGCGGCTTTGGCATGAACCTTTGTGATGCGCTCGAGGTGTGCGGTGCAATGGGTGACTGCCAAAAGCTGATAATAGCAACGGACGATACATTTGCCACCCCGGCCGCAGGACAAACGGTATACGAGGCCGCGGGTGTTGACACCGAGCACGCCATTCGCCTTATCACGGATAAGCTTGGTTGAAGCACCATTGCAGAGCTATCATCGGCAGCGCGGTGAAAAACGAAATAAAAAACGAAATAAAAAAGGCATCGGCCTGTCGGATCTTGCATCCGGACAGGTCGATTTTTTTGAAATTACTTCATTATTAATGATATGATATCAAAATGTCACAACAAAGTATCAATAGCTCGCCCTCATACGGTGCCGCTTATCACAAGGGTCGCGGTACCGGGAGTCGTCGTCCATGTGCCGTTGGCGTTTTGTGCGTAGGTGGCACCCGGTACGGTTATCTGCCCTGCGATCGTTGCAAAAACACCTGTAGCGGCATCGTAGGTGTAGTTAGTCCCCGCCGCCCATGGGTTGCCGTCAAAGGTCACGGTGATGGGTTCAAGCTTTGGGGAGAAGGCGTCGCTCAGCACTACGCCCGCGGTGGTATCGGCTGCCACGCTGCCAAGGTTTTCTATCACAAAGGTGTAGGTCAGTTGTCCGTTCTCACTGACGGAGGTAGGGGAGAGCGATTTGCTTATGCCAAGCTCGGTGCGCGGCTCGGCACCTATCGTTACTGCGGCGGTAAGCGGCTCTGTAAGCCCGCCGCCGTTTATCGTTGCCGTGTTGGTGATGGTCGCCTCAATGCCGAGCGGCGCATACTCGGTTGCCGTTGCCTCATATATGAGGATGGCATTCCCGCCCGCCGGTACACTTATGCCGCCTATGGTTAGCGGCGGCGCGGCGGCAACTGTCGGCGCAGTCTGCAAAACGCCGTTCACATAGTAGCGCAGTGACCCCGCGGTGTATGCAAGCGGATAAACAGTACCGCCGCCGTAGGTGTAGCCGCCAAGATCATCGGAAACGGTAAGAGCGCTAAGTGCCGTTGTTCCGCTGTTGACAAGGGATATCACATATGTCAGGCGGTCACCGGCGGAATAACCGCCGGAGAGAACATTTTTTGCGGCGGAGAGCGTCTCGATAAGCTCGCCGGTCACGGTGTTGGAATCTCTTGTGATGCCGTTATAGGAGAGTGTTGCGAAATTTGTAAATCTTGCCATTGTAAAAACTCCTTTTTGCTTTTTCTCTTTGGGGTCCCCATAACAGAATACGCAAAAAGGAGTAATATTGTGAGTGTTATTGTCGATATTCGACTGACCCGGGGCTTACTTTGTCGTCGCAGGCTCAGTTTCTGATGCTTCTTCGGATCCCGCCTCCGACTTTTCCTCCGCTTGGTCCTCCGGTACTGCTTCGGCTTCGGCCTCGGCCTCGGCATCGACCTCCGTCTCAGCTTCTGCTTCCGTCGCGGCGTTTCCATCGTTATCGGCGGATTCTGCAACGGTTGCGGCATCGGATGTACTGTCCTCACCCGCACGGCCCGCAGCGCGTTTCTTCTTTTGCGCGGCAACCGCCGCTACCGCACCGGCGGATACCAGCACCACCGCCGCCGCGATGGCCGCTATCGGCAATATCGCACCGCTGTCCTGCTCCACCGGCTCTGTCTCGGGTGGTGCTTCGGTTACCGGCGCTTCTGTTACAGGTGGCTCGGGGTCCACATGGCTTGTCAGCGTGTAAAAGGCTACATTGTGCACCATGTATTTTTTGTCCGGCTGTGTGTAGGCGGTAAGGAACACCTCGCCGTTATAATACAGCTCGCGCAGATCCACCTTAACTACATTGCGTATCTCAAAGCTTCCGCGCGCATCCGTCATTGCGACGTGTCCGAGATCTGCCGAAAAGTTCTCCTCCGCGCCACCGCCTCCATACGGCGCATCGGCAGAGGATACAAGACCTATGACCGATCTTTTGCCGCATGCAAGGCAGTCAAATTTTGAGTCTGTCGAGTATTCTATCAGCGCATAGTCGTATTTTGTAAGATCCCACTGGCCAAGGGAGAGCGTGTAGCCCTCATCCCCCATAAATACCCGCCATGAGATGTTGCTGATCGTGTAATTTTTGCGCAGACCCTTTTGCGGGAAGAGCAACTCCATATCAACGATGTCATAGGATGCCACATTTTTGCCCTCAAGTGCGGAGGTGTTGCTCAGCTCGGATCCGTTGGGCGCGGGACATGCCGTGTCAGGCATCCCCTCAAATACCGGAATGGTAAAGTGGTATGCCACATCAAGCAGACCGTTTTCCTTGTAAGATTTATAAAACTGCGAGGCACGCCCGGTGCTGCCGTGCAGGCTCTGCATGTACTGCCCCCAGAAATTGCGGGAGGAGCGCGGGTCTACATTGAACTTTTGAAAATAAAATGTGCTTTGGTAATCGCCTATGTAGCGGCTGGTGGCGGCATACGCACCGCCCCAAAGAGCCTTCCAGCGTGTGTTCCAAGCACCCGAACCGCCCCACGCCTCCTTCATGGGATCGGTGCCCTTTTGAGCTTCCTTCATGCCGCCGAGATATATTGCAAAATAACCCGTGCCGGATGCACCTATGTTAAAATAGTTGTAGTAGCCGTTGTAGGCTTTAAGGGCGTCCTCTGTGTACCCGGAGGTAGGAGCTTTTATCGGACTGCCCTGCTCGTCATTTCCGGTGTATTTGCCGGAGTAATAATACCACAGCTTGTCGCCGCATTCACCGGATATCAGAGGACTGGTCCCCTTTGTGCCTTGCTCGCTGCGCACGACCGTGGCAAGATATACCGGGTTTGCATCTATCGCGCGGCCAAGCTCCATAAAGAACTCGGCGTAAGTCATATTACTGTAGATGTCATCAAGCTTAGCGTTCTCCATAAAAGTGCCGCGGCAGACCGCCTCAACTGCGCTCAGCGAAACATTTTCGCTGTAGCGGAGATCGTAAAATTGAAAAATCTGTTCCTCGGTCAAAAAGTTGCGCGGGTCCATCATGTATTTCACCGCGTTTTTGGAGGCCTGATACCAACCGGAATCATATACCTTGGGGTTTGAAAAATTGCGCATCTCAAAATTTGCACCGCCGCGCCCAACAAGGTTGCGGTTCTCGCTTGCATCATGCTCCTGATAGAGCACATAGTCCCACGTGTAGGCATCCTTGCCCGCCGTGCGCGACATTTCTGTGATATCAAGTGCCTCAAATGTCCAGTCGGGGTGCTTTTTGTGCAGGAAAATAAGACCGTTGGTGTAGGATTCGGGAAAACCTGCCGCGATCAGCTCCTCTCTGTAGGCCTCGTCCGCTGCATTGCTGCCGAAAGCCGAGCAAACAGACATACCGCCGAGCGTAAATAATAATGCCATGATAGCGCAGATCGTCCTTTTTGGTATCAGTTTTTTCATTAATATTACCGTCCTTTCGCGTGCGCATATATACACCATTCACATTATATCAAAAAAAGAGCCTCGTGGCAATAGCACATCGGCATTTTTTTGTTGCAAATGATCGTTTTATGCATAACGATGCTGCCTGAAGTGTAGTTTTTAAACAAATCTTAAAACTTTTATTGTTCGTGAATTGTTAACAGTTTTGCATTGAGGTGATACAATAATATCAGAAAATACACAGCCAGTGTGAAAAGGCCGGGATGAAAAAATAAAAAGGAGTACGCAGTATGAAAATGCCGTTTTTGATGCCCTCTGTCGCGCACCCCGTACAGCCGCGTAAGGGCGCCGCTGTATATCAGATGTTCGGGAGACTTTTGATCTAAACGCACAAGCTTGTGATATCGTGAAGGTCGTACATATCGGGATGGCGTTGTGATAGGCGAGGCGCTCTACCAAGCTCTCGGATGTCCCGCAGATCTTGCACTCGGATGGTACGCCGAGCGCAGTGTTGCGCCCAACATTATCAAGTCCGATGGTGACAGATATGTGTTTGCAGATGTTTTTTGGCAGAATGTATACGGTACGCTGATAAAGCTTCCGCGCGAGCCGATGGTCACCGTTCCTGTCGCGGGGTACTATCGCACCGAGGAAAATGAGGACCGCGGCATCGTAGGAGTTGTAGAATATTGGGAGGCCCTGTACCGCGCGACGGACTATTATCAGGTTACAAATAACCTTCAGCATTATTATCGTGATGATGCTTCCGGTGTGGATGAGATAGGATATATTCGTTATTCGGCCAAGCTTTGCACTCCCGGTGATGCAGAGGACGCTATAAGGTCTCTGATGGCAGGCGGGATCGATCCCGATAGCTATCTGATCAGTGCAAATGACCATGATTACAAATTTGCCGTGGCGCAGGTGCGCAGTATACGTGATATTGCCGTGGCAGTCTATCTTGCATCGATAGTATTTGGCATAATAGCGGTAGCGCTATGCGTGCTGTTGGCTATCAAGCGCCGCACCGGCGAGATGTACACGCTTTGCACTCTTGGCGCATGGCCGACGGGGGTGGCGCTCTCCGTGTCGCTTGAGGTCGCCGCGGTGCTTTTTATCGGCGCACTGGCGGGATGCTTGCTGGGCGAGGTCGCAAGCGGTGCGCTGTTTGCCGCTGTTGGAAACAGTATGGATAAAGCCGCGATGGGAACTATCGAAAAGCTGTCAGAGTTTTCGGCGCATATGTCCAACGGCGATGAGGCGGTGGCACAGCTGCAAGCCGCCATAGAAAACTATAAAAAAGCCTCGTTGTCCTTTGAATATGTTCGTGAACCCAAAAATCATCTTCACGTGTTGGCGGCATGCGGTGGGCTCACTTTGTTTGGAACGATAGCAGCAGCCGCCGTGGTGCCGAAAAAGCTGACACAAAAACTCAAATAGTATAAAAAACATACCCAAGCCGCCCCGGCGGCAGAAGGGAGCATACCATGCCTTTACTTGAGATAATTGATCTGTCGTATGATTATACCCCACGATCCGGTACAGTACATGCGCTTAAAAATATCAACGCGTGCTTTGAAGCGGGACGCGTTTATGCCGTGACGGGAAGAAGCGGATCGGGAAAAACTACACTTTTATCGCTCATAGCGGCGCTGGATCGTCCCATGTCCGGGCAAATACTGCTTGATGGCAAGTCGATCTTTGAAGAAAGATCGGATCGTTACCGCCGCGAAAATATTTCAATGGTCTTTCAATCCTATAATCTGATCGCCCACCTTACAGCGGGAGAGAATGTTGAGCTTGCATTTGAACTGAACGGTACGCCGCGCGGTAAACGTGTCGCGGGGGCAAGGGAGATACTGCGGAGCGTCGGGCTGGGCTATGAATACTATCGCAAGCGCCCACGCCAGATGTCGGGCGGAGAACAGCAAAGAGTGGCTATAGCGCGCGCCGTGGCCTCGGGCGCTAAGATAATTTTGGCTGATGAGCCTACAGGCAATCTGGACAATCAAAACAGTGAGATGATAATATCACAGCTTACTCGCTTAGCGCATGAGGAGGGGAGATGTGTCATCATCGTGACTCATTCCGAAGAGATTGCCGCAGGTGCTGATGCGAGATATCATATGTCCGACGGAATGCTCTCGGCGGTGCCGGTCGGTTGATCGCTGTAATAATAACAAATTACTAAAAAAACTAATTCCAAAACTATTGAAAAATCGCAATTAATGTTGTATAATAGTGCTGAGCCGTTGCGATTTGAGGCTGAGACGGCATCGGGGCGCGAGCCACCGGTGCCGCGTCTTTTGTGTCGTGTCGGCAATGCTTAAATGGGTCGAGCGCACTGCCGTCCGGCGACGATCGGCACAACTAAATAATGTCAAGGAGAAATATCAATGACACTTCCGAGAAATGAGTATCCACGCCCGCAGCTTGTGCGCGACAGTTGGATCTGCCTTAACGGCGAATGGCAATTTGAAATAGACGATGCCGCCAGCGGCGCGGAGCGCGGCCTTTTTGAAAATGACCGCGAGCTTTCGGGCAGGATCACTGTTCCGTTTTGCCCGGAGAGCCGCCTCTCCGGTATAGGTCACACCGATTTTATGAAGTGCGTGTGGTATAAGCGTGAGTTGGATCTGCCCGCCGAGTGGCAGGGCAAGCGTGTTATCCTGCACTTTGGCGCGGTGGACTATCACTCCATCGTTTATGTAAACGGCAAGGTCGCCTGCGAGCATCGCGGCGGATATACTCCGTTCTCGGCGGATATAACCGCGCTCTTGAACGCGGCGGGCGAGCGCAATGTCATAACCCTTTGTGCATACGATGATGTTCGTTCGCACAAACAGCCGGGCGGAAAGCAAAGCTCAAGGTTTGCTTCATACGGCTGTTACTACACCCGCACCACAGGTATTTGGCAGACCGTGTGGGCGGAGGCTGTGGAGGAATGCTATCTCGCCGCCCTCAAGCTTACCCCGGATGTTGCATCCACTTCCGTTGGAGTGGAGTGTAAAATAGCAGGTGCGCTTGCTGATGAGGGCGAGATATCCGTCCGTGCGCTGTATGATGGTCGTGAGGTCGGCTCGGCGCGTCTGCCGTTCCGCGCCATGGCAGAGACCGTCAGCTGTGTAAGCTTCGGCCTCCCGCTGACCGAGGCACATCTTTGGGATGTCGGCTGCGGTGAGCTTTACGATCTTGAGATAACGATATCGCAAAAGGGGCGAGTGCTTGATAAGGTGACGAGCTATTTCGGCCTGCGCTCCGTCACGCTTGAGGGACGTTCCTTTAGAATAAACGGGCGCACGGTGTTCGGTCGCTGGGTGCTTGATCAGGGCTTTTATCCCGATGGAATATACACCGCTCCCAACGATGAGGCGCTTAAAAATGATATACTTAAGTCTATGGAGCTTGGCTTTAACGGCGCGCGCCTGCACGAAAAGGTATTTGAGCCGCGGTTTTTGTACTGGGCGGATAAGCTTGGTTACCTTTGCTGGGGCGAGCATGCCAACTGGGGGCTTGATATAACCGAGGCAGGCAGCATACAGCACTTCCTTCCCGAATGGCTTGAGGCTATGGAGCGCGACTACAGCCACCCGTCTATCATCGGTTGGTGTCCCTTTAACGAAACATGGGATCGCAACCGCCGCGCACAGGACGACAGTGTGATCTCAATGGTCTACAAAGTTACAAAGGCCCTCGACCCCACTCGTCCGGTCATCGATACGAGTGGTAACTTCCATGTTGAGACGGATATATTTGATGTTCATGACTACGAGCAACGCCCGGAGGTGTTCGTAACATATTACGATAAGATATCCGAGGGCATTATAAACGACCAGTGTGAGCGCAATCCCACCCGACGGGGCAGACAGCACTATGACGGCCGCAAGCCGGTGTTTATCAGCGAGTACGGCGGCATTGCATGGATCCCGGAGGGCGAAGCAGGCTGGGGCTACGGTAAGGGTCCCGCTACCGAGGAGGAGTTTATAGCCCGTTACCGCGGACTTACCGATGCCATACTCGATAATGAGTATGTTATGGGACTTTGCTATACACAGCTCTATGATGTGGAGCAGGAGCAAAACGGACTTATGACCTACGAGCGCGAGTTTAAGTTTGACCCCGCCATATTCAGGGAGATCAATACCCGCCAGTCCGCCATCGAAAAAAAGGATAATAAATGATATCAATGATATCGCAATAACATCCCCCGCGGGCATGACACGTCATGCCCGCGGGGGATGTATTTTTTAATTTTGTTACTGATCATTATTCTTCTTTTGCGTAGCTTCTCTAAAATTCCGTTCCTCTCTGACGGTCTTTTTTATATGTGCCGCAAGGAGCGAGTAGAGCACCATGGCGACGATATAGATCACAAGAGCCGTCATAAAGCCCACAAGGCGCTGACTTCCGGCGAGGTCGGCAGGCAACAGCACGCAAAGGTAGATGCCAAGCATCGTGGCAGCGCAGTGCAGGGGGTAGCCCAGCCCGCGCGGCAGGCTTTTTGAGGTCAGTGCGCAGTTTGCGGCGGCAAAGCAGAGGCAAAAGGGAAGCAGCAAAAACATTCGCTCCGCCGAGAGGAGCGCGCCGCCCTCCGCGCTTGAATACATGGCAAATATCACAAAGCTGTAAAGTCCTGCGGCCACCGTGTAGTATATGGCCATGTGAGTGAGTATCTTTTTTATCGTTTTCATAGATATTATCCGTCCGTATCAGTTTGATACCAATACTTTAGCACATTTTTGATCATATTGCAAGGGCTAATGTGTAAAAAAACAAAAATACCGATGCAAAACTCGCCGTGCAGGGCGGCATATTAGTATATACTGAATAAAAATAATGAATATTCAAAAAAATATTCATTGCGGTGTTGACTTTTACCTGTTTTAAAAGTATAATATAATAGTATAATGGTCGGAGTGTGTTTTGGGTCCGACCCGAAAGGAACGACATGACAAGACGAGTTGCAAGAGAAAATACCGTTGGACTTTTGTTTGAATACGGCTTTCGCCCCGAGGTCGAGGCGGGGGATATCTATGAGGCGGCACTGGAGGTGCGCGAGCTGGAGGATAATGACTTTATGAAGTCGCTCTACTTCGGCACTGTTGAAAATATTGAGGCGATTGATGCGGCAATAGCCAAAAACTCACGCGGCTGGAAGCCGGAGAGACTTTCCGGTGTTGCAAGGGCGGTATTGCGCCTTGGCACATACGAGCTTTTGTTTACCGATGTTCCCAAAAACGTGGCGGTAAACGAGGCGATAGAAATGATAAAAAAATATGACGATGAAAAGGCGCGCCCCTTTGTTAACGGTATACTTAATGCCATAATGAAGAGCGAGGCCGCGGGCGGCGTATCGGGAGATAACGAGTAATGCTTTTTTGCGGTATCGATACCAGCAATTACACCACCTCTGCCGCACTTTGCAACGAGGCTGGGCGGGTGGTGGCCAATATCAAAGAGCCGCTCCCGGTAAGGGCGGGTGAATGCGGACTGCGGCAATCGGACGCTGTGTTTGCGCACACGCGCAACCTGCCGATAGTTACATCTCGCCTGCGCGAGGTGCTTGCATCCGATGAGCTTTGCGGCGAGCGTTTGGCGGCCATCGGCGTTTCCGAACGTCCGCGCGATGCCGAGGGCTCATACATGCCTTGCTTTCTTGCGGGTGTGGCGGCGGCATCGGCTATAGCGGATGCAATGGATCTGCCGCTTTACCGCACATCACACCAAAACGGTCATATAATGGCGGCACTTTATTCATCGGGCAGGGTAGAGCTTGTATCGCGGCGGCATATTGCCTTTCACGTTTCCGGCGGCACGACAGAGGTATTGCTCGTTGAGCCGCGCGACAGCGCCTTTTCGGTCGCTCTTATCGGCGGCACGCGGGATCTTAATGCAGGTCAGGCCGTGGACAGAACAGGTGTTATGCTCGGTCTGCGTTTTCCCTGTGGCGCGGCGCTTGAGGAGCTGGCTAACAGCTCCCCTTGCAGCTTTAAATTTCCGCGCGTTGCGGTAAGGGAAGGCTGGTGCAATCTTTCCGGGCTTCAAAACAAGACCCAAAAAATGCTCGCCGATGGCGAGACGGCATCGGATATCGCTGCCTATCTTTTTGATCACATTGCGGCTGTGCTTGCCAAAATGGCGACCGATGCTCGCAAGGTGCAGGGTGAGCTGCCCATAGTTTTTGCCGGCGGTGTTATGAGCAACAAACGAATACGCTGTCATCTTGAAGCGTTGGGCAACGTGCATTTTGCCGAGCCGTCATTCTCCGCCGATAATGCGGCGGGCGTGGCTCTGCTGTGCAGGCGTGGCTTTTTAGGCGATTGCGGCGAGGGCTTACATGGATAACGCACCGAGGATCGAGGCGTTGTCCGTCACAGCACTCAACGAATATATAAAGACCCTGCTTGACACCGATGACGTTCTTTCTGCCGTTGCGGTGCGCGGGGAGATATCAAACTTTAAAAACCACTACCAAACAGGGCACTTTTACTTTACGCTTAAGGACGAGGGCGGGTGCATTGCCGCGGTAATGTTCCGCTCCTACGCCGCGCGGCTTGATTTTGTACCCGAAAACGGAATGCGAGCCGTGCTGTTTGGGCATGTATCATCATATGTAAAAAGCGGCCAGTATCAGATATACGTTACCGATATGATACCGGACGGTGCAGGTGCGCTTTATCTGCGCTACGAACAGCTAAAGGCGCGCCTTGCGGCCGAGGGTCTTTTTGATACCGCCCGCAAGAGGGCTATCCCCAAATATCCGGAGCGGATCGGCATCGTCACCTCTCCTACCGGTGCGGCAATACAGGATATGCTCAATATCCTCGGTCGCCGCTTTCCGTATGCCGAGGTAACGCTCTATCCGGCGCTCGTTCAGGGTGCGGGGGCGGAGCCGTCGCTCTGCCGCGGGATCGAATATTTCAATTCCCGCGCGGCGGAGGATGCGCCGGATGTGTTGATCATAGGTCGCGGCGGCGGATCGATAGAGGATCTTTGGGCGTTTAATGGCGAGTCGTTGGCAAGAGCCATAGCGGCATCGCACATCCCGGTGATAAGCGCGGTGGGACATGAGACCGATTTTACCATCTCCGACCTTGCGGCGGATCTGCGTGCGCCAACGCCATCCGCGGCGGCGGAGGTCGCCGTGCCGGATTCGGCAAGGCTGCGCTCACAGCTTTCAAATGTGTCCTCTCGCCTTTCCTCGCTGCTCAGCGCGGGGGTCGAGCGCAAACGCGCCGAGCTTGCATCGCTCTCCGGGCGCCGCTCGCTGACAGATCCCGCGTATCTTTTAGAGGTCAAGCGCACCGCCCTCATGCTTGTGGAGGGACGGCTGTCATCCGCATATCTCGGGCGAGTCAATGATGCAAAAAACGAGCTGAGGGCGTATATCTCATCGCTTTCGGCGCTAAACCCGTTGGCGGTGCTGTCACGCGGATATGCCGCGGTGCGTTCGGCAGACGGTGAGCGTATGATAACAGAGGTTGCCTCACTTGCGCCGGGCGAGCGGTTGATGCTTTGCATGCGAGACGGAGATGTGGCGGTAACTGTCAATGAGGTCTGCCAAAAACCAAAGGATGATCCCAAAAGTGAGTAACAGCGGGGGATCAAAATAGATCAAGATGAACGAAACAGAAAAAACAGAAACAGAAGAAATAGAAACAAAAGAATACACCAAAGCAAGCGAAGCCGACGGCGGTACGGCAAAAAAGGCAAGACCTGCGGGGCGCTCAAAGCGAGCGAGCGAAAAGGATATGACCTTTGAAGCCGCAATGACACGTCTTGAGGCGGTCGTGCGTGCGCTTGAGGACGGCAAAACGCCGCTTGAGGAGTCAATGAAACTCTACGAGGAGGGCATCTCGCTCGTTCGCCTCTGCTCCGGCAAGCTTGAGGAAGCAGATAAAAAGGTGCGCATACTCACGGGCGAGGAGACAGCCGAGGGCTGATGCGGCACCCCGTTATCCGCCCGGGCTATGGCTGTGCGGGTATAGAATATTATTTTTTGAAATTTATAAGTTGATCAACATTTGACCGACATGCGTATAAAACAAGGTGGGAAGGATATGGATATAAGCGCGATAGATAATACAGCAGCCGGCATTGAGGCGGCGCTTTGTGCGGCTGCGGAAAAGACGGCCGAGGCACTTCGCGCCTGCTATCCTGCAGACGCGGAGGACAAAACGCTCGATGGGGCGGAGCTTTACAGCCTTATGGCGGGCGGTAAAAGGATAAGACCCTTTTTGGTGCTTGAGTTTTGCCGTCTGTTTGGCGGCAGTGAGGAGGCGGCATTGCCCTTTGCCTGCGCCATTGAGATGCTGCACACCTTCTCGCTCATACATGACGACCTGCCTTGCATGGATAATGACGATATGCGGCGCGGTCGCCCCACCAATCACCGTGTAAACGGTGAGGCGGTGGCGCTCTTGGCAGGTGATGCACTTGAGGTGCGCGCCGTTGCCACGGCGCTTTCAAACAAACATGTATCGGTCGCGGATGCGGCACGCGCCGCGGCCGCCATCTGCCGTGGGTCTGTTGCCATGATCGAGGGGCAGATAATGGATATCGCCGCCGAGGAGCGGAAGATATCGATGGATGAGCTCGTTACTCTGCAAAGCAAAAAGACAGGTGCGCTTATGCGTGTGAGCGCCGTGCTTGGGTGCATTGCCGCGGGCGTTTCGGATGATGACGAAAAAATGCGCGCTGCAATAAGCTACGCCGACGGTATAGGCCGCGCGTTTCAGGTGATAGACGATATTTTGGATGCCGAGAGTACATCCGAGGAGCTGGGAAAGACTGCAGGCTCGGATGCAAGGGACGGCAAGGTGACCTACCTCAGCTTTATGAATGCCGACGAGGCGCGCACCTTGGCGGCCGAGATCACCGCCATGGCGGTGTCTGCAGTGGCAGCGTACCCGGGCTCGGGGTCACTCATCTCGCTGGCCGAATGGCTGTTACGGCGCAAAAAATAACGAATGACGGCTGTTGTGTTGTTATGAGAGCAGATCTGTTTTTGTTTGCAAATGGGCTGGCACCGAGCCGAGAGACGGCAAAAAAGCTGATACTCGGCGGCTGTGTTTGGCTAAACGGCAAAAAGCTTGCAAAGCCGTCGGCGGATATCGGCGAGGGGACAGTAGCGGCAGATGTTACGGTCATTCCATTGCCGGATATGCGTTATGTCGGGCGCGGAGGACTTAAGCTTGAGGCGGCGCTGGATGCATTCGGCGTGTCGGTGGACGGCGTGAAAGCTATCGATATAGGTGCATCAACAGGTGGGTTTACCGATTGCCTTTTGTCTCGCGGTGCGGCATATGTTACTGCAGTAGATTCGGGGCACGGTCAGTTGGCCGCAAAGCTTGAGGCAGACCCGCGAGTGCGCTCCCTTGAGGGCGTAAACGCTCGTTATATGACGGCGGATATCGTTGGTGCGGGCTATGATATTGCCGTGATGGATGTTTCTTTTATATCTCAAACGCTGATATTGCCCACCCTGCCGCCGCTTTTGCGGGATGGCGGGAGGCTGATATCACTTATCAAGCCTCAATTTGAGGTGGGGCGTGCGGATGTCGGTAAGGGCGGCATAGTGCGATCACAGACCGCACGCCTTCGTGCCGTGCGGTCTGTGATCGATACGGCGGAGGGCGTCGGATTCCGCCACAGCGGTACCATCACTTCTCCGATAACCGGCGGTGACGGAAATATAGAATATCTGGTGTGCTTTGTTTTGTCTCGCAGTGTAGCGGTGGGACAATAAAAAATTCGTGCGGTCGAACAGTCAAGTGATGAAAAAAGACGATATCGATCGGCGGCATGCAATGGAGGATGCGGTGCAGTTTTCAAGGGTAGCAGTTGTAACGAATTATAATATATCTGAAAAAGCGGAGGTCGCGTTGGCGGCTGCCCGCGCCTTTGCAGCGCACGGAGCATCTCTTTTGCTCGATCTTTCAGCAAAAGGCAAGTGCGGCTTTGAGGCGGCGGGGCTTGCGCCGAGATATATGGCGGCGCATACGCTTTACGAAAATGCCGATATAGTTGTTGTGGTCGGCGGAGATGGCTCTGTTCTTGAAGCGGCTCGGCGCAGTGCTGTGCGTTCCACACCCGTGTTGGGAATAAACAAAGGTCGGCTGGGCTTTTTATGCGAGCTTGAGGTGGATGAGCTTGGGCTTATAGACGGCCTGTACAGCGGGAAATACTCGGTCGAGCGTCACACGATGCTGAATGTTGAGGTTATGAGCCGCCCGGACGAGAGCGGCGAGCGGCGGCGCAATTATATAGCGCGTGCACTCAACGATGCTGTCGTCTCAAACGGTTCCGTGGCGCGTATTGTGGATATCGAGCTTCGTGAGGGCGGCAAAACGGTGGCTGCCTATCGTGCCGACGGCATTATTGCCGCCACACCTACCGGCTCTACCGCTTATTCCATGTCGGCTGGCGGACCTGTCCTTGACCCGCGCCTTGGCGGCATCTGCATAACCCCGATATGTGCGCACTCGGTCTCCGCAAAGCCGATAGTTTTCCCGGACAGTGCAAAGCTTGAGATAGTAAATGTCTGCCGCCGCGAGCCGGCACTCTTTCTGACGGTCGACGGCAGGGTGAACATAAAGCTTGCACGCGGTGAGGCCGTAAGGATAACCCGCTCGGATAGGCACGCGGGGATAATACGGCTTAAGGAGGATGTTTTTTACGAGGTCTTCAGACATAAAATGAGCGGGATCTGATCCTGCCAATGTAAAAGCATCAGAGCAGTTTGTAATCAAAAAAGCAGAAAAGAAGAAAGAAGATCGAAAGAAGATCGAAAGGATCGGTTAGCCATATAATGAAAAGTGGACGACAGGAAAAGATCATAAGCCTTATAGAAAACTGCGATGTTGAAACGCAGGAGGAGCTGATAGGGCTGCTGCTTCGCGAGGGATATCGGGTAACGCAGGCCACGGTCTCCCGCGACATAAAAGAGCTAAAGCTCTCAAAGGTCCCGACCGGCCGCGGCACGTATAAATACACGCTCCCGCGGCAGGAGGAGAGCGGCAGTAACATAAAATTCAATACGGCACTTATCGAGTCGATAAAAAATGTGGATTATTCGGGCAATATGATAGTCCTCACCACCTATCCCGGGCTTGCAAATGCAGTGGCTGCGGGGCTTGATGCAATAGACAGTGACGAAATACTCGGCAGTGTTGCCGGTGACGATACAATATTTATCGTAACGCGGGGGTTGGATTCCTCAAAAACGCTCAGCGAAAAGATAAAAATACTTTTGCGTTCTGTTTGAATGCACCGCAAGGGTGGCTGTGGGGACGGTGATTTTTAATGCTCAGATCGCTTCATATAGAGAATATAGCGGTAATAAAAACGCTTGATCTTGATATTGCCGATGGCTTTACGGCAATGACGGGCGAGACAGGCGCAGGTAAATCGATAATTATAGACAGCATAAATTTTTTGCTTTGCAATCGCACGGGGCGCGAGCTCGTGCGCACGGGGCAGGATCGCGCAGTGGTATCGGCGGTGTTTGACGGCATTGGCGGCGGGATCGCCGAGGAGCTTGCCGAACTTGGTATCGAATGTGAGGACGGAGAGCTCTCCCTTGGCCGCACATTGACTGCCGACGGTCGTTCGACCTGCCGCATAAATGCGCGAGGCGTCACACAGGCTGTGTTGCGCCGAGTGGGCGGGCTTTTGGTCTCAATACACGGCCAAAACGAAAATATCAAGCTCACCGACCCGGCCGAACAGCTGCGGCTTCTTGATGCCGCCGCACACGCTGAGGGGGTGCTTGCCGAGTACGGCGAGATATATTCCGCATTGACCGCCGTGCGTGGCGAGATAGACGGCCTTTGCAGGGACGAAAAGGAGCTGAACCAGCTCCGCGATATGCTTGAATATCAGATAAAGGATATCTCCGCTCTAAAGCTCAAGGCCGGGGAGGAAGCAAGCCTGCTTATTGAAAAAAAGCGCCTTTTGAGCCTTGAGACGATAAAAAAGCAGTCTGATATCGCACTGCGCGCGATACATGGGAACGAGCGCGGAGTTACGGCATCCTATCTTTTGACAAAGGCCGCAGATGCACTGCGGCGGATATCCGATGTTTATCCCGAATATCTCGAGTACGCCGAGCGGCTTGAGGCCTGCCGTTATGAGACGGATGACATTGCCGCCGAGGTAATGAGCCGCAGTGGTGTCGATGACGATGAGGATGCCGACCCCACAGCACGTCTTGATGCCATAGAGACGCGACTTGATGCCATATCAAGACTCAAGAAAAAATACGGCTCGACTGTTGAGGAGATCCTTGAATTTAAAGTAAATGCCGAGGCGCGTCTTGCCGCACTTGAGACCGGCGACGAGCGGATCGCCGAGCTTCGACGACGAGAGCTGGAGCTTTGCGAGTCGCTTCAGGAGCGGGGCGGGGTGCTGGGCGAGCTGAGGCGTGCCGCCGCCGCGGGGATCGAAGGGCGAGTGGCAGAGTCGCTGGCGTTCCTTGATATGCCAAAGGTGAGATTTTGTATTGCGATAGATCGGCTGGACGAGCCGACCCCACGCGGATATGACCGTGCGGAGTTCAGGATAGCACCCAACCCCGGCGAGCCGCCGCGCTCACTTGCAAAGATAGCATCCGGCGGAGAACTGTCCAGAATAATGCTGTCGATCAAAAGTGTTATGGCTGATCTTGATGGTGTACCCACCGTCATATATGACGAGGTGGATGCGGGCATCTCCGGCAAGACCTCTCGTAAGGTCGGCATAAAGTTACGCGAGGCCGCCGGAGCATCGCAGATACTTTGTGTCACGCACTCGGCGCAGATAGCCTCACTTGCCGCCAATCATCTTTTGATAACCAAAACAGAGCGTGACGGCATGAGCGAATCCACCGTTACCTATCTTGATGACGACGGCAGGGTAGAGGAGACCGCAAGGATACTTGGCGGTATCAATATTACCGAGGCGCAGCGTGCAGCGGCGCGCGAGCTTATAGCCGAGGGCGCGGACGTAAAAAGCGGGCATAACATCCGAACCGAAACAGAACTGAAAGACAGATAAACAACAGAAAAAACAAAAAAGGTCAGGTATAAAAAATGCTAAGATCATTATGGCTTACCTCTGTATACGCGGTGCTCGCAAATGTGACATCCCCCCTCTCGCCCGCAACGGGTGATAACAGCCGCCCGTGGCTTTGGGCGGTGATAGGCGGTGTTGCCGTGGTGCTGGTCGTTTTGTTGGCTCTTATGGGTAAACGCGGCGGTCACGGAGACGATGATGACACCGATGACGGCGACAATAAATAAAAAACTATCAAACTAAACTTAACACATAACACTGTATAACTTTAATATTTAGAAAGGCACAGTCCTATGACTAACGTAAAAAATGAGATCGCACAGGCGCTGAGGGAAAAGATCGAGGCAATGGCTCCCGGTGCCGCTCCGAGCACGGAGGAACTCTCCGCCATGCTCGAATACCCGCCGGATGCATCGATGGGCGATATAGCCCTCCCGTGCTTTAAACTCAGCCGAAGTCTGCGCCGCGCACCCGCGCAGATATCAGATGCACTTGCCGAGGGCTTTTCCGCACCTGCCGTGGCATCTGTAGAATCATGTAAGGGGTATCTTAATTTTAAGCTTGACGATGCCGAGCTTGCCCGCTCCGTTATCGGCGAGGTGCTCTCCCGCGGTGACCGTTACGGCGCACCGAATATCGGCGTGGGTAAGACCGTAGTCCTTGACTATTCCTCCCCCAACGTTGCAAAGCCGTTCCATATAGGTCACCTGGGTACTACCGTTATCGGACATGCACTCAAGCGCCTGCATGAGTTTGCGGGCTATAATTGCGTGGGTGTTAATCACCTTGGTGACTGGGGAACGCAGTTTGGCAAGCTCATAGTTGCCTACCGCAAGTGGGGCAGTCGTGAGGAGGTCGAACGCCGCGAGATAGATGAACTGGTGGCGCTTTATGTTAGGTTCCACGCAGAGGCCGAGGAGCATCCCGAGCTGAATGACGAGGCGAGAGCTGAGTTTACAAAGCTTGAGCATCATGACCCGGAAAACACCGAGCTTTGGCGCTGGTTTATAGATATCTCGCTCCGCGAATATCAAAAAACATACGATCAGCTTGGCATTACCTTTGACAGCTACAAGGGCGAGAGCTTTTATTATGATAAAGTCCCCGCAGTGGTCGAAAAGCTACGCGAGTGTGGTCTGCTTAAAAACGACGACGGCGCGGAGATAGTAGATCTTGAGGAGTACGGTATGCCGCCGTGTCTCATCCTTAAAAACGACGGCTCATCGATATATCCATCCCGCGATATCGCCGCCGCGCTTTACAGAAAAAATACCTACGATTTTGATAAATGCATATATGTTACCTCCGCAGGTCAATCCTTGCACTTTGCACAGTGGTTCAAGGTCATAGAGCTTATGGGCTATGATTGGTATGATAAGCTCGTGCATGTTCCCTATGGCACAGTGTCGATAAATGGCGCAAAGCTTGCCACTCGTACAGGCAACGTGATCCTTTTGCGCGACCTTTTTGCCGAGTCTGTCGAAAAGGTGCGCGAGATCACTCGCGAAAAGAACCCGGATATGCCGGAGGAAGAGCTTCGCGAGATATCCGAGAGCGTTGGCGTTGGTGCTATCGTATTTTATTATCTTTCCAATAACCGCATAAAGGATATAAACTTTATGCTTGAGGATGCATTGTCCTATGACGGCAATACCGGTCCTTATGTTCAGTACACCTATGCACGTATATCCTCTCTCCTGTCACGCGCAGGGGAGGAGATAAGCATGCCGGAGGGCGGCTACAGGCTCGGCACACCGGAGGAGCATGACCTGCTAAAGCTCCTTGCCATCTTCCCGGATCGCGTGTTGGCGGCGCTGAGAGACTACGAGCCGTCGGTCATTACCCGCTATATGATAGAGCTGACGGCATCCTATAACCGCTTCTATCATAACTGTCAGATCCTCTCGGCGGAAGACCATGCAGTGCGCAGCTCAAGGCTTGCGCTCTCCGCAGCGGTAAAGACCGTGCTGGGTATCTCCCTCGGCCTTATCTGCATGAAGCAGACCGAAAAGATCTGATGGCTACCATTGGGGCTCAAGTAAAAACAAAAAGCAAAACAAAAAATAATTATATAATTATAAAGTGAGGAAATAAAAAATGTCCGGACACAGCAAATGGAGCAACATCAAGCACAAAAAAGAAAAGACCGATGCACAAAAGGCGAAGGTGTTTACCAAGATCGGCAAGGAGATCACAATAGCGGTAAAGGAGAGCGGTGGCGACCCCTCCACTAACTCAAAACTGCGCGATCTTATCCAAAAGGCAAAATCAAACAACGTTCCCAATGATAATATCGAGCGCACCATAAAAAAGGCTCTCGGCTCGGCTGATGTTGCCTACGAGGAGATCACCTACGAGGGCTACGGTCCCTCCGGCGTTGCCGTTATAGTTGAGACCACCACCGATAACCGCAACCGTACCGCAGGCAACATACGCGCATACTTCTCAAAATATCACGGCAACCTTGGTCAGAGCGGCTGCGTAAGCTTTATGTTTACCGAAAAGGGCGTTATCGTTATCACCGATGAGTACGGCGAGATCGATGAGGATAAGCTGATGGAGACGGCTCTTGAGGCGGGAGCAGCTGACTTTAAGGCAGACGAGGGTCTCTTTATCGTTTACACCGAGCCTGATGACGTTTATGCCATATCCGACGAGCTTAAGGCCGCGGGATATGAGGTCGAGTCCGCCGAAAAGGAAAAGGTTGCAGATACCACCGTGGATCTTGATGGTGAGGATGACCGCAAATTTATGGGTCTGCTCATTGAGCGGCTTGAGGATGACGACGATGTTATGAACGTTTACCACAACTGGGGGAACTGCGACGAGGAGTGATCCTTGCGGCATGATGCCATGAACAAATATAAACGGCTTTTATCGAATACCGTTATATTGGCGGTAGGCACCTTTTCCTCAAAGGTGCTGGTGTATCTTTTGTTGCCGCTTTACACGGCAATGCTGTCGCCTGCCGAATACTCGGATGCAAATATCATATCTCAAATAGCAAACCTTATAATGCCAGTGGCAGCAATAGGTGTGTGCGATGGGCTTTTTCGCTTTGCTCTTGATGCGGGCGAAAAAAAGCGTGAGGTGTTTTCCTCCGGTATTACCATACTAACGCTTGGCACTTTGCTGTTTTTGGCGGTCTCACCATTGCTTTTTAAGCTTGATATGCTAACGGGATATGCCTGGCTTGCGATAATATACGTAATAGCCGCCAACTATCAGCTTGCGTGCGCCAACTATATACGCGCACTGGGGCGTACCACCGTGTTTGCGGTGCAGGGAATAATCAATACGGCTCTCAACATCGCCTTTAACATCCTGTTTTTGGTCGTGTTGAAAATGGGAGTTTACGGTTATGTTTTGTCGGTCGTTGTGGCAAATGTCATCGTTACCGTTATAATGGTGATGTGGCAAAAGCTCTATCGCGACCTCGGCATATCTCTTTTTGATCGCCGCATAGCCGCCGATATGCTTAAGTACAGCGCACCTATGATACCCACATCTATCTTTTGGTGGCTTACAAGCGTTTCGGGTCAGTTCCTTGTAAAATACATCTGTGGGGACGAGGCCAACGGCATATTTGCCGCATCATATAAGATCCCAACGGTGCTTACCCTTATGACCACGATATTTATCGAGGCGTGGCAGTATTCCGCCGTGGCCGATGCCGATGACGGTGACCGCGGTGAGTTCTTCTCCAAGGTGTTCAGGACCTACTCCGGGCTTATCTTTATGGCCGCCTCCGCGCTTGCCGCGCTTGCAAAGCTGTTTGCATCCTTTATGCTGGCGAATGATTATTACAGCGCATGGCAGTATATGCCAACACTCGTTATCGCCACCACATTCTCCGCAGTTACTACTTTTCTCGGCAGTATATACATGGTCAAAAAAAAGAGCATGCTCTCCTTTTTGACATCAATGTGCGGTGCGGTGCTGAATGTCGGTATCTGCTTGATCCTGGTTCCGGAGTTCGGTGCACAGGGGGCGGCGATAGCGGCAGCTGTCAGCTATTTTGCCGTGTTTGCGATAAGAGCGGTCAATACGCAAAAATACGTCAGATTTGATATGCACCCCGCGGTGATAGCACTTAACGCGGTGATACTCATCTTCCAGTGCGCCGTGATGGTGCTTGAGGTCAGATATTGGATAGTCATCGAGGCGGCATGCTTCCTGCTGATATTTGCCCTCAACGCAAAGCCGATAATTGAGGGCGCGCTAATGCTCCTGCGCGGATTTTTGGGCGCCGTGCGCGGACGCGGACACTCAGGAGGATGCGCATCCGATGCATCTGCATCCGACGCACCGGATATATCCGAGCTGTCCGATGCGGGATCTGACCGCGAGGATGACCGAACGGACGATCAGCTGTGAGAAAAACAACAAAAATATCGGCGATATTTTGATCTTTTTTGCAAAAAGGTATTGCAAAAGAACTCAAAGTGTGATATAATATCAAAGTCCGGGTCATTCCGGAACGAGGCAGTCCGCTGCGGGCTCTGCATGAATGCTTCGATATCCTATTATAAAAATATTATAAAGGAGGGGCTGAAATGGATTACATTGCAGCTATGACCAACGAGCAGTTAAAGGAAACACTTCCCCAGTTTGAGGTTGGAGACAACGTTCGCGTTTCCTGCCGTATCAAGGAAGGTACCCGTGAAAGGATCCAGCTTTTCGAGGGAACCGTTATCGCAAAGCGCGGCGGCGGCATCTCCGAGACCTTCACCGTAAGACGTGTTGCTTACGGATGCGGTGTTGAAAAGACTTTCCCGATCCACTCTCCCAACGTTGCCGCTGTCGAGGTAACTCGTCATGGTAAGGTAAGACGTGCTAAGCTGTTCTACCTGCGTGACAGAGTCGGCAAGGCTTCCAAGGTCAAAGAGAAGATCTGAGTTATCTGCTGATGGGAGCGATCCCAAAAATAAGCGATGTGCCACGGCACATCGCTTATTTTTTTGGCGGATACACGCCTGCGGGGCGTGGTCCGCTGTAAAAATATACATCCCCACGCATCTGTATAAGCCGTCCCGGGCTTGGAAAATAATCAACTAAACGGATACTGGGGGATCTTTTTATGTACTATAATAAAGTTGAGATCTGCGGCGTTAATACCTCAAAGCTTAAAACGCTGACGGACGAAGAAAAAAACGAGCTGCTGCGGCGCACAAAAGCGGGGGACAGTGCGGCGCGAGAGGAGCTGATATACGGTAATCTCAGGCTCGTGTTGAGCGTTATACAGCGCTTCACCGGCAGGCGGGAGAGCATGGACGATCTTTTTCAGGTGGGGTGCATCGGACTTATAAAGGCGGTTGATAATTTTAATATCGACCTTGGAGTTAAATTTTCCACCTATGCCGTGCCGATGATCATAGGCGAGATACGCCGCTACCTGCGGGATAACAATACCATAAGGGTAAGTCGCTCAATGCGCGACCTTGCCTATCGTGCGCTGACCTTAAGGGAGGAGCTTATACGGCAAAATCAGTGCGAGCCGTCGCAACAGGAGCTTGCGGATAGGCTCGGCGAGCGGCGGGAGGATGTTGTTGGAGCTATGGAGGCTATAATCGAGCCGCTCTCGCTCTACGAGCCTGTATACAGCGAAAATGGTGATTCGCTGTATGTTATGGATCAGATAGCCGATACCGGTGCATCCGATGAGGCATGGCTTGAGGGGATAGCACTTGCCGAGGCCATGAAAACGCTCGGCGATCGGGAAAGGGCAATAATAAACATGAGATTTTATAAAAATAAAACACAGATGGAGATAGCGGACGAGATAGGTATCTCCCAAGCGCAGGTCTCCCGCCTTGAAAAGGGTGCACTTGAACGTATGCGCCGTCAGCTTTAATTCAAAACCTCTGTCAAGCCGTGCTTGCCAGAGGTTGGGAAAAGTCAAATATGGGTTGGCGTTATATTAAATCTTGTATCACATATGTCGCAGCCGGTGTGGAATCAAAGGTCATGATCCTATCGGCAAAGCGGTGGGACAGCTCCTCCGAGTGGATGACAGCTATTGCGGCGGCATTGGTGGTGTGACGGTGTATCACGTCTATGCAAAGCTCAGCACTCTGTCTGTCAAGCGCGGCAAAAGGTTCGTCAAAAAGATAAAGCTCCGCCGGGCGCGCCAGTGCCCGAGCGATAGACACGCGCGTTTGCATGCCGCCCGAAAGCTCATGAGGCAGGTCATCCTCGTGACCCCTGAGTCCAAGCTCGCAAAGCAGCTCACGCGCCGCCGCAAGACCTTGCTTTTTGTCGCCCGCCACAAGATTTACATTCTGTGCGGCACTAAGGTGCGGTAAAAGCAGGGGTGATTGCATCGAGAGCGATATCCTCGGTACGGCAGGGGAGAACGTAAGCTCGCCGATGTAGCTTTGATCTATCCCGGCTATTATCGAGAGCAGAGTTGATTTTCCGCACCCGGACGGTCCGCATATCGCAAGTCTGCCGCTGTGGGGGATCTCAAGCTTGCAGGTGAGCGCGGATATCGCCGTCAGCTTGCCGAATTTTTTTGTTATTCCGTTAAGCTCTATCAGCATCTCGGTCCCCGCCTTTCTGATCGGTCGTTTGATCGCTTTGTGTCAGCGCTTTAGAGGTGTTCTCGTTGCCCGCACAGGTCGCCGCGCCGCCCTGCGGCTTGACTTTTACTCTTTTTTGCGATATCGCGGTCACTACCCGACCCACCGCAAACTCAATGCAAAGACTGAGTATTATTATAACAAAGGTCCACGCAAACAGATCGGTGGTCTCAAAGTATACCTTTGATTGATAAAGCATTCTTCCTATCGAATATTTTGGAATTGCCAGCACCTCGGCAGCGATTCCCGCTTTCCAAGCAAGCCCCAAGGACGAGCGCAGTGATGTTACAAAATGCGGGTAGGCCGCAGGCGCGTATACGCGGCGCAGCATAGTCAGCGGGGATAATTCATATACCGACAAAAGCCGCAAAAGCTCGCGGTCAATGCTTTGTATCCCCGCCTTAACATTTGCAAATATCAGCGGATATACCATCAAAAAGGCTATAAACGCGGGCAGGGGGGATGTGCCGAGCCATACCAGCGCAAGTATTATAAAGGATGCCACAGGCGTGGATCGGATTATAGTCATAAATGGCGATATCAGCCTGTCTATAAAGTTAAAACGACAGCACGCGGCGGCCGTTATAATACCTGCGATGACTGCGGAGAGTATTCCCGCCGTTACTCGCAGTAGCGAGAGCGCGGTGGAGTGCCAAAAGTCTGCGGTGATGGCAAGCTCCGCCACTCGGCGCAGTGTGGATATGGGGGAGGGGAGGAGCAGCTCGTTCCCAACGGCAATCGACAGCACCTGCCAAAGCAAAAACCAAAAAACGGCAACGCCGAGTGCCGACAACGCGCGGCGTGCGCGCGTTGTCGGTCGCTCGGAGTGAGTATTTTGAACTCGCCGGTCTTTCATTACTTTGCTGCTTTTGTTATATCGGCATCGGGGAGCGCACCGCCGACCGATTTAGGGTCAAGCTTAAAGAGCGCATTCCAAAAGCCGTTCAGCGCGGTGGCCATCTCGTCACCTGTGAGATAGGTTATATTGCATCTGGGCAGTGCGGCCTTTGCGGCGGCTGCGGCACCGGCAAGACCCGTCTCGGCTATCATTTCGGCGGCGCTGTCGGGATCCGAATCTACAAGCTCAACGGATGTCTTGTATTCCTTAAGGAACTGCTCAACAACGGCGGGATGCTCCTCGAGGAAAGCTGTGCGAACGATGATACAGCCCTGGACGAGGGGAGCGGTGGTCTGCTTCTTCCATTCCTCTGTAAAATCAAGAGCCACGCGGAGTGTGTCCTTTTTGGATATCACTGCCGTTACCTTGGGCTCGGGCAGAACGCCGAGCGCGGCCTTTCCGGAGGCAAGAGCTGTGGCAAGCTCATCGGGTGAGGAATAGGTGTAGTCAAAGGTCACGTTTTCAACGCCCGCCCCCTCAACGAGAGCACGCATGATAAATTCGGGGTTCGAGCCCTGACCCGGCAGATACACGGTCTTTCCCGCAAGATCAGCCAGGCTGTTTACGCTGTTACCGTCCTCAATGAGATAAAGCACGCCAAGGGTATTTACGGCCAGCACGCGAATACCGCCGGAGGTCTTGTTGTAAAGCACTGCGGCAAGGTTTGTGGGAACGGCGGCGATATCCGCATCACCGTTTATCATAAGCGGGCTGACGAGCGTGGCATCTGAATAGATGTCGATCTTTGCATTAAGCTTGGACTCACCTGCGTTTACACTTGAGATCAGCGGTGCGGCGCCCCAGCCGGTAGTGCCGCTGAGCACGGCAACGCGAAGCTCGGCGTTATCCTTTTTTGCGCAGGAGGGCAAAAGCAATGCCGAGAGGATGAGGAGCGTGGCCAAAGCCGTGGAGAGAAGTTTGCTTTTTAGATTTGCTTTTTTCATGATGTTATTCCTTTGCATTGATTTGTTTTATATTATTTTTTGACATTAAATGAATAATAGGCTTACATTAGTTCGGATCGATCGGGGGGCGGTCGATCTGCCGCCGATGGCCTCGGTTCCGCTAACATGCAGTGGCTACCATTGCAGCCAGCAGGTCACGGTCAATGGTGATGCTGCGTCCGTGCTCTCTTTTGATAGCCCCTGCCGCCTCAAGCGAATCAAGCGCACGGTAAAGAGATGCGCGACCTATATCAAGCTGACGTGCCAGCTCTGTGTAGTTCACACCAAGCTGTAATGTCACATTGCCGCCGTTGCTTCCGTTGCCGCCGTCGTCCGCCAGCGTCAGCAGGTGAACAGCCAATCGCCGCTCGGCACTGCCGCCGGTAACGCAGGCTATCTTTTCGTTTAAAAAAAGTATCCTGCCGGAGAGAAATTCAAGATAAGCGTCAAGTAGGGCGGGGTCTGCGGCAAGCATTGCACGCACTGCATGGCGGGGAAGCGTCAGCACCGCGCAGGGTTGATCTGCAATTATCCGCGTTGGAGGCGGTGAGGTGGAGAACAACGCCGCAACTCCGTACACGCCGCCGCACCCGAGACGGCGCAAAAGGACCGAGTGTACCGTGTCCGCCGAATATACAGATGCCGTGCCGCTGTATATTATTCCTATCGCTGCGCCCGAGTGGCTCTCGGGGGATATCATGACCTCGCCTGCGGCGTGCTCTGTCAGCTCAACACTGCCGCCGGTGCACTTTATAAAGTTCTCTGTATCCATGCGGGCGAATATTTGGCAGTATCCAGAAATAAAATCAAATGCCGCCTCGGCATCTATCGTTTTTGTTTTTGCCATAGCACACCTCGTGTCTCAAATGATACAAATCTTCAACCTGTAGTATTATAGCACGCCGCCGCCAGTATGTCAATAGCTATTTTGCCGATAGCGCATCTTGGCAATTGTAAATAAAATGTAAACAATGCGGAATGGCCAAACACGTGGGGCCGTTTTAGTATTATAATAATAAAGCGTATGACAATTTGCACGTTTTTTCGACCTGCAGAACAAACGCCGAGTCCCCGCGCCGCTCGATATGATGCGGCACAGGCGGTCATCAGTCATCAGACGTGACACCAAAACCAAAAGGATTCGCAACTACCAAAAATCGCAACTGCCAAAATAAATCTTATTGATCAAATTATCTAATTTAACTAATTAATTGCGGAGGATTCCCGAATGACACTTTTGATTCTTGCGGCGGGACTTGGATCTCGCTACGGAGGAATGAAGCAGATCGATCCCATAGGTCCGGATGGAGAGTTTATAATCGACTATTCCTGCTACGATGCAGCGCGCGCCGGTTTTGACCGAGTAGTGTTCGTTATAAAGCGCGAAAATCTTGATGATTTTCGTGAAACTGTCGGTCGCCGTGTTAGCCGATACATAAAAGTTGAATATGCATTTCAGGATATGGCGGATCTTCCCGCCGGCATATCTGTGCCTGATGGCAGAACAAAGCCGTGGGGAACCGCCCACGCACTCTACGCTGCCAGAAATATCGTTGACGATTGCTTTGCCGTTATAAATGCGGATGATTTTTACGGCAGAGAGACGATAGCTGCCGCGGCCGCACATCTTCGTGCCGCAGAGGAACGCGGGCATAAGAACGAGCACGGCAGATTTGATTGCTGTATGGTGGGCTTTGTGCTTGCCAATACGCTGACGGAGAACGGCACCGTATCCCGCGGTATATGCAGTGTGGAGGGTGGCCGCCTTTCAAGCATTATCGAGCGCACGGCCATTCGCCGCGCCGATAGCGGAGATATGGCAGAGTATTGCGAGGATGATGCATGGCACCCACTGCCGCTTGAGTCTGTTGCATCCATGAACTGCTTTGGTCTTGTGCCTGAGACGTTCGGATATATAGAAAAATACTTCAGGGAGTTTCTTCTCAATATGCCCGATCCGCAAAGATCCGAGTTTTATCTGCCCTTTGCTCTCAACAGCTTGGCGCAGGACGGTATCATAGATATCTCGGTAGAGATGACACCCTCCAAGTGGTACGGTGTGACATATGCGGCGGATAAAGAGCCTGTAGTGCGCAGTATTCGTGCACTTATAGAGGCGGGAGTGTATCCGTCCCCGCTCGTCCTGTGATAGTGCTACCATTGACACAGATCGAATAACAAAGTTTTATAACCGGTTGAAAAACTATAATTTCAAGGAGACATCTTTATGACAGATATTCTTGCAGTTGCCGCAAAATTTAAGCTGGCATCAAACCCCGTGTCCTTTTCAGAATGCACACACGGGCATATAAACGGTACATATTTTATCGATACCGAGGGGGGAGAGCGGTACGTTCTGCAAAAAATAAATACCTCCATCTTCCGCGACCCGGATGGTCTTATGCGCAACATCCTTGGTGTGACCGAGCATATCCGCTCAAAGCTTGCCGCTGAGGGAGGCGATGTTGAGCGCGGTACACTGCGCTTTATCGTGACCGTGGATGGGCGTGCATACTATACCGATGATGATGGCAGCGCGTGGCGTGCCTACGTTTATGTCGGCGGCGTTGAGAGCTATCAGTCCGCATCCTCGCCCGAGATCTTTGCGGAGGTCGGCCGCGCTTTTGGACATTTCCAAATGCAGCTTGCCGATTATGATGCCTCAACGCTCTGCGAGACGATCCCGAACTTCCACAACACTCCCAGCCGCTATGCTGATTTTGAGGCCTCGCTTGCCCGCAACGAGTCGGGCCGAGCCGCAAATGCTGCAGATGCAATTGAATTCGCCAAGGCGCACAGGGAGGTATGCTCCTACATTACCGACCGCATAGAGAGCGGCAAGCTCCCCCTGCGTGTTACACATAACGATACAAAGCTTAACAATATCCTCATCGATCGCGCAAGCGGCAAGCCGCTCTGCGTTATCGACCTTGATACCGTAATGCCGGGATCGGTGCTTTTTGACTTTGGAGATGCCATACGCTTTGGTGCTTCCAGTGCCGCGGAGGACGAGCGGGATCTTGACAGCGTATTTATGCGCGAGGATATGTTTGAGGCTTTTGCACGCGGCTTCGTTGAGGGGCTTGAGGGCTCGCTTGAGGCCGATGAGATAGCCGAGCTGCCGATGGGTGCGCTTATTATCACGCTTGAGACGGGGCTGCGTTTCCTCGCCGACTATATCGATGGTGATAAATATTTCAGAACGCACTATCCGGAGCAAAACCTTGATCGCGCCCGCAACCAGTTTAAGCTGGTGGCGGATATGGAGGCAAAAATGCCCGCAATGCGCGAGACGGTGAAAAAGTATCTTTGAATCTTTGATATTGATGCCGCTCCAAAATATAAGCCCGCAAAAACTATACCTAAAAAAACAAATGCTTGTTTAATCAACAATACAATTCTAAACAAAATCGGGAGATAAAAACAAAATGACTGTTCTTGTTACCGGCGGTGCCGGATTTATTGGATCACACACGGTGGTTGAGCTGCTTTGCGGCGGCTATGATGTTGTTGTAGTGGATAATTACTCTAACAGCAAGCCCTGCGTTAACGACCGTATAAAGCAGATAACCGGTCGCGAGCATCGCTTTTATGAATGCGATATGTGCGATGCGGCGGCGCTTGATGCCGTATTTGATGCCGAGCCCGGCATTTCTGCCGTGATCCACTTTGCGGGACTTAAAGCGGTAGGCGAATCAGTCGCAAAGCCGGCGCTCTACTATAAAAACAACCTCTTGTCCACGCTCAATCTTTTGGCTTCCATGAAGTCGCATGGTGTGGGAACTATTGTTTTCTCCTCCTCTGCAACGGTGTACGGCAGCCCCAAAACGGTGCCGATCCGAGAGGATTTCCCCCTTTCAACTACCAACCCCTATGGCGAGACAAAGCTCATGATCGAGCGCATCCTTGATGATTGCCGCCGCGCCGGGGATATTGGCAGTGTATCCATTCTCAGATACTTCAACCCCATCGGCGCACATGAGAGCGGTCTTATCGGCGAAGATCCCAAGGGTATACCCAATAATCTCTTGCCCTATATCTCCCAAGTTGCTGTCGGTAAGCTGCGCGAGCTGAGTGTGTACGGTGATGATTATCCTACCCATGACGGCACAGGCGTGCGTGATTATATTCATGTAGTCGATCTTGCCCGTGCTCATCTTAAGGCAATAGAGCGCGCCGTAAAGGTGAACCGTACCGAATATTATAATATCGGCACGGGAGTTGGATATTCCGTTCTTGATATCGTGAAGGCGTACGAAAAGGCAACAGGCCTCCATGTACCCTACAAGATCGTAGATCGCCGCCCCGGCGATATCGCGGCCTGCTATGCTGATCCCACCTTGGCTGCCGAAAAGCTCGGCTGGCACGCCGAATATGATATCGAGCGTATGTGCCGTGATGCCAGCCGCTGGCAGAGCATGAACCCCAACGGATACGAGGAGTGACAGATACCCTCCGCGTACATCACCGTGCCGTAAAGCATCGATCGGCACGACCAAAGCATTGATCATTTTCACAAAAAGCAAACAGTAAGTCCCACCCCAATAATATCAAACAAAAACGCAAAGGAAAGCGAGGCAGGCAATGTCAGAAATCACATCCCGTCCCTTTGGGACTCTGCCGGACGGCAGAACAGTAACCGAATACACACTTACCCGCGGTGCGCTGAGCGTAAAAATACTTGATCTCGGTGCCACGGTTGCGGACATCATACTCACGAGAGGTGACGGTCAGTCCGTAAGCCTTGCGCGCGGATATGATTCGCTTGAGAGCTATATGGGAGCCGATGGCTACCTTGGCGCAGTTGTGGGACGTGTAGGCAACAGAATAGCGGGCGGCCGCTTCCGTCTTGACGGCAAGACCTACACCCTTTACAAAAACGATGGCGAAAACCATCTGCACGGCGGCAAATTCGGCTTTGATAAAAAGCTGTGGCGCGCCGAGCCAATGTGCGATGATACCCCCGAGCTTACCCTCAGCTGTATCTCGCCCGACGGTGATGAGGGCTACCCCGGCAACCTCATGGTCAGTGTGCGCTATTCGATAACAGCACGCGGAGGCCTGCGGCTTGAGTATACAGCCTTCACCGATGCACCGACTCCGATAAACCTTACAAACCATACATACTTCAACCTCAACGGAGATGGCGATATCCTCTCGCACACGCTTTGGATGCAGGCGGACAGGTATCTGCCTACCGATGAGGGACTTATCCCCACAGGCATGCTGAAGAGCGTTAAGGATACACCCTTTGACTTTAGAGAGTGCAAGCAGATAGGTGCCGATCTTGATCTTGCGGATCGCGACCTCGGCCTTGCAGGCGGATATGACCACTGCATGCTCTTTACACGTACCGAGGATGCCGAACGAGATGCACGCATACGTCTTTGCGGAGACCGTAGCGGGATCGTGATGGAGGTGTTTACCGACCGTCCCGGCGTTCAGCTCTACACCGGCAACTTCCTTGGAAATATCAAATTCCCCTTCCGCGGCGGTGAGGAACAGCAAAAACGCGCCGCGCTCTGCCTTGAGACAGAGGCGATCCCGGATGCGGTAAACCGCCCGCACCTCAACACGATATCAAATACCGTGCTGCGCCCGGGCGAAGTATTCAAGAGCTTTACAGAGTATGTCTTCTCATAAAAGCAAAAGCAACAGCGAAAGCACAAGTCCCCAAAAGCTAAGCGCGGGCCGCGAAAAGCTGCCCGCGCCGCGCGCGGCGGCTGCCGTGATCATAGCTGTAGTCATCCTGCTTTGCGGAGTCATGGCGGTGGCGGACGGCGTCCTTGAGCTTTCCTATGTCCCCAAGAGCGCCGTAAAGCTTGCGGCGTTTGTGGCGATCCCGCTCGCCGTGGCATACGCGCTCGGTATAGATCTGCCGCGCATCGCATTTACACTGCCGAAAAGAGAGGATAGGACGGCTGGACGTGTGTTTGTATTTTCGCTCTGTGGCGGTGCATTGCTCTTTGCGGGCATAGTCGGCGGGTATTTCCTTTTGCGCGGTTTTTTTGATTTTTCCGGTGTAACGGACAGCCTGCTTGACGGCGAGGGTGTCTCGCGAGAGAATTTTCCCCTCGTAGCTCTATATATAACGCTTTGCAATTCTATGGTCGAGGAGTTTTTCTTCCGCGGCTTCGCTTATCTTGCGCTCTCGCGCGTGGCGGGGGAGAGGGTGGCGTGTATCTTCAGCGCCATCGCTTTTTCGCTCTATCATGTCGCAATACTTGACGGATGGTTCTCGCCGCTCCTTACAGCCCTCATGCTGTTTGGGCTTTTTGTCGGCGGCGTGATATTTGATATTCTGGCTGCACGCGGGCGGAGCGTTATCCCCTCATGGCTCTTTCACATGGCCGCAAATCTCGGAATAAACACGGTAGGTCTCATTCTTTTCGGTATTCTTTGAAATGCCGAACCGCCGATCTGTGCAAAGTCGGTGCCTATCCTACAGTAATAATTATCCCGTCCCCCTCATATGGTTTTTTTAGATCCATTATGAGGGGGAGCTTTTTATGTTATCTTTTGGTGTAGATCGGGTAAGGAGAGCCACCGGTAAGGTCAAACGACGGCTCGCAATTGCGCTTGTCGCTGTTATCGCCGGGTCCATGGTGCGGGTGGCGCTTCCCGTTGCTGCGGCGGACGGAATACCTATACCGAACAGCAGCAGTAGCAGCAGTAGCGGTGAGGGTATCGCGGCGGAGTTGGGGCTTGAGTGCCGATCTGCGATCCTCATGGAAGCGGAAACAGGCACTGTCCTTTTTGAAATGAACGCCGATGATGCATTACCGCCTGCGTCCGTGACCAAAATAATGACACTGCTGCTTGTTATGGAAGCCATCGAGCGCGGCACGCTTGACTTTGATACGGTGCTTGAGACCTCAACGCACGCATCAAAGATGGGCGGCTCGCAGATCTTCCTCAAGGAGGGCGAGCGTATGACGGTGAATGATCTTATAAAGTCGGTGGTGATATCCTCCGCCAATGATGCGGCAGTGGTGCTTGCCGAGGCTGTGGCGGGGAGCGAGTCGGCCTTTGTTGCGGCAATGAACCGCCGTGCCGCCGAGCTTGGTATGCGCACCGCTCACTTTGAAAACACAAACGGTCTTGATGATACCGTGGAGCGGCATGTCCTGTCCGCACGCGATATTGCAATTATGTCACGCGAGCTGATTCGGCATGAGAGGATACTCAAGTACAGCTCAACGTGGATGGATTCGGTCAGGGACGGCACGTTTGGGCTGACCAATACAAACAGGCTCATCCGCTTTTACCGCGGAGCCACAGGGCTTAAGACCGGATCGACCTCAAAGGCAGGCTTTTGCATGAGTGCAACAGCCGAGCGGGACGGAGTATCACTGATCGCCGTTATAATGGCCGCGCCGAGCCGCGATGCCAGAAACAGCTCTGCCGCCGCATTGCTTGACTACGGCTTTGCAAATTACGGTGTGTACAGATATCCGGCGGGAGCGGGGGAGAATATATCAGTCAGCGGCGGTAATATCGACAGCGTTGGCACGGCGGAGGAGGGCATTGCTCTTATCGTCAAAAAAGGCAGGGAGGCTGATGTTACCGTTGCTCGGGATCTCGCGGAGAGCGTGGCCGCCCCGATCGCGGCGGGAGACGTTGTGGGCAAGCTCACCTTCACGCTTGACGGTCAGTCGCTCGGCGAGTGTAGGATCACCTCTGCCGAAACCGTGGGGCGTATAACATTCGGCGAGCTTTGGCGGCGTTTGCTTTGCAGTTTTTTTGTGCTAAATGATGGCAGATAACTATCGCTTTGGTCGATGGATAAAAAATAAAAGCCAAATTGAGCAAAAAAATCCGCAAAGGGTGTTGAAAAAAAGTTGATTTGGTGATAAAATATACATTGATATTTTTTGATTATCTTGTTTTGAGATAAAACAGGAAAGGTGTGCAAAAATCATGACTCTTAATCTCAGCGAAAAATTTGTATCTTCTTTTGTTTCCCGCGATGAGCTTGAGGCTATACGCCCTGAGGTCGCGGCGGCCGACAACGCATTGCGCAGTGGCACAGGCGCCGGCTCCGAGATGCTCGGTTGGCTCGACCTGCCCGAGGCTTACGACCACGAAGAGTATGCAAGGATAAAGTCTGCCGCAGAGCGCATCAAAAAGCTTTGCGATATCTTTATCGTTATCGGCATCGGCGGCTCTTACCTCGGCTCACGTGCCGTTATAGAATTTTTAAGATCACCCCGCCACAATCGTTTGGTAAAGGATGCGCCGGAGGTCTTCTTCTCCGGTTGCAACATCAGCTCTTCCGATCTCTCCGAGCTTTTGGAGCTTTGCGAGGGCAGAGACGTTTGCATAAACGTCATTTCCAAATCCGGTACCACCACCGAGCCGGCGGTAGCTTTCCGTGTTTTCCGTTCTCTGCTTGAGAAAAAATACGGCAAGGCAGGAGCGGCAGAGCGTATATTCGTCACCACTGACCGCGAGCGCGGTACACTCAAGGCGTTTGCGGATCGCGAGGGCTATGAGACCTTTGTCGTTCCGGACGATGTCGGCGGCAGATATTCAGTTCTCTCCGCTGTCGGTCTTCTTCCCATTGCAGTGTCCGGTGTTGATATTGATGAGCTTATGGGCGGCGCGGCGGATGCCATGCATGAGCTGTCCTCACCCGATATCGATAAAAACCCCGCATATAAATACGCGGCGATCAGAAACATCCTCTATCGTCAGGGCAAAAAGCTTGAGATACTTGTGGGATACGAGCCATATATGCTCATGTTCAACGAGTGGTGGAAGCAGCTCTTCGGCGAGAGCGAGGGCAAGGACGGCCGCGGACTTTACCCTGCATCGGTAGTGTTCTCAACAGATCTCCACTCGCTCGGCCAGTTCATTCAGGATGGCGAGCGCACAATGTTTGAGACTGTTATCGCACTTGAAGATCAGGGCAAGGCAGTTATCATCCCCGAGGACAGTGAAAATGTTGACGGTCTCGGCTTCCTTGCCGGCAAGCCGCTCACATATGTAAACGAGACGGCAATGAAGGGAACACTCCTGGCGCATGTTGATGGCGGCGTTCCCAATATCCTTCTGACCCTCCGTGATCGCTCCGCTCGCTCGCTCGGCTATATGATCTATTTCTTCGAGCTTGCTTGCGCACTCTCCGGTTATCTGCTTGGTGTCAATCCCTTTAACCAGCCCGGAGTTGAGGCGTACAAAAAGAATATGTTCGCCCTGCTTGGCAAGCCGGGTTACGAGGAAATGGCGGCGGAGCTTGCCGGTCGTCTTGACTGATAAACGATCGTAGAACGATTATAACTAATAACGTATAATAAAAAGCATAAAAAGTACTTGATTTTTCGGGATTTATAGTGTATAATATAATCAGTGAAGAATATTCCGAAAAAGCGGGGTCGCCCCTGCTCGATCCTGTATCGGGCATGGCGCACCGGCGTGAAAAAACGGGACATGTCCTAATACACTTTTTTCACGTTCTGTCGGTCATGCCGACGGCCGAGAAAGGTAGGGTAAAACCATATGCTTAAATTACTTATTGGAGTCAAGGGCTCCGGCAAAACAAAAACACTCATCGAGATGGTAAACGATGCTGTCGTAACAAGCGAAGGTTCTGTTGTTTGCATCGAAAAGGGCATTAAACTGCGCTATGATGTCAGCCACAAGTGCCGTCTTATCAATGTTGACGAGTATTTTGTATTTGATGCGGGCGCGCTTTACGGCTTTATTGCGGGTATCCTTGCCAGCAACCATGACGTAACTCACGTTTTTGTGGATTCCGCACTGCGCATATGCAACAACGATCGCGATGCGTTTGAGCGCCTCCTGCACTCGCTTGATGAGCTTGCCGACAGCCACAAGGTAAATGTCGTTATGACCTCCTCGCTCCCTGTTGAAGAGGCTGACGATACAGTAAAGAGATATATCTGATCCACCCGCAGGGGTGCCGCTCACACAGGATCGTCTGTCGATTGACAGATAAATTACGGTGAGCGGCACGCCCGGGGCTTTTTATGCGGCGTGATCTGCCATATGGCGGGTCGTCCGCATAGCTTTTTATATTCAAGATCTGCCGCCGCAATGCATGCCCCGATCGTCCGGTGCATCGGTTTTACCGCGGGTTAGCTTCGAGCGTGATTGTGATGCCTCTCACGCCCGCTTTTCATAGGAAAAGAAAATAAAAAGAATATGAAAAGAAGATAAAAAAGATATAAAAATCCGCGTCTGCCGCGCGGATCGACCGAAAACAGATCTTTCGATCGGTCAAAATAATAAGATCAAAAGAATAACAGCACAAACATACAAGAAAGGCAAGGACCTCCAAAATGGCATACTTCTATCCCGAACCCTCGCATACATTCAGCGAGTACCTGCTTATTCCCGGATATACGACACCCGAGTGTATTCCCACAAATGTTAATCTTAAAACACCGCTTGTTAAGTTTCGTCGCGGCGAGGAGTCTGCTATAAACCTCAATATACCGCTCGTTTCTGCCGTTATGCAGTCTGTCTCTGATGACAGAATGGCCATAGCCTTGGCACGTGAGGGCGGCATGTCCTTCATTTACGGCTCTCAAAGCGTTGAGGATGAGGCCGCTATGGTCGCCCGCGTTAAGAGCTACAAGGCGGGCTTTGTGGTCAGTGATTCCAACCTGACACCCGATAATACTCTGGCTGATGTTTTGGAATTGGTCGAGCGCAACGGCCACGGTACGATCGCCATTACAGATAATGGTCAGCATAACGGCCACCTGCTGGGCATCGTTACCGGCCGCGATTACCGAGTTTCCCGCATGTCTGTGGATATGAAGGTATCCGAGTTCATGACTCCCCGCGAACGCCTTGTTACCGCCCCTGCGGATACATCCCTCAAGGTCGCCAATGATATTATTTGGGATAACAAGCTCAACGCTCTGCCCATCGTGGACAGCGAGGACAGGCTCTGCTATTTTGTTTTCCGCAAGGATTACTCCGAGCATAAAGAAAATCCGCAGGAGCTGCTTGATGCCGATAAGCGCTTTATGGTCGGCGCGGGCATCAATACCCGTGACTATGCCGAGCGTGTACCGGCGCTTGTTGAGGCGGGAGTTGATGTTTTGTGCATCGATGCCTCCGAGGGATATACCTGCTGGCAAAAGCAGACCCTTGATTTTATCCGTCAAAGATACGGTGATAGCGTAAAGGTCGGTGCCGGCAACGTTGTTGACCGCGACGGCTTCCGCTTCCTTGCTGAGGCGGGTGCTGATTTTGTTAAGGTCGGCATCGGCGGCGGCTCTATCTGCATCACTCGTGAGCAAAAGGGCATCGGCCGCGGGCAGGCTACCGCACTTATCGAGGTCGCGGCGGCACGTGACGAATACTTTGAGGAGACCGGTATATATATTCCCATCTGCTCGGACGGCGGCATCGTGCATGACTATCATATGACGTTGGCTCTCGCCATGGGCGCTGATTTTATGATGCTCGGTCGCTACTTTGCAAGATTTGACGAAAGCCCCACGAACCGCCTCTTTATAAACGGTCAGTACGTTAAGGAATATTGGGGCGAGGGCTCTAACCGCGCCCGTAACTGGCAACGCTACGATCTTGGCGGTAAGGGCGGCCTCAACTTTGAGGAGGGCGTTGATTCCTACGTTGTTTATGCAGGCCCGCTTCATGATAACGTAGCCAAGAGCCTTTACAAGGTCAAATCCACCATGTGCAACTGCGGAGTTACCAATATACCGGATCTGCAAAAGAATGCTCGCATCACCCTTGTATCCTCTACAAGTATAGTTGAGGGCGGATATCACGACGTTATTCTCAAAACAGCCAACTCCAAGATATGAGCACTCACATGGGGCATCGCACAAGACTTAAGGAACGCTTTCTCAGGGAAGGACTTGATTCCTTTAGCACGCATGAGGTCGTTGAACTTATGCTTTTCTATGCAATACCTCAGCGTGATGTTAATGAGATCGCACACAAGCTTGTTGAGCGGTTTGGCTCGCTTGCGGGCATACTTGAGGCGAGTATTGAAGATATACAGGAGGTCGGCGGAGTTGGGCTTCACGCCGCAACCATGTTCAAGGCCGTAAGTGCCATAACGCGCAGATACGCGCTTGAACGCGGCAGTGCCGAAACACGCTATACCTCTATAGGCCAAATAGGAAGATTTCTTGTTAATAACTATATCGGAGTCACGGTAGAACAGGCTCACCTGATGCTATTTGACAGTAGTATGAAGCTCCTTGATACCGTAAAGGTCGGTGACGGAGTTGTAAATTCCGTCACGATCACTCCGCGCATCGTTATCGAGCACGCAGTCAAACGCAATGCGGCGGCAGTTGTGCTGGCGCATAATCATCCGGGCGGGATCGCAATGCCGTCGGATGAGGATGTTGCGCTTACCATGCGTATGCGCCAGATACTCAGTGCATGCGGTATAACGCTTATCGATCATTTTGTTGTGGCCGATCAGCTGTACAATGTCATCATTGGCGGCAAGGGTCGAGAGGCGTTGCAGCTTGGCACCGCACAGCTCGACTTTGACCGTTTTTACCGTGATCTTGATGATCGTGATGGTGAGGGCGGTGATGATTCAAAATGATACTTGTACTGTGTGAGGATATAGAACGCCGCGCCGAAATGGCGGGCAGGCTGCGGTCGCGCCTTGTTTCGGTTTGGGCGCCGCCACCCTGCGATTTTCAGGCCGAAGCCGAAAGCTCGCGCTACAGCACGGTAGTTTTTGTGTTGCCACTGCCGCGGGAGTTGCTTTTCTGCCGTGCGCCGATGCGCTTTAAAATAGCTGTCGGCGGGGCTGATACAGTCCTGCCGGATGATACCGAGCGCTTTGAGGATCCAAATTCGCCCGGGCTTGGGGATCATCTCGCGGATATCGAACGCTCACAGCCGCCCGAATATGCAGGCGAGTTTTGCCTTGACGGCAGCAGTGTGTACGCGTTTGGCTACCCGCTGAAATTAAATCCGGAGGAATTTGCCGTTATCGCACGGCTGATCACGGTGGGGAGGGCGACAGCGGATGAGCTGTTTGCCGCCTGCTCTGATAAGATCTATTCAAAACGCAAAGCACCGCGACTTAACAATAATATATCGGCCGTGATATCTCGTATCAACAAAATGTCCCGCGAGATAACAGGCAGACGTATGATAGCTCGCCGCGGGGACAGCTATTATGTGATAGGTTCGGAGGAGCCGACAGAAAAAATTAAAAAAAGGGATTGACAAATCGCTCGTTTTGATATAAAATATCTGTGTTACGAGTGAATTGGTTAGATCAGATTAAAATAAAGGCAATGACGGAAAAAAAGCCTGTACGCCGAAAAGAGACGTGGGATCTCGGCTGAAAGTCCCGCGATGGCATGGCAGGTCATATCCACTCCCGAGCCGCCCGCGATGAGCGTGGCCGCCGCCCGCGTTAAAGGCATAGAGTTAAAAACAAGGTGGTACCGTGATACACTCACCCTTGGCTTGCGCCAAGGGTGTTTTTTGTTTTTACACCAATAACCATAGAAGTAAAAAAATATTATACAGCAGGATCGCACAGGCGATCAGGGAGGAAAAATGCTTGATATTAAGTTTGTCAGGGATAATCCCGACATAGTAAAGCAAAACATCAAAAACAAATTTCAGGATGCAAAGCTGCCGCTGGTAGACGAGGTGATAGCGCTTGATGCCGAGAATCGCCGCACGATACAGGAGGCAAACGAGCTTCGCGCAGAGAAAAATCGCCTTTCAAAGCAGATAGGCGTGCTGATGGCACACGGTCAGAGAGCCGAGGCCGAGGAGACTAAAAAGCAGGTCGCCGAGAGCGCGGCACGTCTTGCCGAGCTTGAGCGACTTGAGCCGGAACTTGAGGCCAAGGTCAAAAAGATAATGATGCTCATTCCCAACATCATTGATCCCAGTGTGCCGATAGGCCCGGATGACAGCCATAACGTTGAGGTAGAGCGCTTTGGTGAGCCCACCGTCCCGGATTTTGAGATACCCTACCATACAGAGATAATGGAGAAGCTGAACGGTGTGGATATGGATGCCGCGGGACGCGTTTCCGGCAACGGCTTTTACTATCTCATGGGCGATATAGCCCGCCTGCACTCGGCGGTGCTGGCATACGCTCGCGATTTTATGATAAACAAGGGCTTTACCTACTGCATTCCGCCGTTTATGATCCATGGCAATGTTGTTGAGGGCGTTATGAGCCAAAACGATATGGATGCCATGATGTACAAGATCGAGGGAGAGGATCTGTATCTCATCGGTACCTCCGAGCATTCTATGATAGGTAAATTTATCGATCAGATCATCCCGGAGGCTGCCCTGCCGCAAACTCTTACCAGCTACAGCCCCTGCTTCCGTAAGGAGAAGGGTGCGCACGGCATCGAGGAGCGCGGAGTTTATCGCATCCACCAGTTTGAAAAGCAGGAAATGATAGTTGTTTGCCGTCCCGAGGACAGCATGGAGTGGTACGAAAAGATGTGGCGTTATTCGGTTGAGCTCTTCCGTTCCATGGAGATACCCGTGCGCCAGCTTGAGTGCTGTTCCGGGGACCTTGCCGATCTTAAGGTCAAATCCTGCGATATCGAGGCGTGGTCGCCTCGCCAGGGCAAGTATTTTGAGGTCTGCTCTTGCTCTAACCTCGGCGATGCACAGGCACGCCGCCTGCGTATGAGAGTAAAGGGAGCGGATGGTCGCATGTACCTGCCGCACACACTTAACAATACCGTTGTCGCACCGCCGCGTATGCTTATTGCATTTCTTGAGAATCACCTGCAGGCCGACGGCAGCGTAACCATCCCCGAGGTCCTGCGCCCCTACATGGGCGGCATCGAGCTGCTCACACCCAAAAAGTGATTCGGAGCGGGGAACGGCTCAAAGAGCCTGTAAAATAAAATCGATCGAGGCTTTATCACGGTGTTATCCGTGGTAAAGCCTCGATCCTTTATCTGTTCGATCATTCGTGTCTGATGAGCGGAAGTGTGCGGGGTCAATCCTCTTTTTTTCCGCGCAGAACTCGGCAAAGCTCTTCCAAAATATCAGAGCCGCCGTTGAGGTTTATGTTGCCCACATTGTTGCTTATCCGCTCAATATATTCAAGCTCTTTGAGCCTGTAAAGTGTGCGGTTCTCCTCCATCAGCTTTGCTGTGTTGAGCAAAGAACGTGTGGAGGCTACCTCCTCGCGCCGCGTGATAACACTTGCTTGCGCTTGCTTTTCGGCGGCAAGGACGGAATTCATAATGTCTCTTATTTCGCCCGGCAGTATGATATCCTTAACGCTCGCCTCGGATACATCAAGGTACAGACCCTCGCCCGCCTTTTTAAGCTGCTCGGAAAGGTGAGCGCTCATGCTCTTTTTGTTTTCCAGTATCTCGTCAAGCGTGTGCTCCCCAACATACTCGCGCAGTGCAAGCTGTGCGGCGGTGTAGAGCTGTACCTGATATGATCCTATCTCCGATTCTATCTTTACCGGATCGGCGATCCTGTAGCTGCAAACGAAATTAAATCTTACGGTCACCTTGTCGCGCGTCAGCATCTCCTGGCTGGGCAGATCCACCTGTTGCAGCCGCATATCTACCGTGTCGCAGCTGACGGCTATACCCGATGCCCTCCAAAAACGATACCGCCCGGGGGAGAGGAGCTTTTGCAGTTTGTTATTGTAGTAAAGGCGCGCGGCCTCGTGACCCGCAACATTCACCTCACAGCAAAAGAATTCGGTGGGGACGGCATCCAAAATGTGCGCGGGTATATCGCCCGAGACAGCGGGATCGGAGATATCTATCGATTTAAATTCATGCTTACCTGCATCCGCAAAAAATGCGTACTCTCCCGCACCCAAAAGCTCGGTAAAGTTGCCGTTTACAAAGTGCATGCTGAGGGTAGCATCAGCAACATTTAAAAATACAAGGCTATCCGCGCCACGCGCCTGTAAAAGCATGTTTTGCGGAATATCGCATATATGTCCGCCAAGAGGGTAGAGCGCGTAGTTCTTACCTCCAAGCGTGCTGTAACGGCCGGGAGGGAGGATGGCGCGGATCCTGCCGTTTTTAAACTGTACCGCGCGCTCGGATTCGCTTACGGTCAAATGCATGGGATGTCGCTTCATTGGCGAAGCCTCGCTTTCTTGGATGGTGAGGGAGGATGGTGCATCCGCGCTCGCACTGCGGCGCGTTGGTTGAGTAGAACAGAGCTTTGAGCGGTATCCGTGCGGAAAGCGCGTACATGGCTCGCGCAGGTGAGGTACGTATCCCCATGCGGCAGGGCAGTGTGACCGTCGCCGTTTTACGGCAGGAGGCACGTCCCCCCTCGGAGTTTAATGTTTTTCAACAAGATAAGAGCGGAGTCGAACCGCAAAGCTGCCGCCGCCGTTTGCGGGGCGTTGGTAGCTTTTTGCCTTTTTCCCAATGGGCATCTGTACATGGCGGACTGCGAAACATGCCGCGGATAGGATCCCGCACGTCGCTGCGCCATGCGTTTGGAGCGCAAAAAACGCCGCGCCGCATGTACGACTTAAGTATAGCATATATATATGAATCTAATATGAACACACACACAAAGAGGCTCATCAGCCGAATGCCAAGCGGCATTGGTCATGTGAGCCTCATTTTATTGTTTAGTTTTTCATTTCAATTCAGTTCAGTTCAGTTCGGTTCGGTTGCCTATCCGATCTTGTTCTGACTTATTGCTCGCTACCCTTGTCGTGCTGACACGGATGGTCAAAAAAGCCCTCAAGATCCACCGAAAGGCGGCCGCTCGCATCTTCATGAAAGCCGATAGCACCAACTAAAAGGCGATCGCGGATCGGGGCATCATAAAACGCACGCCCGGCGCCGCATAGATCCATAAAATTCAGCGCGGCACGCCCCATAACGAACATTGGCTGAAAATCCTCATGCCCCGGTAGCGAATCAAGGGTCAGCATGTGTCCGCCGTCGGGGGTGAGCTTAAATTGGCAAACGCCTATAAATTCGCCGTCCGCATCGGCGCGGTATGCCAGCGCATCCGGAATAAATTCCGCTCCAACACGAGCGCAAAGCGCCTCCTGCTCGGTCTTAGTTTGTATGGGCAATACTTCAAGCATTTTTTCGTCACCCTGCCTTGCTTTTATTTTACCGCACGCATGAGGTCTCGCACCTCCTGCGTTTCAAGGTAGCGCCACTGGCCGCACTTAAGACCGTGCAGTGTCAGTGTGCCAATAGCTGTGCGCTTAAGGCGCACAACATCTATGTGGGCTATGTCGCACATCTTACGTATCTGACGGTTGCGCCCCTCAAACAGTGTCATCTCAAGCGTTGCGCCATCGGGATACAATTCAAGCACCGATACACGCACAGGGCGAATCTTTTTGCCGTCTATCATGAGTGGGGAGGAGAGGAGCTCAAGCGTTTTGTCGGTTATCTCACCGCGCACGCGTACGTGATAGACCTTGCCAACATGGTTGCGCGGGTGCATCATCATATTGGCAAACTCGCCGTCATCAGTTAACAGCAAAAGCCCCTCAGATGCCATATCAAGCCTGCCGACCGGATACACACGCCCGCCGGCTTCGCTTACAAGATCTGTTACCGGGCGGCGTCCCTTTTCATCCGACAGTGTGCAAACATAGCCGCGCGGTTTGTAGAGTGCGATGTATTTGCGCTCGCTCCGCGATACCGGACCGCGCAGACGTTGACCCTTCCACGCCACAACATCAGTTGCGGGATCAACCTTGTCTCCGAGCCTTGATGGGTGACCGTTAACGGTAACATGCCCAGCTTCGATCTCCGCTTCGGCGGCACGGCGGGAAAGCACGCCGCAATCTGAAAAATATTTTTGAAGTCTTATCTTTTCCATGAGGTTGATATCTCTTTTATCCTTGTAAATTTAAAAACCTAAGATCGCTCTTATCCATTCAATGAGGCCTAAGTTGCGCTGTTTTTTAGCCATGGCGGAATATTCAGCGGTTACCTGTGCTGTTGCTATCACACGTCCGTCGCATACCCAGCTGACAGTGCCAAGCAGGTCACCGCGCCGCACCGGAGCTTGTATGCTTACGGGCAGGGCGGGGGATATGGTCACCTCACCGCGTTGACGCGGCAGTGTTACGCGAACCGCCTGTGTGTTTGAGCCTATCACGCCGCGTTGCTCGCCTCCGTCAAGCGACAAAAGGAAGCGGCATTCGCGCGCAGGGCAAAGCTCCACGCTTTCATATTCGGCAAAGCCGTAGTCAAGCATTCGTTCGTGATCCCGCCAGTCGTCAGGGGCGGATAAGGTCACGGCTATCAGCCGCAGCCCGTCACGCTCGGCGGCGGTAACAAGACACCGCCCGCTCTTTTTGGTAAAGCCGGTCTTGCCGCCTATCGTGCCCTCGTAACTGCGCAAAAGTCGATCGTGATTTATCAGCAAACGCGCGCCGTCATTTTCCCCCATGGGAATGGTCTTGCGGTATGTCCCGGCTATCCTGCGGAGGTCGGCGTTGTCAAATGCCGCGGCGGCTATTGCTGCAAGCTCACGCGCGGTGGTGTAGTGAGTATCGGAATCCAGCCCATGAGGGTTATCAAAATGCGTGTCCTTCAGTCCCATCGCGGCGGAACGCTCGTTCATAAGCGCGGCAAAGGAATCGGTGGATCCCGCCACCGCTATCGCTATAGCCGTTGCTGCGTCGTTGGCGGATTCCAGCATCAAAGCGTAAAGCAATGCCTCAAGTGTCAACTCCTCGCCCTCGGTGAGATATATCGATGAGCCCTCAATGCCAACGGCCGAGGCGGGTATCTTTATTACAGTTTGCATCGGCAGGGATTCTATCGCCACCAGTGCCGTCATCAGCTTTGTGGTGCTGGCCATTGGGAGGCGTGCATCTGCGTTTTTGGCCATGAGCACGCATCCCGCGCCGTCTGTCAGCACGGCTGCGCGTGCCGATAGTGCCATGTCAGGCACGGAAATATCACCCGATGGTAGATTGCCGCCATCGGGCAGAGATGCAGCTGTCATGCTCGTTGCCGTGAGACTTGCGGCGAGGCACAGCAGGAGTGTGGATACAGATATAAATAGGAATAGTTTCTTGATTTTCATTTCAGCTCCGCCTGTGGTCAACAATATATCGGTGCACCATATGTCACAGAATATTATATTCCGCAGGCGAGCTGCTTATGCCGTGGCGCTCTTATTCCTCGGTATCAGCCTTATCCTTTGTAAATACAGCCTTTATCTTGGAGATTATCTCGGGCGAGCGCTCGATAACGTCAGCTACCTGCTCAATAGCGCCGCTTTGCTGATCCATGCCAACGTTTATCATCTCAACGCGACCGTCGGCGCCTACTACCAAAAAGCCTACGGGAGCAATGGAGAGCCCGGTTCCGCCACCGCCACCAAAGTTTTGCAGCTTTGCGCGCAGTGCCTCCTCGTTTTTGCCGTTAAAGTCCATGCCTCCCGAGGCAAATCCCATTGAGATCTTGGAGACGGGAATGATCACCGTGCCGGAGGGCGTGCTTATAGGATCTCCTATAACGGTGTTGGCATCGATCATCGTGCGAATGTTCTCAAGCGACGATGCAATGATTTCCTGAAGCTTGTTTTCTGATGTGGCCATAGCGGACCCCTTCCTTTAAATAAATATTTAAATAAATGAATAAAATATATTCAGCTTTGTTTTTAAGATCAAAACAATAAAATATCCTGCGGTTATTTTTTCGACTCATGCTTTATAAATGTCACGGCGGTGCGTATCAAAATATCAAATACCTGCCATACACGCAGTGAAAAGCCTATCTCTATGTCGGCCGTTGTGGTTTCGGCAAGATAGTCTGCATGCACGTCAACATCAGCGCGCCGTGCCCCTGTCAGCGTTCCCACACTGTCAAGCAGAGCGGCGATATACGCCACAGATTGCGATATCGTTCCGTAAAGTATGGCGGTCTTGGCGGCATCACCCGTCGCTACGTTTAGGTGCAAACGCGCTATCCTCACACGCAGGTGGCGTGCAAATCGCCCGACAGCAGTTTTTACGAGAGCGAGTATCAGTGATATGGTCTCGCCTATCGGCTTTTTTTTCAACTTGCCGCGCCGCTTAAGCTCCTGCTCACGCTGCTTTTTGGCCGCCTTTTCCGCCGCCTTGGCTTTCTTTTTAGCGGCGGCCTTTTCCGCTTTTTTTTGCTCGCGGGCGCGGCGGGCGGCTATCTTTTTTGGTGTAAAGTTACGTATCCTTACCCGCTTTTTGCGGGCAGGGAGAATATTTATCTTTATGCCGCAGACCTTTACGGCAAGCGCAAAGTCATCGGCATATTTAATTATTACCTCGGCGCGTATCATTGCCAAAAGAAAGAAAAACAGCAATATACCGCTGATAATATAAAGTGCCGTCACCCGCAACCCTCCTGCCAGTGTTGGACTGTCGCCATCAAAGCATGCTATCTGTCTTAACGTTTGCTTGCTTGTGTTTTTGTCAGTTTACTGCGCCGTGCCTGACGCGGTATCCTCGCCCGAAATACCAGCATCCTCCTCGTCGTCATCGCTCTTGCTTGCAAGAGCATCAACTGCGGCAAGGACAGAAGCCGCCTGTGGAAGTTCGCTTATAGAGGATAACCCAAACACGCGCAAAAATTTATCCGTTGTGCCGTAAAGCATAGGTCTGCCGGGCGCGTCAAGACGCCCCACAGGCTCTATTAACTCTTTGTCGAGCAAAGAACCCACGGCGTATGCCGAATCCACACCGCGCACTGTGTCAATAAATGCGCGTGTTACCGGCTGATTGTAGGCCGCAATGGCCAATACCTCAAGCGATGATGACGAAAGATTTCCGCCGCGCTTTATTCCGAGTGCCTCGCGGATATACGGCATATAGCGCTCGTTCGTGCAAAGCTGGCAGGAGTCATCAAAGCATAAAAGCATCACTCCGCCATGCTCGTCCGCGTTCACGCGGTCCGAGAGGTGAGTCACCAGCTGTTTGGTATCCTTGGTGGTCAACCCCAATACATCGCCTAATTTTGAATATTCCATGGGGTGTCCGGCGGCAAAAAGAATAGCCGTAATAGCACCCTCAAGCTGTTTTATATCTGTAAGCTGTTCATTTTCCAAAACTCGCACCTCTTTATTCGTTCATCTCCGAGACTGCCGCGGCGATGCTGTTATCGTCCGTGCCGCCGTCCGACATGCCAACACCTATTGCAAAGCGCGTGCCAACACCATGGAGCGTTTCAAGCTCGTCTTTGCCCTCGATTATTACAAGCCGCCCGAGCTTTATAAGCTCCAAAACGCCAATAAAAATTGCCACCAGATCCGGGCGGGATACCGCATCGTCAAGCAAAGTGCCAAGGTCGCAGGTCGCATCCTGCTCGCGGAAATGCTCCATGATGCCGATTATCTTAAGCTCGACCGGAATTATCGGCTTGGCAATTGGCCTTACAAGCTCGCCGCGTGCCTCTTTGTGCGTGCTGGCGTAGGAAAGCACACGCCGCATGGCATCATACAGCCGCTCGGGGTCTTGATCGGCAACAAATGTCCTGTCAACGGATATCTCGTCCGTGTCCTTTTCCATTCGCCCCTGAAATTTCGCGTATCTCTCTCCAAGCTTTACCGCCGCCTGCTTTGCGGCTTCAAGACGAGCAATCGCCTCGGCAAGCCGCGCACGCGGATCTTCCTCTTCCGGCACTTCACGCGGCAAAAGCATTTTGCTTTTTATCAGCATCAGCTCGCTTGCCATGCTTAAAAACTCAACGGCAAGCTCAATATCAAGCCTTTGCGCCATCGAGATGTACTCTAAATACTGGTCGCAGATAAGGGAGATGGGTATATCCTCTATGCGGAACTTATTCTTTTTTATAAGATTCAATAAAAGGTCAAGCGGCCCCTCAAATTTTTCAAGCTTGTAGGTTATACCGTCCACTGTCGATCTCTCCGTGTGAAATAAATCAAAGGCAGGCGCCTGTCGTTACATAAACAAACCAAACAGCGAGCCCCAAAGCCAATACATACCGTCAAGGATGATGTCTGTTAGCCAAGAGAGCGGGGCGGTGAGCACGCCGAGCCAAAGCAAAACAAATATTGCTATCGTTATATATCTTTCGTATTTCATAACTCCAAAATACCATTTGGAGGGAAGAAAAACGTAAAACAGCCTTGATCCGTCAAGCGGGGGCACCGGGAGCAGATTAAAAACAGCAAGCGAAATATTGAGCTGTGCGCCCATCTGCAAAAATATCAGCCACGTTGTAACGATATACCATACCTGTGACGGTACGCCGACGGGCATAAACCTTGCGGCGAGAAAATACGAGAGCTGGTAGAGCGCAACGAAGACAAAGCCGAGGCAGAGATTGGAGAGCGGTCCCGCGGCGGCGGTGAGCGCCATATCGCGGCGGGGCTTTTTGAAGTATCTGGTGTTTACCGGGACGGGAGTTGCCCAGCCGAAGCCGAAAAAAAGCATGCAGAGAAATCCCGGCAGGTTTAGGTGCTTGAACGGATCAAGCGTCAGCCGCCCAAGGTTTTTTGCAGTAGGATCGCCAAGCTTTGCGGCCATCCAGCCGTGCGCCGCCTCATGCAGTGAAAGCGAGAGCAAAATTATCGGCAGGGTGAGTAAAAGGCTCAGCAGATATGAGCTGATGTCATTTGTTCCGTTGGTTATCAAATATCTAAACATTCAGTCGTTATCTCCGTTTGGTATCTAAAAAATCTTTGTCCGGTAAAGCGGTATTGATGCTTTATTGGTGCTTTATCGATACACTTTGATCGATGCTTTATTGATGCGCCGCGTCGAGTATCAAGCGCCAAGTCTCGTCCCGTCCCTCGCCCGTATGTGAGGAAAACGGGATCACCTTTGTACCCTCCGGGATGGCCGGGCAGGAGAGGATCTTCTCCATTGCCTCCGCGCGTGCCTTTTTGGAGGAAAGCTTATCGGCCTTCGTTGCCGCTATTGCGAACGGAACTCCGGCCGCGGTCAGCCAATCCATCATCATTACATCATCAGATGTAGGCCCTACCCGCATATCCACAAGCTGCAGCACCAGCATTATGCGGTCGCGGGAGGGATTTTTGGTGAAATATCCGTCCGTCAGCTCCGACCAACGCGCTTTGTCATCATACGCGCGCTTGGCATAGCCGTAGCCGGGCAGGTCCACCAAAAACAGTGCGCCGTCAACATCGTAAAAATTCACTGTTATCGTTTTGCCGGGGGATGAACTCACCCTCGCCAGTGCACGCCTACCGAGCAGGGTGTTTATAAGCGAGCTTTTACCAACATTCGAACGTCCCGCAAGTGCTATCTGCGGGGTGGCCGAACGCGGGAACTGTTTCACCTGTCCGGCGGTTATCTTAAGATCGGCTCGATTAAGATTGAGCGGCATCTATGGTTGCTCCTTTGCAGGGATTTTCATTTGACGGTGGGAGAGGCATCGCAGTTGCTTGCTTTGCGGTCGTCAGGTCGGCGGAATGCAGTCCTATGTCACCCACGGTGGTGAGTGGGCTTTTCAAAGCCCTATCCAGCACCTCTTTTACATTGCTTACGGGAATAAACTTAAGCGCGGCACGTGCCTCGGGATCTATCTCGTCAAGGTCGCCGAGGTTTGCTTTGGGGATAAGCACCGTATGTACTCCGGCTGCATATGCCGCCATGGTCTTCTCGCGTAATCCGCCTATCGGCAAAACTCGCCCGGTAAGCGTTACCTCCCCCGTCATTGCCACATCGTTGGCAACAGGCGTATCGGAAAGCGCACTTACAAGGGCTGTGACCATCGTCACACCGGCGGAGGGACCATCCTTGGGAACCGCGCCCTCCGGAACATGTATGTGTATATCCTTGGTCTTGTAAAAGTCGGAGGATATGCCGTAATCGGAGGATATGCGGCGAACAAAGCTCAGTGCGGTCTCGGCAGATTCCTTCATAACATCGCCAAGCTTGCCTGTAAGCTCAAGCTTGCCGGTGCCGTCAAGCACTGCCGCCTCAACCTTTAACAGATCTCCGCCGTCCTCTGTGTAGGCAAGTCCGTTTACCACGCCAACAAGATCCTCATCGTCAATGCGTTCGGGTATCAGCTTGCGTGCACCCAAAAACTTGCCGATATCGGCGCGATCGAGTGAGACAGACTTTATCTTGCCGTCGCTGTCAACTATCCGCTTGGCGGCCTTGCGGCAAAGCTCTGCTATCGTGCGTTCAAGATTACGCACTCCGGCCTCACGAGTGTAGCAATCTATCACCTCGTATATGGCCTCATCCGTCAGCTTGAGCTGGCGCTTTGTAAGACCGTGACGGCGAAGCTGCTTTGGAATAAGATGATCCCGCGTTATTGCCAGCTTTTCGCGGCGTGTGTAGCTTGAAAGCTCAATTACCTCCATACGGTCAATGAGCGGGCGCGGGACGGTATCCAGCGTGTTGGCAGTTGTGATAAACAGACATTCGGAAAGATCGAACGGCAGCTCAACAAAGTGATCCCTAAAGCTCTTGTTCTGCTCCGGGTCAAGCACCTCAAGCAGAGCGGAGGCGGGGTCGCCGTGAGCATCGGAGGTGAGCTTATCCACCTCATCAAGCAATATCAGGGGATTGCGCACGCCCGCCTTTATCACGGCATCAATGATGCGTCCGGGCATTGCCGCAACATATGTTTTGCGGTGACCGCGAATGTCTGCCTCGTCGCGCACGCCGCCAAGGGAAACACGCACGTATTTTCTGTTCATGGCGTGGGCAATGGAGGCCGCAACCGATGTTTTTCCTGTGCCGGGAGGGCCTACAAGACATATTATTTGGTTTTTAAGCTCGGGATTTAACTGCTTTACGGCCAAAAACTCAAGTATTCTTGTTTTTACCTTGTCAAGACCCTCGTGGTCGGCGTCAAGTATCTTTTTTGCCGCCTCAACATTTACTCTGTCCCGCGTTTTTGCATTCCAGGGGATATCAAGGCAGGTGTCAAGATAACTGCGGAGCACCGTTGCCTCTGCTGAGCCGAAAGGCGTGCGGGAGAGGCGCTCGTTCTCACGCTTGAGCTTTTCCTTGACCTCATCCGGCAGATGTGCGCGCTCTATTTTGTCGGCATAGTCGTCGGGATCTTCGCCGCCGCCCAGCTCATCCTCTATAACACGCATCTGCTCGCGCAGATAATAGTCGCGTTGGTTGCGGGATATATTTTCGCGCACGCGCTGATGTATCTTTTGCTCGCATTCAAGCAACTCGCATTCGCGGTTCAAAATGCCGATAAGGCGGTGTATCCTCGCTAACGGGTCAAATTCGTCAAGTATCGCCTGCTTATCCGTGTACTTAACGAGCACGGCGGAGGCTATAAAATCGGCAAGCAGGGCGGGGGATTCAATGCCGTGCGCAGTCAGTTTTACATCGCTTGTAACATTGGGCATAAGATCCACTATTTTGTCAAAGACCTCTATTGCCTCGCGAATGTACGCCTCGCCGTGTATTCCGCCGTTGTCGGCAAGATCCACGGTGCGGGCAAGCACATCCGCATCTATCAGCTTGCCGGTCTTGCGGTATTCCGTTACCTTTGCGCGGGAGGTCCCCTCGCATATAACGCGAACCGTGCCGCCGGACCTTGCGGTCTGGCGCAGGCGGGCGACTGTTCCCACCTTGTAAAGACCGCCGGTAGTTATCTCACCGTCACCAGTCTTTTTTACGCACACTATAAGGCAAAGCCTGTCTGCGGCGTTGGCGGCATCAATGCAGGCAAGGGCCGCTTCATCTGTAACTTCAAAGCTTATCGGAATGCCGGGAAAGGCAACGGCCTCGCGCAGCGGCAGCACGGGGAGCGTCAACTTCTCGGCCTTTTCTATATATTCGGGCATATCGTTATCCAATGCTTCTGCATCGGCAGAAGCTTCCTTAAGGTTGATCTAATTGATTATCTGTTGTTATCTTTAGTCTTTTATTTCTATAAAACCGTTTATGGCAAGCTCGTCTATATTCACGCCTGCATAAACACCGTGAAACGGCCAGACGGCCGATATCTCGGCACTGCCGCAGCCGCCTACCAGCGGCATGGCGAGCGTGGTCTCATATACGGCAAACTCTGTGCGGTCAGCACCATCGTAAGCAATGGCGGGGGCGGTGTAGCTGTACGCCTCACCCAAAAACTTGAACTCACAGTTATATCTTTCCGAAACAAAAAGGGAATAACTGCGCACCTTAAGTGTCAGCTTGACCTCAGCGGTGTCTGCGGTGCGGGATACTGTCTCCCAATCTATCACAAGGGATAGCAGGGCTGCCTCGTCGGCAATTATCCTGCCGCTTTTGGCTTGGTAGGTCGCGGGCGGCGGCTCCGGGGAGGTCGTCTCGTCACCGGATGATGTGGTAGGAAGCGGCTCGGTGATGGATGTATCATCCGGTCTTTGTGAGTCGGTGCTGCTTTTTGTGTTTGAAGTATCCGGCGCAGCAGTACTGCCGGCGGGCGTCTCTGTGCTCTCGTCACCGCCATTACGCCCCAGCGCAAAGCCGCCGTATATTAGCAGGGCGGTAAGTATCAGCGCTGTTATTATGAGCAGTGCTATCATAAGCTTTTTTGAATCGATCTTCATTTGATTGATCAGTCTGCCTTTCCTTTGACGCGTGCAAAATGCCGCGCATTGTGTGTTTTTTGTTTTTGCTCTGATCCTTGTCGTCGGCTGTAAAAATTAAAAATTAAGATCAAGCGTTTTTAAATTGCTCGGCGGCGGCAACCGCAAGACGGTCGCAACGCTCGTTGTATTCATGGCCTGCATGTCCGCGTATCCAGGAGAGCGTCACACGGTGAGTGGAGCAAAGGGAGAGCAACCGCTCCCAAAGGTCCGGGTTGAGCGCGGGAGAGCCGTCGCTCTTTTTCCAACCGCGGCGGCGCCAGCCCTCGGCCCATTTTTTATCAAGTCCGTCGCAAAGATATTTGGAGTCGGTCGTCAGTAATACATCACACGGCTCACGAAGCGCCTCAAGCGCACGTATTGCGGCGGTAAGCTCCATGCGATTGTTGGTGGTGTGCGCCTCGCCGCCGGAAAGCTCGCGTTCGCGTTCTCCGTAAACGAGCACAGCCCCCCATCCGCCGGGGCCGGGATTGCCGGAGCAAGCTCCGTCGGTATATATATCAACGTGTTTCATGCGTGCATCCTTTGTTATCGGCTAAAAATATACATTGTATATTATACAATATATAAAGCAAAAAGTCAACTGCAATATTGTGTACGTAATATAAACCATTTGCGGATCTAAAATATATGACGGCAAGCATTTCGCGGCAAAACGAGCGTATGTAAATTATTTTGATAATTTTTTATCCGATGGGGGACATTTTATCTGCTTTACCTATTGATTTTACAAAAAAAATATAGTATAATAGCATGTCCGTTATGCGGGTGACGGATAATGAAAGGTGGTGACACAATGGAAAACGAAAAAGATGTCGCTTCCGAGGTAGCAACAGTCGATAGTGCCGAGCCTGTGGAGGTCGAGCCGACCGAGGACACAGACAGTGGCGCGACTGAGGAGAGTCCGCTTGCCTACCGCAAACGCAAGAGACGTCTCGGCGATCGTAGTGACGGTCGCAGGATAAAGACGATACAGCCTGTCCTGCGTCTTATGCCCTACATCATGCCGAAGCGCTGTGACGCGCTTAACACCTTTTACGATCGTTTGGAGGTCAGCCGTGTCGATGATCTTTGTCGGCGCAAGGTCAGAGAGGGAAAGATCCATTTTTCGGCACTCCATGTATTGCTTGCGGCGTATTTGAGGACGGTATCTCAACGCCCGGGCATCAACCGTTTCGTAAGCGGCCAAAAGATCTTCGCACGTAACGAGATCGTCTTTGTAATGACGGTCAAAAAGGAGCTGTCGCTCAACGCTCCGGAAACAGTCATCAAGGTTAAATTTGATCCCGCAGATACCCTTGATGAGGTTTACGAGAAATTTGATAAAACAGCTCAAGCAGCTATCGCATCGATGGAGAACCCCACCGATTTCGATAAGCTCAGCAAAGTCCTGTCTATCATCCCAGGTCAGCTGCTCAGATTTACAGTGTTTATTCTGCGTTGCCTTGACTACATAGGCCTGCTGCCCAAGGGACTGATAAAGCTCAGTCCTTTTCACGGATCTATGATAATTACCAGCATGGGTTCGCTCGGCATTAAGCCTATCTACCATCACATCTATGATTTCGGTAACCTGCCGGTGTTCATATCGTACGGAACAAAAAATCTCTGCTATGAATATGACCGCAAGGGAGTGCTGACTCGCCGTAAATATATGGATGTTAAGGTCGTTACCGATGAGCGTATATGCGATGGGCATTACTACGCATCGGCCTTTAAGCTTTACAAAAAGCTTATTGAGCATCCGGATGTGCTTGAAAAGCGACCGGATAAGGTGATCGAGGATATTGACTAACCAAACACCAAAGGCTTCGCGGCATAAGCACCGCGAAGCCTTTGGTGTTTTTCGGCTTTTATTCTCCCACATCCGTGAGATCTCTTATTATCCTGCCGGCCATTATATATCCCGCCACGGGCGGAACAAAGGATACGCTACCCGGGGGTATACGACCGCGTTCCCCCTCGGGCGGCGGCATTTTTGCATATTCGCGGGCAGGCTCTTTGGAATATACCACGCACAGCTTTCGCACATCTCGCGCACGCAGCTCCCGCCTCATAACACGTGCCAGTGGGCAAACGGAGGTCTTATAGATATCGCTGATCTCAAAAAGCTCCGGGTGGAGCTTGTTGCCCGCGCCCATTGCCGATATGATCGGCGTGCCGAGATGATACGCACGCGTTATTATATCAAGCTTTGCCGTAACGGTATCTATGCAGTCGGCTATGTAATCAAAGGACGAAAAGTCCAGCCCCAGCTCCTCTGCATTCTCCGGCAGATAAAATGTGTTTATTCGGTTCACCTTGCATTCGGGGGCGATGAGCGCGGCACGGTCGGCGGCCACGTCAACTTTAGGGCGACCTATGGATGGGAGATCCGTTATCAGTTGGCGGTTGAGATTGGACGGTGCAACATCATCTCCGTCGATCACGGTGATCTCGCCCACCCCTGCACGAAGCAGCGCCTCAAATACCGCGCCACCGACCCCGCCAACACCAAACAACGCAACGTGAGCGCGCCGCAGTCGCTCCACGGCCTCGCTTCCAAGCAGATATTCTGTTCTTGAACTGTCAAGCATAGATAGCCATCCTCACTTTTCGGTCTTTTTTGCAACAAAGTTGCGGTGACGTCAATATCATACCACAAAAAGCATCAAATTTCAAGTGCGTGGAGCATGTGTCGAGATGAAATAATAAAAAATTACACATTTGTGCGTATATCGCGATAAAAGCTTTGACAAAAACTGCTTTTTGCTGTATACTATAATCATAGATAAAAAATATACCGTAGAATGCGCAGTTCGTCGCCGAGTGGCGCGGAGATGCTTGCGTTGCTACCGGTATCGGAGGTGCGGAATGAACAAAGAATATAACAGCGTAAAGGTAGCCATGTCGGCGAAGCCGGAATGCGATGAGGTGGCGGCGAAGTTTCACCAAAAAGCCGAGCAAAAAATGGCAAGGCGCAAGGTGTTTGAGGGGCGTGTGATGCGCATAGAGCAGGATACCGTGGTGCTTCCAAACGGCGCACTGACCACACGCGAGGTGGTGAGGCATCCGGGTGGCGTGTGCGTTTTACCGCTTACCGATGACGGGCAAGTGCTTTTGGTGCGCCAATTCAGGTATCCGGAGCAGCGGAGCTTTATCGAGTTGCCCGCCGGCAAGCTTGAGGAGGCGGAACGCCGCGAGGGGCGCTTTGTTGAGGCGGCACTGCGCGAGCTGCGCGAGGAAACGGGCGCTGAGTGTCGCGCACTCACCCACATTGGCGATTTTTATCCCTCACCCGCCATACTTGACGAGGTGATACACATGTATCTTGCCGAGGGGCTGACTTTCGGTGAGCAGGCACTTGACGACGATGAGTTTTTGGATGTTGTATCCATGCCGCTCTCCGACCTTTGCGATAAGATAGTTAGCGGCGAGATAACCGACGGCAAAACGCAGGCCGCCGCACTTAAGGTCAAATATATGCTTGATCGGCGCTGATGCGTGAACATCAAGTCAGATAAAAAACAAGCAAGATAATAAATCATTTAAATATCCAAACAGGAGGCGACCGCCATGAAGCTGAACACAAAACGTACAGTGTGCGTGGGATTTGCATTCTTTCTCATTTGCGCCTTTTGGCAGGCGTATGATACCATAATACCAAAAATTCTTACCGACCGTTTCGGAATGTCGCAGGGCGTATCCGGCTTTATAATGGCGCTTGATAATATATTTGCCCTGTTTTTGCTGCCGCTGTTCGGTGTTTTGTCCGATAAATGCCGCTCAAAGCTCGGCAGACGTACGCCTTTTATACTCGGCGGAACTATCCTTGCCGTTGCGGCGCTCGTGGCGCTCTCTTGGGTATCCGGCTTGCAGCTTGATCGTCTTGGTCTGATCGGTGATATCGACAGCCCCGAGGCACGCTATCTCATATACGATGCAAAGGGCGAAGACTTGCTCGTCACCCCGGACGGCGAACGCTTTGTGCTGTCGGATAGATTCACCCGCGATGAGTTTGCGGCAATTCCGTCAGAGAGGGCGGACGGCTCAGGCAAGGCGGATGACGATTATACCGCCTATGTTGTCCCCGCGCGACAGGCGTATGTCAGGACCGAGATCACAGCAGAGAATATCGCGGTGCTTGTCGGCTTTATAGCCATCCTGCTGTTGCTGTTGCTTTCAATGGCCACATTCCGCACACCTGCCGTGGCACTTATGCCGGATGTCACTCCAAAACCCCTGCGCTCCAAGGGCAATGCAGTGATCAATCTTATGGGGACTGTTGGCGGCAGTTTGATATTGGGACTTGGCATACTGCTTGGTACCGGCAGTACGGCAAATACCTTTATGAGCTATACCGGGTATTTTCTGATCGTCGGTGGGCTTATGCTCGTTTGTCTTGGCGCATTCATGATAACGGTAAATGAGCCTAAAATGGTGCGCCGTATGGAGGAGGAGAGCCGCGCCTTGGAAATCGATGAGAGTTCGGATGAGAGCTCCGGAGGCGGAGTAGGGAAGAGCGGCGATGGAGATGGGGTGAGTTCCGATCGTCACACTGACGGATCTCGCCTTTCGCGCGGTGAGCTTATCTCGCTGGTCCTGATACTCGCATCCGTCGTTCTTTGGTATTTCGGATACAACGCGGTCACCAGTAAATATTCGGTTTACGCAGGCAATGTTTTGGGGCTTGACTATAACAGCACATTGCTGGTTGCCAATGTGGCGGCACTTATATCCTTTATCCCGGTTGGCGTGCTATCCTCGCGTTTTGGCCGCAAAAAGATGATAATAGCAGGTGTTATACTGCTTGGCGCGGCCTTTACCGTTGCGGCATTTCTGACCAACGGCACGCCGCTCCCCGTAATGATGGTCATATTCTCGCTTGCCGGTATCGGCTGGGCAACTATAAATGTCAACTCCTTTCCAATGGTCGTGGAGCTTGCGCGCGGCGGCGACGTTGGCAGATACACAGGCTTTTACTACACCGCAAGCATGGCGGCGCAAACGCTCACTCCTGTGCTTTCGGGCTTTATGATGGATAAGCTCGGCATGCGAACGCTATTTCCGTATGCGGCGATATGCGTTGTCGCGGCACTCGTTACGATGAGCTTTGTAAAACACGGCGATTCAAAGCCACAGAAAAAAGGAGCGCTTGAGTCGCTCGGGGACGGAGATGATATCTGATGACTGCATTGCTGATTATTTTTGTGTTGGCGCTTCTTTGTGTGCTGTACCTTTGGGCGGTAATGCCGCGGCGGGAGGCAAAAACGTCTATCGAGCCGCTTAAGACAGACTATGCGCACCGAGGCCTTTGGGGTGACGATATTGCGGAAAATACCATGCCCGGCTTTATGGCCGCAGATCGCGCCGGCTACGGAATTGAGCTGGATGTTCAGCTCTCGGCCGACGGCGAGATAATGGTCTTTCACGATGATACCCTGGACCGCCTGTGCGGCCGCCCGGAGAGGGTGAGTGAGCTTACCGCATCCGAGCTCAGTTGGGTCGGCATAACGGGCAGCTGTGACCGCATCCCCTGCTTTGAGGATGTCCTTGCCCGCATCGACAGTTCCACCCCGCTTTTGATCGAGCTTAAAGGCTATGACACAGAGCTTTGTGAAAAGCTTGCGGCGCTGCTTGACGATTATGATGGCTACTATTGCGTTGAGTCCTTTAACCCATTGCTCCTCAATTGGTTTAGAAAGAACCGCCCGCGTGTTTTGCGCGGACAGCTGACGGCGAACCTATTAAAGATAAATAAAAAAGGAAGCTTTTTTGCCAATCTTTTGGCAACGCCCATGCTGCTGAACTTTCTTTCTCGCCCGGATTTTATAGCGTCTGATATCAAATGGCAGCGCAGTATACCGGTCAGGCTCTGTACCGAGCTGTTTCATGCACCGCTGTTTTTGTGGACGATAAGAACAAATGAAGAATACACCGCCGCGCGCTCCACGGCAGTCGGCAGGATATTTGAGCATATCGATCCCAAAAACTTGAGATGAACACCGCGCTCCTGCCTGTCATATGGCTTGAGTCCCCAAAAAGCGAACAGAATACTTATCCTCTCGGAATGCCGCCTTGCACGGCATTCTGAGAGGATCGTTTTTTTGATAGGGCAATATTACCACATACGCGGTTAGCTGTTGCTAACCTAATGTTGAACTTGCCGAAAATGAATATTTTTCTAAAAAAGGCTTGACATTTTTCGCTTGTTGATGTATCATATACTACGGTTAGCGTAGGCTAACCCAAAATTCAGCCGTTTGGTTAGCTTTGGCTAACCTGATGGCGCTGCATAAACGGAGATATAAAAATGATGCCACTAAGTCTTGCCGAGATCGGCGAGGAAAATACGGTAAGAAAGATAGGCGGGAGCGGGGAAGTGAGACAGCACCTTGAAAACCTTGGGTTTGTTGTTGGCGGAACCGTTATGGTAATAACAACGCTTGGCGGAAACGTCATCGTTAATATCAAAGGCTCGCGCGTTGCCATCAGTGCAGAGATGGCTCAAAGGATCATGGTTTAACGGCCACGAGCCGCTACATACAAGAAAAACATCAAGGAGGAGCATGAAGATGAAGACCTTAAAGCAGGTTGAGATCGGTCAGACGGTCAAGGTGGTAAAGCTTCACGGTGAGGGCGCCGTAAAACGTCGCATCATGGATATGGGGCTGACCAAGGGCGTCGATGTCACCGTTCGCAAGGTAGCGCCGCTTGGCGATCCCTTTGAGATCACCGTTCGTGGCTACGAGCTGTCGCTTCGCAAGGCTGATGCCGAAATGATCGAGGTCGAATGATCCCGATGTGCCGAACGCGAACGTGTTCGGCGCGGTAATATTCCAAATTTCCCGGGGAGAGGCTCCCCGAAAAATTAAGACATTTGGTTAGCCATTGCTAACCCGATCACAAGCAGAGAGGAGCACAAGATGAGTGAAATAAGAATTGCCCTGGCGGGTAACCCCAACAGCGGCAAAACTACATTATTTAACGCACTCACCGGTTCAAACCAGTTCGTAGGAAACTGGCCGGGAGTTACGGTCGAGAAAAAAGAGGGCAAGCTGAAGCGCCATGACGGAGTAATAGTTACCGACCTGCCCGGTATTTATTCGCTTTCCCCCTACACGCTTGAGGAGGTAGTGGCAAGAAACTATCTTATCGGCGAGCGCCCGGATGCCATACTCAATATCATTGACGGCACCAACCTTGAGCGAAACCTTTACCTTACCACACAGCTCACCGAGCTGGGTATTCCGGTCGTTATTGCCATCAACATGATGGATGTTGTAAAGAAAAACGGCGATAAGATCAACACCGCCGAGCTTTCACGTCAGCTGGGTTGCAAGATCGTTGAGATATCCGCCCTTCGGGAGACCGGTGTCATGGAGGCGGCAGAGGCCGCTATCGATGCCGCAAAAAACGGCAAAACAGTGCCAAAGCACACATTCTCAGGCAGTGTAGAGCATGCCATCGCCCACATTGAGGAGGCAGCAGTTCACGGCCTGCCCGAGGAACAGCAAAGATGGTACGCAATTAAGATCTTTGAGCGTGACGAGCGCGTGCTCCAAAAGCTCAATATCGACAGCGCCACCATGGCTCATATCGAGGCGGATATCAAGGCGGCGGAGGAAGAGCTTGATGATGATGCCGAATCCATCGTCACGGGAGAACGTTACCTCTACATAGCTGATATCATCAAGGCTTGCTACAAAAAGAAGAACGCGGGCAAGCTCTCTACCTCCGATAAGATAGATAAGGTAGTTACCAACCGCTGGCTCGGTCTGCCGATCTTTGCCGCGGTAATGTTCTTGGTATACTATATCGCCATGGTCGCCGTGGGTGCTCCTGCTACCGACTGGGCCAATGACGGTGTGTTTGGTGATGGCTGGCACCTGCTTTGGATAGGCTCATCCGCATACAATGATGCAGACGGCACCTACTCCGATGCCCTCAATGCCATCAACGGATTTGTTGAGATCGATCCTGAAGCCGAGGATTTCGATCCCGCGGCCGCTCTTGAGGCGATCAAGGATTTCACCCCCACGAGTGACAGCGCCGTTGGAAGTGTCACACTTGAGGATGACGAGACACTCTCGCTTGACGTTTTCAGAGTGTTCTATTCCTCCATCCCCGATTCGGAAGCCGAAAGTGAGGATGTAATAGGCATGACATACCTTGAGGCAGTCGAGTTCTTTACAAACAAAAACAGTGAGTTTGCCGCCCCTGATCCCGCCGAATTCGGCGTGTGGGTACCCGGCATCCCCACCCTTATCTCCGAGCTTTTGCGCGTGGATAGCGATGATCCCGTTTGTCCCGACTGGCTCAGCGGCCTGATACTTGACGGTATCGTTGCCGGTGTTGGTGCGGTTCTTGGTTTTGTCCCTCAGATGCTCGTCCTCTTTATCATGCTGGCATTCCTTGAAGCCTGCGGATACATGGCGCGTATCGCGTTCGTTCTTGACCGTATTTTTCGTAAGTTCGGTCTTTCGGGCAAGTCCTTTATTCCTATGCTCGTCGGTGTTGGATGCGGCGTTCCCGGCATCATGGCATCGCGTACCATCGAAAATGAGCGCGACCGCCGTATGACGATAATGACCACCACATTCATCCCCTGCGGCGCTAAGGTCCCCTTTATCTCAATGATCGCAGGTGCACTCTTCGGAGGCTCTGCTTGGGTCGCCACATCCGCATACTTTATCGGTATGGCCGCCATCATCGTCTCAGGTGTGATGCTTAAAAAGACCAAAATGTTCGCAGGCGAGCCCGCGCCCTTCGTTATGGAGCTGCCCGCATACCACTGGCCTACCGTAAAGAACGTTCTCCGCTCTATGTGGGAGCGCGGCTGGTCCTTTATCAAAAAGGCGGGAACCATCATCCTGCTCTCTACGATCGTTATCTGGTTCACTACATTCTTCGGCGTAGTTGACGGCAGCCTGCGCATGCTTGCTGAGGATGAGATAGACAGCTCCTTCCTTGCAGCCATCGGCGGCGTGATAGCGTGGCTCTTTAAGCCCCTCGGCTGGGGCAACTGGCAGGCGGCTGTTGCATCCATTACCGGTCTTGTTGCCAAAGAGAATATCGTCGGTACCCTCGGTATCCTTTACGGCGGCGGTGACGGAACGGTTTACCAGAACGTTGCGGCGGCGTTCAGCGGTGTAACAGGCTATTCCTTCCTCGTCTTCAACCTCCTCTGCGCACCCTGCTTTGCGGCCATCGGCGCTATCAAGCGTGAGATGAACAATGCAAAGTGGACTTGGTTTGCCGTTGGCTATCAGTGCGGCTTTGCATATGTCATTGCTCTCATTGTCAACCAGTTCGGCGGCCTCTTCACCGGCAATGTAAGCGTTGTGGGACTTATTTTTGCCGTGGCCCTGCTTGCAGGCATGGTATGGATGCTCCTGCGTCCCTATAAAGAAGCTACAAAGCTGACTGCCAAGGTCAAGGTCTGATCCCAACATCACTAAAAAAAGGAGTTGATTGCATGTTAGCATGGATGGCACAAAATATAGTAACGATAATCATATGCGCCGTGCTTATAGCGATTGTGGCGGCAATAATAGCCAAACTGGTATCGGATAAGAAAAAAGGCAGGTCATCCTGCGGTTGCAAATGCGGCTCCTGCCCCATGGCAGGCTCCTGCCACGGCGGAAAGAACTAAATAGCTGCCCGCATAAGCGAGCGCATGTGGCTGTCGCGCCCGGGCTCGACAGCCACATTTCGTATATCCGGACCAAAAAATAAAAATGTATGAAGCAATAGTGAGATGGGCTATAGAGTCATATCATACAGCACCGAAAGCTATGAAAAGCAGTCGGCATTTGCAAGACTGTTTTGTAAAAAATAAAAGCTATCAAAAGAGACAGCGGAACAATAATTATCAGAAGGAGAGATGATGTGAGCGTAGTAATAGTTGGAGGTAACGAGCGCATGGCACGCCGTTACGAGGACCTGTGTCGGGAATATTCCTGCAGTGCAAAGGTGTATATGAAGACGGATCGCGGGATCCAAAATTTCGGCTCCCCCGACCTACTTGTGCTGTTTACAAGCACAATGTCACATAAAATGCTGAATATCGCCGCCGAACAGGCGAAAAAGCGAAATATCAGAATAGCCAGAAGCAACACAAGCTCAATGTCGGCACTTAAAAATATACTTGAACAGCACGCAACATAAAAATCACCCCGCCCGAAAAAATCGGGCGGGGTATCTTAAGACATGTAGTTTTTATGATTTTTTCTTAATATGAAGATTTAGAGGGGCTGCCTGAAGCCCAACTCAGGTTTCCGGGCGGCTGAATGCTCGTGTAAATATGCCAATCCCTTTACGGTGGTTTTGTGGAATCAAGGAAAAAACCGGACCTGTGTGAGCTGCACCCCTGACCGGTTCCTCATCCGGACACGCTTCAACGATATCCCATGACTTCTCGTTGCTGATACCATGATCTGCTGGTTTAGGAATATTACCGTTGTTAATTACACGTCTAAGAGTTCAGATCGATCCACAAAGCAGGGCGGACGGCATTGAGAGCGCCGATGACATAGTTGCCGATCACGTTGACGACACCGTCACTGCTCACATAGGCGGCATCACGCTGACGATAGCCGGGCGACCGCAGCCACCACCAGCAGTTGCTGTTGGTGCTATTGACATACACTCCATTTGCAACTGCATAATCGGTAGGTTTACACTGCCTTGCGCTATCGGAGCTGAAATACTTATTTACTTCCGTAATGCTAAGCAAGAAGACCTGATCTTGCGTTACATTGCCGGGTTTTGTACCGTATTTAGGATTTTTGTCTGCAGGTACTGTGACCGTGGGGATCATAGTCCTTTCGTCGGCAGAAAATGCAGAGTTAATAAAATCATTGTTCAACCACTTGCGAAGTGTGCAGGTCTCCCAAGTAATGTCGGTATAACCTGTATTGTATTGCTTACAGTCGAGTGCATATTTACTGATCAAAAGTGCTTTTCCGTCTTTGATATCCAAAACAAGCCATTCAATATCTTCTTTGCCATTAGAAGTGTTATTGTCTTGCTCATAAGCACCGAAGAAAACATAATCTCCGGTCTTTGCGAATTTCAGTTTTTCTACCTTATATTTATCATAGATAGAGCTTGCTATATCAGAACTGTCTTTATAGCCATCTAATGCTACCAAAGTTTCGTATCCCTTAACAATGTTTCCCGCATCTATCAATGCGATGGCATTATTGTATTTATTGTTAGGGATAATAACCGTGTTCAAAACGATAATAAAAGCAATAATTGCACAAACAATAGGCGTTGTAATAATCGCTATCCTCTTATTTCGCTTTGCTATACGCTCTGCTTCTTTGCGTGCGATTTCAGCTTGGCGCTCTTTTTCCAAACGCTCGGCTTCCTGCTTCGCCTTGAATTCTTCGATCTTCTTTTGGCAGGCAATGATTTGCTCATCAGCATCCTTCCAGCCGGAGATCGATTCAAATAATTTGATGGCAGATCCGTAATTGTATATATTAATGCCGGTCATTTTAGATTTACCTGCGGAAAGAACAGCATCCTTTCGTAAACCCTCTGCCCTCTCATGGCACGACTGTGCAAGAACAGCCGAATCCTGATATTCACTAATAGACTCAAAAAGGTGTGCTGCTTCCTTATAAGCACTTTCAGTATTTGCCGCTGACATTGCATTTTTTGCACGGGTATAAATACCGTCAAGACGGGCGTTTTCGTTTCGGGTATTGATATGCTCTATGTAGTCAACAAGTACCGTTTTCAGCTTTTTATCGGCAAAGCGAATGGCTTTTTGATAATTGTTGCTATGATCAAAAGGTTCTGCTTGATCTTTTAAAGATTCTTGTTTTCCTACCCTTAATTCCGACAAAAGCTTGCCTAAATAAGCAGAAGCGTTTTCGGGGTCTATATCCAGCACCTTTTCGCAATATTCGTCGGCAGAACTCCAGTCTCCATCCTCGAGAAACATAAAAGCACGCTTCAAAAGCGGGGCAGTATTTGTGTTACCGCCCGAAACAACGGTTTCCTTTACTACGGTAGTTTTAGGCTCGTCAACTGCGGTGATTTTCTTAATGCCCCTGATCAAATCCTGCATAAAGCCGAGCTTGGACATATCCTGTGCCTGCAAATGCGAAAATTCTTCGGGTAGGTCATACGGATCCATATCTTTGTATGCGGGAATGAGCATTTTCTTCTGACCTTGCTTGATAAGAGCAAGATAACGGCTCCATTCGTTTTTAACCCAAACGGCGTTAAAATATTCCGGCTTTGTGCCAAGTACAACCATTACTTTAGCAGAGTTAAGTGCCGCAAAAATGTAAGGTTCATAGGCTGAACCAAGTTTGTCTTCGAGGGTAATACGGGCAAAGAAGACCTTGAATCCCTCCTGAGTTAGCTGATGGTACAGATCATTTGCCAATACACTATCGGGTGTACGACGACCGTTATTGTCGGTTTCTTTATAGCAGATAAATACATCAAAGGGATCTTCTTTTTGAGAAATTGCAAGGATGCCTTTTTGGATTTCGTTGATTGCCTTGGCTTCTTCCTCGTAAATATTACGCTGATATCCATCGGCATACTGCAGAGCAGACTTATAGTTATCATCATCAAAGATCGAGGTAAACTGCGCTCTGTTTACAGTGGGGATGCGCTTATGAGAAGAAGGATCTTCTACATATTCAATACCGTAACGGCAGAGAACCAAAGACCAATAGGCCTCGGCATCGCTCTGATCTTCGTTGAGGATCTGCTCATAGATGCCCATTGCCTTGTCAAATTCGTTATTACGGCGAAAATGGTTTGCACGGTCATATAAATTTGCTCGTTTTTCGTCATCGATTTTCGGCAAGGTTTGTGTTGTTCCACAGTATTCACAGGTGGCTACGGTTTCATTATTATTAATTTCAAGTGCGCCGCCGCACATTTTGCATTTAAAAATTGCCATATTTATAACCCCTTACGCAAGCTGCATACACGTTCGATTTTTCTATCAAATAGTAACTTGAATGCTTCAAGTTCGGTCATATATCAACACTCACTTCAAAAGTTTGCACTTCTTGTTTCTTTCGCCAATCAAAATGACCAGTTCTTTAGCAGATTTTGCAACTACGTCAAAATCATCAGAAACAACTGCACCTAAAAAATCCGAAAACTTTATTGTTATCTCACTTTCGATTGAAGCTAAAGCGCTATTGCTCATCGGATCGGAATAGCGAACAGCCTCGTAAACCTTTTTACATTCCGCCTTGATCTCTTCGCTTTTTGCACGACACATCAAGCTTTCTGCATCAACGGTTAAAGATCTGATAAATAATGTGTTCTCTTTTACTTTTGCATCAATGCCGCTTACAATATCGACCGCGGCGGCGGCCTTGATCACTGCCAGTATATTTAAACAGAGAACTATCGCACAAAGGATGATGCCCAACCAATACGGAAGCGGTGAGATGATCATGCAAAGACCGCCTAATACAAATGAAAGGATCAACCCTGTGTAGCTTGTTGTTACAAGCGAGATATTATAAAATGTTTTCTTTATATCATCATCCTTTAAGGCAAAGTAGCCGCATATCAATTGGCAGAAAAATTCAACGGTTATAAAGATATATCCTATCCAAAAAGATGCCGTATATTTAGCAGTCCCCGCCCATCCGACAGAAACAAAAGATATGACGTTAAACAAGGCTAAAAGCACAGCCCATGCCGCAATATAATAATTAAACGCTTTTCTCATTTGCAGACTCCTCATTAAACTTTTTCACCGCATTCAAGGCAAAATTTTGCGCCACTTGGTAGTTGTGCTCCGCAATTAACACATTTGTGTATAAGAGGTGCACCGCATTCCATGCAAAACTTTCCGCGCGTTGTTTTTTTGCCGCAGGCAGGACATATCATTTCTTCATCGCTCAAGACAACTATTTTTTCTCCGCACTCAAAACAGAATTTTGCATTTTGCGGAAGAGGTGCGCTGCACTTAGGGCACTTGATCTCGGTATTGGTGGCAGGGGTTTGCTTTAATGCATTGTTCATGGCACTGCCTACGGTTCCGGCCACTGCGCCGCCTACACCTGCCATTGTGCCAAGTCCGACACCCATATTGGTAAACTGGCCTACGGCCTCATTTCGGGCAACTTCAGTTGCAACATCAAAACCACGCTCCTGTTGGTATGTATAACCCTCTTGAGCACGCTTAGTTGCTTGCGCCTGGGAATCAATAACAACCTTTTGAGCTTCAGTCTGTGCATATATCAAATCTGCTTGTTGGCGAAGCTTTGCTTCTGCAATATCAGCATACTGGCGGAAATGCAATTCCTTAAACTTTTCATACTGTCTATCGCCATCGGGTTTCACAACATTGGTGACAAAAAAACGTTCAAGCGATATACCGTAATCCGCAAAATCCGGAATCAGCATTTTGTGAATTGAATCCGAAAACATGGTGAGGTTTTCGTCCAACTCAAAAATGTTGATGGCGTTGCTTTTCATTGCTTGCGCGATATAGGTTTTTACCCTCGTCATCAAAAAGGCGCGGAAGAAGGATGTCAATGTTTGCTGACTTAAATAATTTTCTGTACCAACGAGCTTGAGCAGTAATTTGCGGCTATCCTCGGCTCGCAAACTCATTTCGCCGGATGCGCCTATGGAGATAGGAAAGCGATATGTGGGTTCAATATACTGAACTTTGCTGTCGGTACCCCACTTAATGCTCATTTGCTCGGTCTTGTTTACAAAATAGACCTCACAGTGAAAAGGCGTCTCGTCTCCGGTCGTGCGATTAAAAAACTTTCCGAGTTTGGGTATGTTTTGAGTTTCGAGTGTGTACCGACCTGCACCAAACAGATCGAGCGCCTGTCCGTTCATAAAAAAGATCGCTTCCTGCGATTCATGCACGATCAGTTGTGTGGTCGTGTTGAAATCTTCGCAGGGATGCTTCCATATAAAGGTGCTGTTGTCGCCCTCATATTTAATAATATCGGCAATCTTTGCCATTGTGCGGCCTCCTTGGATTTCAAAATGTGTACTTTTATAAACTGCAAAAATTTATGTCTCAATTAAGATTTTTTTGGCTTTTTCGTTGACAAATGCTAAAATGAGATGTATAATAAACATGTAAGCTTTTTTCAAACAAATTTGAAAAAGTACACATTTGCAAATTAGGCGCGTTTTATTTCGTTGTCTCAAACTTTTTA